>JBAZNY010000010.1:0-63280 GCA_041649025.1 Bdellovibrionales bacterium | reverse complement strand
TCCCTCTCCGCCGCTGGGGGCGCGAAACAGCTTTTCCATAAGAAAACAAGTTATGATAACGCGGGTGCCGCCGCGAAGCGGCGGCGGGTGAGGTGGCTCTTTCTTCTTTCGTCATCCCCGCGAAGGCATTCCCTTTTCTCGTCATCTCCGCAAAGGCCATTCCCTTTCTCGTCATCTCCGCAAAGGCCATTCCCTTTCTCGTCATTCCCGCGAAAGCGGGAATCCAGCGCCGCGCGTCCGCGCGGCATATAAATTTCCCTCTCCGCCATTGGGGGAGAGGGTGCCGCCGCAAAGCGGCGGCAGGTGAGGTGGCTCTTTCTTCTTTCGTCATCCCCGCGAAGGCATTCCCTTTTCTCGTCATCTCCGCAAAGGCCATTCCCTTTCTCGTCATTCCCGCGAAAGCGGGAATCCAGCGCCGCGCGTCCGCGCGGCATATAAATTTCCCTCTCCGCCGCTGGGGGCGCGAAACAGCTTTTCCATAAGAAAACAAGTTATGATAACGCGGGTGCCGCCGCGAAGCGGCGGCGGGTGAGGTGGCTCTTTCTTCTTTCGTCATCCCCGCGAAGGCGGGGATCCCATTTGCTTTTTAATAAGTTGAAGGCAAACGAACGCTTGTTTTTTTGGGAACGCATCAATGAAAAGCTAATTAGCCATAATATCTACCTCGTATACCACGTCGCCCTTCCCTTGCCGTGGCGCTCAATATTGGAGCGCCCCCAACCGGCGGCACAAGAGTATCCATATGCCCATGGAAAGAAGAGAGAATTTGATTATTTATAATATATAAATATCAATAGGTTATAAATATATGGGTGTTTGTGGTGTATTTTTGGTTTGATTTATGGGTGTATATGGGTGTATATATGGTTTGAAGAAAAACATGATCAGCACAAACACAATAAAGATCACGCCCGAGCTTTTGGCGCTCATCGCTGAAGTTGATGAGTTCAAAGGAGCATGGCGCGCGTTTGGCACGCTGGCTCCGGAACGGCTGAAAGCGCTGCGTCATGTGGCAACCATTGAAAGCATCGGCTCCTCGACCCGCATCGAAGGCAGCAAGCTTTCCGATCGCGAGATCGAAAAGCTTCTCGCCCGCCTTGATATCAAGTCCTTTGCATCGCGAGATGAACAGGAAGTTGCAGGTTATGCCGAAACGATGGAAACGATTTTTCAATCGTGGCAAGACATCCCTATTACCGAAAATCATATCAAGCAGTTTCACCGCGATCTTCTGCGCTATAGCGGAAAAGATGATCGGCATCGGGGCGAGTATAAAAAACTTTCCAACAAAGTCGCCGCTTTCGATGAGAGCGGAAAACAAATCGGCATCATATTCGACACGGCCTCCCCATTCGATACGCCGCGCCTTATGACGGAGCTTGTTTCTTGGCTGAAGGAAGCGCGCGAGCTTGGCCAACTTCATCCGCTATTGATTATTGCGGTCTTTGTCGTTGCCTTTCTTGAAATCCATCCTTTTCAAGACGGCAACGGAAGGCTGAGCCGCATTCTCACGACGCTGCTCTTGTTACAAGCCGGATATGCTTATGTGCCCTACAGTTCTCTTGAAAGCGTTGTCGAGAATAACAAGGAAAATTACTATCTCGCATTGCGCCAGACTCAAAAAACGATCCGCAAACCAAAGCCAGACTGGCAGCCATGGCTAGGGTTCTTTCTGCGCGCACTGCAACAACAAAAACGCAATCTTGCGGTCAAGATGGAACGGGAGAAGATCGTTATCGCTGCCTTGCCGGAGCTTGCCGTCAAAATCGTAGATTTTGCAAGGCAACATGGCCGCGTAACGATGGGCGACATGATCCGCATCACGGGCGCAAGCCGAAACACGCTGAAAGAACACTTCAGAAACTTGTTGAAACAGGGTCACCTTGCTCAGCACGGACGCGGCAAAGGAACGTGGTACGCGCTGCCATAAAAAATCGGGTTTGTTTGAGAATCTAAACTCAAACTAAAAACTGGTGCCGATTGAGGGAATTGAACCCCCGACCTTCGGTTTACAAAACCGCTGCTCTACCCCTGAGCTAAATCGGCGTACCAAACTTTATCACCCATTCCCGCTTGTCCGGCGAAGCTCTCTTGAGCGAAGCCGGAAGCTAAATCGGCATACCTAAACAAACTTCTCTACCCCTGAATAAAGGTCAGAACTCAATTAAACGTGGTCATTCCGGAAAATTCGCTTTTTTGCCTCTTGCAAAAATGCGAATTTATCCGGAATCCGATTTGGTTCTCTTGCGGCAAGAAACCAAATCGGATTCCGCATAAATTTTCCTTCGCACCACGAAGAGAAAATTTTGCGGAATGACGGCTGTTTTTTTACGCTAGCCCTCTCTATCAACTCACCATTAACTGAGCCTAGACCCTAAATCGACCCTTTTTTCCAAGGCGACGCACCATAGTCTGCCGTTTCTGAAAATGAAAGATCATCCTCGCCATAAGGATACATATTAATTATATATATTTGAAGTCCCGTTAATTTGCCAAAACGCCCCGCCTGACAGGAGACCTTCGTGACAACCCAGCCCCAAACCAAGCTCAAGGACTGCCGTTATGGCAAGATGCTGTACTTTCCCAACGATAAATATGTCGGAAAAGCCTTCGACGTTTATGGGGAATTCAGCGAAGGCGAAGCGGACTGTTTTCGGCGGATTTTGCGCCCCAAGGACGTTGTCATCGAAGTCGGCGCCAATATCGGAGGCCATACCGTCCGCTTGGCGCAGCTCGTAGGGCCGGAAGGGCTGGTGATAGCGTTCGAACCCCAAAGAATTCTTTACCATATGCTCTGCGCCAACATCGCCATGAACAACCTGTTCAACGTCCATACCTATCTTGCGGCGGTAGGCCGCGAAATGGGGTCGCTTTTGGTTCCCCCCATCGACTACAGCGCGGCGGCCAACTTCGGCGGCATCAACCTTGATGATACGACGGCCGGAGAACCCGTGCCCCTGACGACGCTCAATTCCATGAAATTGCCCCGCCTCAAGCTGCTCAAAGTCGATGTCGAGGGAATGGAATCCGACGTTCTGACGGGAGCCAAAGGCCTCATCGCGCAGCATCGCCCCTTCCTGTACGTCGAAAACGACCGCCGGGAAAAATCGGAAGCGCTTATCGGGCTTATCGATTCGCTGGGCTATGACATGTGGTGGCACCTGCCCCTTTTGTTCAATCCCGACAATTTCGCGGGCAACAGCAATAATATTTTCGAAAACCTTGTCTCCGCCAACATGCTGTGCATGCCGAAAGACCTCGCCGCCGACTTTGAAGGTCTTCGGAAAGTCACAGGCCCGACCGATTTCTGGCATTAACTATAATATCGTCATGCCCGTCCCCGCCTTCGCGAGGACAGACTCCGGCGGGCATCCCATTTGGTTACTTATTTGGTTACTTATTTGGTTACTTATTTGGTTACTTATTTGGTTACTTATTTGGTTACTTATTTGGTTACTTATTTGGTTACTTATTTGGTTACTTATTTGGTTACTTATTTGGTTACTTATTTGATTGTTTATATCGGCTGAAATAACCAAAAACTCCGTCATTCCGCAAAATTTTCTCTTCGCGGAGCGAAAGAAAATTTATGCGGAATCCGATTTGTTTTTCTTGCGGAAAGAAAACACATCGGATTCCGGATAAATTCGCATTTTTGCAAGCAAAAGCAAAAAAGCGAATTTTCCGGAATGACGATGTAATTTTGTAAGTTCTTCATCTCAATTCGCTTGTATTACATATCATTGTCCCTTAGACAAAATTCATGACGAATCCGCAACAAATTTTGGCCGATCTAGAATGGCAAGTCGGCATGGGCGCCGATGAGGTGATCGGCGAGCTGCCGAGCCTCGCAAAGTGGGACGCCGGACATAAACTGCGGCGCCTTGAAAGCAAAGACCTTCCGGTTGAAAAAGCACCCTTAACAAAAACAGCTTCCGCTCCTACGGCGCTTTTCCCTACGCCCGCCCAACCGGCATCCGTTTCCAGGGCCCCCCCCCCCTGTTCCGCCAAGACCCTCGACGAGCTTAAGGCCGAGCTTTCGACATTTGACGGCTGCGCCTTGCGAACGACGGCCATGAATTTAGTCTTTGCCGACGGAAACCCCTCCTCGCCGGTCATGTTTATCGGCGAAGCCCCGGGCGAGGACGAAGACCGGCAGGGAAAACCCTTCGTCGGGGTCAGCGGGCAGCTCTTCGACAAGATGCTCGCGGCAGCCGGAATGGCGCGCAAGGACATATATATATCCAACATCCTGTTCTGGAGGCCTCCGGGCAACAGAACGCCGACGGACGCCGAGATTGCAGCCTGCCTTCCGTTCGTCGAACGCCATATCGCATTGATAAATCCTAAAATTTTGGTTTTACTCGGCGGCGTCGCGGCTAAAACCCTCTTGCGGACTACCGACGGGATTACCCGGATTCGGGGCCGCTGGACGACCTATAAGCCGCCATCCGATGGAACTTTTGATACCCCCATACCTTGTCTTCCGATCTACCACCCCGCCTATCTGCTGCGTCAAATGAGCGCAAAACGTCAAGCGTGGAACGACATATTATTACTCAGAAAACGCCTAGACGAAATTAACCCATTGATAAATAACAAATAAATATTAATCATTAATGTTTTGTTGACGATTTTGCTTGCGAACTTTTGTTTTCGACCCTAGAGCGTCACCCATGAACAATGTTTCGCTCAAAGAACAAACCATGCGTCGTTTGCCCAAGTTGGCGACGATGGCGCTCGTCATGTGGGGGCTGAGTTCCAGTTCCCATCTCGGCGCCGCGCCCGTGTGGCTGCTTCAGAGCGATTTGCCGCCGCACGTCACGCCGCAAACAAAGGCTCCCTTTGTCCGCAAGCAAAGCGACGTGTTGTCGCCGCAAGATGCGGCTCTGTACCGCGCCGCCTTCGCCGCGCAGGAAAAGGCCGATTGGAGTTTTGCCGACAAAGCCATGGTTCAGGTCATGGACAAAAGGCTGATCGGACACATTCTGTTTGATCGCTACATGCGCCGGACACCGAGTTTAAATGAGGCAAAACAATGGTTTGCGTCGTATTCCTTCCTTCCGGAATCCGAAGCTCTTTACGAACAACTCACGCGTCAGGCCGGTTTTTCAGCCTCCCAAATCGAGAAGCCCACGTCCGTAGACGAATGGGAAGGCAGCGACGGCTTCAGTTCGCCGTCCAACTTCCGTAAAGCTAACGATAACGAAAATGCCGGTTTCAAAAGCCCCGTCAAATCGGCGGTCAATGCCGCTTTACGTCGGAACAATCCTTCGAAAGCGCGATCCATTCTCGCTTCGGCTTTAAACAAGGGTGCCTTGCCAATCGCTCAGGCGGGAGATTTGATCAGCCGCATTGCCGCCACCTTCTTCTATCAGGGCGAGATCGAAGACGCGCGGTCGTTGGCGAAGATAGCCGCAGGATCGGGATCCTCGCTCGGGTTATGGATCGAAGGACTTTCGGCCTGGAAGCAACGCGATTTCGGCACGGCCGCCCGTTCTTTTGCCGAGCTTACCGAAGCCAAGAGCCTTTCCACGTGGAATCGGTCGGCAGCCGCTTATTGGGCATATCGCGCGACGAGCCGTTCGGGAGACAAGTCCCAGTCCTATCGTTTTCTGGCCGAAGCGGCCAAATATCCCCAAAGCTTCTATGGCGCTATGGCCTTCCATTTGATGGGACGCCAGATTGAGCGTTCGTGGGAAATGCCAGAATTAAACGACAAGTACGTTTCCATGTTGGCGTCCCAGCCTTCGGGCTGGCGGGCGTTAGCCTTAACTCAAGTCGGACGCAGCGATTTAGCCGAAAGCCAGTTGCGCCGCCTGCTTTCCGAAACCCCGCGCGAAATGCGGATGCCCGCGTTGGCTCTGGCGGAAAAAGCCGGCATGCCCTCCCTTATCCTTCAATTGAGCGGCGTGGCCTCGCATAAGAACGGCAAGCCCCTCGATGCGGCTCTCTATCCCGTTCCCCCGTGGGAACCGGCCAGCGGCTATACTGTCGACCGCGCCCTTATATACGCGATTATGCGCCATGAATCCCTGTTCGATCCGGCGGCAGTCAGCTCGCGCGGCGCTTGCGGCCTGATGCAGATTATGCCCTCGACCGCCCGCCACATCGCGAACGAGAACAAGCTTGAACGCGGCGTTAAGAGCACTTGCTCCGAGCGTCTGTTCGACCCCACGACCAACGTCGATATGGGTCAAAAGTACGTCCGCATTTTATCCGAACGCCCCATGATCGGCGACAACCTCCTTTTCCTGCTTACCGCCTATAACGGCGGCCCGGGAAATCTGGCGCGTTGGATGGCCGGCACCGACCGTACCGATCCGCTTCTGTTCGTCGAAAGCCTGCCGGCCCGCGAAACCCGCGCCTACGTTCAACAGGTCTTGCTGCACTATTGGATGTATCGTTCGCGCCTGTCGCAGCCCGACACCGCCATCGCGCAATTGTCCCAAGGCCAATGGCCTCGCTACACGCTAAGCAACAGCTCGTCCACGCGCGCCGACGCCGGGCAACCGCTGGAAGTCTTGGCGAGCATCGACCCCGTCGGCATGATCAAAACGCGGTAATTACCTGATATCATCGTCATTCCGGAATATTTTCTCTTCGGCTGCGTAAGCAGACGAAAGAAAATATATCCGGAATCCGATGTGGTTTTTTTTGTTGAAAGAAAAACAAATCGGATTCCGCATAAACTTTCTTTCGCTTCGCGAAAAGAAAGTTTTGCGGAATGACGATAAATATAGCCGTTTAAGTATTTATTGAGTCGTCATCCCCGCGAAGGCGGGGATCCCATTTTCTTTTATTTTATTGAAAAAATTAGAGAAGTTTGCTGTCTGTTTCTGCGTCACCAGATCAAATAAGAGCAGATAAAAACGTAATCAGCTATATTTGGGCGCAACCTTATCTCTTCCCCAAAATCACATCCGCAAGCGCCTTCTTAGTTATTTTATCGTCTATACCCAACTAAACACCGTCATTCCGCAAATTTTTCTCTTCGCGCAGCGAAAGAAAAATTATGCGGAATCCGATTTAGTTCTCTTGTCTAGAGCGCCTTCCGATTAGGTTGGCCCGCGCAACGGGAGCAATGGGATTCCCCTCCCCTTGAGGGAGGGGTTAGGGGCGGGGTCATAAAGTTGCGGATTGTCCTTCATTTGCAAGGTCTTTTCTGAAATCTGCCATCAACCCCTCCCCTCGCCCCTCCCTCAGGGGGAGGGGAACTTGTTCAGTCGTACTGCAAATTTGATTCTACCTAATCGGGAAATGCTCTAAAGAAAAACAAATCGGATTCCGCATAAACTTTCTTTCGCTTCGCGAAAAGAAAGTTTTGCGGAATGACGATAAATATAGCCGTTTAAGTATTTATTGAGTCGTCATCCCCGCGAAGGCGGGGATCCCATTTTCTTTTATTTTATTGAAAAAATTAGAGAAGTTTGCTGTCTGTTTCTGCGTCACCAGATCAAATAAGAGCAGATAAAAACGTAATCAGCTATATTTGGGCACAACTTTATCTCTTCCTCAAAATCATATCCGCAAGCGCCTTTTCGGCGCCCGGTTCATTGAAGACAAGGCGAACGGGTAAAATCACCACTTCGGCGCGGAAAATAAGCGGCAGGCGCATGGCGTCTTTTTCCGTCGTCAGAAGGCGCGCGCCCCGCTCTTCCGCCTCAAGGCGCAGCGCATCGATATCCGCCGCCGTATAAAGATAGTGGTCGGGATACTCGCGCGCGCTGACGATGTTCAGCCCCAAAGACTGCGCCGTGGCAAAAAACTTCTCGGGTCGCGCCAGACCCGCAAAAGCGACAAATTCCCCGAACCTCGGAAATCCCAGCGGCAGATTGGGCTCAATCCGCGCGCGGAAAACGGGAATGCGAACGCGCGCCGCCAGATTTTGCCTGTCGCTCTCGCCGATCAGAACCATCGCATGGGCGCGGCTCACCGCCTCTTCAAAGGTTTCGCGCAAAGGCCCTGCGGGAATGATGCGCCCGTTGCCGAGGCCGGAATCGCCGTCGACGACGAGGATCGCCGTTTTCGGCGCCAGATTGGGGTTTTGAAATCCGTCGTCCACGATGACGACCGAGCCGTTCACTTCGGCGTCGCGCACCGCGCGGACGCGGTCTCTGCCGGCCCATGTCGGCGCGACGGAAGACAAAAGCAGCGCCTCATCGCCGACATCTCCCGCCTTATGGCGCGAGGGATCGACGCAGGTCAAAAAACCTTTGCCGCCATACCCGCGCGTTACGAACACGGGCTTCTGCCCGCGGCTTTTCAGGATTCTGGCGAGCGCCAGCGCAGTTGGCGTTTTTCCCGCCCCGCCCGCCACGACGTTGCCGACGCAAACGAGGGGTACGCGCGAGTGATAGGCGCTGGCAAATAACCGGCGAAACCGCGTTCCTGCTTTAAACACAGACGACAAAGGCGCAAGCAACGATGCTAAAAGCATCGGCAGACGGTCGCCTGAATCTGGATACCAAAAACGCGGAGTTTTCATTTAAACAGGTATTACTTAAGCAGGGGGGAAATCTCGATCATGATGCGGCTCAGGATAGAGCGTTTTTGGTCGGCGAGCAACTGCGCTGCGCGCGCCATGCGCTCGCGTTCCACCTCGTCCTGCCACAGGCGGCCGACGGTAACCGCGATTTCCTGCGCGCTTTGAACCTGCACTGCCGCGGCGTCGGAAATGAATTCCCGCGCGACTTCGGAAAAATTAGTCATTGAGGGCCCAAAAACGATGGCCGACTTCAATTGCGCAGGCTCAATCGGATTATGCCCGCCCGTTCCCCCAAAAGAGCCTCCCAAAACGGTGACGGGGCATAAGGTGTAAAACAGCCCCATTTCGCCCATCGTATCGGCAAGATACACTTGCGTGTTTTCCATTATTCTTTCGCCCTTTGAGCGGCGCGCAGAGGCCAATCCGGACGATTTGATGAGCCGCTCAATCTCGTCGCCCCTGTCGGGATGGCGCGGCGCGATGACGGTCAGAAGGCGCGGAAACTTCGTCGCCAAAGCGCGGTCTGCTTCAAGCGCCACCTGCTCTTCGCCCGGGTGCGTCGAGGCCATCAGCCAAAGGGAACGACCTTGCGTTTCCGCGCGCAGGCGTTCCAGTTCTTCCGCGTCGAACGGCGGCGGCATCGAAACATATTTGAGGTTCCCGACGCATTTGACGGGTCTTGCGCCAAGCGCGATGAAGCGGCTTTTGTCGGCCTCGGTTTGAGCGAGGCAAAGGCGGAAAGTCGACAACAATTCCTGCGCAAAACCTTTGAACCGATACCAGTTGCGGAACGACTTGTCCGACATGCGCGCGTTGAGCAAAATTGCCGTGATCGAACGCATCCGCAAAGCCGAAAGCATATTGGGCCACAACTCGGATTCAATCCATATCGCAAGCGTCGGCTGCCACGTATCGAGAAACCTTTTGACGGAAGACACGAGATCGACGGGCGCATATTGATGCAGGGCATACTCGGGCAACCGTTTTTCGACCATGCGCGCGGCGGTCACCGTTCCCGTCGTCAACACGATGGACATGTTAGGATATTGCCCATGAATTTTTTCGATGAGCAGAAGCAAGGATGACGCTTCGCCGACGCTGGCCGCATGGCACCAGATGACGCGCCCGCGCGGGCGGGGTTTTGAAGCATACCCGAAGCGCTCGGCGAAACGCTCTTTATCCTCGCGCCCGCGGCTCATGCGCACGCGCAGATACGCGCGAACAAGCGGTTCGCAAAGGATCGTCAAAAAACGGTAGAGCTTAAGGAGCATAAAAGGTTTCTCAATCCTCGTCATGCCCGCGAAGGCGGGCATCCCATTTTCTTCTTTTCCTAATCATCCCCGCGACCTGTCCGGCGCAGCTTTAGCAAAGCCGGAAGGCGGGGATCCCATTAGTTTCTCTTCTTCGTCATTCCGCAAAATTTTCTCTTCGCTTAGAAAGAAAATTTATGCGGAATCCGATGTGCTTTCTTCATTATTAGAAACCAAATCAGATTCCGTATAAATTCGCATTTTTGCGATGAGCAAAAAAGCGAATTTTCCGGAATGACTCTCTTTTTATACACGCGCATGGTTTTGGCGCAAAGGGTTATGATAAAAGGGCGAATCCTGATATGGTTACAGGTCATTTCACTCTTTTGGTTCGCCTTTCATGACTTGCTGCACCCTCCATCCCACCGAAAAACATTGCGTCGGCCGCAGCAATTGGATCCGCGCCGCCGTCCTAGGCGCGAATGACGGAATCATCTCGACGGCAAGCCTCATCGTCGGCGTTGCCTCCGCGCCCAGCACTGTCGCCGAAATTATCACGGCAGGCGTTGCGGGCTTAATGGCGGGAGCCCTCTCGATGGCGGCGGGCGAGTACGTTTCCGTCAGCTCGCAATCCGACATCGAAAACGCCGACCTTGCGCGCGAAAAGCAGGAGCTCATCGACGATCCGGATTTTGAAACCGAAGAGTTGGCTCAGATTTATGTAGGTCGCGGGCTCGACTATTCCACGGCGAGAACCGTCGCCATCCAGCTCATGAAAAAAGACGCCCTTGGCGCCCATGCCCGCGACGAACTCGGCATCAACGAAATCACGACCCCAAGACCCGTGCAGGCAGCCCTTTCCTCGGCAGCAGCCTTTACTTTGGGAGCCGCCCTTCCCTTGCTGGCCCTGCTTCTCTCGCCGGAAAAGAATATCGTACCGGTTGTTTTCGCCTCCTCATTGGTCTTCCTGGCGCTTCTCGGCACCTTCAGCGCAGGAGTCGGCGCTGCCAAGCCCCTCAAGCCGACGTTGCGCATCGCCTTCTGGGGAGCATTGGCCATGGCCGTCACGGCAGGTGTCGGCGTTCTGGTTGGAAAAGTCCTCTAGCCACCTCTCATTTCCTCCTTTTCCCGCGCATCTGCTTTTGGTAGCCTGCCTTTATGGTCAATGAAGCCCCCCTGACGTTGCTTGAGAATTTTCTGCTTTTGGCTCTTAACGAAGAGACCGGACAGCTGCATTCAGTGGGTAGCGACGCTTTGGACTACGCCACGGCGGGCGCCATTCTTATGGATTTGACCCTGCGGAACCGCATCGATAACGACATGCGCGACCTGTTCCCCATCGACCCTACCCCGACAGGCGACGACATCCTCGATCCTGTTATGCAAATGATATCTCTCGCCCCCGTCCTGATGCCCCATCCCATCGTCTACTGGCTGAAACAAATCGCCGAAGAAGGCGCTTCCCTTCGGAAAAAAGCTCTGCGCCGTCTCGAAAAGAGGGGCATTATTCGCAATAAAAGCATGAACTCTTTCTGGATGCTAGGGTTCCGGGGAGGCTCTACAGTCAACGAGCAGGAACAAAACGCCGTCAAAGCGCGGCTTATGGGTACGCTTCATGGCGGAGACGTTCCGACGGCGCAAGGCATCATGCTGACAGGATTAGTATATGCCTGCGGCCTTTTCCCTTTCATTATGAACGAAACGGAATATAAAGACGCCTCCGCGCGCATTGAAAAGATTTCGCATATGGATCTTATCTGCCAGGCTGTTGCCAAAAGCATCGCCGAGGCGCATCCAACTCTCTCCGTCGTATCGGGAAATTAAGGTATGGGTAGAAGCTTTTTCCTATTTCTCCTCGTGTCGCTGATGGCGACAACGGCTCTGGCGCAGGAGGCTCCTCCTCCGCGCAAGATGCCCCGCACACCCGTCGCCCGCGAAACAATCGCGGAATCCCACGACACCATTCCGGCGTCGAAGGAGCTTCAGGGGTCTGCGATCATTCTCGACGGAGAAAAACTGCGTATCGGAAAAACGGACGTGCGCCTTTTCGGCGTCGTGCCGCCGCAACTGACCGCCAGCTTCGGTCCTCAAGCGCGCACCGCGTTGGAAGGCATCATCGGGGGACAAAATATATACTGTAAAATCCGCGACAGGGATCGGGACGGACGCTTGCTCGCAACCTGCACGAACGTCAGCGGCAGCGATGTCGCGCTCGATCTTCTCAAGCGCGGCCTTGCCGTGACCTCGCGCGGATCGCTGACCAATACCGAATTGGCGGCGCCCTATCTCGCGGCCGAACAAGCCGCTCAAAGCCACAAAATCGGCCTGTGGTCGATTGCCGTCAACGCGCCTGTTTCAGTGCCTTTAGCGGCGCCCGGTGCGCCGCCTAAACAGGAATCCCCGCCCGAAGCCGAAAGCAAGAAAGAGGAAAAGGCGCGCGCCGAACAGGCCGCGCAAGCCAAAGCCGCCGCCGAGGCTCAGGCGAAAGCCGCCGCCCTTGCGCAAACTCAAGCCCAAGCAAAAATCGCCGCAACCATTATTTCAGAAGCGGCAGAAGCCCAAAAGGCCGATCTGGCATGGGTGCCCCCTGAGCTTGGTTTTCTTGAACGCTACCAAATTCTTATTTCCGGCCTTCTGATGCTGGCGACGGCGCTCAGCATTGCGGGTTCCATAGAACGGCAAAGGATGAACGACCGGCGCGATGAGACAAAGGCTCTGGCGGCGGCCTTGCGCGGCGAGCTTATGGCGGCGCGCGGCGTTTGCTTCGGACGCGCCAAAAGCATCACCTGCGAAGCCGAAGAGCGCACTGCCGCATGGCCGCGCATCCGCACGACCCTGTATCAAGCCTATGTCGGACGTTTGGGGTTTTTGGGCGCCGATTTGGCGCGTCAAATCGCCGCCGTTTACGGGCAATCGAGTGATTATGCGTCCATCTACAATCCGACGACAGGCGGAGCCCTGGTCGAAGTCAGCAAAAAGCACGCCTTGGAAATGCTGATCAAGCGCATCGACGAAGTTCTGCCGAAACTGGGCGAAGTCGAAAGAACGGGCAAGCTGTCTTCTTCGCGCATCTATACGTCGTCGGGCGCGGAAGCCCCCTCCTCCGCATCGCAAAGCATCTCTGCGGGCTTTAATGTTCTTTCGGGCTCGGCCGTCAAGCTGTTCTCTTTTTTCCGCACGATTCATGAAGTCTGGGGAAACGCGCGCGCGGCTGTTCTGAATTCAAGAAGCGTTCTGGAGCCGCCGCCGCCCCTGCCGCCGGAACCGCCGATTGTGTCGGAGTACACGGCCGTCATCGAAGCCGATATGGAGCGCTATCAATACGCGGAAAACGTCGAGGCGCTCGTCACGCCCACGCACCGGAAAAGGCACAAAGAAAAAGGCGCGGCGTGAGTTAACGACGCTTCTTTTTTCGAGAAGCAAATCATCAATAAATCCTCGCCAATAGTTGATTACCCTGTGACACCTATTGCCACGGTTATATAGCATGAGATAATACTTAATAGATGCTTCTTATATGAGTCGAACCCCGCGAGGCTGTCGATGACGAAAAAATACAATCTAGGATTCATTTCTGATGAAGCCATTTTTACCCATGTAAAAAAGACTGTCCTCGAATATCGGTTCGATGTTGATTTGGCAAAATTCAATAATAACTTAGTCGACCCGATTAAACTTACTTTCGATTCAAAAATTTATAAGAAAAGCATTGAAGCCGTAATTGAAGATGAGATATTACGACAAATTGATAAATCAAATAATAACTCCATCGGTTATTTTCACCAGAATATCTTCACCCACATTGGAAGAGGCTGGACTGTTCCCGCTGCAGGATATGACATAATTAATAAGGACAGCCACATTTATGTAGAGATGAAGAATAAGCACAACACGATGAACTCTTCGTCTTCACAAAAAACCTATATGCGCATGCAACATACGTTGCTTAAAGATAAGAAGGCAACATGCCTTCTTGTTGAAGTGATAGCCACCAACAGCCAAGATATTGTTTGGAAAACAACTTTAGACGGACGACGTATGTCTAATGCAAAAATTCGCCGCGTCTCAATCGATAAGTTTTACAAAATAGCTACTGGTGACTCTATTGCGTTTAAAAAGTTATGCGAAAAGCTTCCCCAGATTATCGAGGACGTCGTGGATGATACAGATTTCAGTATTGGTACGAATACGGTTGTTAAAGAACTAAAAAAAATCGACCGAAATCTTATGAAAAGCATCTACCTTTTGTCTTTCGAAAAGTACGAAGGGTTTGATTCTTTCTCTCTATAAATCTTGACGTAATAATAACCACGCGTGAGTCAAAAAATTTAAAGGGAACGCAACCCAATAAAATGCTTTGTGGAAAAAAATTTCATTGCCTCCATACAAAAAATATGTTTACTGTTTGTTCTGGTAGCCATGAACAAGGTTGACTAACCCATGAAAAACAATCTTCTTTCCCTTGCGGAAGTTGCCGACATGCTTTCGGTTTCGAAAGAAACCCTAAGAAGGTGGGATAAGTCTGGAAAATTAGCTTCAATGAGACACCCCATAAACAACTACAGGGTTTACAAGAAGGAGCAACTCAAGATGTTTGACCAACTTGGGTTTATGTTTGACGAAAAGCCGCGCCGAAAATCATCCCGCCCCCTTCGCAAATACAAAGCCATCGAGCTTTTTGCAGGTGCCGGTGGCTTGGCTTTAGGATTAGAGAACGCCGGATTTGATACCCTTCTTCACAACGACTTTGATAAGTGGGCTTGCGAGACACTGAAAATTAACAGACCAAATTGGAATGTAATTCACGATGATGTACGCAATCTTGATTTTAAAAAATACCACAACAGAATTGATCTACTTACTGGGGGATTCCCGTGCCAAGCTTTCAGCTATGCAGGAAACCAGATGGGATTTGCCGATGCACGCGGCACACTTTTTTACGAGTATGCACGAGCCGTAAAGGAGATAAGACCCCCAATTTTTCTCGCTGAAAATGTTCGCGGCTTGCTTACTCACGATAATGGTCGAACATTATCTTCAATGCTTTCGGTTATGAATGAGCTTGGATACCACGTTATACAACCCAAGCTTATAAAAGCGATTTTTTATCGTGTTCCTCAAAAACGAGAACGATTAATAATTATAGGAATCAGGAAAGATTTGCCACACGATTTTTTCCATTTTCCCGAACCTCACAGTAAAATATATACGGTTAAGGATGCTCTCAAAAAGGGTTCTTTATTTGATTGCGATGTTCCAAAATCCTTCGGGCAAAAATATCCGGCAAAAAAAGCTTCGATTCTTGCACAGGTTCCTCCAGGAGGTTATTGGCGTGATTTGCCTGTAAAACTTCAAAAAGAATATATGAAGGGAAGTTTCTATCTTGGCGGAGGAAAAACCGGGATGGCAAGACGCATGAGCTGGGATGAACCGAGCCTTACCCTGACTTGCGCCCCCGCTCAAACACAAACAGAGCGTTGTCACCCATCAGAAACTCGCCCCTTTACAGTGCGCGAATACGCACGCATCCAAACATTTCCGGATGATTGGCAGTTTGCCGGAGCTATGGGACAACAATACAAGCAAATCGGAAATGCCGTTCCAGTGAACTTGGCAACTGAAATTGCACAATCTATTGTGAATTATCTGAATACTCTCGAAGAAATCGAAGAACACAGAAAAATATCTGCATAGCTCATCAACAAATAGCTCTGGCACAGAAAAAGAAAGCAGGAAAAAGGCGCGGCGTGAGGGGCAGCCGTCGTCATTCCGCAAAATTTTCTCTTCGCATAGCGAAAGAAAATTTATGCGGAATCCGATTTATTTTTATTGCCAAAAGAAACCAAATCAGATTCCGCATAAACGCGCATTTGCATAAAGCAAAAGCGCGTTTTGCGGACTGACAAAAAGCTGAAGATTGATCTTACTTCACGAACATCTTGGCGTACGTGCCCAGCAACGTCTTCAGCTTCTCATCCGTTTCCGGCTTGATCTGCTTGTCCGTGCGGATGGCCGTCAGAATGGCGGCGCCTGAAGAGCCGCGCAGTTCCTGCAACAGCCCTTGCTCGAAGCGCGTGACGTCTTCGACCTTCACGTTGTCGAGGAAGCCCCTAACGCCCGCATAAATCACGCAGACCTGCTCTTCGACCGCGAGAGGCGAATATTGCGCTTGCTTCAGCAATTCCGTCAGACGACGGCCGCGATCCAACAGCTTTCTCGTCGTCGCGTCGAGGTCGGAGGCGAATTGCGAGAACGCTTCCATTTCGCGGAATTGCGCGAGTTCGAGCTTGATCGAGCCTGCGACCTGCTTCATGGCCTTGATCTGCGCCGACGAGCCGACGCGGCTGACCGACAGGCCGACGTTAATGGCGGGGCGGACGCCCTTATAGAACAGACCCGTTTCAAGGAAGATCTGCCCGTCCGTAATCGAAATCACGTTTGTCGGAATGTAGGCCGAAACGTCGCCGGCCTGCGTTTCGATGATCGGCAACGCCGTCAGCGACCCGCCGCCGTTCTTGTCGTTCAATTTGGCCGCGCGTTCCAAAAGACGCGAATGCAGGTAAAACACGTCGCCCGGATACGCTTCGCGGCCCGGCGGGCGGCGCAACAAGAGCGACATCTGGCGATACGCCACGGCTTGCTTCGACAGATCGTCATAAACGATGAGCGCGTGCATGCCGTTGTCGCGGAAATATTCGCCCATCGCGCAGCCCGTATAGGGAGCGATGAACTGCAACGGTGCGGGTTCGGAAGCGGTCGCAGCGACGACGATGGAATACTTCATCGCGCCGGATTCTTCCAAAGCCTTGACGATCTGCGCCACGGTCGAGCGCTTCTGCCCGATGGCGACATAGATGCAATACAGCTTCTTCGACTCGTCGCCGGACTGATTGATCTGCTTCTGGTTCATGAACGTGTCGATGACGATTGCCGTCTTGCCCGTCTGGCGGTCACCGATGATAAGCTCGCGTTGGCCGCGACCGACCGGAACCAGCGCATCGAGCGCTTTCAGCCCCGTCTGCATCGGCTCGTTCACCGAATGGCGCGGAATAATGCCGGGAGCCTTGACTTCGACGCGGGACATCTTGACGTTCTGAAGGGGTCCCTTGCCGTCGATGGGATTTCCGAGGCCGTCGACGACGCGCCCCAGAAGTCCTTTGCCGACGGGGCATTCGACGATGGCGCCCGTGCGCTTGACCATATCGCCTTCGCGAATTCCCGTGTCGTTACCGAAAACGACGACGCCGACGTTGTCGGCTTCGAGGTTAAGAGCCATTCCTTTGGTACCGTCGGAAAACTCGACCATTTCGCCGGCACGGACGTTGGTGAGGCCGTAGACTCGAGCGACGCCGTCGCCGATCGAGAGAACCTGCCCGACTTCGGCAATTTCGGTCGTAGCGCCAAATCCGGCGATTTGCTGCTTAAGAACCGACGAAATTTCAGAAACCCGAATATCCATTGAGACCGCTCCTTGCTTAAAGTTTTATCGCGACGGCTTTATGTCGCCGCGTTCGTTCTCCTTAATGCGCGTTCCATACGATCAAGCTTCGTCTTGATCGAAGAATCGAGGTATTGAGACCTTATCTTAACCGTAAGCCCGCCGAGTATCGAGGGATCCTCGACCATAGCCAGACGGACTTTTCCGCCGGTTGCCGCCGACAGGATGGCCGTCAGTTTTTCTTTTTGATCCGCCGTCAAAGGATGCGCGACGCGCACGTCGGCGCGGAATTCGCCGCGGCGCGTGCCGACTTCTTCCATATAGCCGTTGATTAAAAGGGGAAGCAGGCTGAGGCGGCGGTTTTGCGCGACGATGGAAAGAAAATTGGCCGTGACCTTGCTGACTCCGGCGGCGACGGCAACCTGATTGGCCACTTCTGTAACTTTTTCATGATTCAGGCGGGGATCGCACGCGACAAAGCGCCATTCGGGGCTTTCATTCCACAACGTGCGAAGATTAAGCATATCGGAGACAACCGCCTCGACGACACCCTCCTGCTCGGCCAAGGAAAAAAGCGCGCCGATATAACGATCGACAAGAACGGCGCTGTCGCCTGAAACGGGGGAAGAAGCGGAGGTATTTTCTGACACGGAACCTGACCTGGATATTATTGAATCTTAAGTGCCGCGCATCAGATAGCAAAGCCGTATCCGAGATGCAACTAAAGTTGTTGGGCTTGCATTTTAGGCTGAAAAATGGTGACTAAAGCCTGTCTTTGCCATAATTAACACTTTGATAGAAAATGTCGATTATCTTGATTTTTTCGGTTAGGCTCGACTCACATAGATTTGTACCCTTACGTCCATGAAGCGATACATGAAGCGAGAAAGATATTCCCTCCCCCTCGCGGGGAGGGTTAGGGAGGGGGGAGTTCGGCAGGAAAGGCGTTTCTCGATTCTGAACCGCGCAGCCAGCATCTCTCCCCCTCCCCTGACCCCTCCCGCGAGGGGAGGGGAAATTCTCTCTCATTTTTTTGTATGTAGGTAAATGCGCTGATTGGTATAAGGGGATATAGTCAACAACACGAAGGTTTTTAAGATGTTTGATATCCCTTTCCAAGCTCTTGACGCCGCCGCGACGCAGAAATTCATTGCCAGCGCCAAAGCCGACATCGCGCCGGTCGTCCTTCCGGAAGGAAAGACGTCCATTCAGTGCGCTGTCTTGCCCTTTTATGACGAATTCAAGCTTTATGCCGTTTCCGACACTTCTTTGCCGCCGCCCAACACGCGCTACATGCTTTACAAGCAGGGGGACGTCGGGTTGATGAATTGGACGAACGAGCCGATCTACGCCATCAACGAACGCGCGCCCATTAAAATCGACCGCAAGACGTGCATTCCCTACGCCCGCTTCTTCTTCCATTTTGTGCGCGGGCAGTTGGGGCGCTTCATCATCGTCGAGAAGCCTGAGGAAGTTGTTTGGCTTGCAAACGCCAACGACGAGGAAAAGGCCGAGGTCAACAAGAACCTTATCCCCATCACCTACAAGGGTATCGGGCGCGATAACCTGATCACTTTGACGGCGACCGTTGTTTTCAAAAACGCCCTGTTCAAGACCGACATCAAGATTGCGCCGCTTGAAATGGACGTTTTCGACGCCGAGATCAACGCGCCGGAACATTTCTCCATCGGCCAGATGAAGCTCGTCAACGAGGACTTGCTGATTGAAGACCTGAACGTGCCAGTCGACCCCCCGCCCGGAGAATTCGGCTAATCGTTGCCTTGTTTTTTCTCTTCTCCGTCATTCCGCAAAGTTTTCTCTTCGCGCTATCGCGCGAAAGAAAACTTATGCGGAATCCGATTTGGTTCCTTTTCGTTACGCCCATCGCATTCCACTAACTTTTTTGTTGATTAGGTAAAAATCTTACATGACCCCCGCCGCCCGCATCCAAGCAACGCTTGAGCTATTAGAAGAAATCGCCGATACGCCGCGTCCCGCCGACGCGCTGGTCAGCGCCTATTTCCGCGCGCGGCGGTATATCGGAAGCCACGATCGCGGCGACATCTCGACGCGGCTCTATACCGTGCTCAGGCATCAGGCGCGGCTTGACTGGTGGATTAATAATTCTCGTCATTCCCGCGAAAGCGGGAATCCAGCTGCGAGCGATAGCGAGCCTATGAGTCAACAATCGGAGAACAAGTCCGATAGTGCGTTTTTAGAGACTCACATGCCGCGTGGACACGCGGCGCTGGATTCCCGCTTTCGCGGGAATGACGGGGGTAGAGTGCGCCTGCGCCTTCTCGCATGGCTGGCGCTTGGCGAAAAAATGATATTGAAAGACATCGGCGAGCTTTGCAGCGGCGGGAAATTTGCGCCGGAAGAACTGGACGACGGAGAACGCGCTTTCTTGCGAAAACTGATCGGACACACCATCGAACATCCCGACATGCCCGAAGAAGTCGTTGCCGAATGCCCTTTGGGGCTCGCTCCCGTCTTAAAAGAAAAATTCGGAAAGAATTTTTTGAAAGAAATGCGCGCGATGTTGAAACCCGCAACGCTGGACCTGCGCATCAATCCGCTCAAGACGACGCGCGAAGAAATCCTGAAAGCGCTGAAGGAAATGAACTTTAAGGCGGAGATGTGCGCCCTGTCGCCGTGGGGCGTGCGCGTTTTCGAGCGCCCGAATTTAAGCGCCCTGCCGATGCTGAAAAACGGAATGGTCGAAATTCAGGACGAAGGCTCGCAAATGGTGGCGCTGGCCGTGGACGCCAAGCCGGGCGAGCGCGTCGTCGATTTTTGCGCGGGCGCGGGCGGCAAGACGTTGGCGATTGCCGCCATGATGCAAAACAAAGGCAAGATTATCGCCTGCGACGTTTTGGCCAAGCGTTTGGAACGCAGCACCGAACGCTTCCGGCGCGCGGGGCTGCACAACATCGAAACCCGCGCCCTGTCCAGCGAGCGCGATCCGTGGGTCAAAAAACACAAAGGCAGCTTCGACCGCGTTCTGTGTGACGCGCCATGCAGCGGCACCGGAACGTGGCGGCGCAATCCCGATGCGCGATGGCGCGAACTGGAGCCCGGGCTCGAAGCGCTTTTGAAAACGCAGGCGGAAATTCTGGACAGCGCCGCGCGGCTCGTCAAAGCGGGCGGGCGGTTGATTTACGCCACGTGTTCTCTCTTGCCGGACGAGAACGAAAGGCAAATTGAAAAATTTTTAGCGGCGCATGCGGATTTTTCGCTGCTGCCATGCGGATTGCAGGGCGCGGATTTTCTTTCCCTCTCTCCCGCGCAGCATGGAACGGATGGTTTTTTTGCGGCCACGATGGTAAAAGCCAAAAAAATCGAAAAAGCGGAAACTAAAACAAGCGAAGCAAACTAGAGCCTTTCTCGCTCAGATAGAACCACCGTCATGCCCGCGAAGGCGGGCATCCCATTTGTTTTCTTGTTTATTTCCATTTTCAGTAGTCAGAGACCGATTCCAACTGAACGGAAAACGCTCTAATCCGTCCTCCCTCCTCTCTTATTCCCGTCCTCCCCGAAGCCGCGAAGCGGCTGTCGGAAATCCATCTTTCTTGCCTTTCTTTGTCATTCCTAAAACAGCACCTCTTCTTTTTCGTCATTCCGCAAAATTTTCTTTTCGCAAAGCGAAAGAAAATTTATGCGGAATCCGATTTGGTTCCTTTTGATTTTCGCCTCAAGCCTGCCAACCGACGCGTATCCAAAAAACTAAAAAAGAATCGTCACACCGGCGAAAGCCGGCATCCGGACAGAAATCTTTTTATCTCCCCCTTCCGCGATTACGGTTATAACCCACAACACAAAAGGAAATATCCCGCCATCTCAACGACATCGTTGGTTAACGGAGAAATCCTAATTATTTTGCACCACAGGTGATCTTTCCCTTGACATCCTCCCACACAGGGTATATGACATATCCCGCTATCCTCCGTTACGCGAATAGGCGGAAGGTAGCCCGCCAAGGAAGCGGTGTTAGCCGGAGCGTACGATCCGGACCACGGTGCCGATTGGTGAGGTATGTGAGTACAGCTCTGCGGTCGCACGCAGGGCGCCCGGGCCACGTTCATTTTTGAACGGGCATGCGAAGGTTATTGAGAGCGCGGATTTTTGAGAAACGATTTTTGAAAGAAAGGATTTTTTGATGCGATAGAGACAAAGATTTTAAAGAATTGGATATTTAAACAAAAACGCCAAAAAGCGCTTCGCTGGAGCTTTATCCTTTCCCCTGCCCAGCTTCCGCCCTCGCCAAGAGAAGCGGAGCCCGCCCCTGCGAAAGCAGGGAGCGCGACAGATCACGCGAGAGATTGCGCAATGCTGTCGAACAGAATTTTTCCGTCCGTGCATCCATGAAGCTCTTCAAACGCGTCTTCGGGGTGCGGCATCATGCCCAGCACGTTGCCTTTTTTGTTAAAAACGCCCGCGATATCGTTGACCGAGCCGTTCGGATTTTCGCAATAACGGAAAGCGACTTGCCCGTTGCCCTCGATCGCCTTCAGCGTTTCCTTGTCCGCGAAATAATTGCCCTCGCCGTGCGCGATGATCATCCGCAGCTCCTGCCCTGTTTTGCACAGGTGCGTGAATTCGCTTTTCGCGTTTTCGACTTTCAGCGTGACGGACTTGCAGATGAATTTCAGTTTTTTGTTCCGCATGAGAACGCCGGGCAGCAATCCGGATTCGCATAAGATTTGGAAGCCGTTGCAAATGCCCCACACGCGCACGCCCGCTTCCGCGCGCGCCTTCACTTCCTGCATGATCGGCGAGTGCGCCGCCATGGCGCCGGTGCGGAGATAATCGCCGTGCGAAAAACCGCCGGGCAACAGGATCAAATCGACTTTCGGCAACGTCTTGTCCGCATGCCAGACCATGTGGGGCTTGTGCCCTGTTGCTTGCGTCAGCGCCAAAACGGCGTCACGTTCGCGATTTGTGCCCGGAAATACGACAACGGCTGATTTCATAAAACGAATCTCGAATTCTGTGGAAAGCGGCTTCAACTTAGGGCATTTTGTGCCCGAATAAAAGCCCTGAGTCGCCCATCTTATATATAGCCAAAATAACGGCTTTATAGATGTAAGGCCTTTTGCAGAACCCGCTCGGACGAGGGGAATGCAAGGAGCAAGGAGCGCAGGACCGCAAGCGTACTCTAAGGTACGTGCGGATCCGAGCACCGCAGCGACGAAGCAGTCCCCCGTCCGAGTTAGGGTTGTGCAAAAAGCCCCATGTCTCTTCTCACGCCATCAGATAATTTGAGTTTCTCCGACAAACTCCGGCTTCTGAACTGGGGCATGATCGCCCTTATCATCGTTATCGGCCTGATCGGCGTCGGCCTTTTGTATTCCGCGGGCGGCAAAAGTTGGACGCCTTGGGCCGGACAGCAATTGGGACGCTTTGCCGTCGGACTTGCTTTAATGATGGTCATCGCCCTGACCGACGTTCGTTTCTGGCTTCAGTACGCCTATGTGATGTACGGGGTCATGCTGCTTCTGCTGATCATCGTCGAAATCGTCGGCGAAACCGGCATGGGCGCGCAACGCTGGATCAATCTCGGATTTATCGTCATCCAGCCCTCGGAGCTCATGAAAATCACGCTTGTGCTTGCGCTGGCCAAATATTTCCACGGACTGACGTTCGAAGATATCGGACAACCGATCAAGCTCGTGGCGCCCCTCCTTATGGTCGTTGTTCCCGTCATCTTCGTTCTGATGCAGCCGAATTTGGGAACGGCTTTGCTTCTGACGTTAGGGAGCGCGGCGGTTTTCTTCGTGGGCGGCGTCCGTTGGTGGAAATTCGTTGTTATGATTATTCTGGCCGCCGCCATCGTGCCGATCGCGTGGGATCATTTGCACGATTACCAAAAGGCGCGCCTGACGACTTTCTTGAATCCGGGCGCAGACCCCTTGGGCGCCGGGTACAACATCATGCAATCTAAAATCGCTATGGGATCGGGAGGATTGTTCGGGCGCGGTTTTGGCCAAGGCACGCAAAGCCAATTGCAGTTTCTTCCCGAAAAACACACCGATTTTATTTTTGTCGTTCTGGCCGAAGAGTTCGGCATGTTCGGCGCTTTGTTCTTGCTTGGGCTTTATTTCCTGCTCATCGCCTATGGCTTTATCATCGCGCTGACGTGCCGGAACCAATTCGGTCGTTTGAGCGCCTTCGGGTTGACGTTCACCCTTTTCCTTTACGTCTTCGTCAATGTCGCCATGGTCACTGGCACGATCCCCGTCGTGGGCATCCCCCTGCCCCTTGTTTCTTACGGCGGAACCGCCATGCTGACGCTTCTGATCGGATGCGGCATTCTTCTGTCCATATCCCTGCATCGGGATTTGCGGATTTCCCGCACGGGTTTGAACGAGTAAGAACAGAACACAGGGCTAAGTCGGCCAAAACATCCAACAATCAAAGCACTTGCGGCGATACCTTAGAATATTGCAATAGCCTGTTGAAGTTATTGCTTTTCTGGAAAAAATTTACCATAATCGCCCGCCCATTCTTATATCCAGTCCCCTTGTCTTCATGTCCGGTTCCCCTTCTTTTGGTATAGGCCGTTTTACGGCGCTTGTTCTTGGTCTTGTGGTTTTTGTCTGCATGACCATGATCGGCGGCGCCAGTTACGTGAAGTATCAGCTCGACCGCGCCGAAACCACGCTTGCGGCTCCCGATAGCGCGCTGGGCAGCGAGCAGGACTTGTTCAGCCAACTGCGCCGCGTGTGGGGATTTAGCGGGTTCCTCGGTTTTGCGCAAAAATACGTCTTTACCCATGACTCTTCCGGCCTTCCCGAACTGAAAGAACGCCTTAAGGCCACCGATGATATCATTGCCCATTTGCCGGAAAGCATTCCCGCGCAGACAAAGCGCGAACTGACCTCTATGGCCGCCCTGTTCGACGACGCTTTGCGAAAAGTGGATATGCCTGCCGGCGGGGAGCTCGCCAACGAATTTACCGCGATCGACCTTGCGCCTCTTTACGCCGCCATGTCCGTACTGGATTCGCGCATGACGTCGGACAGCGCTCAGGCGCGTCTTGCGGCGCAAAGCCAGGCGCAATTCTGGGCGACGATTTTGACGCTTGTGAGCTGGTTCAGCCTGATTATCGCCGCGGCGTGCGTCGCCGGAATTTATATGGTTCTGCGCGACAAGCAGTCCGCCCCCATGCGCGCGCTGGCTCAAAGCATTCAGAATATGTCGCGCGGCGATATGCGCACTGCCATTTGGGGAATAGAACGGCAGGACATGATCGGCGATTTGGCGCGCGCCGTCGATCTGGCGCGCTATCATTTCAGCCACCTGCCCGACGTCTCGCTCTTAAGCGAGGAAGGCCCTGTGCGCCTGCGTTTTGAGGGCGGGACGCGGTCCTTGTTCGAAGCGATGATGAAGTCCATTTCGGGAGACTCGGAGAATATCCGCGAGCAGTCGGCGAATTTGACGACTTCCGTCAAGCAGCACAAGGAATCCATCGCCTCGCTGTCGGAGAAAGTCGAGGCCATTCTGCAGAACATCGCCCAGCGCGGCCAGAACGGCGACAGGCAGGTTATGCAGGCCGTTCAGGATATGGTCTGCTCGACGGAAAATCTGAAAAACGCCCATGCCCATGCCGCCGATCAACTGGCGCGCCTGCTCCCCATCATTCAGGATCGCGCGCAGGGGCTTTCCGACATCACGCAGATTACGGGCAAGCAGCTGACCCACACGCTGCAATCCCTCGCCTCCAGCGAGATAAGCCTGAAGGCGAACGCCGAAACGTCCAAGGAGACCCTTGCCAAGCTTTCTTCCACGGCGGGCGATTTGGGCGAGCGCCTGTTCGGCGCCATCAATCTGCTTCAGGCGAGCGGCAAGGTCTTGGGCGAAACGACGGAAGGCATCAAGAGCCAATGGAACAATATGGCGCCCGCGCAGAATTGGGGCGAGCGTTTGGACGAAATCGCGAAGCAGATGGCCAAAATTTCTGAGAATCTTGGGGCGCAGACTGACGCCCAGTCGGGCGTCGTCAAAGCCATGCAGGACAGTCAGACGGCTTCGGCTGCCTCGAATGCCTCGGCTCTGGCTCCTCTGGCGGGCCAGCTTGAAGCGATGATGGGGCAGTTGACTGCCATGCAAATCAAACTCGACACGCCAGCGCCTGTTGCCGAAGCCGTAACGCCCGGCGATCTTGCGGCGGTTTGCGGCAAAGTATCCGAACTCGCCGAAATGCAGGGACGCGTTGCCGTATTCGTTTCGGCTCTGCCCGGCGATATGCGGCAGGCGTTGCGGGAGGAAATTCAGAGCGCCGCAGAGCAAAACGATGCCGTCAAAGTCGAGCAACAGGTCATTTCAACGAGACTGGCGGAAATCGGAACCGCCCTTGCCGCCACGCAACGCGCGGCGGAAGCCGCCCAGGCGGAAGCGGCAAAGCCTATTATGCCTCCCACGTGCACTTTGCCTCCCGATACGCAGAAGCAGTTCCTCGACCAGTGGTTCCAGATGTCGGCGCAGATCGAGGCCTCGCGCGCCAGCATGATCGAGGCCCTGACCGAGCAAATCCGCGAAATGGAAATACGCATCGCTGCCGCCGAACCCGCAAAGCCTGCGGCAAAAACGACGGCCGATTACGCATTGCAGGTTCAGATCGAAAAACAGACGGAAATTTTAGCCGAGCTTATCAATTCGCTGGGCCTTCTCGACGCGCACATGCAGCAGATTAAAGCTGCAATCCACGCCGCGTAAAGAACAAGAAAAAATTTGTGAGGAAAAAAGTCGCCGGATTTTTAGAGGCGCGCTGAAGAAGATTTTTATCATCAGCAACAAGCTCATATCTTACCAAAAACATCCCCGAAACCCTAAACATTTATTTGCAAAAACAGGCCATTAACTACAAATAATTCCCTTTGCTTTCAAGCTTCCGCCCCTATAGTGCGCGCAGAAATTGATCTTCATTTTTTGATTTTCTTTTTCGTGAAGGAGATAAAGCCATGGCCGATGCCGCTGCCGTTGATCCTCCTGTTGATCCCAGTGCCGACCTCATCACCATACAAAGAATTACAGGCGTCGAGGGCAGCCTCGCGCATCTTGGAAATGTAAATCCCCTGCACTTCAGCGCCTTTAAAAGCGTATGCCGCAAAAGCCAGCCACGGCTGGAGCCGGAATCGGTCCACGCAAAAGACATACAGGTCATCGGGCCCGACACTTTCGTCAGCGCCTCCGAACTTTATGCGGCCTACATCACGACCAAAAGACCGGACGGCTCTCTCAGGGAAATAAGAGGCGTTACCCGCTATGATGACAAATCGAATACATACAATCTCCGAGAAATTTCAAAAAAAGCCAACGATAAGTTAGTTATACTCGAATCTTCTGAAGGAATAATTTCTATTAATTCCGTCGGAGCAAAAGTTTCCCCTGTCGGATTTTTCCTTACGAGAGTGCTTCTCGAATATTTTCGCAGCCTCCTTTGTCTTGAAGAGCAGTCCTCTCTTAAAAAGAAAGTACGCGAAAATAAATCGCAAATCACTCTCCCTATAGGAAAAAAATATAAATCCCCCCTGACTGTGGGGACGGTTTTATCGTTGTTTCCGTCAGAAGACCCGAAGCCTGCGTAAGCTCCCGGAATGGGGGGATGACGGCTTGAATTAAAGCGTGTATCCTTACGCCTTCTGTCATTTTTAAAAACGGGCGAGATGGTCGAAGAGACGAGGAATAAAACAAAGACTTTTTGCGGAATGAATCCCCTGTGGCTTGTGCCCCCGCACGTTGCGATTGCCGTTCTTATTATCAGCCTTGGGCTGGACACCCTGTTGCCGACGCCGCCGGACTGGAATTTCAGGAGTCCCCTTCTCGGCTTTACCCTCCTCGGTCTTGGTTCTGTCGTTATTGTTTGGACATTGGGGTTGTTTTGCAAATGGGCGACATCCCCCTCGCCTGCGAAAAAAGCCTCGACGCTTGTCACGGAAGGGCCGTTCCGCATATCGCGAAATCCGATTTATCTCGGCGGCATTTCTATGCTTTCCGGTTGTGCCTTGGTTTGGGGATCAATCGCGGCGCTTGTCATGCCTCTGATTTTCTTTCTTGCGATGAACTTCGTTTATATCCCCTTTGAGGAGCAGCGCCTTCTGGATGCCTTTGGGAACGCCTATGTCGCGTACAAAAGCCGCGTAAGACGTTGGTTGTAGCGTTTTCATAGGAACGCCGATAATCGCATTGAAAATATTTTAACCAACATTTTCCCTTTCGCATCGGCTCACCGAAGTTTATTCTTCTTGGCAAGCATTTAAGGTTAATCAATATTTTCTCGGAACAGTTTTTATGGTTGAGGATATCATAGATACACGCATCGACCTTTGGCGTCCCGTGAACGGAATCGATTACGAATATCCTCAGGACGCGGCCAATATCCGGACGATCAGCCGGGAGTATCAATCCCCGACGGGAGAGTATACTCTCGTCAACATCGACTTTAACGATTCTCCGTTCACGGTGGCCGTCGTGGCGCATGGACAACGAAGCGGAGTCAACATATGGGATACGCTAAAAGAAAAAACGTCCCTTCTTTCCCTTCATACGCTTAAGGGAATGAAACATTTCAATCCCGCTTTCATAGATGCATCGTCAATCTGTTCTCGCCCCCATTATATGAAGGGCAAAAGCAGAACCGTAACGGAATTCAAATTATTGCCCAAAAAAATTTCCGGAGAAATACAGGACGCCTCCGCCATCGCCGTTTATGAACGAAAGGGACTTGTTCTCGAAGCCATTAAAAACCCGTCCATAACAAGAATGCCGAAAATTAATTTGGTCGTTCCCTATCACGACGGCACCTATTGGACTCACAACGTTCTCGTCGATATCGGTTCTATCTTAAGCATCGGCCCGGAAACGACGCATCGCGACGAAATACATAAGGTTACGTGGCGCACGGCTCCCGTTGAAATCGGTTGGGAAGACAAGCCGCTGACAATTTTGACATACCGAGACAAGCCCCCGCATCCTCTTTCGACAAGACCAGAACCCTGCATCTACACTCTTCCGCCTGAACTTGCGAAACTCATGCTGCCGAACCGGCCTTTCAATTTTTCGTCGATACCCACGCGCCAATCGGCGCTCGCATAGCACGCCCGCGCTTGCAAAAACTTCAGGACAGCCGCTCATGAAGTTCCATTTTGGGAAACAGCAATAAATGACGAAGTTAGACCGAACCGAGGACGTTCCTGATTCCGCGCAATGACGACAGGGCTTTGTTCGTTCCGTGCATGACCTTGAAAAGGTCTTCGGTCTGGAAGGGATGCATCGCAAGATGCCCCAGAGCCTGAAAGACGCTGACGCTTCCGTCCGCCTTGATGGACGCCATGACGAACGGCGGCACGTTCATGACGGAATCGTCGCAGACCGCGCGCACGACCATAAGCGGTATCTTCGCTTCGGCCGCGACTTCGGCCGCGCATTGGCTTTCCATATCGACAACCGCGCAGCCCGTATTTTGGTAAAGCTGTTCTTTTTCTTTAACGGTCGGAACAAGGATATCGGAACCGTAAACGCTGCCGCGCTTGGCATGAGGTATTTTGTTTGCCAACTCACGCCCCCAGACTTCATCGCACGGCCATTGCCCCGTTGCCGACACGACGCGCGTGCCGATAAAAATATCGCCCAGATTGACCGTCGAATCCAAAGACCCCGCAATGCCGAAGCTCATGAGCCGCGTGGCTCCCATGGCGACAAGCTCTTGCGCCATTTCTCGCGCTTTATTCGGCTGTGCCGCCGAGCAGGCAACGATCGCGCCGCGAATTTTACTGGCTATCTTTTTTTCCGATTTAAGGCCGCAGAGAATTCCGAGCATATTTCACATCCCATAAAGAGCCGGAGCCGCGTTGCCCGACTGTAGATTGCGGTAGCGCGTCAAAGCCCATTCAGGGAAAAAGGCTCTGTACCCGTGATAACGCAGGTAAAAAACGCGGGGGAACCCGACGGCCGTATAAGTATCTTCGTCCCATGTTCCGTCGGATTTTTGTGTCCTCATAAGCCATTCTACGCCGCGCGTGACCGCGTCGCTATCGGTTTCTCCCGCCGCCATAAGAGCTATCAATGCCCACGACGTTTGCGCGGGCGTAGCAACGGCTCCCTCGCCCTTCGGCTGGCCTTTCCAATAGCTGGCGCCGTCTTCTCCCCAACCGCCGTCCGGACGCTGCTTCGATTTCAGCCATTGAGCGGCGCGGCGAACCATGGGGTCTTTGGAATCGATGCCGACGGCGTTAAGCGCGCAAAGAACGGACCACGTTCCGTAAATGTAATTCGTTCCCCAGCGCCCGAACCAGCAACCTTCGGATTCCTGTTCGCGGCGAAGATATTTTATCGCGGCTGCAACTTGCGGATGGTCTTGCCTGTATCCCAATTGCGCCAGCATGCAAAGGCAACGCGCGGTGACGTCGGCGCTGGGCGGGTCAAGAAGCGCGCCATGGTCGGCAAACGGAATATGGTTCAGATAATAATAGCTGTTGTCCGCGTCAAACGCCCCCCAGCCTCCGTTTTTCGATTGCAGGCCGAGCACCCATTCGACGCCGCGTTCGATGGCCTCGCGGTATTTGACCCGATCGAAACGGTCGAGCGCCATGACGACGACGGCCGTGTCGTCGAGATCGGGATAGTGCGCGTTGGCGTATTGGAACGCCCATCCTCCCGGTCTTACGTTCGGACGCCAAGCCGCCCAGTCGCCGACGACGTCGAGAATCTGACGATCCTTCAGCCAGTCGCAGGCTTTTTCTATTTTGTCGCGCGGCGCACCGCCTTCCATAAGAGCATGCGCTGACAACGCCGTATCCCATACCGGCGACAGGCAAGGCTGACAGTAGGCTTTCTCGGGCGTGTCGACGACGAGCTTATCGACCGATTTTCGCGCTATCGCAAAATCAGGGTGATTTTTGGCATAGCCAAGACAGTCGAACACCATGACCGTGTTCGCCATAGCCGGATAAATCGCGCCGAGACCGTCTTCGCCGTTGAGGCGCTCTGTAATCCAGGCAATTGCTTTCTCTATCGCTTTTCGGCGCGGGGCTCGCGGCATATGGGGTTCGAAAAAGCGCAGGATATGATCAAGCACCCCAAAGGCAGGAGCCAAAGGCGAATGCGAGCCGCTACCCGCCCATTTTTTTACTTTATCGGGCGGCGTAATAAAAAGCTCGTCGACCCGAATGTTTCTTGGGTTTTTAGCCTTGGGCTTTTTGGCCATCAACACCAACAAAGGCACGATGACCGTGCGCGACCAATAGGAGACCTTGCTGAGGTGGAAAGGAAACCATTGGGGCAGAAGCACGATCTCGACCGGCATGACGGGAACGCCGCGCCACGGAATAGCCCCGAAAAGCGCGAGCTGAATGCGCGTGAAGACGTTGCTTTTCTCCGCGCCGCCGTTTTTTATTATCGCGTCGCGCGCCCGAACCATATGCGGCGCATTCATGTCGTCGCCAACGCATTTCAACGCGAAATAGGCCTTAACGCTCGCGCTGATGTTGATCTTGCCCCGAGGGAAGAGCGGCCAACCGCCGTGGTCTTCCTGAATTTTGCGTAAGTAAACCGCCATACGCTCGTGTAAAGGTTGGTTGATCGTTCCCAAAAAATGATCCAAAAGAATATATTCGGACGGAATGGTTGCATCCGCTTCAAGTTCAAAAACCAAATGTCCGTCCGCATGCTGGGCGCGCAAGAGCGCCTCGACGCTGCGATCCGCCGCGGAGCCTATATCGCTTTCAGAAAAAGGGCGCCTCGCTGCGCCGCAACAACTCTTCTGCATTTTAACCCTGTTTAATCCTTGGACATCTCACAACACTAAGTATTTAAACAATATTCCAAAGAGGTTGTCTAGGTGAGGCCACACGCCCGAAAGCATGGGAAGATAAGCAAAATCCTCCCCTTAGCGCAAAATAGTGTGTATAATGACGCCATGATAGACGAACAAAAAGAAAAACAAGAGCGTGACAGAGTCAAAGCAGCCCTGGTGACCGCGCAAGAGGAATATGGTCCTTTGTACGCCCGCCACGACGATCATCCGCGCGACCTCACTCATGATTCTGCCCTTCCTTCTTCAAATCCGAGGGTTGAAGAAGATCGGGTCATAGCCAATTTTGACGCCGCCTGTGTGCGCATGCGAATCCCTACGCAACTAAGAACGCTTCTCATACAAAGATATGATTTGGATATAAGTGAGCTAAATTTTTTGGCGTATCTTTTTTACTCCGGAAAAGCGGCGGATCGCGTTAGGGGCATGAAGCTTCTTAACTTGAAACCGCTTCCCGAAGACGAAGAACTGGCCAGGCAGGAAAACCTTTCCGAAGAAGCGCTGCTTGCGAGCGCCACCTTAACGGTCGCAGGATTTAGGTCTTCTCCTTCCGCAGATTTTACCCATAGACAGCCGGGTGATAATCTCAACTCGTTGACGGTGAAAAATGCCGACGATACCCCACCGCCTCCAAAAGGCGATACGCCTGAAGAAGAGGAAGAAAATGATGACATTCTCTCCAAGGCTCTAATCTCGACCCTAATCAAATAATATGAAAAAACGTTCGTTTCAGAAAAAGCTAAAAGCCTTTTTTTGGCTTTTTTTCTTGTCTGGCTGTTTTTGGGTGGCTTTCGCGCCGCATACGAACGTTATTTCCCCTTCCATTACCGTCAAAGTTCAACAGCCTCCCCTCTATATCGAGCCTCCGCAGGAAACCGTTGCGCTCCCTGCCCCGACGCCTGCGCCTGCGCCGGAGCCTGCGCCTTTGCTTCCTTCCGGCGGCGAAGAACCTTTGTCAAAATCGCCGCCGCCTCAAAACGGAAGCATCATGATTCCCGTGGCGCCGGAGGTGCCCGCGCCGTTGCCTTCCGGCCGTCCGGTGAAAATCGCCATCGTCATCGACGACATGGGGCCGGATATGAAGAGCGGCGAAAAAGCCATTCTTCTCCCCGCGTCTGTCACGCTTTCCTTCCTGCCCTATGCCGTGCGCGCCCGCGAACAAGCCAAAGAAGCGCGCGCCAGAGGCCACGAAATTTTACTCCACCTGCCTATGGAACCTATGGGAAGCGAGGATCCGGGCCGCGGAGCCTTGTTGGTCGATTTGCCTCAATCTGAAATGAGTGAACGCATCAATACCTCTTTGTCTGCGCTGACAGGCTATGACGGCGTGAACAACCACATGGGCAGCAAATTTACGACCTATACCGAGGGGATGGAGCTTGTCGTCGAGGCTCTCATGGAAAGGCAACTGTTCTTTCTCGACTCGCGCACAAGCATACAGTCGGTCGCCATTAAAATAGCCAAGCAAAAGGGTCTTCCTTCTATTAGCCGCGATGTCTTTCTCGATGATAATCCCGCGCCCGAAGCCATCCGCAAGCAACTGGAATTGACGGAACATATTGCACGGCGCAAGGGCCATGCCGTGGCGATTGGCCATCCTCACGCAACGACGGTTTCTGTCATTGGAGACTGGGTTGCCGATGCGAAAGCGCGCGGGATTGAGGTTGTGCCCGTCAGCGCTTTGGTGAACGGGAAGTGATCAATTTTCTCTCTGGCGCAATTGATCCAACAACGCAGCGTTTGTCTTTACCGGAAAGACGTCGCGTAAATGCAGGACGTATTGTTCGAGAAGCTCGTTGGCTTCCGCTTTTTTAAGTTCCGCGGCTATGATGGTTTTGCGCGGATCCGGCCTCAAAGCATCGACATCAACAATGCCGGAAAGTCTCACGACGACCTGCTTGCCTTCGGCCTCTCCGGTTGCCGTCTCGCCCTTCTTGAGTCTGAAGGCCTGAACGATAAGGGCCGGAGGCAACTGCCTGTCCGTATCGCCGAGCATCGACAAAGGCTGAGAAGCGCGCGAGCTTATCCCGCCCGCGGGGTCGTCGAAGGCGGACAGGCGGCTTCCTGCATTGAGCGCCTTGGCGATTTTTTCAGCCAACCCTTGCGCTTTCATTTTTTGTTCATGAACTTTCCATGCCAGAGCGACGCTGCTTTTGACTTCCCCAAAGGGACGAACGCCGGACGGCACAATTTGGTCGGTGCGAACGACAAAATAGACTCCCGCTTTATTGTCTTCGACGGGGCTCGTCTCTCCGGCGTTTTGCGCAAAGGCATATTCAAGCGTCTTTTCCTTGTTCGGCAATTCTGCCGGCGCTTTGCCGTTAGGCAGAAGGCCTTTGGAATCGACGGCCGGGATTTTGATAAGGCGCAGTTTCAGATCGTCCGCGATATCGTCGAGCGAATGGCCTGCCGCCAATTGATCGTCCAACGAATTAACGACGCGCGTCGCGGTTTCGATGGCCTGATCATGACGCATGTCATCGCGCAATTTATCTTTCACCCTGTCGAAGCTTTGATCTCCGGCAGGGATTGTTTTTTTCAGCATAACGACGTGCCAGCCAAGCTGCGATTTGACCGGGTCTGAAATGCCCCCTTCGCTCAGGGCAAAAACGGCTTTTGACAATTCGGGCGTAAGGCTCTTTTTTTCGATCTGATTGATCGGAACGGCCGTTTCCTTCAATTCTTTAGCGGCTGCCGGCAAATTGCCCGTCTTGCGCGCCGCTGCCGCTACTTGCTTGGCTTTTTCTTCATTCTGCAGAACGACTTGAACGATGTCGCGGCGTTCGGGGCTGAAGAATTGGCCGCGCTTGGCGTCATATTCCTTTTTTACCTGATCGTCGGTTATCGAGAGTCCCTTGGTCAAAGAGTCCGTCGAAAGGGTCGCGACGGTAAGGCTGCGGTATTCCGGCGCCGTGAACATTTCCTGTTTGTTGTCGTAAAAATCCTGCAAAGCCTTTCCGCTCGGCGCCGGAATGCCGCCGAGTTTAGTCTCATCAATTGTCACAACATCAAGGATGCGTTTTTGCGCGCGCGCCTTATAAAGCGCATCGACCTGAACCTGCGGCGCAAGCACGCTTCCGCTCAACGCATCGACCAGAAGCTGACGCGACAGATCCTGCTGCCCTTGGGCGATGAAGACGCCCTCGCTCATTCTTTGCTGTTCCAGAAGCTGGCGGAAGAGCTGCTTATTGAAGCTTCCGTCCTTGTTCCTGAACTGCGGCTCGCTGGCGAGCAAATTCAAGACGACTTCGGCGCTGACATTGATGCCCTGACGCCCGATGTCTCTATCGATCAGCTGGCGCGTTATTTCCCTGTCCAGAGCCTGATCCAGAAGACCGAGTTGGCGCGCGCGCTCCGCCGTCAGATTGGGATCGTATTTCTGTCTGGCTTCGACCAGCGCTTTTTCGAACAATATGTTAAGCTGCTGGACGGTAATAGCGTTGCCGCTCACGGAGGCTACGGTCTTTTGCAACGAATTGCCCCGGAACATATCGCCGATGCCCCAGATGCTGAAACTAACAATCAAAAACAACATAAGGGCTTTAACGACCCACGAGTGGGACAATTCGCGAATGGATTGGAGCATTGTTTACCTTCCAAACAAAAAAATCGTTTCTTTATAGCTGTCATTCCGCAAAACTTTCTTTTCGCGCAGCGAAAGAAAGTTTATGCGGAATCCGATTTGGTTTCTAGCGTCAAGAAAACAAATCGGATTCCGGATAAATTCGCATTTTTGCGAAACGCAAAAAAGCGAATTTTCCGGAATGACGATGCCCTTAGGTTACAAGAAAATTACCCTTTCATGAACCGCAGGATATGATAAAGGTAGGGTTCTTCCTTAGCAACTAGTTCGAGGTCAAAATGTCAAAAAGACGTCGTTTAATAGTCGCAAATTGGAAAATGTACGGGCGTTTGACGTCGGGGCTTGTTTTGGCCCGCGATATTGCTGCCTTGGCGGACGCTGCGAAGCCCTTGAACTTCGATCTTGTTTTGTGCCCCCCCGCCACTCTGACGTGGTCCGTTTGCGAAGCCTTGCAGGGAATGCCCGTCTCGCTCGGCGGACAGGATTGCCATACTGCCACGCATGGGGCCTACACGGGCGACCTGAGCGCCGCGATGTTCGTCGATTTAGGCTGCCGCTATATCATTCTTGGACACTCGGAACGCCGCCACGGACACGGCGAAAGCAGCGACTTGGTCGCCAAAAAAGTCGAAGCCGCCCAAGTCGCGGGACTGACGACCATCGTCTGCATCGGCGAGACGGCCGAAGAATTTAAGGCGGGCTCTACAGCCGATATTATCGAAAAGCAATTGCGCGAGTCTTTGCCGAAAAACGTTAAAACATCCAATCTTGTCATCGCCTACGAGCCCGTCTGGGCCATCGGAACGGGTCAACCGCCTGCGGCTAGAGACGTCGTTGTCGTTCATAAGATGATACGCAAGGTCTTGGGAGAAATCGGCGAAACCGTTCGCGTGCTTTACGGCGGCTCGGTGACGCCCGCGAACGCCGCAAGTTATTTATGCGAAGACGAGGTCGACGGCGTTCTGGTCGGAAGCGCCAGCCTGAATGCCGAGGGGTTCTGGGCCATCGCCGAGAAGTGCTTATAAGAAGCTTAGGCCTTCTTTGCCGGGCGCTGCTTAATTTCTTCTTCCATCGCGGCGAAGAAGTCTTTGTGCGTCGGGCGCATTTTCCACGGATCGTGTTCGATAAAATGCTTCAAGCGTTCGAAGGATTTCGCGTCGCTGCCCTTCACATTGAACACCGCGGGCTTATCGATCAGGTATTTTGCCGCCCAATCCTGTGAAGACGAGAAAAACACGGCGATTTCCTCGAACGTTTCGCGCGAAATGAGGTCGGCCGCATGCAGGCGGCGGAAAAACTCGACATCGATGGTCATGAGCGACACGACCTTTTGTCCCGCCTCATGCAAACGCTTCAGGCCGTTATCGCCGCGCACATTGACGCACAGATTGCCGCAGCAATGAAGTTTCTCCTTTTGCAAGGCGGGCTCCCACAACTCGAAGAAACTCGCGGCGTTGTTGATGAGGTCCGAGACATGCAAGACGCTCTGCCCCGCTTTCAAAGGCTGCTTGCAATACAGCGTTTCATTCTTGAACAAAAAGAGATGCGGCAATTCGCTCATATGGGCGAACGGAATGGAAAATAGCCAGTCGCGGCGTTCGCCGCCCGACACATAGGCATAAGCGTGTCCCGGAAATTCCTTTTGCGCGCGGTCGACCATCGTCGCAATCAGCTTCTGCCAGGCGGGATTCTTTTTAAAGGCTTCCAGAATCAGGCGATCGAGTTGCTCGGCGGCTCCTTGCTTATCGATGGTTCCGGCGACAATCGCCGTAATTTCGCGCAACAGATGTTCGGACAGATCCTTCCCGATCACCATTTCCGTATTGACGTAAAAAGGCCCCGGTATATTCGCGGCATACCAGAAAACGGGGCCTTTGGTGCAGTCCCAGATGTGAACGGCATGCGTGTCGAGAATGAGCTTGAGGAGGTCGTTTTGATTATAAATCATGATTGCTTTATGATACCTTTTTATAGACGTGCCTTCATCGGGGATACTAATGGATTTAATCGTAAAAAGTAAACACTTAGCTGTATGGAACGGGCACGAATTTCGCTGCGCCGTCGGACGCAACGGTTTTGCCACAGCTCAAGATAAAAAGGAAGGCGATGGCGCGACGCCTATTGGCCGCTGGATCGTGCGCGACGTTTTCTATCGCCCCGACAGGGAAAAGCCCCCCGCAACCGTTCTTCCCGTGCGGAGACTACAACCAAACGACGGCTGGTGCGATAGTCCCCGGCATCCCGAGTATAACCGGCACATTGTTATTCCATTTAAAGAAAGCGCAGAATGTTTGTGGCGCGAAGACCCTCTTTACGACATCATCGCGGTGTTGGGTTACAATGACGACCCTGTGGTTCCCGGCAAGGGAAGCGCGATATTCCTGCATATAGCAAAGCCCGATTTTAGCCCGTCTGCAGGATGCATCCATTTATCGCGGGAAGACCTTCTGACTGTTCTGCGCGAAGCTGATAGGGGCTCAGCAGTACTTGTTTCTCCGTCGACATAACAAGCTTGATAAAATCATCGATGTGCCGCCAGGCGGCCGCCTGCGCAATGTCGGTTTCGTTCAAGAGATCGTGCCGAGCGCCTGAGATGATGTGCGTTTGCATTTTCGGAATCATATGTAAAAACGGCGCAATTTCAGCGAGCGGCGTGATGGGATCCTGATCTCCCGTCAGAGCCAGAACCGGAACGTTGATATTCGACAGATAAGGCCACGCATGGGTCATGTTCATCGAGCGCAATGCCGCCAGCATCCATCCCCACGTCACGCCCCCTGTCGTCAGTTCCGGATACGCTTTGAAATAATCCTCGAGAATTTTAAATCGCCTCTCGTCGCTCGTCAGGGGATTGTTGGCAAAAACGAGATCGTCGCCGCCGAAATCATGCTGCATCGGCGCATAACCTGTTTCGTGGCCGAACAAGTGCATGCTCATCCAACTAAGGCCGTATCCCGCCATATGAGCCGCCATCCCCGACACGGCGATCATCGGCGACGTCACAAAAGCCCCTGCGACTTTGACCGGACGGTCTTCGGCAAGCCAGCGCAGCAGTATATGAGCCCCAAGCGAATGGCCATGGACGATCAAAGGTTTCGCCAGACCCGGAAGAACGATGGAGTCGTAAAAGGCGCGCAAATCGTCAATGTGAGCCGAGAAATCGTGGATATGCCCTCTTTGACGGAAGTCGCCATCGAGAAAGCGGGAGGAAAGCCCCTGCCCCCGAGGTTCGTAAAAAATAGTGCAAAAGCCTCTTTCCATAAGACGCTTGCCGCACTCGATGTATTTTTTCTCGATGAACTCGCGCGCGCCGGGAACAATGAGAACCGTTCCGCGCGGCGCAGGCGAAGGGGAAAACTGCGCGTACCTGAGACGCGCACCGTCTTTAAGCGTAAAAAAGGAATGGGGCAAAAGATCGAAGGCAACCAATGAACTGGACATGACCACTGACAAACTGGAGAATTTTCCACCCCTTGTGCAACAGGCTGGTAAGGGGGTATATCGAAGCCGTTAATCTCTTGCAGAAAAGTCTTACAAACCCGTAAAGAAAGTCAAAATGATGAAAGGCGGCGTCTTCGCGCTCGGTAATTTCGACGGCGTCCATCGCGGACACCGCGCCGTCATCGAAGCGGCGATTGAAAAGGCTCGCCAATTACGTGTACCCGCGCGTGTTTTGACTTTTGAACCCCATCCGCGCGCCTTCTTTCAACCCCATCTGCCGCCGTTCCGCCTGACCCCTCAAAAGGTCAAGGAACGTTTGCTGTTATCCCTCGGCGTTGACGACGTCGAGACTCTTCCCTTTACGTCCGAGATTGCTCAAATGTCGGCGCAGGATTTCATCGAGAGAATCGTCTTGGAAAAGTATGGCACACAACATCTGGTTGCCGGGCATGATTTCATTTTTGGTCACAATCGTAGTGGCGACATGAAAAAGCTGGTTTCATGGCTCGCGCCGCACAACATCGGCGTGACCGAGATCGAGGAGCTTGGCGACGACGGCGAAGTTTTTTCTTCGACACGCGTCCGTGAATTGCTTCTTGAGGGTGAAGTCGGCGCGGCGGCGAAGATTTTAGGGCGCGATTTTTCGATCACCGGAACCATCGTCAAAGGCTTTGGCGTCGGGGCGAAAACGATTGGTTTCCCGACGGCTAATATCCTGCTCGACGGATATATTCGCCCCAAATATGGCGTTTACGCCGTCCGCGCCGGAAAGGCCGGAAAGGCGCTTACGCATGAAGGGGTCGCCAACATCGGGCAGCGTCCTACCGTCAATGGCGAAGGCGAAAACCTCGAAGCCCATCTGTTTATGTTCAACAAGGACATTCACGGCGAGGAATGGGAGTTCGCGCTGACCCGCTTCATCCGTCCCGAACGCAAGTTCGACACGCTGGAGGCTCTGACGGCGCAGATTAAAAAGGATATTCAGGCGGCAAAACAGGGTTAAACCGCTTCATTTTCCGGCTTTCGCGGCGACGGCGGCGATGTTATACCAACCAGCAAATGCCGCTTGGCGAGGAAATTCAGAATGAATATGCGCCTTTCTTGCTGAACTCCCCCCTCCCTAACCCTCCCCGCGAGGGGGAGGGAAAATCTTTTTCGTTTCATGAGTTGTTAAAAATACCCAAGATTGGAACAATACTTCGATGACTGACTCTAATAAAAAGACCGACTACCGCGATACCGTATTCCTGCCGCAGACAGATTTTCCCATGCAGGGCGGATTGCCTAAAAAAGAACCCGAATTGCTGGATCGTTGGAAAAAGACCGATCTGCACGGCAAAATGCGCGCGCAAAGCAAGGGTCGTAAACAGTTTATTTTGCATGATGGCCCGCCTTACGCCAACGGCAACATTCATATTGGCCATGCGCTGAATAAGATTTTAAAAGACGTCGTCGTGCGCAGCCAGCAGATGCTCGGCTTTGACAGCCCTTACGTTCCCGGCTGGGATTGCCACGGTTTGCCTATCGAATGGAAAATCGAAGAGCAATACCGCGCCAAGGGTTTGGACAAGGATGACGTGCCCGTTTTGCAATTCCGCGCGGAATGCCGTTCCTTCGCCGCGCATTGGACGGAGGTGCAGTCTGCCGAGTTCCAACGCCTCGGCGTTATCGGCAATTGGGCGCATCCCTACATGACGATGACGAAAAAGGCCGAAGCGCAGATTTTGCGCGAGATGTACAAGTTTGTGCTGAACGGCCTGCTTTATAAGGGCGTGAAGCCCGTCATGTGGTCGGTTGTCGAAAAGACCGCGCTGGCCGAAGCCGAAATCGAATATCAGGAACATACGTCGACGACGTTGTGGATTAAGTTTCCAATCATCGAGACAAAAAATAAGGATTTAGAAGGAGCGAGCATCGTCATTTGGACGACAACGCCTTGGACAATTCCCGCCAATCGCGCCATTGCGCACGGAAAGTTCGGATACACGCTTTTCCGCGTTGAAGAAAACGCCGAAGGCGGTTTGGCAAAAGTCGGAGAAACGCTTGTGGTTGCCGACAGTTTGTATGACACCTTTCTGCAAGACGCTAAAATCGCACGTACGACAAAAATCGCGGCCATTGCGGAAAATGATTTTGCCGGAACCGTTTGCGCCCATCCTTTCCGAGGCCGCGCGGGATGCGACGGGTATTTCGATTACGATGTGCCGCTGTATCACGGCGATTTTGTGACGACGGAAGCCGGTACGGGCTTTGTGCATATTGCCCCCGGACACGGCGAGGATGACTTTAATCTCGGTAAAAAATACAACGTCAAATTCGATGAGACCGTCGGCGACGACGGAACCTATTTGCCGAACGTCAAGGGATTTGCGGGACTTTCCGTCTACAAACAGGACGGCAAGACAGGCGAGGCGAACGGCGCCGTTATCAGGGCGTTGCTTGAAGCGAATGCCCTTTTGGCGAAGAAGAACATCAAGCATCCCTACCCGCATTCGTGGCGGTCGAAGGCGCCTCTGATTTTCCGCACGACGCCGCAATGGTTCATTGCGATGGATAAGAAAATCGAAAAGTTCGGCAAGACGCTACGTGAATTGGCGCTAGAGGCCATCGAGAAAACCGAGTGGTATCCCGCCATCGGCGAAAACCGCATTCGCGGCATGATCGAAAGCCGCCCCGATTGGTGCATCAGCCGCCAGCGCAAGTGGGGCGTGCCGATTGCCTTGTTCCTCAATAAGAAGACGAATGAAGTAATACGCGACAAAGACGTTCTTGACCGCGTCGTCGCCGCTTTCGATAAAGACGGCGCGGACGCGTGGTATGCCCGTCCGGCGAAGGAATTTTTGGGCAGCAAATACAAGCCCGAAGATTACATTCAAGTGTCCGACATCGTCGATGTGTGGTTCGAGTCGGGCGCAACGCATGCGTTCTGCCTCAATCAATCCCTCGGCAGCAGCGAATGGTCGAATTTGCATTGGCCTGCGACGCTTTATCTGGAAGGCTCGGATCAACACCGCGGATGGTTCCAGTCCTCGCTTCTGGAATCCTGCGGCACGACGGGGCGCGCGCCGTTTGAAAAGGTTTTGACCCACGGCTTCACGCTCGACGAGCAAGGCCGCAAGATGTCGAAGTCTTTGGGCAATACCACTGCCCCGCAGGACGTGTACCAGAAAATGGGCGCGGATATTTTGCGCTTGTGGACGGTGTCCAGCAATTTTGTCGAAGACCAACGCATCGGGCCGGATATTCTGAAACAGACCGGCGACGTGTATCGCCGTTTCCGCAATACGTTCCGCTATCTGCTCGGCGCTTTGAAGGGCATGGACAAAACCGAACGTGTGAAGCCTGCGGAGATGCCGGAGCTTGAACGCTGGGTTTTGCATCGCCTGTTTGAGATCGACGGCATGGTGCGCACAAACTACAATAATTTTGATCTTGGGCCTTTGCTGACGACATTGCACAATTTCTGCAATACCGATCTTTCGGCTTTCTATTTCGACATCCGCAAGGACACCCTGTATTGCGATTTGCCCGACTCCGCACGCCGGCGCGCGGCGCGAACGGTCATGGAACTGGTGTTCAATCATCTCGTCGTATGGCTGGCGCCTATTCTTTCCTTCACGACGGAAGAAGCATGGCTCTCACGTTTCGGAGAGGCTATCGAGAGCGTTCATTTGAAAACATTCCCTGTCGTTCCGGTTGAATGGAAAGACGACGCGTTAGCCAAGAAGTGGGCGGATATTCGTTCAATCCGCCGCGTCGTGACGGGAGCTATGGAATTGGCCAGAAATGAAAAGAAAATCGGCGCGCCGCTTCAGGCTCATCCGCATGTGTACCTAAAGAAAGAGCATAAGAAGCTTCTTGAGGGTATTGATTTGGCTGAAATTTCCATAAGCTCTTCATTGACGCTTATTGAAAAAACGCCGCCTGAAAACGCGTTTGTTTTGCCGGACGTCGACGGCGTCGGCGTGGTCATCAACCTTGCCGAAGGCAAGAAATGCGAGCGCTGCTGGCAGGTTTTAACCGAGGTTGGAACGCACAAGGATCATCCCGATTTATGCGCACGCTGCCACGATGCCGTGACGAAGGTAAACAAATAAGATGGATCCCCGCCTTCGCGGGGATGACGCCAAGGGAAAGAGCTGAAATAACGATGACCGCGTTGCATCAACCCGTTACTTCCGATTATGCGATAGCGCGGCGCAATATGGTCGATCATCAGTTGCGTCCCAATATGGTCACGGATTCCCGCATTCTTGAGGCTATGGGGCGCATTCCCCGCGAGCTGTTTGTTCCCTCCACGCACGTAGGCGTCGCCTACATGGACGAAAACATCCAACTCATTTCAGGAAGAGCGTTGATGCAACCCTTGGTTCTTGCGCGGCTGTTGCAGGCTGCGGAAATCAAGGCGGACGATCGCGTCCTTGAACTCGCTCCGGCAACGGGTTATTCAACCTTGGTTCTGGCCTCGCTGACGTCGCCCATTTTCTGCGTCGAACCGGACGCCCTTTTACATGAAGAAGCCGAGAAAAATATTGCCGCCTTTGTCCCCGGAAAAGCGACCGTTCTCGCCGGCGCGCCTGTCGAAGGATGTATTGTAGAGGCTCCTTTTGACGTCATCTTTATCAATGGTTCCGTCGAATTTCTGCCGGATTTTCTGTTTGCCCAATTGAACGAAGGCGGTCGCCTCGTCGCCATCGTGCGCGACCACGACCCTGCCGGGCTGATGTACAGCGGACAGGCGCGCGTCTACCGCAAAAAGGGCGGTGAAATATCTTTCGTTTCTTTGTTTGAAGCCAACGCGCCTCTTGTGCCTGGATTCACCGCCCCGCATGGATTTAAATTTTAAGCCCCTTCCAAAGCCGAAATCAGGTGTTCTTGAATTTAGCAACCATCTCTTCCAATTCGCCGATCAGCTCTTTCGCAAGCTCGTCCTTTTCGTCGTGCATGTTGGAATCGACGATCATCTTCATAATAATGGCGTGCGTCTCGACGACCTGAAGCTTCGCAAGAACCTTGAAGCTATCGGGATTTGGCCCGCGAACGAAACCGCAGAGAAGATCCCCGACTTTCGTCAGCAACGGGAATCCAAATGTGTTTCCCATGCCTTTAACATCGAGCGACTTTCTGTATATTCCCTCGAGAATGTCCTTAACCGGCGCGTCGGGCTGTTTGATCGCCCGAACCAGATTAAATATTTCCGCAATGTCGTCGAGCCGAACTTTGCTGTAATTGTCCGATTCCGAAGCAATGGCGGCCTCTCCCGCCTTTTCCATCTCGTCAATCGAAGCATCACTGAGATCTGCCTCTTTCTCCTCGGGAACCGCGACGCTTGGCGCCGCCGCTTTTTCATCAATGGGCGCAGGCGTTGCAACCGCAATCTTCTCGTCGGGCTTGCAAGAAACCGACGCAACTCCGGCAACGTTGCGGTTAGCCGCCGACGAAGTAACTCTGCGTTCCGTCCCGTTGAAAGGCATTTTCTTGCGGCGACGGCATGGCCCTATATAGGTTTTGGATTTTACGTAAATCCTCGGCATGCAAAGAACGGAAACAAATGAATCCAAGAGCCTTCGCATCACGATGGGGCGCGTCAGATAGTCGTCGACGCCGGCGTCGCGCGCGGCGACAATCGCTTCGGGGCTACCTGTAGACGTCAAGATAATGACCGGAACGTCGCTGTTCGGCAGTTGATCGCACAAACGAATTTTTTTCACGAAATCGATCGATGTTTGAGGCTGAAGCTCCCAATCGCAAACGATAAGTTGAACTTTATTGGCGCGCAATAGATCGAAAGCTTCTGTCGTGTTGCCTGTCGTCAAAATGTTGCCGAAATGAAGATTGCGGCAAATCGAACGAATAAAAGTGCGCGCAAATTCGTTCGGATCGACGATAAGAATCGTAATTTTCCGCAAATTTATTTTTTTAGGAAGCGCGGGCTGAGGCGCAACCTCACTTTGGGCTAGACTCTCATTCATAAATCACCGTCGCGATACTCAAGCGTGAAAGCTTGTTAAAAAGGTGAGTACAACCTTACCGCGATAATTTGGTGTGCATTTCCCTTAAAAAGGGTTAAGGGCGCATGCACGGGTTTTCAGGCTTTAACAATTTTAGGTCTATGGCTCACAACATAAATGTTATGATTTTTCGGGTATGTAGGGATTAAGCGACTTCGGTTTTGGCCACGCACAAAAAGAGGACGCCTTTGCTGCTTTGCAATAAGGGGAGGACGTGAAAACCCGTGTTTTCGGCATAAATACACACAAAATTAACGTCGAAGTATCATACTGTTACCATGGCGTTGCGCCTCTCTTTATTTTGCGAGTGATGTATGATGCGTTATGCAGCCCTTATCGTTTTCTGCGCGTTCGCTTTTGCGGCGCTTGCGGGACATCAGGCAAATGCAGCGAATGCGCCAGGTGAATCGTGCACGGAAATCGGCAAAACTATAATGACCGACGATCATATGAATATTCTGGCTTGCCTTTGCGAAACCACCGACAACTGTAGTGGCACGTCAGACCTTAAGTGGAAGATAATGACGGTCAACGTGTTGACAAACGGCACTTTCACCTGTCCCGACAAGCAAGCAATAGTAAAGATCACCAATGGGGTTCCGAAATGCGCGACGTATTAGGTCTTCTCTAGAAAGAGTTAAAGTGCGGAGAGTAAGGCTGGGTTGTTTTCTCTTGTCCATCGGAGGTTCGATTATGCGTATTCTTGTTCTTACTGTTTTCTGCGCGATGGCTCTTACTGCGTTTTCGATGCAGCAAGCGGAGGCTGCCCTACTTGGCACGTCATGCTCCAACGAAGTCGTTGGTAAAACCAGAATGGATACCGATAACAAGAACATTATTGCCTGTGTCTGTGCGACTACGGCTAACTGCGCTACATTAGACTTAAAATGGAAGGCTATGTCGAACAGCAGCATTATTGCTTGTGAAACAGGTAAAGTAATGACGGGTATTGATAAGGGGGTTGCCGTATGCACGACGCCGACGCCAGTAGGAACAACGACTCCGACGGGACCAGCGGACTGCAACTGGGCAAAGGTAGCTTACACGGATACGACTGCATGTACCCTGAATGGCGCACGAGGTCCTCGTGAAGTTTTAGCCGGAAACGGCCAGAGCCAACCATCCGTACCTAGCGGCACATCGGTAGGATACAATTTTTCATGTACCATTACTGATAACGCTTCGGGTAATTACCATTACGAGAATTATACAGGCGCTGCAACTTGTGTAAATGGTACGTGGCAGTGCACTCAAAATGGCAGCGTCGTTAGTTGCCCAGTCTACCATAATGCTGGAAACCCTTATTACCACTGACCGGGCTGGACACGCTGTGATGGGGACGGAATGTACTTCGGCGCTTCGCGCCTCGTGGCGTCTTCGCCATTGTTATATTTGACTGCGCGCGGCGTACACGTGCGCCGCGCGTTAAGGAATGGCTAGTCGTTTCCCGCCTCCCTCGGCGGTTCAATTCGCAGATATTATCTACAAAAAAGCACCCTATTTAGGGTGCTTTTGAAGATGGTGCCTGGGGACGGAATAAAACTCGCACCCTAGCAAACTGATTTTCAATCATAATTGCGGATCAAAAGTTGTGCATGCCCCCACCAATGCCCCCACAATCCGTTTCTGTATTTGGAGGGGCCACGCTTCTGAGTATAACTGCCGCGTCTGCGACAGGCCTTTGCGACAACGACTTTATAGATATAGACAGTTCCCACTTCGTTGTTTCATCCCCTCGCCACCAGCACCATATACGCCTCACGACAGCTAGGAGGTGCATTATTATAGAAATAACTGCGGCGCTTTTTTTTAAAATCTCGATTTCACGTCGAGAAAAGGGATTTGTTTCGTGTGTGTCAGTCATAGCCTTCTCCTTGTTGACTGACCCACTAAGAGAAACATTTATTTTTGATTCGCACCTGTCAAGTGCCCCCCTCCGCACTGGGCACTGAGTAAAGCAGCCCTTACAGAGCACAGAGATCATATAAATGTTTCAACAAAACAATATGTTGTGTGCCTGTCGTTAATGTTTTGCAAAGGACAAATATTCTTGTGGCTAACCATCTTTTCAGAAAATATGCTGTATTTTGTCCCATGATGTGGTGGATCGCCTCACTTTTAGCCAACAATGGAGGATGATTGAATAAGCCAATTCACAAATGCGCCAGAACAACAGAAAAAATGCGTCAGGAAATACAGCGTAGCCCCAAGGGTCCAAAGGCACTGGCAAAACAGTTTGGCATCAATCCAAAGACAGCTGCCAAGTGGAAGCAGCGTGAATTTACAAATGACAAGCCAATGGGACCAAAAATCAAACGATCAACAACACTATCTGCGATAGAAGAGGCGCTAATCATCACCTTCCGCAAATACACCCTAGTGCCATTAGATGATTGCCTAACTGTGTTGGAACCATTTATCCCTCGGTTGACTCGTTCGTCCCTGCATCGCTGCTTTCAGCGCAACGGTATTAGCCGGTTGCCCGAAAAAGTTAGCAACGGAACTGGCGAAACCAAGACACAAGACATTGGAAAGTTCTGCATAGACATCGAGAAAATTTCGACATGGTCGGAACCATTATATTTGCTTGTAGCCGTCGACCATGAATCGAAATTTGCTCATGCTGAAATTTATAGATATTTTCAAACCGAGGAACGTAGGGATTTCGTCAGCAACCTATCGAATTTTACTCCATACAAAATTCATACTATTCAGGTTGGAAACAGCTTTCAGGAAATTAACGGTACCGGTTCAAAAGCAATCGTTGATTCTAAATTTCAGCGAAGCTGTAATGAATACCATTACCAATGTCGTTTTGCTCCGCTTGAATATCCATGGACGACTGATCAAACGAAACAAATGCATCAGACAATTAAAGAGGCGCGTTGCGGGGATGAACAGATTGATGCTTATCTCAAATGGCATCTTTATGCATTTCTAATGTCTTATAATTATGCGAGAAAACTCTCAATTCTCAATGGGTTAACGCCATATCAGTACGCTTATCGAGCTTGGAAAGATGCCCCTGAAAATTTCGACGAATACGCAGGAATAAACCACTTCACATTGGGACTAAAAAAGTGGAAAAAATTGAGAAAATAAGCATACGGCCATGGATATGGGGCAACTCCATCATTGAGTTGTCCTGGATAAAGGCTTTTCCTGTACTGCTATTGGCCTTGATCTTTTTCTGTGCGACACGAAGAATTGAAACGTTTCCACCCTAACCAGCGAGGGGCAAAATGGCGATTTCGGCGTTAAAAGATCTAAAAAGACTTGTTCACAAACTGGAAGACGGGGGTGCTTTTCTAGATTTTTTCAAGCAGTTGAAACGAGAAAGAAGCGACCGTGCAATCATATTGATGTGCTCAAGCTTTGTTGATTGCAGCTTAAAAGCTTCCATTGCCACGAAAATTCCAAACAAAGATATGGCACTCTCGTTGTTTGAAGATGGCGGTCCACTTCAAAATCTAGCCGCAAAAATTAAGATGGCTGAAACCATGAATTTGTTTGGGCCCGCAACCAGACAAAATCTCGACATCATTCGGACCATAAGAAATGCTTTTGCTCATTCTTTGTCTGTAAAATCATTTAAAACGCCAGAGGTTGCGAAAGCATGTAAAGCCTTGATATTGCCGTTCGGAGACAAACGGCACCCATTTTTCGGAAATGGTAAAATAAAATTCAAAACTCCTCGCCAAAAGTTCGTATCAATTACAATTTTGATCTCAGGGCACGTCATGTTAGGTGGCATGGAATTTGAGGACGACGATGGTGTTAGCAAGCCAATCCCAAAGTTACCCTAATGAAGATTACACGGAAAAATCTTGTGCGGATTCAAACCCATCAGACCTAAAATGCATTCTAACTGCATCGATCAGGGAATCGCAGCACGTTTCCGCTAGCGAAGCATTATAGCTGTTCATGCCAAAAAAGTTCATTTAAACAATCTGTTCTCAACGATGCCGCTGTGCTTTCGGCTCTTTTGAATCCGTTCAGCAAGCCAAACATCAACCTCGCGTTCAATCCATCCAACGGCTCGCGGCCCCAGAGACACAGACCTCGGAAAAGCCCCTATGCTGATGTACTGATAAATCGACGCCCTCTTTAGCCCGACGCGATTGATGACCTCCGGCAAGCGCAGAATTCGCGTGGGCAAAGCTTCGGTTTTTTCTTCATTTAACATTCGTCCTCCCTGTCCCGTTTCCTTTGGAAACGGAAAAAGCATCTCATGAAGGCGCGAGATTTCTTATATGCCTTATCTACGATCTCGCCCGATTTCGCCCCCTTTTATCCCCCGTCTAAATCTCCAAGCCTCTCTGTCTGCCGATCTCCCAATCGATCCCGCTTGTGCGCATCCTGCCGAAAACTTCCCTGCCGATCTGCTTTTCGAGAATTGGACGCCACGGGACGAGCGAGAACTCGCGGCTGTTCTCGATCAGGGCAAACTTTCCGCTGGCGAGACTGAGGATTTTGGACACCGTGCCGCCAATGGAGCTGCCGAGTTCCATCGGCGTATAGCTGAGGCCGGATTTCTTGGAGATTTGCCCCGCCATTTGAGAAAGCTCGCGCTGCTCTAGCACCGAAAGCATGTTGCGTTTGTAGGAGATCATCTCGCCCTGCGGCGTTGCCAATCCTTGATCGATTAGCCATTCTTGGCGTTTCCAGAGCGCATCTCTTACGTCTTTTCCAAAGCCGTAGTGGCTTATCGGCTCCGGAGTTCCCATGATAATATCCCGATCAAGCCATGTCGCGCCGTTCGCTGAAATTTGTTGCTCAAGGCTAATATTCGACAGCTTATCCACGACCACGGGTGTGCGCCTTGCTAAAGACCGCTCGTATTCTCTGATCCGCTCAAGATGATCCGGGGGTATGATCCACGTGCCGTCAAGCTCGCGTTTGATCCCTTCCGTAGCCCTGCGTATCGCTTCCAGACGACGGACATGGGTTTCGGCAAAGTTTTTTGTGGCGCTGGAATCGTATTTTAGGTGGAGATCGACGGTATATCGTCCTCCATTCGCTGCCGCGACTTCGGCCACCGTCCGGTCAACCTGACGCGGTTCGACGCTCTTGGGCGTGATGTGGACAATACTGCCCTCCGGCATCGGGCCCGTCTTTTCGCCAAGGCCTATATCGACGTAAACAGCTTGGCCGTCCATCGTATCCACGATCAGGTAATGGCGGTCGTTATGTTCATCGGCCAGGCCCCTTGCGATAACGCGTCCCGTGATGGGCTTCGTATGCTCATAGGCTGGGTCATAAATGTTATAATCCCGCGGACTATGAACGATGTTTCTTTCAGTCATCTCCCGCTGCATGGTCTTGATAATGTCGCCCCTCTCGCCCATGCACCTTAGGGTGTCTTCGATGTCGGGTTCGAGCTTCCACTTTCCACGCTTTCCCTCTACGGCAAGTCCCATGCGTTCCAGATGCCGCAATCTTCCCATGAGCAACGTTTGTTGGGCATGGTCTTGAACGAACGGCGACAGGATTTTTTCTTCGTCTTGCATCTTCAAAAGTTGCCTGTCGAGGCTCGTTAATCTCTCCGCCGTCATCTCGGCCCGAAACTGTTCTCTAATCTCGGTATCCGAGCGAGGGCCGAGGTCGAGGCTGACCTGTTGGGCGGCTCGTTCTCTTATCCCAACGGTCATATAGTCTCTGGCAATGATGAGGTCTTTGCCTAAGACATCCTTGCCCCTGACGATGATATGAACGTGGGGGTGTCCCGTGTTGTAATGATCGGCGGCAACCCAATCGAGGGACGTGCCCAAGTCCTTTTCCATTTTGGACATGAGGTTGCGCGTAAAGGTCTTAAGATCGTCGTATTCGATGCCGTCTTCGGGCGCGACTATGAACCGGAATTGATGCCTGTCGCCTTCGGCACGGTCGAGGAATGTTTTGCTGTCCATCCGGTCTTGATCGGCGCTGTAAAGCTGGCCCCGTTCCCCGTCGCGGGTGACACCTTCCCTTTGGACATACCGAAGATGCGCTGCCGCGTTGCCCATTCCCTTTCCGGCCAGCTTCACGATGCGGCCTTTGACGATGACGCGGCGCTGGCGAAGAGCGGCGTATTGACCTCTATGAGAAAGCCATACGCCTGCCGCGCCGCCACGTCCGATCCGGCTTCCTGTAAATTTGCTTTTGGCTCCATACCGCACGCCTGCGCGGTTCATGGCGGCGAGAACCTGATGGGCAAAAGGACGGCTTAGGCCGCGATCACGCATACGCCCGATTATTGGTTGAAAATCATTGTCTTCCGTCATTTCTGTCTCCTGCGGTTAGAGAAAAATCAAGCACTTAAGGCCCCCAAGCCTCCGACAACCCCGACACCCACATGCAAAAACTCTAAAAAACGATGTGCAGACCGACTCTTAAGCGCTCCCATACGGAGCGCTTTATCTTGCCCTACGCGTTTTTTTCACCCCCGCGCCCCAAAACCCCAAAATCCAATCCCAAACAACGCGCCAAAAAATCCAACCCCACGGCGGCAAAAACACCGCGCCGCAGACAAAAAAATGAACGACGCCGGGCAAAGAAACGAAGCAAAGAAGCGCCCGCGAGCGCGCCCACCAAGTGCGCCGTAGCGAGCGGGTACGGCAGATAAAAGACTGCGTAAGGGAGGTAAAATTCCGTGCGGCGTTGGCTTTGGCGAAGAACAAAAGAACGAGACCGAAAGCCCTCCTTGGAACGTTGAGAGACATAAGCGAGGGGCAGATTCAACCCCGTCTCCGGTCATCACATTATATATATAGATGCCCTCGCGTCGGAATATTTTCCCACGTGAAAATGTCTTCGACGGTATGAGAACGAGCGCCGCTTGCATCACGGATTTCCCCGTTCAGGGGTCGAATAAATCCCTGCGCCCTTCGACCAGTTTTCAAGGTCGTCGATGTGATACCGAACGTAGCGGCCATGCTTGCGGAAGTCCGGGCCACGGTTCTCAAGGCGCATCTTTTCAAGCGTACAGGGCGCGAGCCGAAGATAATAAGCCGCCTCTTTCGTTGCGAGAAACGGGGAGCCTTTCCGCGCTCTCGAAGCTTCCAAATATTCGTTTCTGTGTTCAGAATTCATCGTTTTGTCCCCCAGTCAGCCCCCGTTGCTACAAACAAAGGATGGCATCGGCAGACGCGTCTGGGGACGCTCGAAAACAGGGGGTATCGAAAAACGAGCCCCCCCTCTCGGCATTGTTTTTCATGTGCTTTTCCCTTCTTCAGGCGGGGGGGGATGATGCCCTTAACTCATCCAAAATGCCGTTCACGTCATCGGCAAATTTATCGAAGCGCTTATTGGAAACGGCCTTTGTCTCTCCCTCCGGCATCGGGATATGGGCGCTCAAGGCAACGAAAAGACGGATAAAAGATTTGAAGATTACTTGGGTGGCAACGCCTGCGCCACGCAGTCTCTCAAGATCGTTTTGCTGTTTTTCAAGGACACGCCGGACGCTTTCAATTTCACGCGAGAGCGTATCGAAACGCTTGGCCGTAAGTTGGGTGAATTCGCTTTCGATTCCGCGCTCGGCGAATGCCTTAAGAGCCCGAACGATGATGTCGGTTTTCGTAGCCCCAGAGTCCTGAACAAGCAGATTAAGCAGCGCCGTTACATCGGCATCGGCTAAAAACTCGTGACGTATTTTTGCGCTCATGATGACCCCCGTATAGTGGCGATCATCTTCGGCTAATTTTTCCGGATGCCGTTATATCCCTCTGGACGAAAGATACAGAACCGCGCAGAAAAATTAGGAAACGTCGCAGGCCGTTATGAAGCCGTTGGCGTTCGTCGTGATCGCTCAAGAGCGATCATCCGATGAAATTCAAATTTCTCTTACAGCCTTTACGCGCGCTCTCGCCCTATCTCGCACGCGCTAGCCCCATAAAATTTGATATTTGGGATGATCGCCCAAGCGCAATCATCCCCCAAGTCCCCAAAAGCTCTTATATGCTTTATTCATGACAGGGTATGATCGATACCCTCCAGAAAACGTCTTAAAGGTTTACGCACTACCGGTTGGAAAGCGATCTGGTTATATATGGCGTTAGGCATTCCATAATATTTGGCCCATTCGCGATCACCGTACGAAAAATGCCACCACTCTCCATCATACGGAACAAAGCCCGCTGTCATCATCCATAGCCGAAGTATCTGGCGATTATGCCAAGCGTCTTTGCTGATACGCGGCCAGTACATTTACGGCCTCGAACATTTCCAACTGAATGGTTAGATGACGATGGCCATACACAACCTCAAGGGCACAGTCTTTCATCATTGAAGAAAGACTGTCTTGCGCTGTATGAAGTTTTTGGATGAGTGATTGCCGCACAAAAATATCACTTCCGGTAAACATTCTCATGCGTTCATCGATGGAACGAACGCGAACGGAGGATTCCGGACCCACTCGTACCATTGGCTCGCCATTATCGGATACCGCCACGGAAGACAATTCTTTATATGTTAAGAATTTTTCTTCCAACAATTTGAAGTAATAATCGTTATTCATTTTCGAATACACCCGTCCGTTATGCGAATTAGCTTTTGTTCTTGTGCCGCGCTTGCAGAACGCTGGAAACGTCGCCCAGCGACAGTCCGGCGTGACGCAGGGCAATCAGAAGGTGAAAAAGGAGATCAGCAGATTCCTCCAAAAGCTTCTCCTTCGATCCGCCGACAGCAGCAAGGGCGACCTCAACCCCCTCCTCGCCGACTTTTTGGGCAATCCGATCGACACCTTCTCCAAACAAGCGCGCCGTATAGCTTTGCGCAGGATCGCTTTTGGCGCGGACATCTATGATGTCCTCAAGCTGACGTAGAAAACCCAAAGATGAGCCTCCCTCGTCATCGCCAAAACACGTCGCCGTGCCTTTGTGGCAGATGGGGCCAACGGGTATTGCTCGCACAAGAAGCGTATCGGCGTCGCAATCGACTTTGATATCCTTCAGTTCCAAAAAATTGCCAGAGGTTTCGCCTTTTACCCAAAGACGTTGTTTGGAACGGCTAAAGAAAGTCACCTTGCCGGTTTCCCTTGTTTGGCGCAGCGCCTCGGCATTCATATAGCCAAGCATAAGGACACGTCCATCGATTGCATCTTGAATAATAGCGGGAACAAGCCCCTCGCCTTTAGCCCAATCAATCCGTTCAAAATTATTCATGGCCGCACCATTATCCCTTCTTTCTGCAAAATGGACTTAAGCTCCGGTATGCCCAGCACTCCCTCGTGAAAAATGCCTGCCGCTAAAGCTCCATCGACGTTTGCCTCACGAAAAACTTCAACAAAATGTTCCGGCGCTCCCGCCCCACCCGAGGCAATCAAGGGAATCTTAAGGGCGCGGCGTACTGCCAAAAGCTGTTTAATATCGTAGCCTTTGCGCACGCCGTCCTGATTCATGCAGTTGAGAACGATTTCGCCCGCACCGAGGCGTTGAGCTTCGCGCGCCCATTCAACAGTTTCGCGTTTCGATTTGATCGTTTTTGCTTCATCGCCTGTATATTGGTAAACGACATAACCATCGTTCTCGACGCAGCTATCGATGCCAACGACGACGCATTGAGCCCCAAACGCTTCGGCCAGCTCTGTAATAAAGTCGGGGCGTTCCAATGCAGGAGAATTGATAGAGATTTTGTCAGCGCCGTTGTTCAGGACCCGTCGCGCATCCTCTATGGTGCGAATGCCTCCCGCGACGCAAAAGGGAATGTTGATGAGCCGCGCCACTTTTTCAACCCAATCGCGTGAAACTATGCGCCCGTCGCTGCTGGCAGTTATGTCATAGAACACCAGTTCGTCCGCACCTTCGTCGCTATATCGTTTAGCAAGATCAAGAATATCGCCCATCACGACATGGTTGCGGAATTGCACGCCTTTAACGACGACGCCGTCCTTTACGTCAAGACAAGGAATAATGCGTTTGGCAAGCATCAGGCGACCCTCCTCAAGGCTTCGGATAGGGTGAACCTTTTCTCGAACAGCGCCTTACCGACGACAACCGTATCAGCGGCAGCGCCTTTAACGTCATCCAGGTCTTCAAGCTTGGCAACGCCGCCGGAAGCTTGAATCTTCAGTTGCGGAAAGCGCGTCACCAACGCCCTATAAAGCGCAACGTTCGGCCCCTGCAATTTGCCGTCGCACGCAATGTCCGTGCATAGAACATACTTTACAAGCCCGGCATATTGGGCAATCACATCTTCAATTTTGCAGGCCGATGTTTCTTGCCAGCCGGATGTAGCGACAAAAAAACCTTTTTCAGCATCTCCACGCACGTCGAGCGCAAGAGTAATTTGCTCTGCGCCGCATTGTTCCAAAATGTTTTTTGTTCTCGCAACGTCCTTAACGCAAAGACTACCAATAATAACGCGCGCTACGCCAATATCGAGCAACCGCCGCACATCATCGAGCGAGCGAACACCGCCCCCTACCTGAAGTTTAAGTTTAGTTTTCTTTACAATCTCGGCGATCAACGCAGTTTGCCGTTTGGCCGGATCGCGCGCGCCATCGAGATCAACAAGGTGAAGCCAAACGGCTCCTGCTGCTTCGTAAGACTCCGCAACCGCTGCTGGAGAGCCCGCATAATCGCTGCGTGCATCAAAATCGCCTTCCGTCAATCGGACGCATCCCCCTTCGATCAAATCTATGGCTGGATAGATATCCATTAGAGCCTCACAAAGTTTTGTAGTAATTGAGCCCCGGCAGCACCCGAACGCTCAGGGTGAAACTGGCAGCCAAAGAAATTGTCGGATGCGACGATACTGGAAAACCTCACGCCATATTCCGTACGCGCGGCGGTATACGCGCCTTCAGGCGCATAGAAACTATGGACAAAATAGAAATAGGCATTGTCGGCAAGGCCTTTAAACAAAGGGTTTTGGCGCACTTGCGACACGTTGTTCCAGCCAGTGTGCGGAACGGTTTGGTTTGTGTCGTCAAACTTTGTGATCGTCGCGGGCATAATCCCAAGCATGTCCGCGCCGCCTTCTTCCGAATGCGCAAACAAAAGCTGCATACCCAAACATATTCCAAGGACGGGCTGTGTCAGGTTCTGCAAACATTCTACTAAGCCCTTTTGCCGGAGCGTTCTCATGGCAGAGCCCGCCGCACCAACGCCGGGAAGAATGACGTGCGAGGCCTTGCGAATTTGACCCGCATCGCTCGTAAAAACATATGCCGCGTTCAACCGTTCGATGGCAAAGATAACCGACGCTAAATTAGCCCCGCCGCTGTCCACGATTGCGATCATAAGGCCCCCTTACTGCTGGGGAGTGTCGTCTCGCCTGTCAAACGCACCGCTTGTCTTAAAGCACGACCCAACGCCTTAAAGCACGCTTCAACCATGTGATGCGTATTTTCGCCCGAAACGCTGAGATGCACCGTCGCTTGGAGATTTTCGGCAAGCGAACGGAAGAAATGCTCGACCATATCGGTAGGCATGCTGCCGACTATGCGATCCGGAAACTTGCCCTCAAACTTGAAAAAGGCGCGCCCGCTCAAATCCAAGGTAATGCTCGCTTCCGCTTCATCCATCGGCAGAGTGAAGCCGTAACGCTCAATTCCGCGCTTGTCGCCCAAGGCTTGGCGCAAGGCTTGTCCTAGCGCGATTGCCGCGTCCTCAATGGTGTGGTGGGCATCAACCCCAAGATCGCCTGTCGCCTCCATTTTGAGGGAGAATCCGCCATGCCGCGCAATCTGCTCTACCATGTGATCGTAAAAACCGATGCCGGTGCGAATTTGGATGGGTTCCGCTTCGTCAAGATTGACTATCACGTCGATGGCCGTTTCTTTGGTCGTACGCACAACGCGAGCGGAACGTGCCATCTTTCTGAACATCCGCTCCCCCGTTTTAAGGAGCTGAACCAAATCTTCCGTTTGCTCTTGCGTGCCTATGGAAATACGCACGCAATTAGCAAGGCCGGGTTGGTGTGATTGATTGCGCACAATGATGCCGCGTTCACGACAGCGCTCGTAAAGACCGGCAGCGTCCTTCACGCGTACAAGGACAAAGTTGGCGTCGGAAGAAAATACTTTTTCAACATCCGGCACGGAGGCTAACTGCGCCGTAAACCAATCTTTGGCGGCAAGAATCTCCTCGCGGCACGCCTTTAAACGTATCCGGTTTTCCGGCGCAAGGGTTTTAAGCACAACTTCCACGGCGGGAACAGGCAAAGGATATGGCGCAAGGATTTTCTTGCCTTCCTCGATTATCTCCGGGCTTGCAAGCAGCGCACCGCAGCGAACGCCTGCCAGCGCCATAGATTTTGAAAGTGTGCGCAAAACAGCCAAATTATCGTATTGTGCAAGAAGCAAAAGGGCAGAAGGCTGCGTCGAAAATTCAACATAAGCTTCGTCGATCACTACGAGAGCCTTGTCCGTTAGCGCAGCACATAACGATGCAATGGTTTTCTGATCAACGCTGCCACCCGTGGGGTTATTTGGCGAACAAAGAAAAACAAGTTTGGTATCTTCGCGCACGGTTGCGAGGATTTTTTTTACGTCAACATTGAAGCATTCATCCAACGGTGCGGCCAGAACATCTGTGCCATTGAGTCGCGCCGCGCGTTCATACATCGGGAAAGTCGGCGGACAATAGACGATGCTTTCACCGCCGGGGCGGCAAAAAAGACGGGTTAGAACCTCTATCGCCTCGTCCGCACCACGCGTAGCGAGAAGCTGTGAGGACGTTACGTCATAAAAGGCCGCCAGTGCTGCAAGCAACTCCGGGGGCTGCTGTGGTACATAGCGATTGTAGCCTTCCGTGCCCACAAGCGGTGCAAAAGGCATCTCATTGGCATCGAGAAGAATCTGATCTTCTGTAGCCAAACTCATTGAACGCGCAGAAGCATAAGGCTTCATGGCTCTTATATCGGCGCGAATGAGGGAGAGGATGCCTTGCGTTGTCATGCACCCCTGCCCTTCATCACCGCCAATACATCCTCGACAAGTTTGGGCTGGAGGCTAGTCACGAAGCTGTAACGTGCTGTTGCGGCTTCTGAGAGATCAAAAACAACGCGCCTATAGTCGTTGCCATCCAAATCCCGGCACACGGCACCCCTTGCCCACAGGGCAGGCAAAAGCGCAGCTATGTCATGAAGTTTCAGATTATTTTCTACGGCAACATCGACAATACCGGATGCGGCATAGGCAAAGCCCAGACCATTCAATCTTTCTCGAACCTCTGCGCAACGGCTAAACAGCAGCCGCGCGCCCTGTTCGTAAACCGTGCCTTCAAACATGCCCCTTGGGGCTGTTGTCGCGATGATCGCTTGTTCAAGAGGCACATCTCTACCAGTCGCAACCGGTGCATCATTTTGATCCCATATCTTGTCTTGTAACGGATCAATGATCGAGCCCAATACCGGCTTGCCATTTTTCAGCAGTGCGATAAGGCTGCACCAGCCGTTTTCTTTAGCCAGAAATTCTTTCGTGCCGTCAAGAGGATCGAGAACCCAGACAAACTCTGCCGTTGTATTGGAAACACCCAATTCCTCCCCAACGATGCCGTGCGAGGGATAGTTCGCCGCGATTATCTCACGTAAAATTCTTTCCGTCTCCCTGTCGGCAATTCCGGCAGGCGTCCCATCTGTTTTTATCTGCGTCTTGGGATCGCTTCCTTGCTGGTAAAATGCAAAAGCGGCGCGCAAACTATTGGCAGCGGCAGGAACAAGCCTCATACGGGCAAAAGCAGCATAATCCTGTCTGTTTGCGCTCATTATCTTTCCTTTCGAATCTTCACAGCGCGCGCGTGACCGTCCAATCCTTCGGCCTCGGCCATTGTCACAACTGTTTTGGTAAGAGCATCAAACCCGGGTTTGCTGGCTTGTTGCACCGTGATCGTTTTCTGAAAGGCCTCGACCGTAAGACCCGCATAAGCGCGTGCATAACCTTCCGTCGGCAAAACGTGGTTGGTGCCGCTCGCGTAATCGCCGAAGCTTTCGGGCGTATACAGTCCGCAAAAAACAGAACCGGCGTTTTGTACGAGGTTGAGATAGGCCTCTGCCCCTTCAAAACAAAGGATGAGATGCTCCGGCGCATAGGCATTGGAAATCTCAATCGCTTGCTCTTTGGATGCTGCGACGATAGCGAGGCTGTTCTTGATAGCTTCCTGCGCAATCGCTTTACGCGGCAACAATTCAAGCTGGCGTGAAACTTCGTCTCGTATGGCGTCGATCTGCGTCTCGCTTTCGGCGATGAGAACGACTTGCGACCGAGTATCGTGCTCAGCTTGGGCCAGAAGATCGGCGGCGGCAAAACAAGCAGGCGTCGATGCATCGACGATGACCAAAACCTCGGATGGCCCCGCAGGCATATCCATGGCCGGACCGTTTGGCTCTTTGGCAGCAAGAATTTTCGCTTGCGTCACATAAACGTTCCCAGGCCCAAAGATTTTGTCCACTGCGGGCACGCTTTCCGTCCCAAAAGCCATGGCTGCAATCGCTTGAGCGCCCCCTACGCGCGCAATAAGCCGAATACCGCAGATTTTCGCGGCAAAAAGAATGGCGGGATTGATTTCCCCTTGCGCGTTACAGGGAGTGCACAGAACGCATAGGCCGTTTCCCGCCAATTGTGACGGTACGCCAAGCATAAGGGTCGTGGACAACAACGGCGCAGTGCCGCCGGGGATATAAAGGCCAACCTTTGGAATGCTCCGCACAATCCGTTCACACTTCAGTCCGGGAAGGGTCTCCACGGCAAAGGGCTGATAGCCTTGCCGTTTGTGGAATATCATGAGATTTGCATAGGCGGACTTTATAGCCTGACGCAAAGAAGGATCAATTTTCTGTTCCGCTTCATCTATTTGCTTTTCAGCAATCAAAATCGGCGTTGGATCGTATTTATCGAACTTTTGCGTATACCGGCGAAGCGCGACATCCCCCTCTCGGCGCACATCGTCCAAAATGGCCTTAACGATGCCTTCCGTGTCCCTGTTCGTTTGCGCCGTTGGACGCTGCAATAGGCGTTGTCGTTCTTCCTTCGACTGCTTTTCCCAAATAATTTTCCGCATGATTCATTCCATCATCTTCTCTATGGGCATAACCAATATGGCGCTTGCCCCAATGGCCTTAAGTTGTTCAATCGTTTCCCAGAAAACGTTTTCGTTGCAAACGGCATGCATGGCTACCTTGTCCTTGGTACCCTGCAACGGGAGAATGGTTGGCGATTCAGCGCCCGGAATGGCCTTCTTCACGCGCTCGACCGCTTCGATCGGACAATGCAACATGATGTATTTACTCTCATCGGCGCGTTGAACGCCTTTGATGCGGCTAATAAGGCGGCGGATTAGTTCTTCTTTAGCTTTGCCAAGGTTTGCGGCGCTGCGGATCAGAATCGCCTGAGATTGCGCGATTATTTCGGTCTCCAGCAAACCGTTGGCGGCAAGCGTATCGCCGGTCGCCACAAGATCGAAAATCGCATCGGCAATTTTTAAACGCGGCGCGACTTCCAAAGCGCCGCTCATCGTGACGATTGTGCTTTTGATTCCGCTCTTTTTCAAAAAGGCAGCCAACGTGCGCGGATAAGAGGTCGCGATCCTTTTATTTTTTAAATCCGCAGGGGATTTAATGGACGACTCTTTCGGAGCGGCCAACGACAACCGACACGGCCCGAAGCCAAGATCGAGAAGCTTTTCGCAACAGATCGTGTGTTTGCGCGCCTTCAAATCATAGATGTGTTCTGTATAGACGTTTGTTCCGACAATCCCTAAATCGCAAGCGCCCTCGTTGACAATTTCAGGGATATCGTCGTCGCGCAAAAGCAATAAATCCAAAGGATAGTTTTCCGCGTGACAAAACAGGCGATCCCTGCTTTTTGCAAATCTAAGCCCGCAATTTTTCAGAAGATCAATCGAAGGGTCTGCAAGTCTCCCTGATTTTTGTACTGCAACACGCAGCCTGTTTTCATCACTTATCATTCTTCCAAACCCCTAAACGCTTTAATACGAGCTCGTAGCCCTTGTTCTCGCCGTTAAGAAAACGTGCGACCCTGACGATCGTCGCAAGGCTGACGCGGGATTTGGCGTGAATGTCGCGATAAGACGCTTTCTTGTTGACGAGCATTCTGGCAACCGCCCAACGGTCGCGAAATGCTTCGATCTCTACCGGTGTGCATAAATCGGCAAAAAAGGCGGAGCATTCTCCAGCTGTTTTTAATTGAAGAATGGCGTGGAAAAGATCGTTTTCGCGATTTTTGGCTTCGCTTGCGCTCGCTTTTTCCAGTTTCATAAGCCCCTCCCGTTTCATATTCAGGTGTTCTGTTGTACTATTAGGATAGTACAGTAACACATAAGACGCGAAAGTAAAACTGTATTTTCACGAGTGCTTTTTTGTGTGCTTATGAAGAGAAATAGACAAAATTATTAAGCACATTGCCCCGAATTCAAACAGTCACGGAGCGTTTAAATGAGTAAATTCAATCATTAAAAACATGTAATACTTTTTCATATAGGAACGAGCCGATGGCATCATCATCGCAATGTCCTATAATGTGATGAGCGGCTCTTTTAACCTGCTCTTTTCCGTTTTGCATAGCGACTGAAGTACCAACGACTCTAAACATTCCCAAATCAGGCAAATCGTCACCAAAAGCAAAAGACCCGGAAAGATCAATTCCCTTCTCTTTCGCGATTATTTTTAACGCTGTGGCCTTGTCAACTCCAGCAGGAACAATATTCACAAAAGTGTGATTTACGGCAGGAATAAAACTGAGATCGGGATAATAACGGCACAAAGCAAGACAATCATCTAAAACAACACCGAGGCCATCAACTGCAACTTTTGAAATCTTTTCAGCATCAAGCTGATTTAATGAAATAACCATATCTCGTGTCGCCGAATGATATTCTTCTAATTCTCTATCGCTTAAAATTTGATTGGTTGCAAACTGTGTGCCATCAAACTCAATAGATATATGCAGTTTTTTATCAAGAGCGTTTATACTTTTTAATAAAGCAGCTGCCCCAGAGCCCAATCGGCCAATGATTTGTGCGGTACTCTTTTTTTTCGCTTTATATACAACGCACCCATTAAGAGTTACGGAGATACATAAATCTAAAATCTCTTTTTCAACAAAATGACGAACGGCGCGGATAGGTCTTGATGTCGCGATAATCAACTGAAAACCTGCATTGTGACAATCAAACAACGCACGTTTTGTTTTCTCTCCTATCCTTTTCTTGGAATTTAAGAGCGTATCGTCCAAATCAAATATGAGTGCCTGCATGAAACGCTCCTGTCTTCCAACCCTAAATTATCAGTTGCGATGAAACAAGGGGTAGCTTTGCCTCAGCCGGACGCATCACGGGGTTAGGTTCTTTATGAGTCGAGAATGAAAAATCGCTCCATTCTTTCATGCGATCTGGCGATTTTCTGATTCGCGTGTGATATGTGCCTTGATCATTTTTTAACAACTGATATGTTTGTTCTTGCGTCGGAATTTCAAGAACATTTTGCATATCAATACCGGCAACGCACACATCGTTTACCGTCAAAATTTCCAGATATTTTTTCATGAGCTTGGGGCTTACATCATCGGCTAAAATAACAGGAACTTCGTTTCCCGCCATCGACAAAGCAGCACGCCTGAGAATCGCAATTTTATTCATATCATGTGCATCCCTATCAATGCCGGAAATGAGGTCCGGTTGATGTTTGGACATGTCTAAAAGCACATAGTCGCGCACAGGATTAAGCGCTTTTTGTACATCCCAGAAATATTTTTCCAGATCAGACTGAAACAACCCAAAGACGATGATCGTGTTGGGGGATACAGTTCTTTTTACTTCTTCAATGTGTGCAGGCGTTGTTCTGTATTGAAGCTGCATATAAACATTTTTTGAATTCATGCCATATAAATCACAGCATTTTTTCATTAAAGAAGGTTCTATCTGCTCTTCAAATAATATTGCTTGGCGCATATTCTTCGGGATAACCTGTTGCATTGCGCGAATGCTTTCAATTTCCATGGTTGCAACAGGTAAGTCCTCATCCACCCGCTCTCCTCCATATAAGGGACGGTATTTGCGTTGCTGTTCAAGATATTTGTAACGGTCTGGAAAAACGGCATGAACCCCAATCATATTGACACCACACCCAGCAACAACGGCTAAGTCATAAGGATTGTGTACGCGACATGCTTTAAAAACAAAGTCTCGATGCAGGTCGGTCGAAACAACGGGGGCCTTCTGCGCAAGATCTCTGTTATAAAAGAGTTGCTCAAGATGCTTTGATTTATCACTCGTCCGCCATGTGTTGAATGCGGTTACATATTCTTGCGTTGGACGATAATCTAGAAGATTTCTCCACCCCAGACAGAGCGGTTCTGACTTTTCCCCGACAAGATATTGACTTACATTGTCATAGTTGATGGATATTGCAGCAACATCGACGGCATTACCGAACTGGCGGCAAAACGCCTTACTTTTGTTTAAAGTCGTAAACGCCGTTACGTTATGATCGAAAAGAAGAATCTGCTTATTTCCTTCGCATAATTTTTTAAGCAACGCATGATGCTTCGGTGGAACAAATTGATACATCCAACTTTCATCAGTGTAGTCGATTTTGGCGCATTCGCCGCGCATTTCTTTTTTTGAACTGTAATGACAATGAATAATATCAATGGGCGTCAACGTGCTTCCGCTTGCCTTAATGTATGCATTCAAGGCAAAACCAAGTTCTATCCCTCCATATGGAAAGGATAATATTAGGTCATAATTCTTTTTTATCTGCTCCCTCTTTGCCACGATAGATGCAACAGAACCAAAAATTGCAGCAGCATCATCAAGTTCACGCATTCCCCGATGGAATTTGATGTTCTGTGCAAAACATTTTTTCATTTCCTGAATGGGAGCAAGAGCCAACGCATGTCGAGCCTCCGCCTGAACATCCTTACCCAGCAAAAAGCCGTAAAGCACATCAAATACTTTTTGCGTAACTTCTTCCAACCCCTTTCCGCCACCATCAAATAAGTTTAGCTTTCCCTTAATTTCTCCGCACTCAACGACATGAAGACAGGACACAAACGCATTAACCATGTGATCTAAAACGGAATTAATAAGAAGTTTTTCACTGTTGTTCATAAATTGGGATTTCGAAAACAGATTTTCTTTCGCAAGAACCTCAAAACTACGAATAGAGGCGTCAAGTAATCTGCCCCAACGCTCTGACCTTCCCCCCGCCAGATAGACCAAAATGATGTAGAGTCCTCAACCCAAGGAAGGGAGAGGACGATGAAGAAGCGGTTTAGTGAAGAGCAGATAATCGGGATACTAAGGGAACAAGAGGCCGGA
>JBAZNY010000009.1:0-77031 GCA_041649025.1 Bdellovibrionales bacterium | reverse complement strand
ATCTTCGTCGAGGAAACGCCCAAGTCTCCGGGCTGGGAGAAATCGATCATCGTGACGAGATACGTGGAGCTTTTGATGGTCGGCAGATCCGCCGGTTTTTCGGGCAGCTTTGCCAGATAGGCCTGCGTGCAGGCCAGAAGCGTTCCGCCGATGCAATAGCCAAGGACATTGACTTCGTTTTCTCCGGTAAAGCGCTTGACTTCGCGCAGAGCCGTCAGGGCGCCGATCTCCATGTAGTCCTCGAATTGAGTCAGCGCGTGGCGCTTGCCCGGATTGACCCACGAAATACAGAAAACCGTGTGCCCTTGCTTGACCAGATACTGAACAAAGGAATTTTTCTCGCGTAAATCGAGAATGTAATATTTGTTGATCCACGGCGGAATAATCAGAAACGGCACGCGATGCACCGTCTCGGTTGTCGGCGCGTATTGTATCAGTTGGAACAGCTCGTTCTGGTAAACGACTTTTCCGGGCGCCGTGGCGATGTTTCTGCCGAGCTCGAAGGCTTTGTAATCGCTCATCCGGATGCGCAAAAGGCCGTTGCCGCTTTCCAAATCGCGAAGCAGGTTCTCAAACCCCTTGATAAGATTTTCGCCCTTGGTTTCAAGCGTCACGCGAAGCACTTCGGGGTTTGTCATCCAGAAATTATTGGGCGCGCTCGCATCCAGGAAGAGGCGCGAGTAAAACTCGAGCTTCTTGGACATTTTATCCTGAACGTGCGTGGTTTCCTGCCGCACGAGGCGCTGCATTTCATCGGCGGTCGATAGATACGCCTGCTTCAGAAAATCAAACATCCAGTTGGTTTGCCAGTCCTTGGCCTTAAAGCGTTTGTCTTCAGGGGTTGTCTCCGCCACCTGCTCGGGGGCTTGGCCCTGCAGGCGCATAAGCGTCGCGCGGGTCAGGTCGATATAGTTTTGCCATGTGGCGAGCTGGGCGTCCGTGTACGCTTCGGGGTTGTCGAAGTAACGCGAGGTCAGCTGCGAGAGAGAATCCAGCATCGGCGTCGGCGATATGGACAACGTATCGATCGGCTTGTCGCGGGTGCGGACGATGTAATCGCGGATTTGCTTTTGGCATTCCTTGGCAACATGCATCATAATCTGCGTCCATTCGACCATGTCGAATGGAATCTTCGCAGGCATCGGCGTCTCGCCTTCTTTTTGAGGGGACGGCTCGGGTTTGGTTTTTGCTTCCTCTTTCTCCTTCGCTTTGAGGGCTTCTTCTTTCGCCGCGGCTTCCTTCTTTGCCTTGCGGGCTTCTTCCTTTACAGCGGCTTCCGCTTCGGCCTTCGCTTTTTGGACTTCCGCTTCGGCCTTCGCTTTTTGGGCTTCCGCTTCGGCTTTCGCTTTTTGGACTTCCGCTTCGGCTTTTGCCAACCTTTCTTCCATCTCTTGAGCGAAAGAGGGGCCTTCTGCCTTCGCTACGCTACGGCGCGCCAAATCGGCCGACTCGTCGGCGGGTAAATCCCGGGGCTCGGGGGGGGCAACCTCCGGCTCGGCTTGAGGTTCTTGTTTTTTCTTGGATTCTTGGGCGGCCTTGGCTTCTTGGGCGGCCTTGGATTCGGCTAGCCGCTCTTCCATCGCCTTGCGAAGCGCCGCTATGGCATCGAGCGATTTCTCGAGCTTTTTTCCTGTTTGGGAATTAGAGGTATCTTCTGCTATGTTCATGGCCAGTGAGCTAAAAATGATAACGAGTTCAGAGGCGCGAGAATTTACATGAAAATCACGACCGGCGCATCATCAATTGTTTCCTTGGTTTGCTTTTTTCTTTTAGCGGGCTGCGACAGCATCTATGTGCCGAACTTTTTCGGTCATGACGAAGTTCCGGACGAAGTTAAGGAACAGCCCCGTTTCGTTGAAATTCCGACGGCGCCGGAGGACGAAAAGAGCTGGCCGCGCCTTGGCGATGTGCCCTTTAAACCTAAAGATTTTTCGTCTCCGTCCGCTACTAACAACTCCATGAACGAGCTTGCCCAAGATCGTTTCGACTCCGAAGCGGAAAAAAACAGGATTTTATACGAAAACGCCCCGTCCAGTAATGCTGCGCCGCAAGATGAACCGGGCTTGCCGACGATTCAGCCGCCTCAATTCCTCCTGAATAAATAGGGGAGCCTCATGTCTTTGCAAACGGCTATTCGAAGCGCGTTGATGGAAGCCCAGACGGGGCTGCAAAATCTTCTCGACGATTCCGAAACGGTAGGCCAGATCGAAAAAGCGGGCATTTTGCTGGCCGCGTCTTTTAAAAACGGCGGGCGCGTTTTCAGTTGCGGCAACGGCGGGTCGATGTGCGACGCCATGCACTTTGCCGAAGAATTGTCGGGGCGCTTTCGCGGCGACCGCGCTGCCTTGGCCGCCACTTCCATCAGCGATCCTTCGCATATGAGCTGCGTCGCGAACGACTACGGCTATGAATTCGTGTTTTCAAGGTATGTTGAAGCGCACGGGCGCGCGGGCGACGTTTTGCTTGCGATCAGCACAAGCGGCAAAAGCAAAAACGTGATCAACGCCATCGACGCCGCCAAGAAAAAGGGAATGAAAGTCATCGGCATGACCGGCAAAAAGAAATGCCCCCTGGCGGATATGTGCGACATTCTTCTGGCGACGCCTGCCGGTTCGTACGCCGACCGCGTTCAGGAACTTCATATCAAGATGATCCACATCATGATCGAACTCGTGGAAAGACAAATGTTTCCGGGGAATTACGAAAGGATCTAGGGTTACTCGCCGAAAGAAACTAAATCGGATTCCGCATAAATTTGCATTTTTGCCAGCAAGGGCAAAAAAGCGAATTTTGCGGAATGACGGATTAGAGGGATATGTGAAATGACGATGCTAAATTGAATTCAGACCTATGTCCTCCACAAATTCGACATAAACGCCTCCTAACGTAAGAAAACGCCGCGAAAAGCGTACCATCTTTAATGTCCTTTGCGCAGAAAACCGAGGAGCCGAATGCAGATCGATAAAAAATTGGAACGTATTCTTCTTGTTGGCGTCGGCGTTATTATTGTGTCCGTCGCGGGGTGGAAGATTTTCTATCCTGCCGAAACTGTCGCTCCCGTCATCACGACCAAAGTCGTGCGCATGGATTTGGAAGAAAACGTTTTGGCGACCGGCACGCTCGAAGCATCGAAGATGGTCAGCGTCGGCGCGCAGGTCTCGGGGCAAGTCAAATCCCTGAAAGTCGCGTTAGGCGACAAGGTCGAAAAAGACCAGCTCGTTGCGGTTATCGATTCCCTCACGCAGCAGAACAATTTTCATAATGCCGAAGCTTCTTTGGAAAATGTGCGCGCCCAGCTTTTGGCGGGGCAGGCGACGCTCAAAGAGGCGGAAGCGGCGTATCTGAGGCAGAAGGCTTTAAGCGCGCGCGACGCGACGTCGAAAGAAAAACTTCAGGCGGCGGAAGCGGCCTTTGAATCCGCGAAAGCGTCCGTGGCTTCTTTTGAGGCGCTCATCAAGTCCGCCGAGATTGCCGTCGATACCGCCAAGGTCAATCTTGGCTATACGAATATTAAAGCGCCTATCGACGGAACCGTCGTTGCCATCGTTACGGAAGAAGGGCAAACCGTGAATGCCGCGCAGCAAGCGCCGACGATCATCAAATTGGCGCAGCTCGACACGATGACGGTCAAAGCGGAAATCTCGGAAGCCGATATTACGCGGGTCAAGGTCGGGCAAAAAGTCCACTTCACCATTTTAGGCGAACCCGATCATGTTTACGAGGCGACGTTGCGCGCCATTGAACCTGCGCCGGAGTCTATCGAAACCGAGTCCAGCACATCCTCTTCGTCTTCCTCGTCCAGCAGTTCCTCATCTGCCATTTATTACAATGGGTTGTTCGATGTCCCTAATGAAGACGGGAAGCTCCGTATTTCCATGACGGCGGAGGTCAATATTATTATGGGCGAAGCCAAAGGCGCGCTTTCCATTCCGCGCACCGCTCTTGGCACCGTAAATGCCGACGGAAGCGCCGTCGTTCGCGTGCTTGGGCCGGACGGAAAAACGGAAGAACGTAAAGTTCGCGCAGGGCTCAACAACAACGTCAATGTTGAAATTCTGGAAGGCTTGAAGGACGGCGAAGAAGTTATCATCAGCGAATCCCTGAACAAGACAGGCGAGTCTTCCAGCAGCGTTGCGCCGCGCCATCCGCCTTCCATGGGGCTATAGACATGGGCGCGCCGCTTCTCGAACTGCGGTCATTATGGCGCGAGTACGTTGCCGGAGATCAGCGCGTTGCGGCGCTCAAAAATATTAATCTGACGATAGGCATGGGCGAGATGGTCGCCATTGTCGGGGCTTCCGGTTCCGGCAAATCGACGCTTTTGAACGTTCTGGGCTGTCTCGACCGACCGACGAGCGGCGATTACTTTGTGTCGGGACAAAACAGCCGCGTCTTGTCTCCGGACGACTTGGCCAAATTGCGGCGCGAGCATTTCGGATTTATTTTCCAGCGCTATCATCTGCTCGGCGATCTAACGGCGCTTGAAAACGTCGAAGTTCCCGCCATCTATTCCGGAACGCCCCGCGAGCAACGGGAAGAACGCGCTCGCGTCCTTCTGGCGCGTTTGGGGCTTAGCGATCGCGCCCATCACAGGCCGTCGGAGCTTTCGGGCGGCCAGCAACAACGCGTCAGCATCGCGCGGTCTATTATGAACGGCGGCCGCGTCATACTGGCCGACGAGCCCACGGGCGCTCTCGACAAGCATAGCGGCGTCGAGATGATGAAACTTCTCGGCGAATTGCACCGCGAGGGGCATACGATCATCATCGTAACGCACGACATGAACGTTGCGCAATACGCGCAGCGCATCATCGAAATCAGCGACGGCGAAATACTTTCGGACAAGAGAAACGAAGCTGTTGCCGCTTCTGCCGTGTCCGTTCTTTCTCCGCCTAAATTCGAAAGCGCGTCGCAAAGCTGGAGCAGCTTTGGCGACCGCGTGGTCGAAGCCGGACGCATTGCCAGGCGCGCGATGGTTTCTCACAAATTGCGCACGCTCTTGACCATGCTGGGCATTATTATCGGCATTGCTTCGGTCGTTTGCGTCACGGCTTTGGGCGAAGGCTCGCAGCAGCGCATTTTGAAAGACATCAGCGCGATGGGCACCAACACGCTCAATATCTATCCGGGCGAAGGCTTCGGCGACAAAAAAGCCGCGTCCATCAGAACGCTCGTGCCAAGCGATGCCGAGGCTTTAGCGAAACAGAGCTACATCAACAGCGCGACGCCCGTCGTATCGGTCAATACGATATTGCGCTATCAGAATATGTCCGCAAGCGCGAGAGCCATGGGCGTCGGGGAGCAATTCTTTCAGGTGCGCGACTTGTCCCTGTCTGCCGGACGGGCTTTTGACAAAGACGGCGTCAAGCGCATCGCCCAAGAGGCCGTCATTGATGAAAATACCCGCAAGACGATATTTCCGAATAACGCTAATCCTGTCGGCGAGGTTATTTTTCTGGGTTCCATTCCTTGCCGCGTTGTCGGCGTGCTTAAACCCAAGGAAAGCGGCATTGGAAACGACGAGAACCTGAACATTTATGTGCCCTATACCGTGGCGATGGGGCGCATTTCTGGTCAAACCTATTTGAGAAACATTATGGTGCGCCTGAACGACAATGTGCCTCAAAGCGCGGCGGAGGAGGGGATACTTAAGCTTCTGATCCAACGGCATCGTATTAAAGACGTTTATCTGTTCAACACGACCAATATCCGCAAGACCATCGAAAGCACGACGGACACGATGCGCCTTTTTACCGGCATGATCGCGGTCATTTCGCTAATCGTCGGCGGCATCGGCGTCATGAACATCATGCTGGTCTCGGTAACAGAGCGCACGAAGGAAATCGGCGTGCGCATGGCGGTCGGCGCGCGCCAAAGCGACGTCATGCTTCAGTTTTTGACGGAAGCCATTATGGTCTGCTTGTTGGCGGGCGGCATCGGTATTCTCGTGGCGTTAGGTTTTGGCGAAATATTCGCCCGAGTCAGCACCAATTTCACCATGATCTTTTCGACGACGGCCATTCTGTCCGCTTTTATCTGTTCCACGCTCATTGGCATTATCTTCGGTTTTCTTCCCGCCAGAAATGCCGCCCGTCTTGACCCCGTTGAAGCTTTGGCACGCGAATGAAAAAGAAAATCACCTATCTTCCCGTTCTTTTGGCTTTGCTTGCGAGCGGATGCGGCGCTTTGACCGGTTCTTCTTACGAGAGGCCAAACGTCCAAACTCCCGCGATGTGGAGCGTTGTGCAGGGAGCGGGGCAGGAAAAAGCGTCTTCGTGGTGGACGAAGTTCAACGACAAAAATCTCAACAGCCTTGTCGATGAAGTTTTGGCGAAGAATAACAATCTCGCCGTCGCGGCGCTTAAGGTCAAAGAGGCGCGGCTGAGAGCCGATCTCGCGCTCGACCAATATTTGCCGGACGTCACGGGAACGGCAACGGCGAGGAACGCCAGAAAGTTGAGCAAGGCCGGAACCGTCACGCGCACTTACACTGCGAGCGTCAACGCTTCTTATGAAATCGATTTGTGGGGAAAGATCGCGAGCCAGAAAGATTCCGCCGATTGGGAGGCCGAGGCGACGGAGCAGGACAGGGAAACTGCCGCCATCGCTTTGATCGGCACGACGGCGGATTTGTACTGGAAAATCGCATACCTGAACGAACGCATAGCTTTGTCCGAAGCCAGCATCGCGTACGCGAAAAAAGCGTTGGATATAGCCAAGGTTCAGCACGCTGCCGGCGCGACGTCCGCTATCGATGAGGCGGCTGCGGAACAAAAGCTGGCGACACAGGAAGCGGCGCATACCCAATACCTGCAACAGAGACAAGAGGCGATGAACGCCTTCGATATTTTGTTCGACGGCCCTCCCGGAAGTTTAAAGGCCGAAGCCGCCGTATTGCCCAAGGGCGAGATGCCGAGATTGGACGCGAACGTTCCGGCGTCGCTTCTTGAGCGCCGCCCCGACTTGCGCGCCGCCGAATATCGCCTGCGTGAATCTCTGGCCGATACCGACGCGACGCGCGCCAGCTATATGCCCACTTTTTCTTTGACCGGCAGTTTGGGAACTTCGAGCATTGCTTTGACCAAGGTTCTGGTCGATCCCATCGGGACGTTGGGCGCGGGCATTGCTTTGCCTTTCCTCAACTGGTTCGACATGCGCAACAACATCGCCGTTTCCGAGACGCAGTATGAAGAGGCCGTGACGACTTTCCGCCAGACAGTATACAGCGCGTTTGCCGACGTCGAAAACGCTTTGTCCGCCCGCGCCAAGGACGGAGAAAGAGGGCGTAAGTTGAAGGTGGCGCTTGCCAATGCGCAAAAAGCCGAGGACTTATACGGTGTGCAGTACAAAGAGGGGTACGTTCCGCTTCAGACGTTGCTCGACGCGCAGGAAAGCCGCCGCGTGGCCGAGGCTGCCGTGCTTGAGAACATCACTACGCAGCTCGGCGACTGCATTGCGCTTTATAAGGCGTTGGGCGGGGATACGAAGAGGTAAGAAACAAAATCGGCAACGGGATAAGCCCAACGGCCAACCCCTCCCCTTAACCGCGTCATCACTACTGATGCCCTCATGGCAGCCTCAGTTTTGCGCCCCCAAGGGGAGGGAAAAAATAAGAGAAACCAAATCGGATTCCGCATAAACGCGCATTTGCAATCAGCAAAAGCGCGTTTTGCGGAATGACGGAACTACCCGGCGACTGCATCACGCTTTACAAGGCGCTGGGCGGCGGGACGGGGCGCTGAGTTATCCTATGGGAAAATCCGGCACGTTCTCGCGGTCAAGTATTATGTCACCCGTGCGAGCCGTAAGCCCAGCGCATTTTTCATTTCTGTTTATCGCATCGACCATCCGTTTGCTTCGGTCGCGGACGCTGACGATGAAGGCGGGGAGAGAAACGCAATACTCATAACCGGCGACGATTTGGACGCCCCGGATATTCATTTCATCAAGCGTACGGATGCAGATGTCTTCGTCGAGGAACGGATCGTCGCAGATTTTGGTTAGTATTTCTTTTGCCTCTTTGTTTCCTTCGGACAGTATTTCGATGATCTTTTCCTTGCTGTCGGAGGGGTCAAGCGGTTCTCTTTTTACGTTATTCATAATGTTCATCCCTGATATGTGCGGTTAGACCGCAGAGTCGAGTTTTCCGGAATGTATCATATTGATGACGTATAGGAATACGCGCCTGAATGCTTTTTATGGGGCATGAAAGGAATCCTTGAATCCCCTTGATTTTCCTTCCTAACCATCGGATGTTCGAGGAATAACTGAAGGTTAAACGACTCGGATTTTCCCATGTTCAGCGACCTTGCGACCGGCTATCTGCCTATCCTCCTCTTTCTCTACGTCGCTTTTACCGTTGCCGTCGTGGCCATTGGCCTCGCTTTTCTTATCGCCAAGCGAAAACCGGACGCCGAAAAGGATTCCGCCTATGAGTGCGGTTTTCCGGCTTTCGGCGACGCGCGCGCCAAGGTCGACGTGCGTTATTACCTTGTCGCCATTTTGTTCATCATTTTCGATCTGGAGCTTGCGTTCCTTTTTCCGTGGGCGGTTGCGCTTGCTGATATCGGCACGGCGGGGTTCTGGTCGATGACGTTGTTCCTCGGCGTCCTGACTATCGGATTCATTTATGAATGGATGAAGGGGGCGCTGGAATGGGAATAAGCAATCGAAGAAAGGCAGCAAAAAAAAGAAAATGGGATCCCCGCCTTCGCGGGGATGACGGCAGGGGTGGGGATGACGGTGTTGTATGACAGGAGTTAGGGATTCAATTCAACTTGCAAAAGCCAATGCACTTGCCGCTCAGCTTGGCGAGGAGGTGCAGGACAAGGGCTTTATGGTCGCAAAGCTGGACGATTTGCTGACGTGGGCGCGGACGGGGTCGATGTGGCCCATGACGTTCGGGCTTGCGTGCTGCGGCATCGAGATGATTCACGCCTTTATGAGCCGCTACGATCTCGACCGCTACGGCATGATGCCGCGCGCCTCGCCGCGCCAAGCCGACGTGATGATTGTGGCGGGAACGCTGACCAATAAAATGGCTCCCGCCTTGCGAAGGCTTTATGACCAGATGCCGGAGCCGCGCTGGGTTATCTCGATGGGGAGCTGCGCGAACGGCGGCGGCTATTACCATTATTCGTATTCCGTCGTGCGCGGGTGCGACCGCATTGTACCCGTCGATATCTACATTCCGGGCTGCCCGCCGTCGGCGGAGGCTTTGGTTTACGGGCTGATGCAGCTTCAACGCAAAATCAGGCGCGGCAACAGAGTCATCAAGAGGACGACAGAATGATGACTCTTGAAGACATGCAGAACGAAACCATGCGCGCCCTCGGTACGGCGGTTCTTCAGATTACCATCGATCTGGGCGAATTTTCGGTTCTGGTGCCCCGCACGCGCATCGCCGAAGTTCTGGAAACATTGCGCGACGATCCTGCGCTTGGCATGAACCAGCTTATGGACGTTTGCGGCGCGGATTATCCGGAGCGTCCCGAGCGTTTCGAGGTTGTTTATAATCTTCTGAGCCTCGTCAACAACACACGCATGCGCGTCAAAATTCAGACCGACGAGCGCACGCCCGTTCCGACCGTTATTAGCGTTTTTAAATCCGCCGGTTGGTTCGAGCGCGAAGCGTGGGACATGTTCGGCATACTGTTTTCGGATCATCCCGATCTGCGCCGCATTCTGACGGATTACGGCTTTGAAGGGCATCCGCTGCGCAGGGATTTTCCGCTGACCGGTTATGTTGAGGTTCGCTACGACCCCGAACAGAAGCGCGTTGTTTCTGAACCCGTCAAGTTGCCGCAGGAATACAGAAACTTCGATTTCATGAGCCCGTGGGAAGGCATGACGAACGTGCAGTTGCAAGGTGAGGAAGAAGGGCCGGAGGGGAAGGAATGATGAATAAAACAAGAAACCAAATCGGATTCCGTATAAGTTTTCTTTCGCTACGCGAAGAGAAAACTTTGCGGAATGACGAAAAAGATAAATGGGATACCGGCTTTCCGCCTACGCCAAGGCTTCGGCGGACAGGTCGCCGGCATGACGAAAAAAACAAATGGGATCCCCGCCTTCGCGGGGATGACGGTGCTTTGTATGGCGGGATTCAATGACTGAAGCGTTTCCCGAAAATGAAACGGTGCTCGACGGCAAGAAGATACTGCCGTTCACGATCAATTTCGGGCCGCAACATCCTTCCGCGCACGGCGTTTTGCGCATGATTTTGGAAATGGACGGCGAAGTCGTCGAGCGTGCCGATCCGCACATCGGCCTGCTTCATCGCGGCACGGAAAAGCTGATCGAGCACAAAACGTATCTTCAGGCGACGCCTTATTTCGACCGCCTCGATTATTGCGCGCCTTTGGGGCAGGAGCATGCGTTCGTTCTGGCTGTCGAGAAGCTTCTCGGCATTACGCCTCCCTTGCGCGCGCAATACATTCGCGTGATGTACGCCGAAATTACGCGCATTATGAATCATATTCTCTGCCTCACGTCTGGAGCCATGGATGTGGGCGCGGTGACGCCGTCTTTGTGGGGGTATGAAGAGCGCGAAATTCTGATGGAATTCTACGAGCGCGTGAGCGGGGCGCGCATGCATACGAATTATTTCCGCCCGGGCGGCGTGCATCAGGATTTGCCCGAAGGATTGGCCGAGGACATTCTGGCGTGGGTTAAAAGATTTCCAAAAGTCATCGACGACATCGAAGGGCTTTTGACCGGCAACCGCATCTTCCGCCAACGCACCGTCGATATCGGCGTCGTGACGAAAGAGCAGGCGCTTGATTGGGGATTTTCGGGGCCGATGCTGCGCGCGTCGGGCGTCGCGTGGGATTTAAGGAAAGCCCAGCCTTATGACGTTTACGACCAGATCAATTTCGATATTCCGGTAGGCAAGACCGGCGATTGCTTTGCGCGGTATCTCGTGCGGATTCAAGAAATGCGCCAGTCGGTGCGCATCATCCGCCAATGCCTTGACGATATGCCGGACGGCCCCGTCATAACGGACAATCTGAAAGTTGCGCCACCGCGCCGCGAGGACATGAAGACCTCGATGGAGGCGATGATTCATCACTTCAAGCTTTATTCCGAAGGATTCCACGTTCCGGCGGGAGAGACCTACACGGTCGTCGAAACGGCCAAGGGCGAATTCGGGGTTTATCTCGTCGCCGACGGAACGAACAAGCCGTACCGCTGCCACATCCGTTCAACGGGCTTTGCGCACCTGCAGGCTATCGATGAAATTTGCAAAGGCCATATGCTCGCCGATATTGTCGCGATTATCGGCAGCCTCGACCTCGTCTTCGGGGAGGTGGATCGATGAAAATGTTTCTCTTCTTCCGTCATCCCCGCGCTCTCCTTTCCCGTCATCCCCGCGAAGGCGGGGATCCCATTTTCTTTTCTTTGTCTTCGTGTCAAAGGATTTGCCAATGGAAAAAAGTTTTTGGGTTTATATCGTTACGGATAAGCCTTTTGGTACGCTTTATACCGGCGTTACGAACGATATTGTGCGAAGAGCGCAGGAACACAGGGATGGTCTTATCGAGGGATTTTCAAAAAAGTACGGTCTTAAGACGCTTGTTTACTGCGAAGAGTATCCAACGGCAACGGAGGCAATTCAACGCGAGAAGCAAATTAAAAAATGGAATCGTGAATGGAAAATTCACCGCATTAAGCAGCTTAATCCAACTTGGAAGGATTTGTCCGAAACACACTTTTAGCAAAACAAATGGGATCCCCGCCTTCGCGGGGATGACGGTAGGGGTGTGGCAAAGGCTGAACTCACAAAATAATAAAACAAATGGGATCCCCGCCTTCGCGGGGATGACGGTAGGGGTGTGGCAAAGGCTGAACTCACAAAATAATAAAACAAATGGGATCCCCGCCTTCGCGGGGATGACGGTAGGGGGGGGTGAATGGCTTTGACTCGTTCAAAAGATTCAAAAACGGCAAAAGCTTCGAACGCTTCAAAAACGTTCGCTTTGTTGGCCGATAATCTGGCGCGCGCGGAAAAGATCATCGCCAAATATCCGGCTGGCCGCCAAGCCAGCGCCGTCATTCCGCTTTTAGAAATCGCGCAACGTCAAAACGGCGGCTGGCTGTCGCAGGCCGCTATGAACTTTGTGGCAAAAAAACTCGATATGCCGCCCGTCCGCGTTTACGAGGTCGCAACCTTCTATTCGATGTTCAACCTTAAGCCCGTCGGCAAGAATTTTGTGCAGATATGCACGACGACGCCGTGCTGGCTGCGCGGATCGGAAGACATCGTCCACGCCTGCCAGAAGAAGCTCGGCATAAACCTGGACGAAACGACGAAGGACGGCAAATTTACGCTGCGCGAGGTCGAGTGCCTCGGCGCGTGCGTCAATGCGCCGGTTGTTCAGATTAACGACGATTTTTATGAAGACCTGACGCCCGACGCGATGGATAAAATTCTCGATACGCTCAAAGCGGGCAAAAAGCCCGAAGCCGGTTCGCAGACGGGACGTTCGGGGTCGTGTCCGCAGGACGGATCGACGAGTTTGAAGAAAAAGGCCGACACCGATGCTTGACGATAGAAACCGCATCTTCACAAATCTCTACGGCTTCGATAGCTGGAACCTCGCGGCGGCGCGCCGCCGCGGCGTGTGGGATCAAACGGCCGATATCGTCAAAAAAGGCTCTGCAAAAATTATCGAAGAGGTGAAGGCGTCGAGCCTGCGCGGGCGCGGCGGGGCTGGCTTCCCGACGGGCATGAAATGGTCGTTTATGCCGAAGCTCTCGAACGTGCCGCATTATTTAATCGTGAACGCCGACGAATCCGAGCCCGGCACGTGCAAAGACCGCGATATTCTGCGCCACGATCCGCACCGCGTACTCGAAGGCGCGTTGGTTGCGGCGTCAGCCGTGGGCGCGCATACGGTTTACATCTACATTCGCGGCGAATTTTATAACGAAGCGGTTCTTGTTCAGCAGGCCATCGACGAGGCTTACGCCTACGGGCTTTTGGGCAAGAACGCCGCAGGGTCGGGGTGGGATTGCGATGTTTATCTGCATCGCGGAGCAGGGGCGTACATTTCCGGCGAAGAAACCGCGCTGATGGAAAGCCTCGAAGGCAAAAAAGCCCAGCCGCGCAACAAGCCGCCGTTTCCCGCCGCCGCCGGGCTTTATTCGTGCCCGACGACGATCAACAACGTCGAGACCATATCGTGCGTGCCGGAAATCTTGCGCCGCGGGTCGGGATGGTTCACCAGCTTTGGCCGACCCAAAAACAGCGGCACAAAACTGTTCTGCATCTCCGGACACGTCAACCAACCGTGCAACGTCGAAGAAACGATGAGCCTTCCTTTGAAAGAGCTTATCGACAAACATGCGGGCGGCGTGCGCGGCGGATGGGATAATCTTCTGGCGGTCATTCCCGGCGGGTCTTCGACGCCCCTTATCCCCAAAGACGTTTGCGAAACGGTGCTGATGGATTTCGACGCGTTGCGCGACGCGCACTCCGGCCTCGGCACGGGCGGCGTCATCGTCATGGACAAGTCGGTCGATATCATCGCTGCCATCGCGCGCCTGAGCGCCTTTTACAAGCATGAAAGCTGCGGCCAATGCACGCCGTGCCGCGAGGGCATGGGGTGGCTGTGGCGCATGATGCTGCGCATGGTCGAGGGCAGCGCGTCTGTCGAAGAAATAGACATGATGCTCGACGTGACGAAGCAAATCGAAGGCCGCACGATCTGCGCGTTTGCCGACGGCGCGGTCTGGCCTATTCAGGGATTGATACGGCACTTCAAGCCGCTGATGATCGAGCGGATCGAGAAGTACAGAAAGAGCGTAAAGGCCGCATGAATGAAAGAAGTTTTTGGGTATATATCGTCACGGACGAACCTTACGGCACGCTTTATGTTGGTGTCACGAACGATATTGCGCGGCGCGCCCACGAGCATCGTGAAGGTCTTATTAAAGGGCACACAAAAAAACATGGGCTTAAAAAGCTTGTTTGGTGCGCCGAATTTCCGACAGCCATTGAGGCTATTGCTTTTGAGAAGAAGATTAAGAAGTGGAAGCGTCTGTGGAAGATTGAGCTTGTTAAAAAGGATAACCCAAAGTGGGAGGATCTTTATGACAAGCTTAACTGAAAAGGGAACTTTGTCATTCCGGAAAATTCGCTTTTTTGCTCTATGCAAAAATGCGAATTTATCCGGAATCCGATTTGTTTTTCTTGCGGCAAAGAAACCAAATCGGATTCCGCATAAACTTTCTTTCGCCGCAAGAGCGGCGAAGAGAAAATTTTGCGGAATGACGGGTATTCTTAATTTGGGCGCTCAGCGCGAATTTTCCGGAATGACGGTTTTTCTTAATTGGGGCGGTCTTTGCTTATTATGCAGATGACGGTTTCTGTTATGCGGAGATGTCGTGATTGGAAACGTTTGAAGGAAAGGAAAGGATATGAGCGACAGCAATAATATCGTTCCAACTAAAGTGGCGACGTCGTTTTTATGGTCTTCTTTTTGGCCGACTGCATTGGGAGTGCTTGCTGTACAAGTAATTCTTCCTGTGTCTTTTATTTCGTGCGGTCTGTCTTTTGTTTTGAGCTTATTGATTTGGATTTACGCAATAAAAGGCGCTTTATCCAAACCACACTTTGGTTACAAGATAAATGTTGCTGGAGCCAATAATACTATTATTTTGCTGAAAATTGCGGCCTCAATTTTCTGGTCGATGTACTGGAGGGCGATTGTCTTTATATTTGGCTTTGGTGCTTTGGCCGGGTTCTTATCCGTCATGTCTGTTCGCTTTCATGTTCTAGAACTTGTTTCAGCCGTTCTCTTGCTTCTGTTGGCTGTTTTGTGCATTCCGATGTTGGTTTACGGGATGAAGATTGCCTTATCTAAAAAGCATTTTAGTCATGAAATCAGCATATCAAAGATCGAAACTCTGCCGGAAGGCAGCGCAAAGTTATGAGAGTGACTCTGAAAGAAATGTCCAATGCCTAAGCTGATCATCGACGGCATAGAAGTTGAGGTCGCGCAGGGGACGAGCGTGCTGCAGGCCTGTCAGAAGGCTGGCAGCGAGATTCCGCATTTCTGCTACCACGACAAGCTCAGCGTCGCCGGCAATTGCCGCATGTGCATGGTCGAAATCGAAAAGACTCCGAAACCCGTGCCCAGTTGCACGTTGCCTTGCGCCGACGACATGGTGGTTCACACGAACTCGCCGATGGTCAAAAAGGCGCGCGAAGGCGTGATGGAGCTTCTGCTGATCAATCATCCTTTGGATTGCCCGATTTGCGACCAAGGCGGCGAGTGCGATTTGCAGGATGAGGCCGTGGCTTACGGATGCTCATGCGGACGCTACAAGGACGAAAAACGCGCGGTGACGGAAAAGGAACTTGGGCCGCTCATTAAAACCGCCATGACACGCTGCATTCATTGCACGCGCTGCATCCGCTTTATGGACGAAATCTGCGGCACCCCGGAGCTCGGCGGCATGGGGCGCGGCGAAAAGCTTGAGATCGGAACGTATGCGCCTCATGCGCTGACGTCCGAGTTGTCGGGCAATCTTATCGACATCTGTCCCGTGGGCGCTTTGACGAACAAGCCGGCGGCTTTCAGGGCGCGGTCGTGGGAATATCAGAAAACGGAAACCATCGATGTGTTCGACGCCGTCGGAAGCAATATCCGCGTCGATGTTCTGGGCAACGAGGTCGTGCGCGTGTTGCCCCGCCTGAACGAAGACGTGAACGAGGAGTGGATCAACGACAAAACGCGCTTTGCCATCGACGGCCTTAAACGCCAGCGCCTCGACCGCCCTTACGTCCGTCGCGACGGCAAGCTGACTCCCGCTTCATGGGACGAGGCGTTTTCCGTCATTGCCGGAAAGCTGCGCGATTGCGCGCCTATGCGCGTCGGCGCCTTGGCCGGAAATCTGGTTGATTGCGAGTCTATGTTTGCGCTGAAGGCTTTGATGACGGCGCTCGGTTCGCCGAACATGGATTGCCGCGCCGACGGCGCGGAATACGACGTGTCGACGCGCGCGGCGTATATTATGAACAGCGGCATCGCGGGCATCGAGGAAGCCGACGCTATCCTTCTTATCGGAACCAATCCGCGCATCGAGGCGACGCTTGTCAACGCGCGTATCCGCAAACGCTGGCTTATGGGGGACTGCCGCGTCGGCCTTATCGGCGCGCCGGTCGATCTTGGGTATCCGCGCACCTATCTGGGCAACACGCCGCAAGCGATTGTCGATTTGAAAGAAGGCAAAGGCGATTTTGCGAAAATACTAAAGAGCGCAAAGAGGCCGATGTTTATTCTTGGCGCAGGCGCGTTGACCCGCGCCGACGGAGCAGCTTTACATAGGACGGTCAGAGAGTTAGCGGAACATTTTAAAGCGGTACGAGAGGATTGGAACGGGTTCAATGTCCTGCAACTGGCGGCTTCGCGCGTGGGCGGGCTTGATCTCGGCTTTGTGCCGCAAGAAGGAGGCGCGGGCACGCGCGTCATTCTCGGCGGCGGGAAAATGGATGTGATCTGGCTGCTCGGCACCGACGAAATCGACTTCAAGAATATCAGCAAAGCCTTTGTCGTTTACCAAGGGCATCATGGCGACAAGGGCGCGCATCGCGCCGACGTTATTTTGCCGGGCGCCGCCTATACCGAGAAGACCGGCGTTTACGTTAACACCGAAGGCCGCCCCCAAATGGCCTTGCAGGCGACGTTCCCGCCGGGGGAGGCGCGCGAGGACTGGAAAATCATACGGGCTTTCTCTGAGGTTCTCGGCGATCCCTTGCCCTTCGACACGATTACGCAACTGCGCGAGAAAATGGTCGAGTTCGCGCCGGTATTGGAGAACATCGGGCATGTCGAAAAACCTGCGTGGGCGGTTTTTGGATTCAGCGGAGATGTTTTGAACGTGCCGTTTACGCCCGTCGTCGAAAATTTCTATATGACCGACCCCATCAGCCGCGCCTCGCCAACCATGGCAAAGTGCACGGCGGAAATCCTGCCTCTGATCGCAAAGGAGGTTATGGCGTGACTTATTCTCAATTTATAAAATCTCGTCATTCCGGAAAATTCGCTTTTTTGCTCTTAGCAAAAATGCGAATTTATCCGGAATCCGATGTGGTTCCTTTCGGCAAGAAAAACAAATCGGATTCCGGATATATTTTCTTTCGTCTGCAAACGCAGCCGAAAAGAAAATATTCCGGAATGACGGTATTTAATTTAGTTGAGGTGTTTGAGATACAAAAGGCTCCGACATGACAAACTATTTCCTTAACACCGTTTGGCCGTTTGTCTGGCCGCTCTTATGGATCGTCATCAAGATCCTTTGCATTGTCCTGCCGCTTTTGGGCGCGGTTGCGTATCTGACATATGCCGAACGCAGAGTGATGGCGGCCATGCAACTGCGGCGCGGCCCCAATGTCGTCGGGCCTTTCGGCCTGCTTCAGCCGATGGCGGACGGCATCAAGCTTTTGGGCAAGGAAACGATATTGCCGACGGATGCCAACAAAGGCGTTTTCCTTTTTGCGCCCGTCATGGCCTTTTTCCTCGCGCTCGTGGCGTGGGCCGTCATTCCCTTCCAGAAGGACTTGGTGTTGGCCGATATCAATGTCGGTATTTTGTATCTCGTGTCCATTTCGTCGCTCGGCGTTTACGGAATTATTTTTGCAGGATGGGCGTCGAATTCCAAATATTCGTTCTTGGGCGGCCTGCGTTCCGCCGCGCAGATGATTTCCTATGAAGTCTCGACGGGGCTTGTGATTGTGACTGTTTTGCTTTGCGCGGGGTCGCTTAATCTTTCGGACATTGTCGAAGCCCAGAAGGACGGCTGGTTCGCGTTCGGCCTTTTGACGCCGATGTTCGTCGTGTACGTCATCTCGTCGCTGGCGGAAACGAATAGGCATCCGTTCGATCTGCCCGAAGGCGAATCCGAACTCGTGGGCGGTTTCCACACCGAATACTCGTCGATGGCGTTCGCGATGTTCTTCTTAAGCGAATACGCGAACATGATATTGCTCAGCGCCCTGACGTCCATTCTGTTTTTGGGCGGGTGGCTTTCGCCCCTGACCGCCCTTGATTTCATTCCCGGCATCGTCTGGTTTTTAGCCAAGACGGCCTTGTGTTTATTCGTTTTCTTATGGGTTCGCGCAACGTTGCCGCGCTATCGCTATGACCAACTTATGCGCATCGGTTGGAAAGTACTCTTGCCGTTGTCGTTGTTCTGGGTGGTGGTAACGTCTTCGTATCTCGTCTTCTTTAAACCGTGAAAAGCATGTCCGTCGTTCGCCTCATCAAAACGTTTTCTCTGTACGAGATCATACGCGGCATGGCGTTGACTTTTTCGTATGTGTTCAAAAGGCGCGTGACGCTCAATTATCCTTACGAAAAAGGCCCCTTAAGTCCTCGTTTCAGGGGAGAGCACGTCTTGCGTCGTTATGAAAGCGGGGAGGAGCGCTGCATCGCTTGTAAATTATGCGAAGCCATTTGTCCCGCGCAGGCCATCACCATCGATTCCGCGCCGCGCGAGGACGGTAGCCGCCGCGCCACGCGCTACGACATCGACATGACAAAGTGCATTTATTGCGGCCTGTGCCAAGAGGCGTGCCCTGTGGACGCCATCGTCGAAGGGCCGAATTTCGAATATGGGACGGAAACGCGGGAAGAGTTGTATTATACGAAAGAGCGCCTTTTGCTGAATGGCGATAAGTGGGAAACGGAAGTGGCCGCGAATCTAAAGGCGGATGAGAGATACAGGTGATGAGATGATAATAGCAAAAGAACCAAATCGGATTCCGCATAAATTCGCATTTTTGCGGAATGACGGTTTTTTTGTCGGAAGAGTCATGCGTCGCGTGGACACGCTCCGCTGGATTCCCGCTTTCGCGGGAATGACGGTTATGATTGCGTTGCTTTTTATCTCCGCCTGTACGCAGCAGGAAGTCGTCGGGTCCGTGAAAGAATCGATAAAGGGCACATGCAAGGCGGCGCGCAACTGCACGGTCTACGAACCGGAAGGAGGGGCAAAATGATGGCTTCCATCGTATTCACTCTTTTTGCCGCCGTTCTTCTGGCCTCCGCCGTCATGGTCATCACTGCGCGGAATCCCGTCAATGCGGTTTTGTTTTTGATTCTTTGCTTTTTCAACGGGGCAGGGCTGTTTTTGATGATGGGAGCCGAGTTTCTGGCCTTTATTCTTCTTATCGTTTATGTCGGCGCTGTTGCGGTTTTGTTCTTATTCGTCGTTATGATGCTCGACATAAATTTCCGCAGCTTACGCGCGGAATTTCATCGTTATCTTCCCGTGGGCGGCGCTGTCGCCATCGTGCTCTTGGCGCAGCTTGTCCTGGTCGCGAGCGTCTGGGTTGTCGACTCTAAGGCCATAGGAGCTATAGTACCCACGGAAGACGCCATTCAAAACACCAGAGCCCTGGGGCAAGTTCTTTATACCGACTATTTTTATCCGTTTCAGGTTTCGGGTCTTGTTTTGCTTGTCGCCATGGTTGGAGCTATCGTTTTGACTTTGCGCGACCGCAAGGGGGCGCGGAGCCAGAAACCGAGATATCAAACGGACATAAGCGTGTCCGAGGTTGTTGAGATTAAAAAGGTTTCCTCAAGAGAAGGAGTCGAATTATGAAAATGAAACATCTTTCTATCGTTTTTGCCGCCGTTTTTGCCCTAGTTGCTTTTGGTGCACCTATGGCGCTCGCTGCGGAAAAGAAGGCAACAGCTCCTGTCGTTTCATCCGTGAAGGAAACAGCGGCTAAAGATTCTGCGCAGAAGGCCGCGGCTGAAGCGGTGCCCGTTGAGGCGGCTTTAAAGATAGCTCCGGCTCCTGCTGAAAAGAAAGCAGCGGCAGAGCAGGCCTCTCCTGCTCCTCAAGCAACGGAATCCACCTCGTTCTTTGGGCGGATGAAGAAGTTTTTTAGCAGTGAAAAAAAGGCAGCTCCCGGAATGCCTGCGGGCGTGATGCCGCCGCCCGTTATTCCCATGATGGGCGATGCTCCCAGAGGTTCCGTAAAGGCGAGTCCGGCGCCCAGTATGCCCGATCCTGACGATGAATTTTCTGTCAGAGAAAAAGCGCTCGATTCAAAAGCTCTTCGTGAAGCCAAAAAGGTCGCGAAGCTTTTCGACGTTAAAGAGAAGCTCAAGGGGTCTTTAAGGGGCACGGTTATGATGTTTGCCCCGATGTTAAATCAAGATAACGAAGGGAAGATGGACAAGATACAAAAAAGCATCGAGACGGTGGCAGAAGATATTGCCGAAGATAAGGAAGACATTGTTCTGAGAAACAAGGCCATCACTCTTGCCCGGATATTTACTGTCGATGAGCTTGAGCAGTTGGGAAAGTTTCTTGAATCATCCGTCGGGCAAAAATTGATCAAATCGACGAATGAGATAGACCGGGACGACGCCATGTACATCCAGAAAATCGTCATGTACGAGGGGCTCAAAGCGCGCGAAAAAGTTTTGAAGGAAATGAGAAGAAACGATCTTAAGATTCCGAAGGGCATGGAATAAGCGTCAATGACTGTAGGTTTGCCTCATTTTCTCGTCGTCGCCGCTCTCTTGTTTACGATCGGCGTGATGGGGATATTCTTCAATCGCCGGAACATTATCGTCATCCTGATGGCGATCGAGCTGATGTTGCTGGCCGTCAACATCAACTTTGTGGCGTTTTCCGTCTTCCAGCACAATCTGACGGGGCAGGTCTTCGCGCTCTTCGTCTTGACGGTCGCGGCCGCCGAAGCCGCCATCGGCCTTGCCATTCTGGTCGTTTATTTTCGCAATCGAGGAAATATCGCGGTCGACCATGCCAATCTTTTGAAAGGGTGAGGCATGGGTTTTCTATTCTTCAATAGTCAAAAAGCTTTGTCATTCCGCAAAATTTTCTTTCGCGCTGTTGCGCGAAAGAAAATTTATGCGGAATCCGATTTAGTTTCCTTGCCGCAAGAGAACCAAATCGGATTCCGGATAAATTCGCATTTTTGCAAGAGGCAAAAAAGCGAATTTTCCGGAATGACGAAGACTCTCATAATTTAATGAGGATTTAGGGAATGCACGTGCCCTTAGACATCGCAGCAGTTTTCCTGCCCCTTTTGGGGGCGGGGATTGCCGGTTTTTTCGGAAGGCGGATTGGGGATAGGGCCTCGCAAATTGTCACTTGCGGGTGCGTTCTGATCGCGGCGGGCTTTTCGATTTATCTGTTCAACGATGTCGCTTTGCGCGGCCACGCGATAAATCGCGACCTGTTCGAATGGATAAAGTCGGGAACGTTTTCCGCGTCGTGGGGGCTCAAGGTCGATACGCTGGCGGCTGTCATGCTGGTCGTGGTGAATGGCGTGTCGGCCATGGTTCATCTTTATTCCGTCGCTTATATGAGCCGCGACGACGGTAAGCCGCGCTTTATGGCTTATATGAGCCTGTTCACGTTCTTTATGTCGGCGCTCGTGATGGCACCCAATCTTCTCCAGATGTTTTTCGGTTGGGAAGGCGTCGGGTTGATGTCCTATCTGCTTATTAATTTCTGGTACGAGAGGCCAAGCGCCAACAATGCGTCCATCAAGGCGTTTTTAGTCAACCGCGTCGGGGATTTCGGTTTTCTTTTGGGTATTTTCGGTTGTTTCGCGCTGTTCGGCTCGCTTGATTTCGCATCGATATTTCCGAAAGCCAAAAGCGTTTCGTCGGAAGAATTGGTTTTTCTCGGCACTTCGTATCCCGCGCTCACCGCCGTCTGCCTGCTTTTGTTTATGGGAGCGATGGGCAAGTCGGCTCAGTTGGGTCTGCACACGTGGCTTCCCGACGCGATGGAGGGGCCGACCCCCGTTTCGGCGCTTATCCATGCGGCGACGATGGTGACGGCCGGAGTCTTTATGGTCGCGCGGATGTCGCCTTTGTTCGAGTACGCGCCCGTGGCTTTGGCTTTTGTCGCGGTTGTTGGTTCGCTGACGTGTCTTTTTGCGGCGCTTATCGGCCTGACCCAGTTCGACATCAAGCGCGTCATCGCTTATTCAACGATGAGCCAGCTCGGCTACATGTTTATCGCGGCGGGCGTGTCGGCCTATTCGGCCTCGATTTTTCATTTGATGACGCATTCCTTTTTCAAGGCGCTGTTGTTTTTGTGCGCCGGTTCCGTCATTCACGTTTTGTCGGGCGAGCAGGACATGCGCAAAATGGGAAACCTGCGGCACACGGCGCCAATCACCTATGGCCTGATGTGGATCGGCGTTTTGTCGTTGATGGGCATAGGAATCGAAAACACCATCGGTTTTTCCGGATTTTGTTCCAAGGATTTGATTTTAGAGTCCGCTTTGGGGCGCGGAACGGGCATCGGCACTTTCGCCTATACGATGGGCGTTCTGACGGTGTTTTTGACGGCGTTTTATTCGGGACGCCTGATGTTCCTGACCTTCCACGGGGAAGCCCGCGAGGAGCCTTCCGTAATAGACAAGGCGCATGAATCATCGTGGAAGTTGCTTGCGCCGCTCGTGCCTTTGGCGCTCGGCGCGATAATCGCCGGAAGCTTCGCCTACGACTGGTTCGGCGAAGCAGGAAAAGATATTTTCTGGAGGGGAGCGATTTTCGTCTTGCCCGGCCATGATTCCATCGCCGCTACGGAAAGCGTCGGCGGCTTCTATAAGGCGCTTCCCGGGGTTGTTGCCGTGGCAGGGCTGGCGCTCGCTTATTTCTTTTATATCGCAATGCCGGAAATGCCCGCGATCGTTTCGACGGCGTTTGGTTGGCTTTATAGCCTCGTGTACCACAAGTTTTATATCGACGAGCTTTACGATTGTTTATTTGTGCGCACGTCCCGTTGGTGGGGAACCTTTTTGTGGAAAAAGATCGACGACGCCCTTATCGACGGCTATGGGCCCGACGGTTTTGCAGCGTTGACGTTGCGCGTCGCCAAGCGGGTGGGAGCCTTGGAGACGGGGTACATTTATCACTACGCCTTTGCGATGGTCGCGGGCGTGGCGGCGCTGATGACCTGGTTCTGGGCGGGGGGTAGGCCATGACGTCTTTCCCCCTTCTTTCCGTCCTGACTTTCCTGCCGCTTTTGGGCGCGCTTGTGATCTTTCTGTTTGTCAGGGGAGAGCAGAACGGCGAAGGGGAGAGGGCTTCGCAGAGAATTGCGTTCCTCGTGTCGCTTGCGACGCTTGTGCTGTCGTTCGATATGTTGAGCCGTTTCGATCCGGACAACACGCGTTTTCAGCTTATGGAGCGCTTTGTCTGGATACCCTCGTTCAGCATCGCCTATATCAAGGGCATCGACGGCATTTCGGTCTGGTTCGTCCTGATATCGGCGATTTTGACTCCGCTTGCCATCTTGTCGGCTATCGGCAGCGTCAAGGTTCGCGTCAAGGAATTCATGATCGCGATTCTGGTTCTTGAGACGATGATGATCGGGACGTTCACGTCGCTGGACTTTGTTCTGTTCTATGTGTTTTTCGAAGGCGTTCTTTTGCCGATGTTCCTTATCATCGGCGTTTGGGGCGGAGAAAAACGCACCTATGCGGCGTACAAATTTTTCCTTTATACGCTTTTGGGTTCGGTTTTGATGCTCGTCGCGATAGTCGCGATGGTCGTCCATGCGGGCACGACCGATATGACCGCGATGATGGGCGGCAAGTTTCCCAAGGAAATGGCGTTGTTTTTGTGGCTTGCGTTCTTTGCGTCCTTTGCGGTCAAAACGCCCATGTGGCCGTTCCATACGTGGCTGCCTTACGCGCATGTCGAAGCGCCGACGGCGGGTTCCGTTATTCTGGCCGGCGTTTTGCTGAAAATGGGCGGCTACGGCTTTATCCGCGTTTCCATTCAAATGCTGCCGGAGGCCAGCAAATTCTTCGCACCGATGATGATAGCCTTAAGCCTTATCGCCATTATCTACGCCTCGCTTGTGGCTCTGGCGCAAACGGATATGAAGAAGCTGATCGCGTATTCGTCCGTGGCGCACATGGGGTATGTCACGCTCGGGCTTTTCTGTTTCAACCAGCAGGGCTTTGACGGCGCGATGATGGTTATGCTGTCGCACGCGTTTGTGTCCGGCGGGCTGTTCCTTTGCGTCGGCGTCGTCTATGACCGCCTGCACACGCGCGAGATTTCGCGCTATGGCGGCATGGCGACGAACATGCCGCGCTATGCCGCGACGTTTATGGTTCTTATGCTGTCGGCAGTCGGCCTGCCGGGAACGTCGGGTTTTGTGGGCGAGTTTCTGTCTATGCAGGGCGCGTTTCTGGCGAACAGTTGGTTTGCCTTTATCGCGGCGCTCGGCATAATCCTGAGCGCTTCTTATATGCTTTGGCTTTATCGCCGTTTGTTCTTCGGCGCGCTGGACAAGGAAGACGTTCGCGCGATGAAGGACTTGAACATCCGAGAGATGGTTGTTTTTGCGCCGCTTCTGGTTTTGGTTTTGTGGATCGGTTTGTATCCTTCGACTTTCAGCAACGTTTACGCTCCCACATTGGAACGGGCTTTGACGCTCATCGAGGCGCAGACGGAAAAGGCTTCGCATGATTGATACGCATTCATTCATCGTCGTGATGCCGGAAATCGTGATTGCGGTGACGGCTCTTGTTTCTTTGATTGCCGCCGCCGCTTGCGGCTCGCGCGTGACGCGGCACATAGGGATATTAGCGATAGCAGCTTTTATTCTGGCGGCAGGCGAGATGTTCGGTTCTTTCAGGCTCGGCCTTATTCTGGACGGAGCGTTGCCGATTTTCGCCTTCGGTGGCCAGTTTGTCGACGACAGCTTTGCGCGTTTTGCCAAGGCGATTGTGCTTTTGGCGTCTGCGCTGTCGATTTTGCTGTCATGGGATTATTTCGAGAAAGAGGGGCAGGAAAAGCCCGAATATCCCGTGCTTATCCTGTTTGCGACGCTGGGCATGATGCTGATGATCTCGGCCTCCGACCTGATTTCGCTTTATGTCGGGCTGGAGCTTCAAAGCCTCGCGCTGTACGTTCTGGCGGCGTTCAAGCGCGACGATAAGCGGTCGAGCGAGGCGGGGCTTAAGTATTTTGTTTTGGGCGCGTTGTCGTCGGGCATTTTGCTTTACGGCCTTTCGCTGATTTACGGCTTTGCCGGAACGACGGATTTCGTGTCGCTGGCGGGGGCGTTGCGGGACGCGCACGCGCATCCTGGCGTCGTCGTCGGCATGGTTTTCGCCTGCGCCGGATTGGCGTTTAAGATTGCGGGCGTGCCGTTTCATATGTGGGCGCCGGATGTTTACGAGGGCGCGCCGACTCCCGTGACGGCATTTTTTGCGACGGCCCCGAAGCTTGCGGCGCTGGCGGTCTTTACGCGCTTTCTGTTGACGCCGATGGCGGGGCTTGCGGCTGAATGGCATCAGGTTATCGTCTTTATTTCCGTCGCGTCGATGCTGTGGGGCGCGTTTGCGGGGCTTGTGCAGACCAATATCAAGCGTCTTCTGGCCTACAGCTCTATCGCAAACGTCGGCGTTCTTTTGATAGCGCTTTTGGTCGGGGGCAAAACGGGCGTTCAGGCGCTTTTGATTTATTTCGCAATTTATGCGCTTGCGACGATTGGCGCGTTTGCGGTTGCGTTGTGCCTGAGGCGCGACGGCAAAGCGGTTGAATCGATTTTCGACCTTTCCGGCTTGTCGAAAACGCATCCGCTTGTGGCGCTCGGCATGGCGATTTTAATGTTTTCTCTGGCGGGCGTGCCGCCGCTCGCGGGATTCTTCGGAAAGTATTTTGTGTTCCTTGCCGCCGTGAAAGCGGACATGGTTCCGCTTGCCGTCATCGGCGTGCTGTCCAGTGTCGTGTCGGCCTATTATTATTTGCGCATCGTCAAGATCATGTATTTCGACGAACCCGCAGAAGCTCTCGATCCTCTGCCGGATTGGGGCGTCAAGGCGGTGCTGGGCGTTTCATCCTTGGCGATGGTCTGTTTTATCTTCGCGCCTGCGCCGCTGGTCGAAGGGGCTATGAACGCGGCAAAAGGGTTTGTCGTCTGATGCGCTTTAACATTCATAAAATAGAAAAAACAACCTCCACGAACGACGACGTTAAAGCCGCCGCCGAAAAGGGCGAGGCCGAGGGACTTGTCGTTTGGGCGCTGACGCAGACGGCGGGGCGGGGACGGCAGGGGCGCGCGTGGCAGTCGCCGAAAGGCAATTTGTATTTTTCATTCCTTTGGCGTCCGCCCATTCCCATACGCGCGTGGGGAAATTACAGTTTTGTCGTCGCCTTGGCGATACACGAGATTGTGCAAGAGTTTTTGCCGAAAGCGAAAGTCGAACTGAAATGGCCGAACGACGTTTTGGTCGAGGGCAAAAAAATCAGCGGCATTTTGCTGGAAACGGGCAAAGACTGGCTTGTCGTCGGGGTAGGGGTGAATGTCGAGCATGTGCCGGAAACCCCGCTTTACCCGACGACGAGCCTTGCGGCGGAAAAAGCGAAGCTTTTGCCGCTCGATGAAATTTTGAATAAAATCCTGAAGGCGCTCGGCGTTTGGTACGAGCGCATGAACGCGGAAGGCTTTGCGCCCGTTCGCGATGCGTGGTTTGAGTGCGCGCGCAAGGGGGAGATGCGTGTGCGCCTTCCGGCGGGTGGCGAGATGCTGGGCGAATTTGTGGATTTGGATGCCGAAGGAAATCTTATTTTGCGCCTTAAGGACGGCACAACGCGCAAAATCAGCGCTGGAGATGTGCTATAGTGTTCAGGATTAATTAGACGTTGTCATTCCGGAAAATTCGCTTTTTTGCTCTTTCTTGCAAAAATGCGAATTTATCCGGAATCCGATTTGTTTTTAGTGCCGACAGAAACCAAATCGGATTCCGCATAAATTTTCTTTCGCTTCGCGAACAGAAAATTTTGCGGAATGACGGCTCTTTTTTAGACTAATCTTTTGTTTTGATTTACCTTTAATTGGGTTTGCAACTAGGAAGGACTCTTTGAATGTATTTAGTAAGCGCGTGCCTGACAGGGGTTAAATGTCGCTATGACGGCAGCGACTGCGCAAACAGGATTGTGCAGGATATGGTCAACAGGGGCGTGGCCTTTCCCGTTTGTCCCGAACAGCTTGCCGGTTTGCCGACGCCGAGAGAGGCTTGCGAAATATCAACCGATGAAAAGGGAAACAAAAAAGTCGTCGGCAAAAGCGGGCGCGACTACACGCAGGAATATAGAGAAGGCGCGGAGCGGACATTGGCTTTGTGCAAGGCGAAGGGCGTGAATGAGGCCATCTTAAAATCAAACAGCCCTTCGTGCGGATGCGGCAAGATATTTGATGGAACTTTTTCCGGCAAGGGCGTCAAGGGTGACGGGATTACGACGGAGCTGTTGAAGAAAAACGGCATCCAAGTAAAAACGGAAGGGGATTTGTAACTTATGGGGAGACAATGAAAAAAGACGTCTCCATTCGTCCATTATTCGATGAATCTGACGCAAGGACTATTGCGGGTTGGTTTCATGAATTTTGGGGCAACATTCCGCCCTGTCTTACCTTGGAACAGGAATATGGATATTTAGAAAAATCATTTCAAAAACAGCTTACTAAGCTTCCACTTTCTCTGGTTTATTACTTGGATGGAAAGCCGATTGGGATTATCTGCGTAAGTAAAGAAGAAATGCACTCTGGTCGCAGTGATCTTACTCCATGGATTAATTCGACGTTTGTCTCGGAAAGCATGCGCGGCAAGAAAGTAGGGTCTGCGCTGCTCGATGAACTGCATAGAACCCTTAAGGGGCTTGGTTTTGGACAAGTGTACGTTGCGACGCGAGAAGTTGCGAAGTTTTATCAAAAAAATGGATATGAATTTCTAAAGGCCGAACAAAAATGCGGCATGAAGTTCGATATATTGAAACGAAATTTTTAGCCCTCTTTTTTCGGCAAAAAGCAGTGGTCGATAGTCGGGAAGGTGCGCGCGCGGACTTCGTCGGCGTATTCCGCGACGGCTTTTTCGATGAGCGGCCTTAACACGGCGTAGCGTTTGATGAACTTGGGCGTGAAGTCCCAGAACGTGCCGATGATGTCGTCGATCACCAAAACCTGTCCGTCGCACGCGGGCGAGGCTCCGATTCCGATGGTGGGGATGGAGATCGCGTCCGTAATGTCGTGCGCGACGGGTTCAAGCGTGCCTTCGATGACGACGGAGAAGGCTCCTGCGGCTTCGATGGCTTTCGCGTCGGCCATGACTTTTTTCATGCTTTCGTCGTTGCGACCCTGAATGATGAATTTTCCGGCTTCAACAGACTGGGGCATCAATCCGATATGGCCCATGACGGCGACGCCGTTATCGACGAGATATTTTACCGTCGGCGCCATTTCCACGCCGCCTTCGAGCTTGAAGGCGTCGCATTTCGTTTCTTTCTGCACGCGCCGGACGCTTTCCAAAGCCTGCTTCGGCGTGTCGTACGTCGCATAGGGCATATCGAAAACGACCAGAGCGTGCGAGGCGCAGCGGGCGACAGCCTCCGCATGGGCGATCATCATGTCGAGCGTAACTTTCTTTGTGCTGTCAAAGCCGTAAATCGTCATGCCGAGCGAATCGCCGACCAGAATGATATCGACGAGGGGGTCCATGATTTTGGTCATGGGCGCAGTATAGGAAGTCAGCATGACGATGGGCTTTCCGCCTTTTTTTATGTCTTTTGTCGTTATCTTCATGGATGTCCCCCTATTGCCTGTTAGACCGCTAATTTAACCTTATTAAATAAGAAAATGGGATGCCCGCCTTCGCGGGCATGACGGTGGTAATTATTGAGAAAACAGCCCTAAAAACACCGTCACCCCCGCGAAGGCGGGGGTCTCATTTGGTTTCTTGCGGCTCTGCAAGACACCAAATCTTGGCATTTTGCCGGACGAGAATCTAGTGTAGTGTCTCGCATTGCAATACTTAGGTTTCATACCCCAATTTCAGGCGAATCGAGGCAAGAGGTTCCATTATAGCGCGGGTCATTCCGCAAAATTTTCTTTCGTCTGCTGACGCAGCCGAAGAGAGAATATTCCGGAATGACGATGTTTGAATTTTGGAATGACGATGATTGATTGAGTTCGAACCCGAGACTACGAAAGACCCATTATGCCAAAGACTATTTCCCAAGAAAAAGGCGGCATTGACGCTTTGCTCGCTGAGCACAGCATGTCGCGCGATGAGTACAATGTTCTGCTCAAAGTCATGGGGCGGGAGCCGACGCTGGCCGAATTCGGCGTCGCGGCCGCCATGTGGTCGGAGCATTGCTCGTACAAATCGACCCGCGTGTGGCTCAAGCAACTGCCGACAAAAGGCAAATGCGTCATCTGCGGCCCCGGCGAAAACGCGGGCGTCATCGATATCGGCGACGGGCAGGCCGCCATATTCAAAATGGAAAGCCATAACCATCCGTCCTACATCGAACCGTATCAAGGTTCCGCCACGGGCGTGGGCGGCATCATGCGCGACATTTTCACGATGGGCGCGCGGCCTGTCGCCAACCTCAACGGGCTGTACTTCGGCGCGCTCGATCATCCGAAAACAAAATCCCTGATCGCGGGCGTCGCGGCCGGAATCGGCGATTACGGCAACTGCATGGGCGTTCCTACCGTCGGCGGCGAGACCATTTTCCACGCGAGCTATAACGGCAATAACCTCGTCAACGCCATGACGGTGGGCGTGGCCGATGCGAAGAAGATATTTTATTCCGCCGCCGCAGGCGTCGGTAATCCTGTCGTGTACGTCGGCTCGAAAACAGGGCGCGACGGCATCAAGGGCGCAACCATGGCGTCGGGAGAATTCAACGAAGACTCCGACAGCAAGCGCCCCACCGTGCAGGTGGGAGACCCGTTCACGGAAAAGCTGGTGCTTGAAGCGTGCCTTGAGCTGATGGCGACAGACGCGATTATCGGCATTCAGGACATGGGCGCGGCGGGATTGACGTGCTCGGCGGTTGAAATGGCCTCGAAAGGCGGCCTTGGCATCGAGATTGATCTCGACAAGGTTCCGCAGCGCGCCACGGGGATGACCGCGTATGAAATCATGCTTTCCGAAAGCCAGGAACGCATGCTCATGGTGCTGAAGCCCGGACGCGAGGCCGAAGCCGAGAAGATCTTCAAAAAATGGGAATTGGATTTCGCCATCATCGGCAAGTTGACCGATACGGGGCGGATGATCTGCAAGCTCAGGGGCGAAACGGAAGTCGATATCGAGGTCGATCCTCTGGTCGAGAAGTCGCCCGTTTATAATCGTCCGTGGGAGGCGACTCCGCCGCGAGCCGAAATCGCGGCGTCGACGTATCCTTTGCCGAAGGGCGAAACAATCCTCGGCGTTTTGAAAAAGCTTATCGCTTCGCCGGATGTATGCTCCAAGCGCTGGATATGGGAGCAATACGACAGCCTCGTTCGCGCCAACACGGCGCAGGGGTCGGGCGGAGACGCGGGCGTCGTTCGCCTAGACGACAAAAAGAAAGCCTTAGCCGTAACCATCGACTGCACGCCGCGTTATTGCGCCGCAGACCCCGTCATGGGGGGCAAGCAGGCCGTCGCCGAGACATGGCGCAATATTTGCGCCGTGGGCGCAACGCCTTTGGCGATTACCGACTGCATGAATTTCGGCAATCCCGAAAAACCGCGCATCATGGGACAGTTCGTCGGCGCTATTCAAGGCATCAAGGAAGCCTGCCTTGCGCTCGATTATCCGGTGGTGTCCGGCAATTGCAGCCTTTACAACGAAACGAACGGCAGCGCGATACTTCCGGCTCCCGCCATCGGTGGAGTCGGGTTGATCAAAGATGTGACCAAAGCTGTCGGCATCGCTTTCCAAGGGATCGACGAAACCGTATTCGTCGTCGGCGAGACAAAGGGACACATCGGCCAATCGCTTTATTTGCGCGAAGTCTTCGGCAAGGAGGAAGGCGCGCCGCCTCCGGTTAATCTATTAGCCGAACGCAAGCACGGCGAGTTTATTCGCGCTTTGATCGACGAGAAATTGCTGACGGCATGCCATGACGTTTCGGACGGCGGCTTGCTCGTCACGCTTGCCGAAATGGCGATAGCGAAAGGCGTCGGCGTTTCGATAGAGCAGGAAGGCGACGCGGCCTTCTGGTTCGGCGAAGATCAAGGGCGCTATGTCCTTGCGACAAATAAGCCGGATGTCGTTGTCAAAAAAGCCAAGGCGGCGGGCGTTCCGCTTGCGAAGCTTGGCGAAACAAAGGGCAAGAATATTAAATTGGCCAAGGAGAGCATAGCCGTTACAGCGCTGAAGAATGCTCATGAATCCTTCTTGCCAAAGTATATGGAGTAACATCGATGCCGATGACTGAAGCCGAAATTTTGCGTTTGATAACGGAAGCCATGCCCGATGCGGTAGTGGATCTTAAAGACCTGCGCGGCGACGGCGACTATTTTCAGGCGTATGTCGAGAGCAGGGCTTTTGTCGGAAAAACGAAAGTGCAGCAGCACCAGATGGTTTACGACGCCCTGCAGGGGCGCGTCGGCGGCGTTTTGCGGACGCTATCGCTCAGCACGGCCATTCCTCCCAAGGAATAGCGGCAGCAGGGCTTATTGCACAAATTTGCAGGAACCGAAGGAGATGAGGGACAGGCTCGTTTGCATGGCTCTATTGCAAACAAGCTCCTTTTTTGCGGGGCTAAGAACAATGATCCAGGCAATTGCGGCGGTGCAGATAATGATGAACAGCCCGACCAAAATTTTATTGATCCACGAGAAATCCATCCCTTTCTTTTTGGGCGCAGAACTTGTCCGGCGATATTTCGAAGGGGGAGGCGTATCGGGAGAAAACATTAGGCTAAGTCCTTAAACGGTTGTGCTCCGGCTCTTAATTTGTAGAAAACAGTACTTTGTTTTGTCAAGATTGTCTTTCGATTCCTCTTCTCTCCTTTAAGCGAAGGGGGCATAATGCCCGCCGGACAAGGAGTCTCTATGATCAATCCAGCTATTTCCGAACGCATTCATTCCGAAGTTACCTCGCACGACGTCGTGCTTTATATGAAGGGGACGCCCGTATTCCCGCAATGCGGGTTTTCGGCGCAGGCCGTGCAGATATTGTCGATGCTGGGGGTTAAGTTCAGAGCCGTTGACGTTCTTGCGGATCCAAGCCTTCATCAGGGCATCAAGGACTTCAGCCATTGGCCGACATTGCCGCAACTTTACATCAAGGGCGAGTTTGTCGGCGGCAACGACATCATGCGCGAGATGGTGCAAGAGGGCGAGTTTCAGAAACTGCTGTCCGCCAAGGGCATTCCGTTCGAAAACAGGTAACTTATCCGTTCGGATGCTTTTACCCGGAACGCTTGTGAAACCTATTTGAGAAACACAACTACGGCCTTGTATGAGAATAATATGCCGTTTTATCAATGTGTTCTAAAAGAAGGGCGAATCATCCTTTTTGGCAAAAAGCCCTTCAGAAGGCTTTCTTTTTGCGCGTACATCATTTATAAAATTGTTCCAGCCAAAAACTAAGTTCTATTCGGTCGGCCTGAGTCGCAAGGCGCAGGTTTGGCGATTTTTTGTTTGCTCGGTTTATGAAGGGGTTTTCCTTATGCAGAATGTCTTGCTTGTCGTTCAATTGATTCTCGCTGTGGCGCTCATCGGCGTCATCATGATCCAGCGCACGGCGCAAGACGGCGGCGGTTTGATGGGGGGAGGCGGCGGCGGAACGATGGGCGGATTGTTTACGGCGCGCGGTTCCGCGAATTTGCTGACAAGAACGACTGCAATTTTAGCGGTGCTCTTTATTTTGAACAGCCTTGCGTTAGGGGCTATGGCCAGCAGCCAACATAGAAAAGGCAGCCTAATCGATCAGATTGCGCCCGTAACTGTTCCGGCGGAAGAAAACAAAGCCACAAAGGTTCCTGTTGCGCCTAAGGCTCCTGTGACGCCGAGGGCTGCCCCCGCGGCACACAAAGCGCCTGCAGCGCCTAAAGCTTCCGAAGCACCCCATGTTCCTGTTGCGCCGCCGCAAGTGCCGTTAGCGCAGTGAGGTTTTTATCGGTGCGCGTTTGATTGTTTGTGTTGGTAAGGATTTGTTCAGATGACACGTTTTATTTTTATTACCGGCGGCGTTGTGTCCTCGTTGGGCAAGGGGATCGCGTCCTCGGCGCTCGGCGCCCTTCTTCAGGCGCGGGGCTATAAAGTCCGCCTTCGCAAACTTGACCCTTACCTCAACGTCGATCCGGGCACCATGGCGCCGACCCAGCACGGCGAAGTCTATGTGACGGACGACGGCGCGGAAACTGACCTTGATCTCGGCCATTACGAACGGTTCACGGGCGTGGCCTCGCGGCAAAGCGATAACGTCACGTCGGGCAAGATTTACTCGACGGTTATCGGCAAAGAACGCCACGGCGATTATCTGGGCGCGACGGTTCAGGTCATTCCGCATATAACCGATGCGATTAAAGAGTTTATCCGCGCCGATCTGCACGACGAGGACTTCTGCCTTTGCGAAATCGGTGGAACGGTCGGCGATATCGAAAGCCTTCCGTACCTCGAAGCCATTCGCCAACTCAGAAACGAAGAGGGGTCCGAAAGATGCCTCTTTATTCATTTGACCTTGTTGCCGTTCATTAAATCCGCAGGCGAGCTTAAAACCAAGCCGACCCAGCATTCGGTCAAGGAATTGCTTAGCGTCGGCATTCAGCCGGAAATCCTGATTTGCCGCGCCGAGCGCACGATACCGGAAAATGAGCGCAAGAAAATCGCGCTGTTCTGCAACATCAAGCCGGAATGCGTGATCGAAGCGCTCGATATGGACACGATTTATAACGTGCCGGTCAAGTATCACGAGCAGGGGCTGGACGAGCAAGCCGTCAAGTATTTCAAACTTCCGACGACGCCCGCGCCAAATCTGACGCCGTGGAAAAACATCGTTCAGCGCATTCGCGAACCCGAAGGCGAAGTGACGATTGCCGTTGTGGGCAAATACACGAGCCTCTTGGACAGCTATAAATCGCTCTCCGAAGCGCTGACGCACGGGGGAGTCGCGAACAACGTGCGCGTCAATCTCAAATGGCTGGATTCGCAGGTGTTCGAAAATGCCGACACGCTGCATTATCTGGAAGACGTGGACGGCATTCTGGTTCCGGGCGGCTTCGGCGAGCGCGGAACGGAAGGCAAAATCCGCGCAGCGCAGTTCGCGCGCGAAAAGAAGATTCCCTTTTTCGGTATTTGCTTCGGCATGCAACTGGCGGTCATCGAGGCCGCGCGAAACTTGGGCGGCGTGCCTTCCGCGACGTCCAGCGAGTTCGGCGCCAGCGACCATGCCGTGATCGGCCTGATGACGGAGTGGATGAAGGGCAATCGGATCGAAATCCGTAAATCGAACGGCGATCTGGGCGGTACGATGCGCCTTGGCGCGTATCCGTGCAAAATCGTCAAGGGAACGAAGGCGCACGAAATATACGGAGCCGACCTTATTCACGAGCGCCACAGGCACCGCTATGAGGTCAACACGACGTATCGTTCGCAATTGGAAAAAGCGGGTTTGGTTTTCTGCGGCATGTCGCCCGACGGCTCATTGCCCGAAATGATCGAGCGTAAAGACCATCCGTGGTTTATCGGCGTTCAGTTCCATCCGGAATTGAAGTCCAAACCCCTCGACCCGCACCCCTTGTTCCGCGCGTTCATCGCGGCGGCGGTGCAGAAGTCGAGATTGGTTTAAGCGGGCGTGTTTTGATTAAGTGCAGGTTTTTTTTGTCTGAGTAACACGACATTTCTGACATTGTTCGTCAGATACATCATTTGATGGATATCAATCTTCGACAACTTGAGGTTTTCAGGAGCCTTCTTTTCTGAAGGAAGGCCTTCTTTTGTCGTAACAAATATTTCAGCAGACGAACCGTTCCATATGGAAACGATCGATAAGTCGTCGCCCGACAGGTTGCTGCCGGTTACTTTGTTTACCAAAGCGGCTGTTGGAGCCATCCATTGGTCAGCCCACATTTCTTGTTTGGGCAGATCACAAGGGAGAGGGGCGTTCATCTCTTCAAAGGTTGAAAGAGCTGCTGCAAAGTTTTCTACGTTCAAAACCTGTTCAGACATGTTTGCACGCGCGACAGAAACGGAAGCTGTTTCGCTAGAGAGGACAGAACCCGAATTGTTCCAATTCATAAATCTCCCGCCCAAGTTATCATCGCCTGAAATTGCGGTGTCAAGGCGGGGTTCCATTACTTCGCTCATGTAATATCTCCAAATAAAATCGGTTTAAAAAATAACGAGGGGCATTATACACTTTTTTGCCGCCCACCATTAGAGCCTTTTTACTTTCAAGCCCTAAGTGACTGAAAACAATAAGAAAAATATACTTTCGGGATGCGGGCCGTCCTAGAGATGTTCCATCTTCTTTTTCTTATCGGCCATGTATTTTTCGTTATGAGGGTTAATGGCCGTCCACAGGGGAACGTGGGCGCTGATGACAATCCCGCCTTTTTCGAGCGCGCTGATTTTGTCGTTGTTGTTCGTCAGCAATTTGACTTTTTTTAATCCGAAGTGTTTCAAAATATCCACGGCGACAACGTAATCGCGCTCGTCAGGCGCAAAACCCAGATGAACGTTGGCCTGATAGGTATCCATGCCTTGTTCCTGCAAGGCATAAGCGCGGATTTTGTTAGAAAGGCCGATGCCGCGTCCTTCGTGGCCGCGCAAATAAATCAAGAGGCCGCAGCCTGCCTTGTCGATAAGTTCCATCGACTTTTCCAACTGATCGCGGCAATCGCAACGCAACGAGCCCAGAATGTCACCCGTCGCGCATTCGGAATGCAGGCGCACAAGGCAATCGTCGGCGGGCGTTCCCTTGACCAAAACAATGTGTTCGACGTCGTTCTTTCCCGTAAAGATTTTTAATTCAAAATTTCCATAACGCGTTGGCAGCAAAGCTGAAGGGATGTCCATTATGTCCGCCTTACTTGGATAATTTTTCGCAGGCGCGTTTGATGCGCTTGCAGGCTTCGCGCAGCGTTTCCGCTGATGTCGCGTAGGAAATCCGGAAAGCGGGGCTTAACCCAAAACCTGCGCCGGGCACCACGGCGACGCCTTCACTTTCGATCAAATAGGCCGCAAAGTCTCCGTCGTTGGCAATAACTTTTCCGTTCTGCGTCTTGCTGCCAATGAATTCTGCGCAGCTTGGATAAACATAGAACGCGCCTTCCGGTTTTGTGCAGGATAGGCCACGGATTTTATTAATTTCCTCCACGACCAAATCGCGCCGCTCCTGAAAGGCTTTGATCTGGCCTCTCATAAAATCCTGCGGCCCGTTAAGGGCTGCAACCGCCGCCGCCTGGCTGATCGAAGAGGGGTTGCCTGTCGATTGCCCCTGTATTTCCGCCATTTTCTTGATAAGGGTTTCCGATCCACCGGCATAACCGATACGCCATCCTGTCATATTATAGGCTTTTGACACGCCGTTGACGGTTAGCGTGCGCTCGTAAAGCGGGGGGTCAACTTCGGCGATGGTGCAGAATTTGAAACCGTCGAAAACGATATGCTCATACATATCGTCAGACAGTATCCACACATGCGGATGACGTTTTAAAACTGCCGCAATGGCCTGCAATTCGGCGCGCGTATACGCGGCGCCGGAAGGATTGCACGGCGAGTTCAAGATCAGCCACTTGGTTTTCGGCGTGATCGCGCGTTCCAGATCAACCGGAGTCATTTTAAATTGATGGGCGGCCATCGTTGGCAGAAAAACGGGAACGCCTTCGGCGAGGGCAGCCATGGCAGGATAAGAAACCCAGTAGGGGGACGGAATGATGACTTCGTCTCCGGCGCTCAGCGAGGCCATGAATGCATTATAGATGACCTGTTTGCCGCCGGTTCCGACGGATATTTGGCTTGTCTTATAAGTCAGATGATTTTCCCGTGCGAATTTATCGGCAATGGCTTGTTTAAGGGCTGGGGTTCCGTCCACGGCGGTGTATTTCGTTTCTCCGCGCGCGATGGCGGCGCAGGCCGCTTCCTTGATGAAGTCGGGCGTGTCGAAATCCGGCTCGCCCGCCGCGAGGCTAAGGACGTCCTTGCCTTGCGCCTTCAGTTCCCGCGCAAGGTTTGTCACGGCAAGCGTAGGGGATGCCTTAATCTTCGAAAGCCTTTGAGCAAGTAGCGGGGCACTCATGCCGAACTCCCATAATGAAGGGGGTGTTATAAACGCTTACCTGCCGTGGGGCAAGAAACCGCGCATTTTCGTTGATTTTCGATAAGGTGGCTGCTAATTTTCAAAGATGACGACGAAGAACCCATCAACAAAAGCATCTTCCGCTGCATCTCTGCGCGGCGTGTTTGCTTATGGATTCTATTATTGGTTCCGGTAATACCGGAACATACGCAAATCTACTCATCCCCCATTATTAAAAAATTCACATACTCCCGCTAAAAACGGGTAGGCAACATTAAGGCAAATATCATGACAAAATTACATCCTTGGGCTCCCGACAGCTGGCGCGCCAAAGCGATCAAGCAGATGCCGACGTATCCCGACGCAACGGCCTTGGCCGACGTCGAAACGCGTTTGGCAAAATTGCCTCCGCTCGTTTTCGCGGGCGAGGCGCGTAATCTCAAGAAAAGGCTCGCGCAAGTCTCGGCGGGCGAGGCGTTCCTGTTTCAGGGAGGCGATTGCGCCGAAAGCTTCGCCGAATTCTCGGCGAACAATATCCGCGATACGTTGCGCATCATTCTGCAAATGACGATCATTCTGATTTTCGGCGGCGGCATTCCCGTCGTGAAAGTCGGACGCATGGCAGGCCAGTTCGCCAAGCCGCGCTCGGACGATTTCGAGACGCGGAACGGCGTCAAATTGCCAAGTTATCGCGGCGATATCGTCAACGGCCTCGATTATACCGAGGAAGCCCGTCGTCCCGATCCTAAACGCATGATCGACGTTTATAACCAGTCGGCCGCGACGCTCAACCTTCTGCGCGCGTTCGTGCAGGGCGGCTATTCCGATCTGCACCGCGTGCATCAGTGGAATTTGGATTTTGTAGACCGCAGCCTGCAGGGAAACCGCTATCGCGACCTTGCCAGCCGCATCACCGAAACTCTGGATTTCATGGCCGCGTGCAATATTACATCCGAAACGTCGCCGCAAATCCGCGAGACGGAATTCTACACGTCGCACGAAGCCTTGTTGTTGCCGTACGAACAGGCCATGACGCGCATCGACAGCACGACGAACGATTGGTACGACTGTTCCGCCCATATGCTGTGGATTGGGGAACGCACGCGCCAACCCGACAACGCGCATGTCGAATTTTTGCGTGGAGTCAAGAACCCCATCGGCCTTAAGTGCGGGCCGAATATCGGCGTCGAGGCTTTGCTGAAACTGGTTGAAATCCTGAACCCCGAAAACGAACCGGGGCGCCTGACGCTTATCGCGCGCATGGGCTGTGCGAGCGTAAGGGAAAACCTGCCGTCTTTATTGCGGGCGACGAAGAAAGAAGGGCGAACCGAAGCCTGGTGCTGCGACCCCATGCACGGCAACACCCATGCGTCGGATAGCGGTTACAAAACCCGCGATTTCGGCGATATCCTGAACGAGGTGCGCGGCTTCTTCGACGTCTGCAAAGCCGAAGGCGTGCATGCCGGGGGCGTCCATCTGGAAATGACGGGCAAAGAAGTCACGGAATGCATGGGCGGAATGTCGGCGGTTACGGATGCAGGGCTTGGCCGACGCTATGAAACGCATTGCGATCCGCGCCTTAACGCCACGCAGGCGCTGGAACTAGCTTTTCTGATAGCCGATTATGTTAAGCAGGAACGGAAGACAGAGATTTAATCTGTTTTTAACCTCGGCGCGCCAGTTTATTGGGACGGACTTCAAACGAGGTTTTCCGAAGAGATGAAGCTGCGCATTACGCGGAAATATGTGTTGGGCGGCGCCGTGTTGTGCGCTGCGCTGTTGGGCTGCGCTCTTTATTATTGGATGCCTCTGCGCGCGCCGGTGTCTCATGACGTTGTTGCTGTTATCCCTAAACCCAGACAGGAGATTCCAAAAAATGAAGAGATTAAAGAAGCTGTTCCTGAGCCTCCTTCCGAAGAAGAGCCGCCTGTCGAAAAACCTGCGCCGCCGCCCGAAATCAAAGAGCCGGAAAAGCCTCCTGTCGTTGAGGTTCCGCCCGAAGTGCTCAAAGAGCAGGAAGTCCCGCCGCCGGTCTTAAAAAAACAGGAACCCGCGGTTAAACCGCCGAAACCCAAGCCGCCTCCTGTCGTTGAAGAAAAAGAGCCGCCACCCGTCATTATCGAAAAACCCGCGCCGCCGCCCGTTGTCGAGGAAGAGAAACCGGAACCGGAACCGCCTCCTGTCGTTATCGAGGAGCCCGAACCTCCGCCGGTTCAAAAACCTCGGTCGAGGTATGTCCGTCCGACATACTTCGTTAACCGCGAAGTCGAATCCGATAATATCAAAATGTTTCCCCGATGGACGGGCATGCTTTCGCGGTATAGCAATGATGCGCACAAGCTCGATAACGTCTGCGGCTCGAATCCGCACCCGTCCTCGCCCTGCAAGTTGAAAGAATGGAAAGATACTCTTGAAAGCCTGCGCGAAGCGCCGCTTGTTGAGAAGCTTAGAGAGGTCAATCGCTATCTCAATAAATACCCCTATATCGACGATATCGTGAACTGGGGGTTCGATAATTATTGGGAAACGCCCTATGAATTCCAGCGCAAAAGCGGCAATTGCAAAGACTATGCGATCGCCAAATTCATGTCATTGCGCGCGATAGGCGTTCCTAACGACATCATGCGGCTTGTTGTTTTGAAGGATTTGAACTTGGGCGGGATCATTCACGCCATACTGGTTGTTTCTACGGACGAAAAGTCATATATATTAGACAATCAGATCAAGCAGCTTGTCACCACCGACAAGGTTTATCACTACGTTCCGATATATTCCATCAACGAGGAACATTGGTGGCAGCACTTTGTTCTGGAATAGGCGGGGTGAGTGTTGGGGTAAGAAATCAGGCGAGCGGTTGGAAAAGGAACACGAGACATGCATCTTATGCAAAGCGAATTTCCGAAACTGAAAGGCCCGTCGATCAATCCCCGCATCCTTATCGTGCTTGTGCTCATCATTGCAGTTGTCGGCGGCACGGTGATGACGCGCTTTATTACGTCCGAACAGAACCGCGAGCTTCTGTTGTGGCAGAATAAACTCGGCCTTATCGCAGACAGCCGCGCCGCCGACGTCGATGCCTGGGTTGAACGCCATTTCAAGGAACTCGGCGACGTTGTGGGCAATCCGTCCTTGCAGCTTTATCTGACAGAGCTTCTTGGCGTGACGGACATCCGCATTGCCGAAGAGCCGCCGCAAGCCGTTTATATGCGCAACCTGCTTTCCATCACTGCCGACAGACTGGGCTTTATCGCGCGTGCGTCGAAGGAGATGCAATCCATTAATGCCAGCGTCAGTCCGCCTTCGGGCGTCGGATTGGCTATCATCGATAGAGTCGGAAAAATTCTTGTTTCGACATCAGGCTTGCCTGCTTTTGACCCCATTTTGTCGCAAAAGGTTGAAGAAGCGCCCAAGGGACAGTCCGCGCTTATCGATATCTTTAAATCCGAAAACGGCAAAAACCGCATCGGTTTCGTGTTGCCGATTTTTCCCGTCCAGACCGAAGGCGAAGTGGTGCAGCCCATCGGCATGCTTGTGGGCATCAAGAATGTGGACGACGCTCTTTTCAAGCTGCTGCGTCATCCGGGAACGACGGAAAAAACGCTTGAAGCCGTTTTGTTGCGCCGAGAGGGAGACAACGTCGCTTATCTCTCGCCACAGGATAACGAAGAAGACGCAGCGCCGAAATTGGCGCTTAACACGCCCGATCTGGACGCCGCTTTTGCCGTGACGTCGCCCGGAGAATTTGCGGTCAAGAGAAACGCCGACTCGCAACTGACGCTTGTCACAAGCCGCTCAATCGCAAAAACGCCGTGGACGATGATGCTTCATGTCAATCGCAATCAGGCCATGCTGGAGAGCGACGTTCGCTTGCGGCAAATCCAATTCAGCCTCTTTTTGGGACTTTTGGCGATGATCGGCGGCATTGTATCCGTCTGGTATTATGGGACGTCCAAGAGGACGCTGCTGCTCTCGCTCGAAACGCAACGCATGGCGTCCCGGTCTGCCGCGCAAGAAAAACTGCTCAGGGTTGTTGCCGATAACCAGCTGGAACCCATCGTTATCGCGGATAACAACAATATTGCCCGTTTTGCCAACGCCAAGGCGGCCAAGGCATTTCGCCTGACGGCTCCCGATGTGGCTGGCAAGGCGCTGGCGGCCTTGATGGGCGCTTCCTATGCCAAAGGCTATGAAGAAGCGAATAAAACCGCATTGACGCGCCAGGCTCCTTTTGTGCGCACATGGTCGACCGTGGGCGGGGCGGGAGCGAAAGTCATCCACTCCGAACATATTCCTCTGGCGCATGTTCCCGTCGAAGGGCTGCCTGTTCCGACGCCGGGCGTTTTGATGATCGACCAGGATATCACCGAGATTGTCAACGAGCGCGAACACCGGATGCGCATTTTGCGCCAGGTGATCACGATGCTCGTCACGATGGTCGATAGGCGCGATCCGTACGCCGCGTGCCATTCGGCGTGCGTTGCCTTAGTTGCGCGTTCCATCGCGTCGGATATGGGGCTTGATAACGGGCGCATCGAAACAGCGGAAACGGCGGGGAATCTTATGAACATCGGCAAGATTATCGTGCCGAGCGAAGTCTTGATGAAGCCGTCGGCTCTGACGCAGGACGAAATGAAGCAAGTTCATGAATCCATGCAAAGCAGCATCGGGCTTCTGGAAAAAGTCGAATTCGACGGCCCCGTGGTCGATACGCTGCGTCAGGCGCAGGAACACTATGACGGTTCAGGGCCTTTGAAGCTGAAGGGCGAAGATATTCTTATCACCGCGCGCATTATCGCCGTCGCCAACGCCTTTGTCGGAATGATCAGCAAGCGCTCTTATCGCCAGGCTCTCGAAATAGACAACGCGATTAAAATTCTTCTCGAGCAGATCGGCACGAACTTCGACCGCCGCGTCGTCATTACCCTGGCTGCGTTTGTGGAAAACAAGCAGGGCAGGGAAGAGATCAAGAAGCTTATTCCTTCGGAGCCGATCGCGCTGTAAAATTTTTGTTGTTTTGCCGTGTTTTGAAAAGCCGATTGAGGAACCGTGGGGCGCAAGAGGCCGTAACAAGTCAATTACCAAAAACGGATTCCGTGTTAAGGAATATTCCGATTACCTTTTTTTAAACTTTTACTTCGTTCATAATTCCTAACCTTCGCCTATAGCCATACAAAAAGCCCCTCTCCTGAAGAACAGGAAAGGGGCTTTTTAATTAACCTACAGATTTAGAATCTTGCGGACAGCGAGAAGAAGATTCTCGGATTATGCCTGTAGTTTGTTGGGTCTCCGCCCGCGGGCTTTATAATCGGGAAGTTGGCTTCCAGCGAACCTGAGAAGTTATCGGTAAGCCTGAGGCGCGTACCGACACCTGTCGAGGCCACGGTTATCGTTCCGAGTTTGGATCCGGCAGCGACTCCGCGTACCCACGCCTCGCCGATATCGAAGTAGCCAAAGACCTGATAAGAGTCGAGATAAGGCTCGCTAACAAGTTCATCATATCTCAGCTCGGCTTTGCCCGCCAAACCGCTGTCGCCCAATCCTGAAGAGGGATCAAACGCGCGGCCATAATCCGCGCCGCCCAACGAGAATTGTTCGTCGGTCAGAAGAGGCTGAAACGAATATTGTCCCGTCGCGGACGTCAGCAACGAGATGCCGTCCGAGAAAGGCTGCAAGCGGGAGATATCGAAGTTCGCTTTTGTAAAATTGGCGTTGCCGATGGGATTCGATCGATCCGATCCTGTGTCGGTTGCGTCCAAGATGTTCAGGCCTTGGCTCACCTGAACGTCGTACGAGTTGCTGCCTGAAAGAAAATCAAGGAAGTTGTATGTACCGCCGACGCGGACAACCCGTAAACGATCGCGGGTAAAGGCGGTTCCCGAATAGATGTCGACATTCGTATTGCGTACATCGAAGGCAGCGCGCGCGGCGAACGATTGCTGACGCGACCGCAGGAACGGATGGCTGACCTTGATCTCGAACAAATTGGAGTCACCTTTAATGTCGAGGTATTTCAGCGTGTCCCCAGGGTGAGTCTTCGTATGCGAGCCCATGACGGTGAGCTTCGTTCCTTCATCATCAATAATCTCGTCATGAATCAGTTCGGCAAGGAAAAGTTCTTCGAACGGATTAACGGTCATCGTCCGCAACTGGGTATGATCGTAAGCGTTGAAAACCGAGTTTAAGCCGAGAATAACCGTGTGCTGGAACGGCCCAAGATATCTGGTTCCGCGGTTGTCGAAAGTGTAAGACGCCTCGAATGTTCTGCGTTTGACCGTCAAAACCAAATCGGCGCCGCCGAATTGAGAACCCGACGGACGGATAAGCCCGGTGATGGTCGATCCGGGGATGTCGTTCATTAAGAGCATATAACGTTCAAGATCGGCCATATTGGCGGGTTGCAGCTTCTTGATGTTGTTTCCATAGGTATCAAGGCGCGCGCGTTCCTCAGCGTCGGCAATATCGCCCTGATACGAAACTTTGCTAATAAAGCCTTCGACAACGCGGATTTTCAAAGTGCCTTTTGTGACGTCCTGCGCCGGAACAACGGCTTGCGTTAGAATATAACCGTTGTTGCGGTAGAAGGCGGTAATTTTGTTGGCAATGCCCCGCGCGTCCAGAAGAGATATCGTACGGCCGAGATGGGCTTGGTAGGTGGAGGCAAGATCGGCGCTTGAGTATACAGTCGCACCTTCAAGGACAACTCTCTTAAGGCCAAACTTGCTGCTCTCAAGCTGAGCGCGCATGGATTCCGGAACTTTCGTTTCCGAAGGAGACGGGATATTCAATTGAATAGATGGTTTTCCCTTCGGCGCCGGAGCGAGCCGCTTTTCAATAAGGGAAGGGTTTGTGGATTTAGGAACATTTTGAGCGATGGCCTGAGGAACTTCCAAGCATCCAAAAGCAAGAACGCTCAGGAGAGGAAGAGCCAACTTAAAGTTAACGGCGCGATGTAGCATGGGATGTTCCCTTCGAAATATACTCGAATTTTGTTACCAAGACGGGCGCGGCGATTCTATCGGATTGAAAACCTTGTGTAAACAAGAGTTTTAACGAAAAATCGGCAAAAATCCCATTTTTCTTCAAAAACCGCTTATGAAAGCATTTTTTTCGTTGCTAATAGAACATTAAGTCTTCATTGTGTCTTAATAACCTGTTAAGCTTTAATTTGCCCCTTTTAGATTTTAGGAGACGAAGCCATGACGAGAACGAATAGCAAAAAGATTGCCAGCGGTGTAGCCGGTCTTTTGACCGCTGTATTTCTGGCTTGTCCAGCCCTTGCGGCACCTCCTGCAACCAACGCGATTCCTACGGGAGGGACTGTTGTTGGCGGAGCTGCTGTTGCGACCATCGGAGTGGGCGGTACGGCATCTCATCCCGTCGAAACGATCACTCAGTCAGTCTCCAGGGGCATTATCGACTGGACGGGCTTCGATATCGGTAGGGACGCGCGCGTTGTATTCAATCAGCAAGCCGGAAACAGTTCCGTTACGCTTAATCGTATTACGGGCAATGCTTCGCAAATTTATGGTCACTTGAGCGCTAACGGCACCATCATTTTAGCCAACGGAAACGGAATTTATTTCGGAAACTCGGCGCATGTTAGCGTCGGCGGTATGATCGCGACCGCAAGCAAGATTTCAAACGCGGATTTTAACGCCGGTAATTATAACTTTACGCCCGGAACAAATCCCTATGCGTTCGTTATCAATAACGCGGAGCCTGACCTCTTTCATCCGGGTCGTGGAATTAAAACCAATGAGGCGGGAGGGCTTATCGCTTTCTTGGCTCCCACAGTCATCAATAACGGGTTGATCGAAGCCAAGGCGGGCACCGTCGTTATGGCCTCCGGCGATACGGCGACTTTCGTCGATCTTTATGGCGACGGGCTTATCAATTTGGCGACTAACGGAGAAGTTGAAAGCCTGTTGGTTGAGAACAGCGGTGTCATCAACGCTAACGGCGGAGACGTAAGACTGACTGCCGGCACGGCGAAGACAGTTGTCGACAGCCTTATCAATATGGACGGCCTTATTCTGGCCGAAAGCGTCCATGGCAAAGGCGGTAAAGTTACGCTTGAGGCTAATGCGGTTGAGATGAAGAGAGATGGATTTTTTCATCCTGCGACCATTCTAGCCGATGGCGGAAGAATCAAGATTACCGGCTTTGAGGGAACTAGATTTCATAATGTCGGCGTGACTCTCGATGGCGCTACGGTTTATGCCGGAAATGGCAATGTCTTTATTTGGGGTAAGGGTTACGGCAATCCTGAAGTCTTCAATGAAGGCAGTAACTACGGCGTCTCTATTGCGGGCGGTTCTCAAGTTGTTACGACGGGGTCTCGCAGCATTCTTTCCATCGTTGGCATCGGTGGAAACGGCATGACCGGCTATGATCCTGCCGGCAACGCGTACGTTGCAGACAATAACTATGGCGTTTATATCACCGGCGAACACACCCGAGTTGCTTCTCTGGGCGGAAACGTTATGGTCGCCGGTTTTGGCGGCGGTCTGGGCGCCGTTGGCGGCAGCAATGGAAACCACGGCGTGTTCATGTCGGATGGCGCTGAAGTTTCTTCCACAGGCGGCGACATCTTTGTTTCCGGCATGGGTGGCGGTAATAACGGCAGCTCCGATAACAACGGAGTTCTCGTGACGGACGATGCGGGAATAGCCTCGCATACCGGCGACATTTTGATTACCGGCATTGCCGGTGGTCAGGATTACTATGCGGAACGTGGCAACTACGGCATCGTCTTGACTGACGGCGGTTGGGTTGGCGGCGAGACCTTGGATGGCGCTGTGCCTTATAAGGGCAAGGCTGTTGTCATCGCTGGTCATGATCATGGGGACATTACGTTTGTAACGGATACTATTTTGTTTGATGAGTCCGCTCGCGTGCGGACGTCCGGGGATGTCTTCTTTGAACCGTTCAGCAATTGGACGACCATTGGCATCGCCGGAGCGCCCGGTACGCTTCAGTTGACCGAGACCCTTTTGGATGACGTGTATGCGAGAAGCATCACGATCGGCAATACGGGACGCGACTACGGCAAGATTACGGCTTACGCCTATGATTGGAATATGCCGGTGAGCATCTTGAACGGTGGAAGACCCTACTTCTCGATTGATTCAGATTATGGCGATATCGAGATCGACGGCCTTCAGACGATTTATGGTGACAATACGTTCCGTGCGGTTACCGCTTGGGGCGACATCATTATCCGTGAAAAAGGCGGCATCAGCGTTGGTAGCACCGGGCCGGTCATCATGAAGACTATGATGGTGCAAGAGGGCGAAGACACGTTAGTCACGCTTGCGGCCAGCTTCGGCAGGTTCCTTAATTACGCGGGACCGAACGCTATCCAAGTGCCAAACGGCCGTTGGTTAGTTTATAGCTACGGTCCCGTTGATGACGTGTTTGGCGGTCTTGACAGCGGTAACGCTGCCATTTGGGGCAGAGTTTATAACGAGCACCAACCCATATATGCATCTGGCGATCGTTACATCTTTACCGTACGTCCGACGCTTACCGTTACTTTCGACGATATGCACAAGGCTTATGGTTTGGATAATACTCCGGCCGTGGCGGTCGATCCCTACACATTAGCCTATACGGTTAGGGGTTTGGATCATTCGGAGCACGATTTGTTAACGTTGCCGGGTGTTGTTGGCGACGCTTTCTATCTCGATACGGTGGAAATTGATCCAAGAACGTCGGCTGGTTCGCCAGCTTTGGCGCCCGAAGGGGATTACCCCGATATTTGGGGCAAAGTGACATCCGGCGCTAAGGGCATGCACGTTGTGTACAAGAGAGGCACGTTGACGGTTGATCCGCTCAATCTGAACAGTCTCCTTGATCGTTCCAAAGCGCCCGCTCGGAGAGGCCCGAACGGCACGCTTCTCTCGATCGTAAACACTCCCGGCTATTTGGCTAACCTTGCGCCTGCTGCTGGCGGCGCACCGGGAAATCTTGCTGATTTGAGCCCCAAGGCCGGCGGCGATATGGGTGATCTTGCTAACCTAAGTCCTCAGGCGGGCGGCGGCGCGAGCATTACTCCCCTCATTCAGTGCAATGAGGTTACGCCTTGCGACATTTATCAGTAATCGCTGATTTCTAAAAATTATCGCCGCGTCGACGAAAGTCGGGGCGGCGATTTTTTTATGGCAGCAGGTTTCGAAGCGCGGCGGCTATGTCTGTTGCAACGCTTTGCCAGTCGTTGGCATGAGTTTGACGGAAAGTCCGCAGTGTCGGATACCAGCGGCGCGTTGCTTCGTCATTTACAAAACGCCAGTCAGGCGTTGTCGACAACATCAGCCAGCAGGGGCGTCCCAGCGCTCCCGCAAGATGCGCGACGGACGTATCGACGCTTATCACAAGATCAAGGGCGTTAAGCGCCGCCGCCGTGTCGGAAAAGTCGCGCAGCTGAACGGATAAGTCCTCAATTTTATCAGACAGGCTGTTTTCCCGTATTTGAGAGCGCGCCTCGTTGAACTGGAGGCTGTACCAATCAATGCCGTCGATTTCAAACAGAGTTTTTAGGGATGACAGCGACGCGCTTCGATTGACGTCGTTTTTGAATTTTTGATTGCCTGCCCATACCAATCCCACAGCAAGCTGTTTTGTTTTGCGGGGCAGGGACATTATCTTTTTATATGTAAGATAGGGCGTTGTTCCCACCGCCAAAGGATCGGGTAATCCAAGCCGATGCGGCATGCTGAGGAGGGGCGCTTGGGTATCAACATCCGGGAATAAGTCAGAGGGGCCTATGGCTCCTGTTACGCCAAGAGCCGACGCGGCGACGGATTTAAGTTCCTTCTGAACAAGAACCCATACTTCATGGCCTTGTTCCGCCAGTATGCGGGGGTAGCGAAGAAACTGAAGCGCGTCCCCCATGCCCTGGTCGTTCCATAACAGAATGCGTTTTGCAGGAATGCCTTTCGTCCATGTTTTTGCCGCAACCGGCGTGCTGAGCCAGTTCGGAATTTGCAAGCGCCATTCGTATTCTTTCCATGCCTCCTCCCATGATCCCATGCGCAGAAGAAGGTGCGATAAATTCCAATGTCCGATGATGTGGGTAGGATCGAGGGTTAGGGCTTTGCGAAGCAAGGACACTGCGGCTATCAGATCGCCGCGATCCGAGTATACTTTAGCGAAATTGATCCAGCCCGAAGCAAAGTTCGGGTAAGCGCCGGTCAATTGCCGGTAAAGACTTTCAGCCTCGCTGTCGCGCTTCTGCCTTTTTCTAAGATTGGCAAGATTGAAAAGCGCATCCTTGTGCGAGGGCTGAAATTTCAAAAGCTTTTCGTAATTTTCCGCGACCTCGTTTTCGTTTCCTAACAAAGACATCGCCACAGCCAGGTTGTAGAGCGCAGGCGCATGGTGCGGTGCGAGGGCAATCGTGCGCTGCCATTCCTCAACGGCAGTGGTTAAATCCCCTTTGGTTTGGGCGGTAACGCCTCTTGCAAAGGCTTCATTTACATCAAGATATTGGGGAGGAAAGACATATCCCATAGGGGTACCCCCTGCTTAACGGTTAAACAGCTGGGAGTCCCATGCGAAAAGCATGCCATGCCTATATTATGCTTGATAATTCCTTGAAAATTTTCGTTGAAGCTTTTTGCACGATTCAAGAAGAAGTTGTTGAAAACCGTAACGTTGGCTATCGTGAGGAACGCCTGCTGAGGGCGGTTTTTGTGGGGGGTGAAAATGATTATTAGCGTGTACGGGGTTTATCGTTGTTTTAAACATGCTTTGGCCGAAAGAAACGCAAAGCCGCAAAATTGTTCTAGTCCAATAGGATAGAGATGTTTTTAAATGTTATAGATACGAAGCGCCCTTTTGCGCTGATTGAAAAACAGGGTCGCGTTTTATGTGCGCAAGGCCTCGTTCATGCGCTTGAGAAAAGCGACGACATTCACACGCTTGCGTCTAAGACCGGACACGATATCGCTTTTGCTTTGCCGTATCGGGCGATCAGGGAGCGTGGGTTCGAGGCGCATGGGGACGAGCCGATTCTGGCTATGGAAATCGAAACCGCTTTCATGATTCCTGCGGAAACGTTGGCGGACGAATTGCCGGATGCCGAGATCGTTTGGAACGGGGATATTCAGCCTTCTCTTTCCGACAAGGCATATGCCGAGCTTGTTCGCAAATTTCAAAAAAACGAAATCGAGCGAGGTAATGCTTCCCAAGTGACTCTGACGCGGCGATTTTCGGGGCAGATCGAGGCTTTCGACGCTCAAACGGCGCTGACAATCTATCGCAAAATTTTAAGGCAAAGCGGCCAGTACATGGCTGTTCTATTTGCCAATATTCATCCGACTGATAGAACGAAGGATCAGTATATTGTCGGGGCGACGCCTGAGCGGCATTTGGAAATCCGTGGCAATGAAACCGTGATGGTTCCCATCGCCGGAACTTTGCGCAAAGAAGATCGCGGGTCTTTCGAGGCGCGGCTTGATCGGTTCCTTGCCGACCCCAAAGAACTCAATGAGCTGTTCCAAGTCGTCGACGAAGAAATGAAGATTATGGGCGTTATATGTCCCGACGGCGGCGAGATTGAAGGGCCGTTTTTGCGCGAAATCGGCGCTGTCATTCATACCGAATATCGTCTTGTGGGACGGCGCGGGCGCGACACGCTTGCGGCTTTGCGGCGCACGTTTCATGCGCCTACGGTAGTCGGCTCTCCGATGGAAAGCGCCGCGCGCATTATCCGCAAATACGAGACGGAATCGCGGCGCTATTACGCCGGAGAAATAGGGGTTTATTACAAGCCTCGTACGGATGCGCCAAACGGGGATTTGGATTGCGCCATTCTGATCCGTTGCGCAGAGATTAGCGGCGACGGGAAATTCCGCGTTCAGGCGGGCGGGGGGCTTGTGCGCGATTCCGATCCCGATAACGAGGCCAAGGAATCCCGCGCCAAAGCCATGGGAATTTTGGGCGTTTTGACCGGCGCATCGCAGCTTAAAGAGTCATATCTGACGGACGAAATAAGCAAGAAGGTCGAGCTGGTTTTGCGCGCGCGAAACGAAAAATTGTCGGCTTTTTGGATGAACCGGCAAGACCCGCATGCCGAGGGCGCGCCCAATCTCGATAAACTCAAGATTACCATTCTGAATAATGAGGATGACTTTGCCCATATGGTTGGGCACATACTGCGCACGATGCGCGCAGAAATTTTGGTCATCGATAGCCTTACGTATGATCCGTCGCAAGATGACGGCGAGATTGTGATTGTGGGGCCCGGGCCGGGCGACCCTACGGACATGACGCATCCTCGCATGCGCCGGCTGCAGGAAATCATTACTGATTTATCGGCGCGCCAAAAGCCGATGCTGGGCATTTGCCTTGGGCATCAGGCTCTGGCGGTCAATAAAAAGGTCGATGTCGAAAGGCAAATTCAATCGACGCAGGGGATGCAGCGCGTTGTGGAAATTATGGGGAAAGAATATCGCCTTGGTTTTTATAATTCGTTTTCTCCGGTCTTTAACGCAAACGCCAAGGCGCGCAAGGACATCCATTTCGATATTGATGAAACGAACCGCATTATCGCCATGGAAGGCGATCGTTTTATGGGATTTCAATTTCATCCGGAATCTATAATGTCGGAGGACGGCGCGAGCTTATTGTATCGTGCATTGAAGCATTTACATTCGGAGAAATAAAATGAGGGCAGGTCCTTCGCTCGATTATTATATTGTGCCTGTAACTTCGTATCAGCAGAACTGCACCATCGTTGTTTGTCCAAAAACAAACAAATGTGCCGTCATTGATCCGGGCGGGGATGTCGATCAGATTATGGAAGAAGTTGAACGGCAGGGGCTGGACGTAGAAAAAATATGGATTACGCATCCACATTTTGATCATGCCAACGGGGTAAAAGAGTTGAAAACGGCGACAGGCGCTATCATCGAAGGATCGCATATAGCAGACCGTTTTTGGGTCGAAAATCCCTACAATTCTTTTTATGGGGTCAGCAAAGAAAACCGCTTTGTTCCTGATCGTTGGCTTCAAGACGGCGATAAGGTTACGGTGGGCGAGACGACGTGGGAAGCGCTTCATTGCCCGGGACATACGCTCGGTCATATCGTTTACTACAACAGGGAGAACAAGTTTGCGCAGGTGGGCGATGTTATTTTTAAAAATTCAATGGGACGCTATACTCTTTGGGGTGGGTGCCGAGCCGAGTTGGTAAACTCAATATGGAAGAAGTTGTTTCCTTTGGGCGACGTTAATTTTGTCGCTGGTCATAGAGAGGAATCGAATTTAAAGAAGGAACGTGAAACGAACTGGGCCGTAGGCGATAGAGCGCAGAGAGGGCTGATGATGCCCTTCGCGCTTTATTTGGATGTGTTTGATATAGCTTTCAGAGGACCAGGGCGACTAATAGAGGCTTGGCGTTGGTCAAGGATGAACCGCTGCAATATGTGAGGAGTCAGAAGATGTTAAATAAACCTTCCATTAGCATCTATGTCGTGCCCGTTACGCTGCTGAGGCAAAACTGCACCATTGTCGCTTGCACAAAAACGAACAAGTGCGCCGTCATCGATCCGGGCGGGGAGGTTGACCGCATTTTAGCGGAAGTCGAAAGACACCATTTAACCGTTGAAAAGATTTGGATTACGCACGGGCATTTCGACCACGGCGGCGGCGTTTTAGAGCTTAAGCAGGCGACGGGCGCTATGGTCGAAGGCCCGCATCAGGACGATTTTTTCTGGATCGAAAACATCCCGCAAAATGCCGCTCAGTGCGGGCTCAGAGGCATGGATACTTTCGATACCGATCGCTGGCTTGAAGATGGCGATACGGTCACGATGGGCGAGACGACGTGGCAGGTCCTTCATTGTCCGGGGCATACGCCCGGGCACGTTGTTTTTTACAATAAGGAAAACAATTTTGCTCAGGTCGGCGATGTTCTTTTTAAGGGCTCCATCGGACGCGCCGATTTACCGCATAGCGACCCCGATGCCTTGATAAATTCCATAACGAAAAAATTATGGCCTTTGGGCGACGTCAGTTTCGTTGCGGGACATGGCGAAGCGTCGACGTTCGGGGAAGAACGCAAAAATAATCCGTTCGTGTCGGATAGGGCGATGAAGGGGAGATAAGCCGAGAAGAGATTGGCTTTTCGGCGCTTCGCGCCGCTCGCCCTGTCTGCGCGCTACCCCCGCTAACGCGAGGCCGCCTTCGGCGGGAGAGGATTACTTTGCTGCGCGGCTTTGCCGCTTGCAAAGCGGCAATTTTTTAGTCGCACCTGCGCCCTTTGGGCTTGTTGCTCCTAAAAATTGTCGAACCCCCTCCGTCGGTTCGAACCCCCGCTTTCTAACTAATGAAATAAAAAAGGGGGCTAAAGCCCCCTTTTTTATTTCATTGGTCGGAGAGAGAGGATTCGAACCTCCGGCCCCTGCCTCCCGAAGGCAGCACCAACAGGTACCTCATTTACTCCATGATGCGCTAACCTATTGCTTTCCATCACTTCATGTGCTCTTGTCCTTCCTATGGAAAGCCTCGAGTTGCGTTCCAGTGGTTGCCATATGGTTGCCAAGGATGATTTTGGGGGATGCATAATGAAGGCAAAAATTACCAAAAGAATTGTTGATAGCCTCACAGCCGATAAGAAGACAGGCGACATCACGGTTTGGGATACGGAAGTTTCAGGTTTTGGTCTTCGTTGCCGTGTGGCGGGTGGAAAATATTATGCGGTGAAAGTTCGCTGCAAGGGGAAGCAAAGATGGGTGACAATTGGAAGGCATGGGTCACCGTGGACACCAGAAGAGGCTAGGCAAGAGGCTATGCGGCTTTTAGGGGATGTCGCCAAGGACGTAGACCCATCGGAAAAGAGAGATGCAGACCGCCACGCCTTGACCGTGAAAGAGCTTTGCGCCCTTTACCTGAAAGAAGGCTGCGCGACAAAAAAAGCCTCAACCCTCGCCACAGACAGGGGCAGGATCACGCGCCATATTCTCCCCTTAATGGGACGGCTACGGGTTAAAGACGTATCCCGCGCAGACGTGGAGCGTTTTGTGCAGGATGTAGCCCAAGGCAAAACAGTGACAGATGTCAAAACGGTTAGATACGGTCGCGCAATTGTTTCAGGAGGAAAGGGGACGGCAACAAGAACGGCAGGGCTTTTGAGCGGGATATTCACATTTGCAGTTGGCAGGGGATTGAGAGCAGACAACCCCGTGTATGGCGTGAAGAGATTTAAAGATAAAAAATGCGAGAGATTTTTATCCGAAAAAGAACTGGGCCGATTGGGAAAAGCATTACGCAAAGCGGAGAAGGATGGGGAAAACAAATCAACTCTCGATGCTATCCGTTTGTTGATGTTGACGGGATGCCGAAAGAGCGAAATTTTAACATTGCGTTGGCAGTTTGTAGATATGGATAGGGGATGCCTTCGCCTTCCCGAGAGCAAGACAGGGGCAAAAATAGTACCTATCGGCAAAGCTGCGGTTGATCTTTTGCGTAGTCTCCCAAAAAACGAAGGCAGTCCATATGTTTTTGCCAGCAACAAAGAGGGAACCCATATTGTCGGCATCCAAAAAGTATGGGACAGTGTGAGAGAAAGCGCGAAGTTGGCTGACGTTCGGTTGCATGACCTCCGCCATTCCTTCGCCTCAATCGGAGCCTCCAACGGCGACAGTCTTCTGATGATTGGGGCGCTCCTCGGACACAAGGACGCAAAAACGACAGCGCGTTACGCGCACCTCTCGGACAACCCGATTAAGCAAGCGGCGGATAGGATTGCCGGAGTGATCGCAGCAGCGCTTTGTCCCCGTCCCACCTATACACTTTTTCCAACAAGTAAAATTCCCGCAAGGATCAAAGCGACTCCCGCGACCTTAAAAACCGTTAGAGGTTCATGAAATAAAAAATACCCGGCAAGGACTGTTACGAATATCCCCAGCGCGACATAGGGATAAGCGGAAGAGAGCGGCACGCGGGAGAGGACAAACAGCCAAAGAATGGCGCTTAAGCCGAAGCTGAAAAGCCCCCCAGTCACCAGAGGAGACGTTATAAGCGCCACGCCAATCTCTATGACATTTTCGCTTTTGATGGCCGTTTGAATCGGTTCCGACATCATGCCGAACTTGAGCGCAATTTGCGATCCGGATGAAAGTGCGACGCTAGCGAGGATAAGCAGGATACTAGTTAGTGACATTGTTTTTTCTTTCATGCCTGCGGCTGTCCTTAGTCGGCTGCCTTGACCGAATAAAGGCAAATGTTTCTTCCCGTATAAAGAGGTGCATAACTGGGATGCCCCTGGCAGTAATCAACGACATACCCAATGGAGTTCTTCGACGCATAAGACATTTTCTCATCCATCGATTTTAGGGCGAGAACTTGTTCAATGCGGGTATGCCAGACCTCGTAATAGGGGGGGTACCACATAATCGCAGCGCCTCTTTTATAGTCAACCCAAACGCGGCGATGTGATGCATATTCAAAAATTGTATTGTCATATTTTGGCGGTTCCTCGTCTGGTTTGGTAACGGCGGAGTCCGATGGACGGATGTCTGTGGTCAGCATCAAAAAAATTGCGTCTTGCGGCGTATGGCTTTTGGCCCATGCTCCGAGCGAAAAAAACTCTTCAATTTGTTTCGATATATCTGTATTCCACCGATGGCTTCTCCACTGGGAGTATGACAGCGCTGCGAGAAGCAAGGTAACCAGCCCAGATATTAAATAAGCGCGGTTTCTCATGGCAAAGGTGAAGGTCAATCGGCGGGTATAGGGAAGCGAAACCACGATAAAAAACAATGGTGCCAACAGTACTAATTTAGGCAGGCATAATAACACGGCAAAAGCTGGTGCCGTTAATTTGCTGACATAGGGGTCCATGTCTTCAAACCAGCGAACGGCAAGCGTTGTTGCTCCAAGGGCGGCCAGCAGGTGAAAAAAAGTGCTGACGCGCAAGAGGTGCAGATTAAGGATCGTCGGACTGTGTGTCAGAAAAGGAACGCAGGCCCCCATAAGATAGACGATGATATAGCCTGAAAGAGCAATGTTGAAGGGCTTGGCAGATGCCCCGAGTTTGTGGAAAGAGAGAAAAGCTATCGCAATTATCAATACCGCTTTAAGTATTTCCTTAAGCGGTATTGTCGAGATCAAAAAATGATAGGGCCAGTATTCTTTCAAATACGATACATAGTTGAAGGTAAGTTTTGCGCCGAATGCTGGTGAGGAAACTATATTGTAAATAACCGGGGCCGCTAGAACGAGAAAAACAGCCGAGCCTAGGAGGCTTTGAAAGACTATTTTCTTCAAGTTGGCTTTTTCTGCAAAATATCGGCAGCAGGTAAGCAACAACAGTGGAAGAGCATTCCACACGGCGACAAAGGCATTCACAAAAAAAGTAATGCCGTTCATGGCGTGGGCTGCGACAAAGCGATTGCGTATAATGAAGCTTAGGCTAAGAAGCGAGAAGCCGTTGGCGATTTCAGAGTGCGTAAAATACTTAATAAAAAGCCCTCCTCCGCCTGCGTAAGAGGAGCCTTGAAGCAAAGCACTAAAGGCAAGAAGAAGGCTAAACAAGGCCATTTGTTTTTGGGTTTTGATTCCCAACAAATCGGCGCATGACAGGAAACCTGCGAAGGCAATAATTCTTGAGACATAGGCTGCGCCAAGGAAGAGCCAGTAAGGCGAAATGAAACGATCTGTCCCGCGCAACAAAAGCCAAACGCCGGAGGCAAAATAGCGAAGAGACTGAATAAAAGAATCTTGGGCAAATTGCGGTTCGTCATACATCCTCCCAACGATAGGGAGGTGAAACAAGTTATTACAGGTGCCAAAAACAAAGCCGGTAACGACCAACGAGAGTGCGGCTCCTAGAAGCGAGAAGATAAAAATATTGCCGGGGCTGGAAGATGACTCATCGATCCATTTTTGCAGAGGAGTGCTCGTTGACTGCACAAAAGACATGGCCTAATCCCCTTAACTTGCCAAGAGAACGATGATGCCCATAGCGCAGATCGCAAAATAGCTGTTGCGGTCGCGAAGGGCAAAGAACACGGGATCATCGTGGATAATCCTGCGGTGCGCCAAAACCAGAAGACGACCAACCCAATACATCAGGATTGGGCAAACGAGCCACAAAAACTGTGGATGGCGGTATAGTTCCCTGACTGCAGGCGAAGAAATATAAAGCGAGAAAATGGTTATAGCATTAAAGCCGCTTGCCGCCGCCAGCGCGCCGATGACGGGGAGATCGCGGAGCTTGTAGTTGCGATTTGACGGATCTGGAAGATTGCCATCTATTCGTGCGGCAAGTTCGACATATCTTTTGACCAAGGCTAGGCATGTGAAAATGAACATCGAAAACACCAACAGCCATTCGGATAGATTAACATCAATGGCGACAGCACCCGCGATAACTCTTAGTGTGTAAAGCATCGCAAGAACGACGACGTCAATAATCATCTTGCGTTTGAGATAGGCTGTATAAACCACTGTAATAATAAAATAGGCCGCTATGGTTGCGGTAAAAATAGGGGAGATTAGGAGGGCCAAAGAGAATGCGATAACAAGAAGTATCGGCGCTATGATCGCGCCCTGCGCTATGGGGATGCTACCCTTTGCAAAGGGCCTATTGCATTTGGTCGGGTGCTGTCGATCTGCGGTCAGATCTATCAAATCATTAAAAATGTAAACAGAGGAAGCGCACAACGAGAACGATAAAAATGCCAACGACCCAACTAAAAAAGAGCTTAGTGCATAGGTGTGTGATGTCAGCATCGGCACAAAAAGCAACGCGTTTTTGGCATATTGATGAACGCGCAGGGCTTTGCCCCAACTTTTTAAAATGTGTTTTTGCTCAAAAAGATACTCTGTGGGAAGGCCCAACTTATTAATCTTCCTTTGCGTCTGGGCCGAAACATTTACGGCATAAACTTTATGAGAGATAGCCCAAATAGGAATATCAGCCGTAGAATTTCCAACATAATCGAAGTTCTTTTTTCCAAACCTATCGGCAAGCGTTTGGGCCTTAACTTCAGCCTTGAGGTTTGTCTTGTCATCTGAGGCAAAAACGCCATCAAACAAACCTAAATGTGAAGCAATAGCCTCCGCATGGAGATGATTGCTCGCGGTAGCGAGATAAACAGGCCGCCCATCGCGCCGTGCCGCGCGGATAAGCTCAAGAACGGCTTCATTATAGGGGAGTTTTGTATGATCTACATTGCTCTCTTGCGCCAGATAGGCTTTGAGTGACGATCTTCCTCCGCGCAGAAACGCACTGGCGCACTTTAAATGATGTCTGAAGCCATGCGTGAATGAATCACAATACGCTTCATGGAGTAAATCTGTCTTAACCAGCGTGCCATCAAGATCAATGACCAAAGGATATTTCCTTTCATCAATTTGATCTTTGAGTATGAAATTCATGTAAGGTTCCCCTTAAAACATACCAAATCTTACTCTAGACTATACCTCAACTTATGAGAATCGAAAAAAAGTTTGGGGCTGGAGTAGCTAAGGCCTGTTGATTTCGTCCTGATACCAAGATTTGAGCTGATTTAACAGGGCTTTGTGAGAGCCTCCATTGAACCGCCACTCGCATTCTTTCAAAAACCAGAAAAAGCTGTCTTTTGGGATGCCGTTAAAGCGGCGCAGATGTCGCTTGGCTTGGTTCCAAAAGTTCTCAATTCCGTTGATGTGGTGTCCTCGTTTGCTGACAAAAACTTTGCTGTGATTCACACGCCGATGATGAAACTCTGAAACGTCGAGCACATCATAGGCTCGGAAGGTATCTGTGTAGACGATGCTGTCCGGTCTAACCTTCTCTCGAATGATCGGAATAAGTGTTGCGGATTTAGCATTCGGAATGATCGCCGTATAAACCTTGCCACCTCGCTTTAATAAGCCGAATACGGGCACTTTTCCCGCTGCGCCTCTTCCCCGCTTGCCCTTCCGGACGCCGCCAAAATAACTCTCGTCGGCCTCGACTTCACCAGAGAGTTCGTAGCTTTCTTGCTTGCTGGCGATCAGTTGTCTCAGCCGTTGATAAAACAGCTTCGCCGTATTCGCTTGCACGTCCACCAACAGCGCAGCGGCACGGGCAGTTGTGCCAGCGACAAAATGCTCCAACAACTTCTGCTGCACCCGAATGGGCATCCGGCTCTTTCGCTGATAGATCATTCGCTAAACTTACCCCCTTAGGGTTCGCTTAGCTACTCCAGCCCCAAAAGTTTTTGTTGTGAATGAAATATACTCATCGCAACGGCATGCGGCATGTTCACACTATCTTTCTATAGTATCAAGTTAATGTGTCGCTCCGATAAAGTCCCCAGTCTCTGTCGTTTGTGAGTCGTGCGCTTCGCCGCGCTCCCTTCCCGCGCTCGCGCGCGGGTGGCGGGAGGCGTCGGCTTCGCTTCCCCCACACATCCCCTCAGTCGTGCTTTCATCCTTCCAGCGAGCTTTAAAAGAGCGGGGCGGGTTGTTTTATAGTGAGGGCACAACGCTCAAATAATCATGCGGAAAATGCAGCTGTCTTGCTATGGGCAACACTAGCGTAGCTATATCTACAACCATCAAGCACCATGCTTCTTCTTTGCTGCAGGATTGGCTGGGACATAGAGACCGTCTCGGAAAGTGTATTGCAAATCTTCGTAATCCATTTCCTGAAGCTTTACTTCATCAGGGTTCTTTTCAACGTGCACGTTTCGCATAATGCCTAAAGAAAAAAGCTTCTTTCGGTTTCTAAGAACCTTATGACATTCGTAGGTTTGTGACGGCGTAAGAGAGCCAAATTTTAGCGAATATTTGAAAACCTCATTAAGAGATTTGATCAAATTAGATTCATCAATCCTTCGGACATCTACAATTTTGCTGTCGCCTGTAATTGCTAGCCACTCTTTGGAAAGCTCAAATGGATCAATCAATTCGTCGATAAAGGCGATCATGTGTAAATGTGGGTGCCATCCGAAAGTGCAGCTGTTGCTGATTTCAAAGGAACCAACTGCGCCGATGACTTTATTTAATTCGCTTTTGCATCGGCCTCCGTTTTTTGCGTTCCTTCGCTTCCCTTTAACCGTGTTTAGTGACGAGAATAGGTGATCAACGCGCTCTTCCAAATCAGGCCCATTCTTCTCTGTGAGCGTAATTAGTACTGGGATTAAATTCGGATAAGCTTCACGGACCGCCAAAAATTTTGGCATGTACGTTTGTAGATGCTTTGCACTGCGTTGAATTGCGCAAAAGGGACAAAGCAATACCTTTCGGCACATGCTGGAATTAAATAAACGTAACTGGCCTGTTTCCTTGTAATGACGGAAGCCAAGCCACCGCCCACAGTTTCCAAGTCTTGAAATAAGCCAACCAAGATCTTCGTTAGGGTCTATCTTTTGAATGTCTCCCCAAACTAGGCTTAACATGTCCGGCGTTTCATGCCTTGAAGCATCTTGGAGTTGCTCTAGGTATGACAAGATTAGCGTTTGTCGGGCATGAGCCTTAGCAAGACGATTAAGCCTCTTCTGGTGCCGTTCCCAGTAAGCCTCTTTTTCGTCCTTTTGTGGGTTGGCGGGGGCTGATGGGAATGCGGTCATAGCTTTGCCTCCAAAGTGTTTCCAGTATCGGAGGTGCTGTGCCGTAGCTGTGCGTCAGACCATTCCATTAGGTCTAAGCGTTTGTATCTAACGGCTCTTTTAGAAAGTTTTCTGAAGGGTGGGCCTCCGCCAACAACCCGCCATTTTGCAAGTGTCCGGGGCGCAAGACCCAAAAAGGCTGCGGCTTGTTTTTCGGTTAATAGGGTTTCTTCATAATCTCTATCTTCATTATTCTGCACTTGATGCTCCATCGGTTGATTTGCGATGAAGCGATTTCAGCAGTAACGGGCAGGGAAGTATTTTGAGCAGTAATCAGTTTGGATTAATTCCCTATCATTTTTAATGTTCTTTTGTGTTTACTGAGGCTTGTCCCTTCAGAAATAGCTTTTGGTCGGCCTTAAATTGTTTGCCAACCGCTTTTCGGATGGTTTTTATGTCGGGGCCTTTTCCCAATTCAGTAGCGCAGGAGGGGGTAAGCTCTATAGTTTTATCGGATATTCTTGGAAAATTAAAGTTGAGAGTGCGGCTGAAATCCAGCTCATCCGTCATGTTAAGGCTGTTATAGGCCTTCTCGATAGCTTTAATTTTTGTTGGCTGTCCGCGTCCACGTTTTGCTGGAGGATTGGGGCGTGGTGGAGCGGATGCGTTTCTTTTTAATGGGACGTTTTGTGGAGTGTTTCCTTTAAGGATGTCTTTCAGGATGCCCATGTCATCCCCGTTATCAATATCGACAACTTTGACGCCCTCGAAGGCTAAGCTTCCATTTTGAACAGAATTGTTTTCCCAATCAATTTTTGCGCCATCGCCCCAGATATTCTGCGGAACTGGTTGGCGTATATCGTTGGGTGTTCGAGGAATGACATATCCGAAAATCGGATAATTTCCGACTTTAAACTCCCACTTAATGATGTCTTTTCGCTCATCTTCGAATAACTGCGGAGCCTTTCTTAATAGGACCTTATAATTGCATTGGCCCTTTGGGTTTCTTATTGAGGAAATAGAAACCTTCTTAAAGCGCCAAATAACAAAGTCTATAGGGCGTAGCCACCAAGGGCCATGCATAAGGTTAAAGAGCTCTTTGCCGAGCCTCTCATCCTCCCCGCCGAAAGGGTTTTCCATAAGTTTTAGAAGAAATAGTGCGCCGCCAAGTGACGCATAATTCTCATACGGATCAGTTTTTCTCTCAAATATTGACACGGCGCAAATCCTCTAAATGTAGCTGAGGCATTCTACGGTGTGATAAGGCGTGATGCGAGGAGAATTAGAAATAATCCCCGCCGCGTGGTTGCCATATGGTTGCCACGATATAACTTCAAAAATCAGAAAACACTAAAAAGTACTGATTTCATTGGTCGGAGAGAGAGGATTCGAACCTCCGGCCCCTGCCTCCCGAAGGCAGTGCTCTACCAGGCTGAGCTACTCTCCGTTCGAACCTGTTTCCGATCTCGCATCTTGGGCTGCAAAACGCGCTTTTTTCAGTTTTCAATGCTCACGTACGTTTTAGTACGCTCCGCTTGAAAACCGAAAAAATCACGTTTTTCGCCTCAACCTGCGAAATCGTAAGCAGGTTCGGGGGTAGCTTATAGCCATTGCGTCTTGGCGTTGCAACTGCCTTCCCATCATGAAAAAAATGTTTTATACCTATCAGTTCGTTGATTTTCCTCATTCATTCTTCCACTATAGGCCAATGAAAATAGCTATTCCCAAAGAACGCCGCTCTTATGAACGCCGTGTGGCGATCGTGCCAGATACGGTTAAGAGGTATAAATCTTTGGGTTATGACGTTGCCGTCGAATCCGGGGCAGGCGGCGAAGCTTCTTTTCCGGATGACATGTATGCCGCGGCAGGCGCCTCGATTGTCCCGGATACCTCTCTTTTGCTGCGCGACGCCGATATCGTTTTGAAAGTTCAGCGCCCGATGACCGAGGGCGAAGGCCGCAACGAAATCGGGCTCATCAGGCCAAGCGCCGTTTTAATAGGTATGCTTAATCCCTATGGTGCCCGCGCCGATCTCGATACCTATGCGCGCGGAAATATCACGGCAATGTCGATGGAGTTGATGCCGCGCATTACACGCGCCCAATCGATGGACGTTCTGTCCAGCCAATCCAATCTGGCCGGATACAAGGCCGTTCTGGATGCCGCCGAGCAATTTGGCCGGGCTTTCCCGATGATGATGACTGCCGCAGGCACTGTTCCTCCCGCCCGCGTCATGGTGATGGGCGCGGGGGTTTCGGGCTTGCAGGCTATTGCGACGGCGCGCCGTTTGGGTGCCATTGTTTCCGCGACGGATGTGCGCCCCATTGCACGTGAACAGGTCGAAAGCCTTGGCGCGACGTTTGTGATGGTGGATAGCGAAGAAACAAAACAAGCCGAGACATCGGGCGGTTATGCCAAGGAAATGAGCGAAGACTACAAGCGCCGTCAGGCCGATTTGATTGCCGAAACCATCAAAAAGCAGGATATTGTCATTTGTACGGCTCTTATTCCCGGACGGGCTGCGCCTAATCTTATCAGCGAGGATATGCTGAAAACGATGAAACCGGGCTCCGTTGTCGTCGATCTTGCCGTTGAGCAGGGCGGCAACTGCGCTCTCAGCGAGGCCGGAAAAGTTGTTGAGGCCTATGGCGTAAAAATCGTCGGTCATCGCAATGTTCCGAGCCGCATACCGGTGGATGCGTCTTCGCTTTATGCGCGAAATCTTTTCAATTTTGTTTCGTTGCTTTCCGCAAAGAATGAGGGAAGGTTAGCGATAGACTGGAACGACGAAATCGTTCGAGCCGTTACTCTTACCCATCAGGGCGCCATCGTGCACCCGCAGTTTTTGAAGATCAACTGAGCCCTAAAAGGAGAAACTCATGCCTACGGATTTGCCGACTAAAGTTCAGGTTGCCTTGTGGTGGATCACCAGCATTGCCGCTTCGGTGTTGTGCTGCTCGGTTCTGTTCGTTCTGTTTGCCACCCATCTGGTCGATATCCGCGGCATGGTCAAGGATACGAACGACCGCATCAGCATCATTGAAGCCCGCGAAGAGAGAATCCTCGCCGAGATTGAGTTGATCCGCAAGCGCGCGGTTTTTCAACCCGTTCAACCGACTGCAGCAACGGCAGTTGAAGCGCCTGTTGAGGCGGCTACCGAGGCTCCTGCGTCCGTGTCCGTGAGCGGGTCGAATCCAAACAAGGAACCGGAATCCATTTCGATAGAAGTTCCTGTTGCGCCGCCGGTGGCTCCAACGACTGTGCCCGCGACCGTTCCTCCGGCTAAAAAGTAAGAGGGATTATGGCGCTCAACGACATTATTTCCGGTCTCAACAACATCGCAGCCGATCAGCAGAAGCTGTCCGATCTTGCGGTGGAGTTGGCGAGGCAGGCGCAGGGAATAGCGGTGCAGGGGGCTCCCGTCGAGCACGGGTTCTTTATCACCGGCCTTACGGTTTTCATTTTGGCCTGTTTTGTGGGGTACTATGTCGTTTGGCGCGTGACGCCTGCGCTCCATTCTCCTTTGATGGCCGTCACCAATGCGGTTTCGTCGGTCATTATCGTCGGGGCTTTGCTGGCTGCTGGCCCCATCGACATGACTCTTTCGAAAGAGATGGGGCTTGCGGCGGTGGCTTTGGCTTCCGTCAATATTTTTGGCGGATTTATCGTTACGGGGCGAATGTTGGCTATGTATAAGAAGAAAATGACAGGAAGCGAAAAGGCTAAAAAATGAACACCGCCGTTTCTCTTGCTTATCTCATCTCGGGCGTCTGCTTCATCATGGCTTTGCGCGGCCTTGCGTCGCCGGAGTCGGCACGTCAGGGCAATTTGTTCGGCATTTTCGGCATGGCGCTGGCGATTGTCACGACCTTGTTTCTGGTCGAGGTGTCGTCTTTCGGGTGGATTGCTTTAGCGATTGCCGCAGGCGGGGGCATCGGCGCGCTTGTAGCAAAGAAAATAAAAATGACCGCGTTGCCTCAGTTGGTGGCGGCTTTTCACTCACTCGTCGGTTTGGCTGCCGTTCTTGTGGCCTCGGCGGCTTTTTTAAATCCCGGCGCCTACGGTATCGGCCAGGTGGGAAGCATTCACTATTCAAGCCTTATCGAAATGGGATTAGGGGTTGCTATCGGCGCCATTACCTTCACCGGATCGATCGTTGCTTTTGCCAAGCTTCAGGGGCTTGTTTCGGGAAAGCCTCTCGTTTTCAAATTTCAACACCAGTTTAATCTGGCTCTCGGCATTATCATTGTTCTTTCCGTGATCGTCCTTGTTTTGACGCAGGAAGCGTTTGCCTATTGGACGATTGTCGGGGTGGCTCTGCTCTTGGGATTTTTGCTGATCCTTCCCATCGGCGGCGCGGATATGCCGGTCGTCATCTCGATGCTCAACAGCTATTCGGGATGGGCGGCAGCCGCTACGGGCTTTACGCTTGAAAACCCGTTGCTCATCATCACGGGCGCTTTGGTCGGCGCGTCGGGCGCTATTCTCAGCTACATCATGTGCAAAGGCATGAACCGTTCGATTTTCAATGTCATTCTAGGCGGCTTTGGTTCCGAGGGCGCTGCGGCTGCCGCCGCAGCAGCAACGGATCGTCCGGTCAAGGTCGGGTCGGCGGAGGATGCGAGTTTTATCCTCAAAAACGCTGCGAGCGTTATTATCGTTCCCGGCTATGGCATGGCTGTGGCGCAAGCGCAGCATGCGCTGCGCGAAATGGCCGATATACTTAAGAAGGAAGGCGTCAAGGTTCGCTATGCCATTCATCCGGTTGCGGGGCGCATGCCCGGCCATATGAACGTGCTTTTGGCGGAAGCCAACGTTCCTTACGACGATGTCCTGGAGCTTGAGGAAATCAACCGCGATTTCGGGCAGACGGACGTGGCGTTTGTCATCGGCGCGAACGACGTGACCAATCCTGCCGCGCATAACGATCCGCAATCGCCGATTTACGGGATGCCTGTTTTGGATGTTGAAAAGGCCAAAACGGTTCTTTTTGTCAAACGGTCGATGGCGACGGGGTATGCGGGCGTCGAGAACGAGCTTTTCTTCCGTTCCAATACGATGATGTTGTTTGGCGATGCGAAGCAGATGTGTGAGAGCATTGTGAAAGCGCTCGAAGCGTAAGCATGTTTCAAATTCAGCGATCTTGGGCTGCAAACCGCACTTTTTTTGATTTTTGATGCTCACGTACGTTAGAGTACGCTCCGCTCAAAAATCAAAAAAATCACGGTTTTCGCCTCAAGCTTGCTAAATTTGAAACATGCCCTAGGCTTCATTTAATTTTTAAACATGCTATTTTATAGTTATGAACCCATCTGAACCGACATTTAACAACTACCTTATTGACCGCTTGCCCGAAGTGCGCGGCGCGCTTGTGCCTAACGGCGGGCTTGCCGATCAGTCATGGTTTCGCGTCGGGGGGCCCGCCGAAGTTCTTTATCGTCCCGCCGACGTTGACGACCTTTCTCACTTTCTGACCCATTGCCCTGCCGATATTCCGGTAACGGTTTTGGGTGCGGCGTCCAATACTCTTATCCGCGACGGCGGGATTCCCGGCGTCGTCATTCGTTTCAGTCCGGCTTTTGCGTTCGTGAAGGTTGAATCGGATGGCCTTCATGCTGGTGCAGCAGCCATCGACCTGAACGTTGCGAGAACGGCGCAGAATATAGGGATAGCAGGGTTGGAGTTTCTATGCGGCATTCCCGGAACGATTGGGGGCGGCCTTCGCATGAACGCAGGCGCTTATGGCCGCGAATTTAAAGATATCGTTTTTATGGCTTACGTTGTCGAACGTAACGGCACCAAGCGCACATTATCCGCCGAACAGATTGGTTTCTCCTATCGCGCCACGAAAGTTCCTGCGGACACGATTTTTGTTTCTGCGCTTTTGCAAGGCGAAGAGGGCGATCCGGATGTCATTTCGGAGCGTATGCGGGAAATACAAAAATCGCGCCGCGCAACGCAGCCGATTGGCGAAAAAACGTGTGGGTCGACGTTTGCCAATCCGGAAAACGATCCCCAAGGGCGCAAGGTGTGGCAGCTGATCGAAGAAGCAGGCTGCAGGGGACTTAAAATCGGTCAGGCGAAAGTGTCCGAAAAGCACTGCAATTTCCTTATTAATACAGGGCACGCAACGGCCGCCGATATTGAAAAACTAGGTGAAGAAGTGCGAAGGCGTGTGCGCGATAAGTTTAAAATCGAATTGAGGTGGGAAATAAAGAGACTAGGGGTGGAGAAGAGGCCTTCTTAGTATTTCTCCCGCATCGTGGGTTTATCTACGACAGTCTTGGGCGCGATGTTTACTTCTGCCCCGCTCTTTATAGTTCGGAACCTTGGGCGGTTTAATAACCACAATTCTTTCGTCCAGAGCTTGGGCAAGAGCATCGCTTTCGACGGGCCCTTCAATTAGCACACCGCGCGCATTTTTTGTCGCCGTGAGACCGGTAATTTTTAATGTGTGAAAGAGTTCTTTTGCCCAAAGAAGAAGTTTATCATTGTCTTGAGTGCCGTAGTGTCTGAGCAATATGGCTGCGTGCATACCTTTTGAGCTTTCGCCCGTAAAGTCGACGTTTGTTTGACAAGTATGCCCATATTGTTGTGCTGCGAACTTTTCCAAACGGGTGGCGTTCGCTTTTGCTTTAGCAAACATCGATTCTAACGCGTCGCTCGATTTTTCAGATACAAACGGTTCCACAAAAAATCTCCAATCAAGATAAATCGGCTTCAAATAATTGTTGAGTAACTTATAATCACCAACAATACTTTCGACAACGATGGGTTATGGTAAATATTGACCCGTAAGATCACGATAAATGCTGACAAACCGCGCTTCTACCGCTATGAACCCCTCCCATGATTGAATCGCTTGAAACCATAACGGCGCGCAGGCGCACGTTCGCGATTATCGCGCACCCCGACGCCGGTAAGACGACGCTGACCGAAAAGCTTCTGCTTTTCGGCGGAGCCATTCAGTTGGCTGGCGCGGTCAAGGCGCGGGGCGATGCGCGGCGCGCGCATTCGGACTGGATGAAGGTCGAGCGCGATCGCGGCATTTCCGTGACCGCGTCGGTTATGAGTTTCGATTATGCCGAGCGGAGTTTCAATTTAGTGGATACTCCCGGACATGAAGATTTTTCCGAAGACACCTATCGCACGCTGACTGCCGTAGACAGCGCGGTGATGGTCATCGACGCCGCGAAGGGTATTGAAAGCCAGACCAGAAAATTGTTCGAAGTTTGCCGCTTGCGCGACGTACCGATTATGACTTTTATCAACAAGATGGACCGCGAAGCCCGGGATCCGTTCGACCTGATGAGCGAGATCGAGCAAACGCTGGCACTCGATGTGACTCCGGCAAGCTGGCCCATCGGCATGGGACGCGAGTTCAGGGGCTGTTATGATCTCATCCGCGACCGGCTTATCCTTATGGATCGCACGAAAGGCGATGTATTGACTGACGGAATTGCATGTGATGGCCTGAATGATCCCAAGCTCGATGAATTGCTTGGCGCCGACGTTGCGCAAAAACTTCGCGACGACGTTGAAATGGCGCGCGGCTTGTGCCCGCCTTTCGATGCCGAAGCTTATCGTAGCGGACACATGACGCCTGTGTATTTTGGTAGCGCCATTAATAATTTCGGCGTGCGCGAATTGCTTTTGGGGCTTGCGGAATATGCGCCGTCGCCAAGGCCTCAGAAGGCGGATACGCGGGAAGTAAAGCCTGCCGAAGACAAGGTAACGGGATTTGTGTTTAAGGTTCAGGCAAATATGGATCCGAACCATCGCGACCGCATTGCTTTCGTGCGGTTGTGCTCCGGACACTTCAAGCGCGGCATGAAGTTGCTTCACCTGCGCAGCGAAAAAATGATAGCCGTCAACAATGCCGTCTTGTTCCTCGCGCGCGAACGCGAATTGGCCGAGGACGCCTATGCGGGCGACATTATGGGTATTCCCAATCATGGCACGATGCGCATCGGCGATACGCTGACCGAGGGAGAAAAAATTCGCTTTCTCGGCGTTCCGAATTTTGCGCCCGAGCTTTTGCAGCGCGTGCATATCAGCGACCCCATGAAGGTCAAGCACATGCGCCGCGCGCTCGAGCATTTTGCCGAAGAGGGGGCCTCGCAGGTTTTTAAGCCTTTGTCGGGTTCCGAATGGGTCGTGGGCGTCGTCGGGCCTTTGCAATTCGAGGTTCTGGCCTCACGCATCGGAGCTGAATACGGCTTGGAAGCAAAATTCGAAGATGCGGGCGTTTCGGCAGCGCGTTGGATTGAATGTTCCGACCCCGTCGTATTGAAAAAATTCACCGATGTGAATCGTTCAAATCTTGCGGAAGATCACGACGGGGCTTTGGTGTTTCTTGCACGCAACGCATGGCATTTAAATCGGACTCAGGAAGAAAACCCACAAATTCAATTTCTGAAGACCAGAGAACAGAATAAATTGCCAACCTAAGGTTTATTCTTAATAATGTTGTTGTCATTCCGCAAAATTTTCTCTTCGCGAAGCGAAAGAAAATTTATGCGGAATCCGATTTGGTTTCTTACGGCAATCAAAACAAATCGGATTCCGGATAAATTCGCATTTTTGCGAGAATGCAAAAAAGCGAATTTTCCGGAATGACGAAGAATTTTTTGGAATGACGAAGATTCATAGCTATTTGACGATGGCTTATAAACGTGTAGAGTCGTCGGGCTTTTGCGACTTTTTGAGGATAAAAATGACAGAATCTCAAGTACCTGTTGTTCCGTTTAAGGGTCAACTGATGTCCGGAAAGCGCGGCCTGATTATGGGCGTCGCGAACGACAGATCTCTCGCCTGGGGCATCGCTAACGTTTGCGCGGCGCAGGGGGCAGAACTTGCTTTTACCTATCAGGGCGAGGCTTTGCAAAAACGCGTGACGCCTTTGGCGGCGAGCGTCGGATCCAAGCTCATCTTGCCTTGCGACGTGACCGACGAGGCGAGCGTCGATGCCTTATTTGAGACTCTTCGCAAAGAGTGGGGCTCTTTCGATTTTCTCGTTCATGCCATTGCGTATTCGGACAAGGCTCAACTTGACGGGCTTTATGTCAATACGACGCGCGATAACTTTCTGCGCACGATGGATATCTCGTGCTTCTCGTTCACATCCGTCGCGCGCCGCGCGATGCCGCTTATGCCGAACGGCGGAAGCTTGTTGACGCTTTCCTATCTGGGCGCCGAGCGCGTGATGCCGCATTACAACGTCATGGGCGTGGCCAAGGCTGCGCTTGAGGCCAGCGTGCGTTATCTGGCTGTCGATTTGGGAGGCAAGGGCATTCGCGTGAACGCCATATCGGCAGGGCCGATTAAAACGTTGGCGGCCAGCGGCATCGGCGATTTCCGTCATATTCTGAAGTGGAACGAGATTAACGCGCCCCTGAAGCGCAATGTTTCAATTATTGAAGTCGGAAATTCGGCGCTTTATTTACTCAGCGATCTCGGCACCGGAATTACGGGCGAATTGTTGCACGTTGATGCGGGATACCATTCCATCGGTATGATCGCCGTGGACGAGATGGAGAAGCTTGTCGAGCTCGTCGGCAATATGAATAGCTCCGTTGCCAAACCCTAACTCGGACGTTTGCAAAGGAGCTGATGCGTTGGTGAATGATGGGTAGTAGATTTCTATGACGCCAGAATAATATCTGAGTTTGGCAGTTTTTTTAGATTCTTTCGTGCCGCGTCGCCGTCTGGTTCTGGTACTACGGTAACTCGTCCGTCTTGCTTTTTGCCACGAAGCTCGGCCGTTATTCTTTCATTTTTTTCTTGTTCCGAGGCATCTTTGGTAAATGTACCTCTTCCATAGCCTTCTTCAGCCGTCTTTATTGGTGTGGGAATCTTATGTAAGGAAGGAATCCTGCGGCCATGGGCGGCTTCAATAACCGTGAGGTCCGAATCTCCTACTCCAATTTTTCTTCCAGTTTTCTTTTTATCCATAATTCTTCTCCAAATAAATCAAATTAAAAAATTTATATTACGAACCGAGTCTTAAAGAATGGGTGTTGTTGTTTTTTACCCCAGTTCTGCCCGCCAAAGACTCTGGAGGACATAATTTTTCTACCATTGCCCAAACATTTCCAATGTCTTTAAGAACGGGTTCTGACAAATTGGAAAAGCTGTACATATGGTCTTTGCATGCGCCCAACTTGGCTTGAGCAAGATAGGCAATGCCGGCAAACGCATCTTGCAAACAGAATTTTAAATTCAAAACAGAATCTCCGGGGCCTTTTTTGCCAATAATGCGTTTATTGTATAATTCCTCTAAGCCAGCCGTGATGGCAGGAACATCTTTGGGCGCCGTCAAAAACGATCGGTACCATTCCCGTGATTGTTTCATGATTACTTCTACTGGCTGCTCCATAATCATTCTCCCGAATATAAATAAATGAGCCTTTCTATATGATTGCAGTCTAGCCAGAATGGGTGAATCTTTTGCTAATTGTGCCGCATTTATTTGGTTACTTTTCCTTAAGGAAAAGCTTCCACAAAAGTAAAGGGTGGTTAATAATGGGGGGCTAGGTCTTTCTGTCTGCTTCACTAATTTGGTTACCAACATGGCGTCCAACAGCTTCGGAACTTTATTTCGTTTTACCACGTGGGGAGAGAGCCACGGGCCTGCGATAGGCGTTGTGGTCGATGGATGCCCTTCCTTGATTCCGTTGACCGAGGCCGATATTCAGCCGTGGGTGGATAAACGCAAGCCAGGACAGTCGCGTTTTACGACGCAGCGCGGGGAAGGGGACATAGTCAAGATAATATCCGGCGTTTTTGAAGGCGTCACGACAGGCGCGCCGATTTGCCTGATGATCGAGAATTCCGATGCTAAGTCGAAAGACTACGAGGAGATCAAGGACAAGTTCCGTCCTGCTCATGCCGACTATGCGGTTTGGAAAAAATACGGCATTCGGGATTATCGCGGGGGCGGGCGCTCTTCGGGGCGCGAGACGGCATGCCGCGTTGCGGCGGGCGCCATTGCCCGAAAAATTCTTGGCGAGAAAATAACAGTGCGCGGCGCGCTTATTCAAGTTGGCGCGCAGAAAATCGATCGCGCCAAATGGAATTGGAACGACGTCGATAAAAATCCTCTTTTCTGTCCCGACTCTGCCGCCGCTGCTTCATGGGAAAAATATCTGGATGAGGTGCGCGAAGAAGGGTCTTCCGTCGGCGCCATCGTCGAAGTTGTCGCCTCCGGTGTACCTGCCGGATGGGGCGACCCCGTTTACGATAAGCTGGACGGAGACATTGCCCGCGCGTTGATGGGCATTAATGCCGTTAAGGGCGTCGAGATCGGCGCGGGATTTGCCGCCGCCGAACTCAAGGGCGAAGAGAACGCCGATGAGATGCGCTTAGGGTCGGATGGCGCGCCGTCGTTCCTGTCCAACAATGCGGGAGGTATTCTGGGCGGCATTTCAAACGGGCAGGATATCGTTGCCCGTTTTGCCGTTAAGCCGACGCCTTCGATTTCAAAATCGCTCCGGACGGTTACGACGTCGGGAGCAAACGCGGAAATTGCGACCAAAGGCCGCCATGATCCTTGCATCGGCATTCGCGCCGTTCCGGTCGGGGAAGCTATGGTGGCCTGCGTGCTTGCTGACGCCTTTTTGCGCCAGAGGGCGCTAAGCAACTAATTCCGCGATGCGAACGGATTAAGATTCGCCCTTAATAAATTGAAAATCATAGGCTTTTCCGAATCATTGATTTTTGCTTGGGCTTTTGATTGTTTTACAAAAGCATCCTTTTTGCGGTATTCTCACCCTTGAACGGAGTGTGTTCGCCATGGGCGTACAGAAAAAAATTCAGAAACCCGGCATTGCCGAATGGACGTTGGGGGCGGAAGCGTTCGCCGAGCGCCTGACGGAGTGCGTTCACGTCTATAAGCGTAATGTCGATGTGTTTATGGCCGAGGCCGAACGGCAGGATAAATCGGATTTGGCAATCAAAATTCTTCAGCGCCTTCATGCCTTGCTCGACCGCGCCGACATGCCGGAAGAGATCGGATCGAACCCCCAGAAACGCGACGAGCAAATCATCGACGGCTTTAAATCCGTGTTTCAGGAATCGTTAAGGGCGCTGCCGTGGATCTCCCTCGATATGCAGAAGCTTTTGAAATCTTCGTGGATGAAAAATTTTCCGAGCAAGATTGCCGAGTCTCTGTTCATCGCCAACGGGGAAGAAGACAAGGGTCTGGGCAGCGGGCTTCCCGAACACGGGCGTTTGCCCGCCGTGTTGTCGGATTTGGTGGAACGCGAAGAAGTCGGCGAAACGAGGCCGTCGCACGAGGAATCGCTTTTGGCCGGAGAGCCTCAACGCCACGACGTCGAAGCAAGCGAACGTTGGGCCCAGCAAAATTCGGGCTATCTCAGGACGGCGGGAAAGATAGAGTAATTTATTTTTTATAAGCGAGAGCATATGAACGATAAATTTTTGACTCTTATTATTAAAACTACCTTTGATTGCAACATGCGGTGTTCCTACTGCTATGAAGGACACAGGCCGCCGGGTCAATATATGAACGCGGAGACAGTCGATAATCTCATCTCGAAATTCGGACAGTATGCAATATATGGATAAAAAACCCTTGTTTCCCAGGTTTCGGTGGAACAACTTATTTTCATTTTCTTTGGCCGATTTGTTTGCATCGAAAGCGTCAGTTCCTCTTTTGCCGATCCTTAAGGGAATCATTCGAGAAGAGGGGCCGATAACGATTGAACGCTACATGAATATTGTTCTGCAGCATCCTGATCATGGCTATTACCGGCAAGGAGATCCCATAGGCACTACGAAAGATTTTGGAACCGCTCCGGAAATTAGCCAGATATTTGGCGAAATGCTTGGCGTTTGGTGCCTTGATGCTTGGAAAAAAATGGGAAGCCCAAACCCGGTCATTCTTCTGGAATTGGGCCCCGGACACGGCACCATGCTCAACGATTTACTGAGGTTCACCGAACCTGTTCCCGAGTTTCATCAAGCCTTGCGAATCCGATTGCTTGAAAGTAACGCCGCGTTGCGCGACATTCAAAAGAATAAGCTAAAAGAATATAACCCCGTTCACATCGATGATTTGTCTCAGCTTGATCCCTTGCCCATGCTTTTTCTCGCTAACGAGCTATTTGATAATATTCCGGCGCGGCAGTTTATAAAAACTGAACAAGGATGGACTGAACATCTCATCGCTCTTCAAGATGACAGGCTAGCTATCGTTGAAGGAAATGAATTTTTCGCCTTGCCGCCTGATCCCTTCGCGGAGGAATCTTTAACGGATGCAAAGACGGGATATATTCACGAATTTTCCGAGCAATCACGTCTTATTATGAAAAGCCTTGCGGCACACATTGTTCGGCAAGGCGGTGCTGGGGCGATTATCGATTACGGGTATGTTGATCGTCCTTGGGTTAATACCTTTGATGCGTGGTGCCAGTCTCGGCCAGTCGATGATATATTAACCTCTCCGGGTAAGATGGATGTGACGGTGGACGTTGATTTTGGCGCTCTTCGTCGCGTGGCCGAAGAAGAGGGAGCCCAAGTTGAAGAGATTGTTGAACAGAGGGATTTCTTGGTAAGTCACGGCGTTGGTTGGCGTGTAAAATTTTTGAAAGAAATGGCGCCGGAAAAGCTTAAGCAAAAAATAGAGAAGGATTTGGCTATACTAACATCTTCCACCATCATGGGGACAATATGGAAGGTTATGATTGTCCGTTCTTCTAATCCTGCTCTTTAGTCGGAAAATGGGGATTATGTCTGTACGCCCCCCCCAAAAAAAGGCCTTATTTAAAAGAAAGCCCTTTTTTATATGGGGCAATTTTTGTAACCTACCTTTGAACACTTTACCTTGAGGCGACCGCTATGGCTCAAACGTATTCTCAGAAAGCCCCTTTTAACGACTGGTGGTACTGGTCCGAGTGTCTGGTCAAAAGACTGCGCACGATGGGCGAACTATACACCGAGAACGGCGAGGCCGAGCGCGGCGAACAGGCCAAGGAATGGGCCAAGCGCCTCAAAGACAATTGCATGGTTCCCGTCATGGCGGCTCGCAAGGGGATGAAGACCGACGAACAAAAAGCCGAAATCAAGAAGCTTGAGGAAGAGGCGATTTACTCGGCCGCCGAAATGTTCCGCGAACTTTTGGTCAATCTGCCGTTCATGTCATCCGCTATACAGGATTTTCTCGCGGTCAGTTGGCAGGATTGCAAGTGGCCCGAAGAAGGCGAAGATAAAGAAGAGATCGACGAAGATACGGGACTCGTCATTCGCAAGAAGAAAAAGCAGGGTTCCGGCGATTTGCGTATTACCGAGCTTTTCTGGGGGCCAAAAGCGCGTCAGGACGAAGGCATTCGTTCGGGAGAAGTCGCGGACGGCGGGTTGCCCGGCATATTGATGAATATGGTCATGGCCGAGAAGACGACATCGACCCGCGCGCCGACTGAGTACGGTCAGGCGATGTTGGCGTCGGCTACGCAGCACAATCTGGCTACCACCATGAGCCAGATGGAAAAAATGGGCGTTCAGGTCAATTTCAAGCCCGGCAGTTCAATGTAATGAGTACCGACGGGGAAGACGATTCCATACCACTTCACGGCGAGGACGACTTTGCAGCCATGCGCAAGGCCGGGCGTCTTGCGGCCGAGATTCTCGATTATGTAACGCCTTTTGTTGTTCCGGGCGCGCGTACCGGCGATCTTGACGACCTATGCGACGCTTTCACGCGCGAGCATGGCGGCGTTTCGGCTCCCTTGGGATATCGCGGCTATCCACGTGCGACGTGCATGTCGATCAACCACGTCGTCTGTCACGGCATTCCGGGCGATAAAAAACTGGAAGAGGGCGACATTGTCAACATCGACGTGACGCCGACGCTCGACGGATGGCATGGCGACGCGAGCCGCATGTTCTGCATCGGCGAGAAGGTAAGCCTCAAGGCGCGGCGCCTGGTCGACGTGACTTACGAAAGCCTGATGCTCGGCATCGCGCAGGTCAAGCCCGGCGCGAGATTGGGCGATGTCGCGAGCGCCATACAAAAACATGCGGAGGGCGCGGGATTTTCCGTCGTGCGCGATTTCTGCGGGCACGGAACCGGAAAAGTTTTTCATTGCCAGCCTTCCGTTCTGCATTTCGGAGAAGCGGGGGAGGGCGTCGTTCTTGAAAAGGGGATGATCTTTACCATCGAGCCGATGATCAATGCGGGCCGATATGAAGTGAAAGTTTTATCCGACGGGTGGACGGCCGTGACGAAGGACAAGTCTTTGTCCGCGCAATTCGAGCACACCATCGGCGTGACGGAGACGGGCGCAGAGGTCTTTACGCTGTCGCCGAAGGGGTATGAGAAGCCGCCTTATAAAATCAGACCATAGGCTGTGCTTATTTGGTTAAGTTAAAATGTGAAAAGGCCGGTTTTCCAACGGCTATAACTTGAAAAAAACGCTTTTTTTCAAGTTATAGGCTGAGAAAAAGGGGGCTTTCTTAGACTATAGGCTGTGACACAGGCTATAGTCTGAATTGGCGGTTGGATTAACCTTAACGCCTTACCCCTCCCCTAACCCCTCCCTCAAGGGGAGGGGAATCCGGGCGGGATAGGGGTGAGTCGGGATTCTTTTGGATGGTGAGATGAGTATCGCGGGTTCTGAAAATTTTCGGAAGGGGGTGAAGGTCGCCGTCGCCATGTCGGGCGGCGTCGACAGCAGCGTCACGGCTGCGCTTTTGAAGGAGCGTGGGTGCGATGTCGTCGGCGTAACGCTGGTGTTGCACAAAGCCTCAAAGCCGACGCATGTCGATGATGCGCGGAAAGTCGCCGAGATACTCGGCGTGCCGCATCATGTTCTCGATCTGACGGACGAATTTTCAAAATCAATCGTCGGCGATTTTGTCGATACCTATTTGCGCGGCGAGACGCCTTTGCCGTGCGCGAGATGCAACAAGAGAATAAAATTCGGTGCGTTGATGGACAAGGCGCGCGAGTTGGGCGCGGAAGCGTTGGCGACTGGACATTATGCGCTGCTTACGAAAGGGAAGAGGGGCGCGGAGCTTCATCGCGCCGCGGACGACAAACGCGACCAGAGCTATTTTTTATTCGGGGCGTCGCAGGCGCAGCTCGACTTCCTGCGGTTTCCTTTGGGCGGGATGAAAAGCAAAATCGAGACGCGCGCGCTGGCCGAAAAATTCGGCCTGCCTGTCGCCGCGAAGCCGGACAGCCAGGACATTTGTTTTGTGCCGAACGGCGATTATGCGGGGCTTGTCGCGCGTTTGCGCCCCGAAGGAATTGTGCCCGGCGAGATTGTGGATGAGTCGGGAAAAATTTTGGGGCGGCACGAAGGGATCATTCATTATACGGTAGGCCAGAGGCGCGGGATTAATTTGTCTGCGCGCGTGGGCGAGAATAACGAGCCTTTGTTTGTTGTGCGGCTGGATGCGGCAAAAAAACAAGTTGTTGTGGGGCCGAGGGAAGCGTTGGCGCAAAGGCGCGTCATTTTGCGCGAGGTGAATTGGCTGGGTGACGATGTGCCTTCGGATGGGGTGTCCGTGAGCGTGAAATTGCGCTCGGCGCAGGCTCCTGTGGCGGCGGTGTTTCGGATGGCGGGGGAAGGGCGCGGGGAAGTGGCGTTGGCCGAGCCCGTCTTTGGCGTCGCGCCCGGACAGGCGGGCGTTGTTTATGATGGGACGAGGGTGCTTGGGGGCGGGTGGATTGAGACTGAAAAATAGGAGATGATCAGATGATCACATGTGAATTTGAAAACGGCAACAAAGCGCGCTTACGTCACGTCGTTGTCGATAGTCTTGTTTTAATGGGCGATAAAATTCTTCTCGTGAAAAGAGCTGCAAGACTTATCGAAGGCGGAAAATGGGGATTGGTAGGAGGATTCGTAGATAGAGATGAGACTATTAAGGAAGCCGTAGCCCGTGAGGTTTTGGAAGAAACCGGCTATACCGTAGATAAAATCACCTTATTTCACGTTATTGATGTTCCCGATAGGCCGAATGAAGACAGACAAAATGTTTCGTTTGTTCACTTTTGTACGGCGCTTGAAAAGATTGCGGCTGCGGATGATGAAAGTGACGAACAGAAATGGTTTTCATTGTCTGCCCTGCCATCGAAAGAGGAAATGGCATTCGATCACTTTAGTAGTATTCAGCTTTATCAAGACTATTTAAAACAGCCTTTCCCTTTACCAAGGGTTTAATCTGAAAACCGGCTTTCCATTTTCGCCAAGGCTTCCCCCTTCGCTAAAGCTACGGGGGACAGGTCGCGGGGATGACATAGAAAGAAATAAAATCGGATTCCGGATACGCGCTACGCGCGTTCCGGAATGACGAAGAAAGAAAAAACCAAATGGGATCCCCTGAGTTCACAAACGAAGTGCAACACCCTGTTAAGGTGTTGCGGTCATGGGAAAAAGATACAAACAGTTCTCGCTGGAAGAACGTTGCGAACTTGCCCGTCTGCGCGCAGACGGG
>JBAZNY010000008.1:0-90230 GCA_041649025.1 Bdellovibrionales bacterium | reverse complement strand
GCCTATCGCGTCAGTCTGCGCCAGCCTCTTGCGGGCGCGCAGCCTGCCGCTTGTGTCGCCGAACAATCCACGTTATTTAACCAAGGGCTCTACCCATGACCGGTCTATAAACGGGGGGAAGGTCAGGGGCAACGTGCCAAAACAGCATCCTCATATATTCTGTCTCAAATCATGCGACGACACATTTCGACAAACTCGCCGCCAAAATCTAAGCCGCTCCCCGCCCAGCGTTATTTTCTTGAAATTCTATAAGAGACGAAGACACTGCTAGACTCTAGCTCTAATTTTTTGGAAGCGGGTCAGTCAATTATTATGGCAGTGTTTTATAAGAAAATGTCCAATAATAATTGAATCGATGGTATTGGGCCTCTCCCCCAATACCCTCAATCATTTTTTTCAGCTCTTCTTCAGAAGGAAAGTTCTTAAGGACGCGATGAGAGGTTCCATCGCGGAGCTTTCTTATTTGATAAGTGTTTTCCTCTTTATCACTTTCTCCTATCGGAGTGCTATTTCCTTCTACATAAAGATTATCCAAAAACAGAACTATAGCTCCTGGCATCAGCTTCTTGTGAAGATCGATAAGAAATGGCCGTACGCGTTGTAGAGGAATGTGGGAAAACCAGAACCCTGCAAAAGCTGCATCGAAAGAGCCCAATTGATCTGGTAACGCATACGCGTCCGCAATTCGAAAATCGACTTTTTTAGTGTTTTCTCTTTGCTTAGCAATTTCTAAAGTCTCTTGCGCAGCATCTATGGCAACGACTTGCGCAGCTTTGGGCGCAATGAATTGAGTCCAATAGCCTGTGCCACAGGCAATCTCAAGAACACGCCTTCCTGACAGGATTTGGGGAATCCAGTCTTCAATTATTCTTAAATCAGCCTGACGTTCAGGTTTTTGATAGATGGCATCATATTCTTGCGCACGCGCCGCATAATACTCACACATCGATTTTTCTGACTGCATGTGCGGCTCCAGCTTTTAAGGATACCCTACCGTCTTGCAAGCTAACGCCACAAACTAAAGTCCCGTCAAGAAGGTTTTGTATATCAACGATGAAGGCTATATGCGTTTACCCAAGCCACGGAACGGAAAGGGTCTTTACATTGGTGTAGAAACGCATGGCTTCAACCAGCCCTTCCTTAGAGCCAAGTCCAGAACCTTTAACCCCTCCGAAGGGAGACATTTCGGTTCGATAGCTTGGCACTTCCCCAACATTAACGGAACCAACCTTTAGTTGTTGTACAAACTTCATGATAGTCGGCCAATGATTCGTACAAAGACCCGCACTTAAGCCAAATTCCGTTTTATTGATAATACCAATCGCTTCATCAATGGTTTCAAAATGAATGATGGGAGCAACAGGGCCAAAGGTCTCCTGCATTACGAGCTCACTCGTGGAGGACACATCATCAAGCACCGTTGGGGTGTAAAGGGCCCCTTGACGTTTATGCCCCACTAGTAGTTTTGCCCCATCATTGATGGCATTACTTACTCTCTGTTCAATCATACGCGCGGATTCTTCATTAATGACAGTCCCAACATCCGTTTCCTTTTCGAAAGGATTGCCACAGATAAGCTTTGCAGCATTGATCGCTAACTTATTAGCAAAATTATTTGCGATATTCTCCTGTACTAAGATCCTCTTTATTGCCGTACAGCGTTGTCCAGAGTTCCCAAAAGCACCCTGTGTTGCCAAATTTATGGCTTCATTTATGTCAGCGTCAGGCAAAACAACTAAAGCGTCGTTTCCTCCAAGCTCAAGCAACAATCTTTTATATGAAGCTTTTTGTGCTATTTGATATCCTACCGAAGTGCTCCCAGTAAAAGCGAGAACTTCAATATGTTTGCTTTCAACAAATTTATCAGCCAAAGCCGCAGCAGGCCCAGTGACTATGGAGAGCATTTCTTTGGGTAGCCCCGCCTCATAGAATATTCCGGCCAACCTATAAGCAGAGAATGGTGTTTTTCCAGATGGCTTCAATACTATACAATTATTGGTCGCCACCGCAGGTGCAACCTTATGGGCTACTTGGCACAGAGGGTGATTAAATGGGGTTATAGCTCCTATTGCAGTAACCGGTTCCCGGAAAGAAAATATTTTTCTGTTTTTCCCGTTCTGGCTAATATCACCCGAAAAAATGCTTGCATCTTCCTGAACACATAAAGCTGCGCCAATAGATAGAACATCCTGTGTACGACACACTTCATTGATTGCATCTTTCCAGCATAGGCCAGATTCAGCTACAATTTGGCATGCCAACTGATCCCTTCGTTCTCTTACAAGTTCAGAGGCCTTACTGAGTATTTGGCTTCGTTGAAATTTGGTAAGATTGGGCACACATGCTGCCGCAATATTTATTGCATCTTCTGTCTGCTCAGGGGACGCAGAACCAACTTTTCCGATGGGCTTATGAGTGTAGGGATTAATAACAGTGATGTGCTCCACCGTTTGGATGCGCTGACCACCGATTAACAAAGGTTCAAAATATTTCTCGTTCATAAATTGCTCCTCAATATTGCACTCCGCAGGACATTGTTAAATTCTGTCCTCAGGCCCTGGGGGATTATAAAAACCACCTATCGGTATAGGCCTGTGGGAAAAATTCGGAAAAAGTTTTTGATCAACGGCAGTTATCAAATCCGATGGTCTGTTCATATCAAGATAAAATGAATCACGATGTTGCAACCGTTCAGCAAGTGAGTGCATGTTTTGCTTATAGCTGGCTATACATACTGGCGTTGTTTTTTGTTCTCGCAGAACTCGCAGCGCCTCCATCGCCCCCATGGCATCATTAACAACTAAGACAAACTGAGCCCCCAGTTCGCGCCCAAGATTTAAGACGGCAGGAGCATTTGCTTCGTATAAGTCACCGCCAACTTCCAGCATAACCACATCTGTCTGCTTCCCAACATGGTTTGCCATTTGCTCTAAAATATCGGCAAAATGTGCCCCCGGTAGGCCATAGGTTGTAGATAGGCCAAAATCAACATAGTCTACAGCGACGTCAAACCCGGCTTTTTGATAACTTTGTAAATCCTTGATCCGTCCGGTTCCACAAGCCTTAATCGCTCCAACCCTATAGTCAGGGTGGGACGCTTTAATCTGTTTTCCTATGCTGCACGTGAGGGTCGTTTTCCCAACCTCCGCAGAAGTTCCACACACAACAATGCAGTTAAAATTCGAAGGATGTATCTTTCCGACCTGGGCCGGAATGCCGCTGCTGTTTATGTTTAGCTTCTCGCCAGTCAGCTTTATAGGAAACCCGACAACTTCGGCAGACAAAGTCTTGTTTCCATAATAACCTGGAACTTCAATGGCACGAGCGACAATACCGCCTATTGCAACCAAATCTAATTTTGATCCAGTCTGCATGGCCTCTTCGGGAATAACACCGTAAACATTTGTTCCAGAAAACCTATTTCCCAAAACAGCAACAAACAAATCCCCTGACGTCAAAGGAACATTTTCTCCGGATAAGGTTTCTAATGACGTATACGCGCCCGCCGATTCAACACAACGCAGAAGAACAAGGTCCCCCGGATTTGGAGAATTGTTTTCTTCTGCAACATGCGCTTGAGACAAACCAAGATAATCTGGAAATCTTATGCATGAGGCTATAGCTTTGATATTATGATTTTTCATATGATATATTATTTCTCCTAATAAATCTTATTATATAATTTTATTGTAAATCGTTTTTGCGAAGAATTTTAGGCCTATACCACCCCGCCTTTACAAAGGTGTTTTCGATATTCTGATCTACACCCATTATTTGAGCGATCAACGCCATGCGAATAGGCACGCCATTATCCGTCTGCCTAAAAATTGCAAGACGGGGATCCGTATCTAAATCCTTCAAAAGACCAAAGTCCCCGGGGCGGCTATCTCTGGGAAGAGGATGCATTATAACAATGTCCTTTTTCGCATAGCGATCAATGGTTCCCTTGCTGATATGAAATTCTTCTCCTATGACAATCGAACTATCTTCCGGAGATAAACGCTCCTTCTGCAATCGCGTCCCATAAACTATGTCTGAATCTTTCAGGGCTTGGGCTAAACTCTCAGCACAAACCAACTTGTGTCCTCGTTGCCTGGCATATGCCGTTACTTCAGATGGCAAAGTTAATTGCTTTGGGCTAACAAGCAGAAAAGTCATGTTTGAAAATACACTTAATGCATAAACAAGGGAGTGAGCTGTACGACCATACTTAAGGTCGCCAACAAAGGTGACCGTTGCCCCATCAATTGTTTTTGAATTTCTCTCCAGTTCCTTCTTGATGGTATATACATCCAATAATGCTTGCGTTGGGTGTTCTTTGGGACCACTTCCTCCATTTATTACAGGAACATTTGTTGCATTCGCAAATTCCTCAATTACTTCGGGTCTAGAATGGCGAATAGTAAAAATATCGTAAAACCCGCTAGTGACGCAACTTGTGTCATAAACAGATTCCCCCTTCGACATAGATGAATCTGCTTCACTAATAGTGTGAGAAACGCGCCCACCCAAACGCATAAAAGCGGAATCGAAACTCAAACGCGTCCTTGTGCTTGGCTCGAAAAACAAGCTGCCCAACGCGGCACCATCCAAAATATTGGTTCGCATTTCTCCCCGCGCAACTGGCTCAAGGAGTTTTGCCAAAGCAAATAGACCTTCCAAGTCCTGTCTGGTCAGCTGCTTGATGGATAAAAAGTGTTTTCCGTATAGGCTCATCTCTTGCTCCTAAGTTTAACGAGGTGTTGTTTTACTAATAACAAATTCTCTGAATCTTGTAGCGACTTGTTGTAAATCCAACTTCGGTCGCGATATAGCGGGTCCCCTTGATGGCAAAACTCTAATATGGGCAAAAGTAGGGCCAGATAAAGGATCGATGGTTTGACTAAATCGTTCTATAGCATCGCGCCCAGTACACTGCCAAACTTGCCGATAACTACAAGCCTGTGCGATTTGCGAGAAATCCACTGATCCGGCGTTTGAACTTTGCCCACCCGTTGATTCAAAGAGTCCATTATCAATTACAATGTGCATCAAATTTTTCGGCGAAAAACGCCCGATTGTAGCACAAGTGCCCATTTTCATCAATAAAGCACCATCCCCATCGAGAACAACAGTCGGTTCTGTCGTGTTAATCGACACCCCAAGCCCTATAGCCGCAGCATGTCCCATTGAGCCTGCCATATAAAAATAATTTGGCCGGTCTCCTGTCGCATGTAATTCCCTATAGGCATATCCGGTAGTAGCAATAGTTGCATACTTGCCAAAGGCCTGCATTATAATGTCTATTGCCGCTTGGCGCGTTACCATCTCTCCCCCAATTTCTCTATGTATAGAAACATTGTTCTGGGAGAACTTATTGACTTTTTTTGAAAGAATCCCTTTCGGATTATTGATTATTTTTGGGTTAATTATATAGGCACGACTTTGTCGTTTTAAGAGTTCATCGTTTGTTTGAGAAAGAGCACGACCTAATCCCCCCGCACTTTCTGGCAACATTTCTGTTTTTACAGAAAGAAGCTCCAAATATTTTCTTGTTTCACGCCCCATTATTTCATGTTGGGGTTCATCGGAAAAACCGACGGCTCCTCGCATTGATACGAACAAAGTTGTAGGTATGGAATACGGAGCATTCAGCGACGCCAATGGATTGACCATATTTCCAACACCAGAGTTTTGGCATATCACTGCGGCCTTTTTCCCAGCTAACCAACTCCCAACGGCAACCCCAACAGCCTCACCCTCTGTTGTGGCAGATACGTACTGAAGACGATCCGTACTTTCGAGCGAGTGAAAGACGGCACTAATGTTGGAACACGGCACACCGCTTAAAACGCGATATCCATTATCTGCTAGCGCATCTATGAAGTCTGCCGGTTCGATCATGGGGCCCGGTCCATTTTGGCAGGTGCCTTCTTGTATTTCAGTTCCTCTCTCGGCAAATTGTCTAACCCCACCAGAGAAAAAATATCTTTTACACTGGCTGTCGGCTCTAGGACATCCGGGTTTTGGTTAGCAAGCAACTCTTTTGCGACAAATTGCAATGTGCTGACTTGAGCTCGCAACATTTGGTTGGCCCACACAACCCCTCCCACCTTCAACCCCGCAAGTTGAGGAGCGAGAGATTTATGGTAAGTCGTTGGGATAAGAATAATTGGAGTTGGTTGATCCCAGGCGCGAACAAAAGAGACAATGTCAGATGCGTCAGAAGACTTAGAGTGAATAATTATCGCGTCAGCCCCAGCTTCCACATAGGCATGAGCCCGCTCTGAAGCAACGGCAATGCCCGCACCTACGATTAAAGCTTCCACTCGGGCAACTACTGTAAAATTTGCATCAACTGAATCTTTAATTGCAGCAATTTTTCCGCAGAAAGATTCCATCTCTTCAAGCTCTTGATTTCCAGCCATAAGTGAATTTCTCTTTGGAAACGCCTGATCTTCAATTGAAATGCCTGCTGCGCCTGCCTTACTTAATTTTTTTGCAAAAAGCCGCGCAATATTGAAATCTCCGTGGCCATTATCTCCATCAACTAAAAGAAGTGCATTAGTAGAAGCAGTGATATTGCTTGCCATCTCCACCGTCTCGGACCAAGATAGCTCGCCGGCATCTCGACGCCCCTGCACTGTGCTCAACCCAAGGCTGGACGCCCACAGGGCTTTAAATCCAGCCTTCTCCCCAATTATTGCGGATAGTGCATCATGACACCCCAATATGGGCGTCTTATTCTGTTTTGAGAGCAACGCATGAAGTGTAATTTTTTCCATTATAGTTTCCCCATAATTTTCTTCTTATATAATTCATAATACTGAATTTTTGATCCTATTTTCCCTTTATATATTATCCATTATTTCTCCTTTTTTGTATTTATTCTTTTACTTTCATCGTTCTTAATAATTAATATTCATGCGATTCAATTCGACATTCGCCATCGCATTTGACATATGCCAGCGGTCGTCAATTTCCGCCTTGGAAAAGCCGCAGGTCAGTAAGTCCTGGGGCAAGCATTCACCCTTTATTTTGGCAAGTTCGATAATGGCCTCCGCCATGCGGAAATACGGGGCGAATTTGCAATCAAATTCAGCTCCGAGAAGGGTTATGATCTGAGGCACAAGATTTGTCTGGAGCGCAGGCTTCATTGCCTTGTCTCCGTGTTCATGTCTTCAATCTCTTCGTCAAGAAAATGCAGCACCAGATCGGCAACTTTTTCTTGCTTTGCCGTAGCGTAGAGCTGCCACTGCATCCGGCGCGATTTTCGGGTTTGGAGCCTGTCATAAAGCTGGATGAGGGATTCCTTATCTTGGGGAAGTTGTGTCGAGCCTTTTGTTCTACGTTCTTCAATATATGTCGCAATGGCGTCGTCGATTTTCTCAGCGCCCTCGTCATCAACAAAATTGATGGTTCCTGAAGGAAATGCCTTGGAAATATTTAGATTGCAGAATTCATCCATACGCTTGGCAAAAACCACAACCTTTTTGCCCATTTCCGGTGTTTTGGTTGCCTTCCCATTGGCAACAACGGTCTGAAAAGCCAGCATAAGACAAAGGCGCTGATAGAGGGTATCCTGCGTCATTTGGATTTCTCCTCCTTCGTCTTTGCTTCCTTGAATTTGGCAAGAAGGCGCGCAAACGAGCCAATCGCCGGACGCTCAGTCGGCGGCTCAATGAAATTCGCGGAACACAGGATGTCGAGGCCAGCATTTGAAAAGGAATTTAAAAACTCTTCGCGAGCGACTGAGGAGTCGAAAGTTCCCTGAAGAATGACGCTATAGCGTAACTGGGGGTTCGACGAAGAAGAGGCTCGTGATGACGCCTCTTCTTTATGCAACGAGAAGGCTACAATGTTGTCCCTCATCATATAAACCCTGAAATAGCGTATAAATAATGAGGTTAGTGTCTGCCTTCTACGGCAGAAGCTCCACTTTCCATCTCGTTGTTTTTCGTTAATTGCGGCTGGAGAAATTGACGAAATAATCTGTTTGTATTTATTCGTCATTTGAGGGAACTGTTTTTCGCTGGGAAAAATAGAAAACGCGGCAAATAAATTTGCCGCGTTGGGATACTCTATCGGAATATGGTTAGAAGCTTATCGCCGATGCCTCATTCCAGAGAGACAGAAAGTCTTTCCGCTCGCCTTGAGCACCCCAGGCAATATCGTAAATAACCACCATGAAATTTAATGCGCCGTCCGTCAGAACATGGGCGTACTTATTCCCATAGATAAACATAGAAACTGCTCCGCATGGGCGACGATCGACCATCCGGCAAGGGAAGAAGGGCTTCTGAAACGACGGCTTCGCAATGTCAGACATCAAACACTTGATATCAACAACGGCGCGCAAGGCCTCTAAGCGATCCATATTGCTAAGAAAATCCACACCGCATTTCCGCGTCAGAATCTTGTCGTCCTTCGTAAATACGAGGATTTCTTTCTGTTCTTGATCGATAGTCTTGCAAATATCTTCAAAGAACAGATCACAGCTATCGACGCCCCTTAACGTACAAACGCCGAAATCACGACGGCGAACGCCTTCGCCATCTGTAAATTCAAGCCCGTTGTCTTGAAGCGTTGTGCAAATGTCTTGCAAAGTAGTAATACGCGGAATTTTTCCAAGCTCCATCGTGCGGATAGTTGAAATGGAAACGCACGACTTCTCGGCAAGGTCTTCTTGAGACCAGTCGAGCAAGGCCCTCGCCGCCTTGATTTGTCCTGCACTAACTGGACGCATTGTCCAACCTTTCAAAAATCCAAAAAATCAATTAATAATGGCTCGCGGATTGAGATCCACGAGATAAGCAACGGCTTTATCAAAATCATTTCGATGAATCTTTTGAATGTCGTCGGTACCAAAATAATCTTCTACAAGAGAACAAATAACGACTTCATTGAGCTTGTGCGTATATGCAACGTAGTCAATAAGGGCGCGAACCGAAGATAATTCCAAACCATTCAAAGAAGGTTCATCAGAACGCAAGCCTTCCTGTTCTGCGTGCAGCGCCTTAATGGCAGAGTGAAAACTGTCTTCTTTGGAAGCAGACGCCGACGGCCCGGATTCCTTATTATCGTTGGAAGAGCTATTTGAAGAATTTGTGTTTTGCGTTCTGCTCATGATGCTTATCTGGCAACAGCCGTCATGGGCTGAAATTCGGTTGTATCGGGCTGAGACAAAAGGGTGGCCCAGCGTTTTTCCAAGGGGATGTTGGTATTGGCGACGATGCCTTGATAACGCTCCATGCGTTCGATCAGGTCTTGGACGCTATATTCACCGTGGCGCATCATGAATTTGTAATAATCCGGCATTTTTAGCCCCCTTAATTATTTTTTAATCAAAAACCTGTAAGAATTCTTTCTGTATTCAATTTCGCTACAAAATGTATCCTATGGTAACAATAATGCAAATTTTCTATGAAAGCAATTCAAATAGTATCTAGACAGAAGACAAAAAGTAGTCTATATTGCCGAAAACTTGCAACAACTTGCCAATTTTAGGTAGTTCATGAGATTGATGCCCCAACAAATCTCCGCCGCTATGGCGCTAGCTAGGCTGACCCAAGACGATCTGGCCGTGTTGGCAGGTATTGCACGCCCCACGCTCAATAAAATTCTGAATGATGAAGCCGTGGCAAAGGAAGACACAATGCGCCGCATAAGATCGGCCCTTGAGCAAAAGGGGGTCGAGTTTATCGGAGCCATTGGCGTTCAATGGGCTCAGCATCAGGTAAGAACACTTGCTGGCGTTGACGGGTTAAAAACTTTTTTCGACGATGTCCGCACAACGGTTCAAGCGTCAAATAAAGAGGTCGTCATTTGTGGAATTGATGAAGAATATCTGGAGAAAAAGCTCGGGGACTTTGTCTTATTCCAACGAAACGAGATGTCAAAAATCTCTCATCTAAAAATGCGCTGTCTTATTGAAGAAAATGATCTTGATTTAGGTGCCTCTGACTATTGCCAATATCGCTGGCAAGCAAAAGAGAATTTTTCCAACGTGCCCTTTTATATATATGGGGACAAACTGGCCATTATTGTTACATCTGCTCCGGAAGACCCGCTCATTCTTCTGATTCAAAATCGAGTTATTGCAGAAGCCTACAGGCGTCAATTTGATTCCATGTGGACAACGGCTAAAGAACCCGTAGTGAAGTGAGAAAAACAAATATGAAATCTCAATTACAATATAAAGTTGATACGAATCCTTTCAGAATGGCTTTGCGCGATTGGTTATCCGGAGAGGTTACAGGTCATCTGGGTACCTATATGTACACAGAGGATCAAGATGATCATCGATGGAAAGACGGTCACAGCGCCGCAACCTACTATCTTGGTCGCGACGACAAGGCGGCTTTTGATCTCATGCTTAATGAATTAGACATCAGGGTTGAGAGTTTTCTCGATCTTGGCCCTGGTGGAAAAGCCTCTGTTTTGGCAAAAAGCCTCCCTATCATGAAGTCGCTGAAGGCGAAGAATTATTACCCTGTTGATCTTTCCCCTACGCTCGCGAATAAAGCCCTCGCATTCATGAAGCCGGAATTTGGCGTAGATGGAGAAGCAATAATTACGGATTTCTTTAATCACATCCCAGGCACAAGAGACAACGCGCTTATTGCCATTATGGGAGGCACAATAGGAAATTTTGAGACATATACCGACTTAAACAAGTTACAGGGCAGGCTGTCGCAAATTTTCTCTCTCTATCGCAACGCCGTTGGCCAAAACAGCTATTTTCTTGTTAGCTTCGATGCCAATGATAATGGAAAAGAAATAGTTGAATGCTATGACTGCCCACAATTTGATGGACTAATTCGCAGCTGCATTGATCGCGTTCTCGATACGAGCGGATTTGATTATCATGTCGAATGGACGCCGGAAAATTATCAATTGGCTACGGGACTCAGGGCAAATCGAGATCAAATCATTGATTTGGATGGTGAGGATTTTGCCATTGAAAAGGGAGAATATCTCCCCGTGCTAAATTCCTATCGCTTCCCCGTTCCCTTCACGATAGAAGCCGCCGCCAACGCCGGGTGGAACCATCTAAAAACATGGTCAAAAACCGGACGGGTGCATTATTTGCTGTTCGGCTAAAATCCGATCATTCAATGCATCCTTGCGATACCAAAATATTCCGCCCTAAGTCTTTCTCTTCGGCATTTGCACAACCTGTGCGTCCTTTTGAACGTCCAATTTCATGGCTGCTGATATGGCGTTCGAAATCCGGTTTGCTGCTGCTTTCACAGGATCATCACTAAGGTGCGCATAACGGCTTGTCGTTTTGCTATCTTTATGTCCGAGCAATTTTCCAATGACCAAGAGGCTGTCTCCAGCCGCCGCTCCAAAACTAGCGAATGAATGGCGCAAGTCATGAAGGCGAACGTCTTGCAGAGCCGCTTTCTTGCGAACGCGCTCCCAAACTTTGGGCAATCCCGACATATATCCATCCCCGCTGAGAGCCGGGAAAACCCAATCGGAGATTCTTGGCATTCCACTTAGTATTTGCAGAGCTGGCGCTCCAAGCGGAACGGCTTTTTCTCCGGTTTTGCTATCGGGAAGACGAAGATACCCGCGATCAAAATCAATGTAATTCCATTTCAAAGAAAGGATTTCAGACTTTCGACATCCCGTTAGCAAAAGAAGCCGAATAGCGGCAGCACATAACGGAGAAATTGCTTTGGAGCGTTCGAGTTTTGATAGCATCTCTCCTAGCGTGGTAACTTCGCGATCTGAAAGGAAGCGTTCGCTCTTATGATCTTTGTAGCGCTTAACGCCACGCACAGGATTAATGCTGCAAATGTTCCGCTCTACGGCAAAAGTGAATATCCCTCCCAACAGCCCTACAGTGCGAGTGGCTGTGCCTTTTCCACCTTCAACAATTGCCCTGCCATGAAGTTTGGTTTTAACATCGCAAGCCGTTTTGCCCGTCGCAACATCCTGTAGAAATTTCTGAACATCGGCGCGCATAACGTCTTTTGCCTTCTTTTTTCCAAGTAGTGGTTTGATATGCCTGTCTATACGACCACGATCCGAAAGTATCGTGGATGGTTTTTTGGTCCCACATCCATCATCAAGATACAGATCGCAGAGCGCGGCTACCGTCATGCTCTGGCGATCTTTGGCCTTCTCTTCAACCGGATTTTTTCCGTGTTTAACATCCTGAACGAGCTCATCCGCGATCTCCCTCGCCTTTTCCGGCGTCAGCGAGCCGTGTTTCCCTATCGTATGTTTCTGAAGAGCCGAGCCACGCCCACCCGCCATGCGGTACTGGAAGATGTAAGTCTTCACGCCGCTTGCCCGCACGCGAATACCAAAACCTTTTATTTCGGTATCCCATAAAAGTATTTCTCCTGAGGCTGGCGCTTTGAGCGCATCGACAGTCCGTCTTGTGATTTTGCCCTGCATCTGCTCACCCCGATAATGGCATCCTGGGAATCACCGGGGAATCACCGAAACGGCAAACACCGGCAACGTCAGGAAACTGCATACCACTATCTTATTGATTTTTCAAGATACCGCAACAGGGCGAAACTAGAAAAAACCCAATCTCAATCCCTCCGAAGGCAAAGGTTGCGAGTTCGACTCTCGCCGGGTCCGCCATTTTTTGCGCGCTGCGCAAAAAATGCCGCGCCGAAGCCCGAAGGACGAAGGCAGGCCGGTTACCACAATGAACAAAAACAATCTTACCTTCTCAACGCCCGACAAATCACGCCATTTTCCCGCCCGTTAACCTTATTATCGGCCTTTACGATGAATTTCATCGGCGCTACGCTTTGCAGGCATTTCTTTAAATGATCTTTTCCAAAAGAGGGCATTATGGCTCAGGTACATCTTATATATTCGACAAAGAGCGACGTCCCCAACAGCGACATCCTTTGCGACGCGACCGACGGCTCAACCTATAGAGTATTCAACACATCAAATAACATGGACGAAAGCCTCGTCAAGCTTATGGACGACGGCAGCTCAAAGAATAAGAAACCATCGGATTTTAGAAAATCAGAAAAGACATACGACTTGAACAAGCTTGTCTATCTTATGGTCAATGGAAAGCAGGCTGTAGACCTGAGCATTACAGGCCAAATGAATCGCATGAATTTATCTGAGGATGAACGAGTTCGCGTGAGGGCTGCTTATGCAAATCAATTTTCGACAGTAGCACCCAAGGTTCTTACCGAAGAACAGAGAGAAGAAGCAAACAAACTGGCTGAGGAACGCGAGAAAAGCCGGACTGCTGGAGGGGCTAAAACCTCTGAGTTAGTAACAGAAGAGTCCGCTTGGATAACTCCGCCCACAGAACCGTCGGCTAAAACCTCCGAGTTAGCAGCAGAAGAGTCCACCCGGATAACCAAGCCCAATAAAACGACAACCAAAACCCCAAAGTCCACGAGGCCGAGCAAGAAGATAGCCGCAGGAAATGTTAATAATGCCACCGGCACGCGCAAGAAAGCGCCCCACCCGTAATTTCCCTTCAATCTCCTTCGGTGTGCGACAACGGCTTAGAGCGCGTTTCTCTTGGGGTGCGCCAGATGCAACCCCTTCAAATACATAAATAACCGACCTCTTCCCACGTCCTTCAGTATAGTGTATTCCCCTCGTGCATAAAACAGGACCCGTCCGGAGCATGCGATCATGAAGTTCAAGTTCCCTAGTCTTTTTCCGCGTGAGAAGAAATTCTTCGAATTTATGGAAAAACAGGCCGATATTTCTTTTGAATGCGCCACGCAGCTCAGAATCTTTATCGAGAATTCCGAAGATCAAAACGCCCGCGCGGAAATCGACCGGCTGAGGACTGCCTCCAAAAAGCTGACGTCGGAAATCACCTTTGAATTGTGCCGGTCCTTCATTACGCCTTTTGACCGCGAAGACATCCAGGATTTTTCGGACTTTATGTACAACGTTCCGAAGATCGTTCATCGCCTCAAGGAGCGGATTCTGCTCCACAGCCTTTCCGTGCGCGAAAGCGATTTTATCAGACAGGCCGATTTGATCGTTGAAGAAGCGACGGCGATGAAAAAACTGGTCGGCCTTCTTGTCAAAGGCAAAGGCAGCGCCAGCATCATTAAATGCGTCAACCAGTTGGACGAGCTTGAACACGAAGGCGATATCATTCACGATAAGATCATGGAGGTTCTGTTCAAAAGCCACAACGATCTGAGCGCCATCGTTCTGCGGCGCGACGTCTGCGACATGCTTGAAAAAGCCGTCGACCGCTTCCGCGACGCGGCGGCTGTGATTTTGCAGATCGTTCTGAAGCGAAGCTAAGTGGGCACGCCTGTGGACACTGCGCTTATCCTTCTTATTCTCACCGTGTCGTTGACCTTGGTCTTCGATTTTATCAACGGCTTTCACGATTCCGCCAACGCCATCGCGACCGTCGTCTCGACGAAAGTGCTCAGCCCCAAAGCCGCCGTGCTTATGAGCAGCGTCCTGAACCTCGGCGGCGCCCTTGTGGGAACCGCCGTTGCGACAACCATCGGCAAAGGGCTTGTTGAAACGTCGACGATCACCATCGGCACCATTCTGTGCACTGTTATTGCGGCGATCGCTTGGAATTTGATCACCTGGTACAAAGGCCTTCCGTCAAGCTCGTCCCATGCGCTCATCGGATCGTTGCTGGGCGCCACTGTCGCTTCGGGGGGCAACTGGGACAGCATTCAGTTCGATCAGCTTATCGAGAAGGTCATTATTCCGATGGTTTTGTCTCCCGTGTTCGGAATCATCATCGGCTTTATCATTATGCTGGCGCTGACGTGGATGGTTTATAAACGGCCCTTGGGCCAGACGAACAGCCTGTTCGGGCGGCTGCAATTGCTTTCGGCGGCTTTTATGGCGCTGAACCACGGGCAAAACGATGCGCAGAAATCGATGGGCATTATCGCGCTGGCGCTTTTGCTCCTCAATCCGACCGAGGCTTTTCAAGTGCCCCTGTGGGTCAAGCTTGCGTGCGCGCTCGCCATGTGCCTCGGCACCATGTCGGGCGGCTGGCGCATCATTCGGACGCTTGGATCCAAGGTGATCAAGCTTCAGCCCATTCACGGCTTTGCGGCGGAGACGGCAGCGTCGTTGATTATCGCAGGCGCTTCGCATTTCGGCATTCCGCTTAGCACCACGCATGTGATTTCGTCGTCGATTATGGGCGTCGGCGCGGCCAAGCGTTTTTCGGCCGTGCATTGGAGCGTCGTCGGAACGATTGTCTGGGCGTGGGTTCTGACCATTCCGTTCACCTTCCTCCTCGCGGCAATTATTATGAAGGCTTACGGGGCTGCTTTTGAATAACTATTTGCGCGCAATTTTGCGTTCGATGAAAGCGAAAAAGGCCAACACGCCGAGCGCAAGCGCCGCAAACCAAAAGAGGTCTGGAACGCCTGTCCATTCGGGCAGACGAACCTTGCCCAAGGCCCAGACATTCAGAATATGCGCCTTCACCCAATCGAAAGTCAGCGCGTATAAAATGGCTCCCGCCACCATGCCGAAAACGCCGACCAGCGCATGAATGCTGCCCGCAGCCGTAGCCGCGAGGCTTGTGCCCGGGCAATAGCCATAGATGACCATCCCGATTCCGAACAAGGCTCCGCCGAGTATCACACCCAACAAATTGGCGTCCTTGACCGAATATTTTGCCTCGCCGAGAGTGACGAGAACAAACACGCCGATTCCGCCGACGACGATGGCGGATAACATGACCTTCATCACGGTAAAATCGCGCAAGAGAAACTGATCGATGATGACGTTATAATTCGTCACCTTTCCGCGATGGAGGAGCCAGCCAAAGGCAAAGCCGATGCCAAGCGCGAGAAGAAGCTGGGTCGGTGTAATGTACATCATGAGTGCCCCCACTTCCGTCCAAAGAAGAAGACAGAAAAGACGATGCCGACGGCAAAAACGACCGCGACGAAGACCCAGCTGGATAGCGCCAGTTGCAACGTACCCGATATGCCGTGACCGCTCGTGCAGCCTCCTGCCATGCGCGCCCCGTACATCACAAGACCCCCGCCAAAGAAGGCCGCAACAAAGCGCCTAACGACCGAGCCGCCAAATCGCTCGCTCCAGTGGCTTGGAATAAGCTCTATTCGGAATTTTTTGGAAACCAACGCCGAAACGAACGAGCCCAGCATCAGCCCGATGAGAAAGACAACCCCATAATCGAAATGGAGGGGCATGGGTTTCCAATAGGTGTTTTGGGCGACGCCTTCCGCCCCGAGTATGGGCAGCGCAAAAAGCGAAGATAGTCGCGTAAAGGCTGTCGTGACGCCAAGCGGATCTTTGGCGATGCCGAAAGCAATCCAACACAACACGCCTATCCCTATTCCCGCGAGATAGGGCGACCAATTTATTTGGCGAAGGATTGCTTGTGGGGAAGGTTTGGAATCTAGGGTCATTTTCATCTCCCTAAAGATTGCGCGCATTTCAATTCATGCACATGCGCCTCATGATGTAAAGACGATGCTTCCAACACCGCATTTTCAGGTATGCGGGAAGCGAGATCCCCTTACTCTCTATAATAATCAAGCCCCAGCGCGCGCATGATGGCGGCAAGGACGAAGTTAAAGGGCTTGTTATAGTGCGGCAGGAAATAAACGTCCGCAAAGGCGAGATCGGGAAGCGTCAAGCGCTGTCCTTCTTTCAGTTCTTGCCAAAAACACACACCTCTCGCGTAATCCGTTTTCGGCAATATTTAAAATCTTTTCTTATCAAAAAACTTTATCGCGTTATCGCATCCTCAATATCCTTTCGTTTTAAATAATCATTCTTAAAAAATCGTCCTTCGCAATATCGTTCAACAAAATGAACGTGGCCCGGGCGCCCTGCGTGCGACCGCAGGGCTGTACTCACATACCTCACCAATCGGCACCGTGGTCCGGATCGTACGCTCCGGCTAACACCGCTTCCTTGGCGGGCTACCTTCCGCCTATTCGCGTAACGGAGGATAGCGGGATATGTCATATACCCTATGTGGGAGGATGTCAAGGATAAATCACAATAAAGTGAGATTTTTCTTTTAACTTTATAGCGCGTTGGTTTTGTTATGTTTTTGTTGGTTTCTTCGTGTGACCATTCAACCGGTGTGCAACGGGCGGTTCATTTTTTATAATGCTGGCGTGCTTCCACCTCTTGGGCGCCTTGGGGCGGTCTGGCGCAGCTTCCATTTGGGAAACGAGCTGCTCCAGCGTAAAAATTGCTTTTTCTTCCTGAGTTACGGGTATTTTATTTTTTTGAGATTGCTTTGACATAAGAGCCCCTGTGTCTAGGCAGGAAGGATTATCTCTTTCCAAATTTCGTAGGCTTAGGGTCAGGACCTAATTATTTTGGGGGTTCTGCGCGAAGGAAAGTGATGTCTGGCTAGCCAAAAAACGCAGGCCGTATCAGGGTGATACGGACAAGTTTTTTAGCGACGTCCAGACGGCATTTAACCCGCGCCCTTCGGGTTTGCATGGGAACGCGAACTGTCGCGTCAAAGCCGCTTGCCGTGGAGCCTGCCACGGCATCGCGTCTTTTCCTAACATTTCGCGTTCCCATGCAAACAGAACCCCCCAAAATAATTAGGTTCTGACCCTAGGCCTCCTGTCCGGAGCCGCACCTACTGAGAGGCTTCCTCCTCGCCCCAACCTTCTTCCATCAAGGGGAATGGCGCGGATTTGGGCTCTTCGCACCCCGCCATCCTGGCTATCCTGCGCCGTATGTTCATGCAAATACGAAAAGCATGTCAGAAAGAAAAACGTTACATGCGTCGTGATTTTGCGGAAATCAAGGGCAAGAAAGCGCTTGCGGCGCGCAGCTTGAGACATCATTCATCCTTCCGGCAACATCAGCCAAATTCATCCTGCCTTGACGCGCAAGGCATGCGCTGCCGCTCCTCGTGAGCGACGATCACAGGCCGGTGCCCGGCTGTGTTATTTTGGGGATATTGACAGGCGAGGCTAAACCCCTCGCTCTGAACCGCTCACTGGGCGCGCACGCCGGAGCGATATGTTTGACGTAATGTGCGCGCTGTATGCACCACTTGCGCACCGAAAATCAAGAAAATTATTTTGCTTATTCCATTGGTATTTCAAAACAATAAACTCGGATGACGGGCTTTCGCGGATTGATAAAATGGGAGCGAGAGTATTACCGAGTCAACGGCTCCCGCTTGAAACTATTAACTCTATTATTCGCCTTTACGCCCCTGGGTCCCCGGCGCTACTCTTTGCGCATATTTTTAAGCGGTAATGACGACTTTTTTCGGAGAATGATTATGACCGGCGTTTATTTAGCCTATTCAGAGATGGATAAAATCGAACATGGCGGCGTCATTGTCGTATACGACGCAAGCAGCGGCTCGACTTGCGATACCACCAATATGTTTATTCCGTCTCCGGGAAATGTTTTTTCGCTGCCGTCAGATACGGGCTACGATTTAAAGCCTGTCGTTCTTGAGAAACTCTTCTTTATTGGAAACGCGACCGACTCTCGTCCTGACAGCGATATTGGAGACCAGATTTACTTAAATTTGTTATCGCCCTTCAGGCTATCGGCCGATGAAATTATGGGCATCTTCTCCGCCAAAGCGAGGCGTTACCCAAAAGTTTATTTAGCCTATTCGGAAAGTTTTGCGAAAAAAAACCTCGATAAAGTCCGCATCCTTTGTAACGCAGGCGACGGTACTGTTTACCGCGTCACGCATGAAATTATGGAAGAAAAATTATTCGGCTCTGTCCTTTCCTTGGACAAGAAGACCAAGCTTCCTTCGGATATGCTTTTTGCGATAGAGCCTATTGATGTGAAAAAGCTCATTAAATTGGGAAACGGAAATATTCTTGACCTTGACGCCAAGATTCAAAAGCAAATAGATAAAAAAAGGTTGTCAAATGATGACCGCGATCGCGTGTGGGAAGGCAAAGCGAAATTTCTCAGAAACGAACTGAGCGACGTGTTTAACGCCGCAGACCTGACATTCGGCCTATAACGCGGCTGATTATAATTATGGCGGCTTTTACTTCTGCCTTTTGGTTTTCCAAAGCGAGAAGACGACGCCCGACCCCAATATGGCGAAAGTTATAACGAGCGATGCGCCGATGGGAAATTTTTCCCAGCCCAGCAGTTCCGCGACAAAGGTTTTGCCGCCGATAAAGATGAGCAGGATCGATAGCGCGTATTTAAGGTAATGGAAGCGCTTGATGATCGCCGCCAGGACGAAATAAAGCGACCTTAAGCCCAATATCGCGAAGATGTTGCTGGTGTATACGATCATCGGGTCTTTGGTGATCATGAAAATCGCCGGAACGCTGTCCACCGCGAAAATAACGTCGGCGAATTCGATCATCACGAGAGACAGGAAAAGCGGCGTGAGCCACAGAACCATTTTCCCGTGCTTGCGCGAAGGCTGGCGGACGAAAAACGCATGGCCATGCAGTTCCTTCGTCACGCGGAAATGTGTCTGCATGAACACCAGAAGCGGATTGTGGCTGATATCTTCCGTCGGCTTGTCTTTGGCACAGAGCATCTTGATGCCCGTGATGATCAGGAAGATCGCGAAGACGTCGAGCATCCACTCGAACCTCGTGATCAGCACCGAGCCGCCGAAGATCATCGCGCCGCGCAGAAGTATGGCTCCCAAGATGCCCCAGAACAAAACGCGGTGTTGATACAGGCGCGGAATACGAAAATAGGAAAACAACATCGCCATGACGAACACATTGTCGATCGACAAAGATTCCTCGACGACAAAGCCCGTGAAATATTCAGCCGCCTTGGTCTGTCCAAGCTCGAACCAGATCCAGCCGCCGAACAAAACGGCGATCACAAGATAAAAAACCGAGAGAAGGAGGCTTTCCTTGATTTCGATCTCATGCTCTTTGCGGTGCATGATGCCCAGGTCCAAAACCAACAACGAGAACACGACGGCGGCAAACGAGAGCCACATCCAAACGGGCTGCCCCATGAACTGATTCGATAAAAAGGCGATTTCCGACATTTCTATTCCTCTACAGGGGTGTTTCTGTATGTCCTTTTAAGGCAAAAAACGCCTCATTTCACTACTTCTTTTCATGGGTAGGTCTTTTGGTCGGCTGACTTATGCCCGGCAACGTGCTAAAAACACAGGGGTTGTCCAAAGGCACAACACCTTTGTTGGGGTTTCAGATGGGCAAAGGCGCATTCCTTCTTGCAACAGTTTTGTTGTTTTTTCTTCCCTGCCTTGCGCATGCTGAAGAATGCCTCGATTGCGGCAATGCAGGTTGGGGCGAGATGGATATCACGTGCCCGAATACCATTCGGGTCAAGGACGATTTCAAACAATGCTTGGCCGAGCTTCCCGAGGCCAACGTAAGCGAGTCCACCGATAGCGACGATTTTCAAGAAGGCTATATACTCATTCACGGATCGGATGTCCTCTCTTCTCCCGTCCCCGATTCCATCAAGGTTTTTGTCTATCATCAATGGGCCGTCGATATGCAAGGCCGCGTATACTTGCTGAACGAGCTTGGGTAAAAAAAACAAAACAAGGAAACGATTATGGGTTGTAAATGTCAGTGTGCCGCCGAAAAAGCGAAACGTTCTGCCGAAAAATCTTCGACGGCGCGTTGGGTGGGGGGAACCGTTCTGGGCGTTGGCGTTTGGTTCTTTCTTTACATCTGGCTTGTTCCGTTTTCCGAAGCGCTCGCGGGACTGCTTCCCCTTGAACCCGGGACTCCGTTTCACGAAGCCCTCGTTTTCTTTTTCTACGATGCGCCCAAGGTTCTGATGCTTCTGGCGCTCGTCGTTTTTGCCATGGGCATTATTCGCAGCTTCTTCTCGCCCGCGCGCACGCGCGCAATGCTGTCGGGCAAACACGAGGGGTTGGGCAATATTGCGGCCGCAGGCCTTGGGATCGTGACGCCGTTTTGTTCTTGCTCTGCTATTCCTATATTCATCGGCTTTGTGTCGGCAGGCGTTCCCTTGGGCGTGACGTTTTCGTTCCTTATCTCTGCCCCTATGGTCAATGAGGTCGCGCTCGGCCTTTTATTCGGGCTTGTCGGTTGGAAGGTCGCCGCGCTTTACCTGGTTTTCGGGCTTACGATAGCCATCGTTTCGGGATGGATTATTGGCAAGCTTCATCTTGAAGGTTGGCTGGAAGAGTGGGTCAAAAGTGCGCGCGACGAACCCGTCGCCGCCTCCGACGAGGTTATGACCCCTCCCCTGCGCATCAGGGCCGGGATAGACGCCGTTCGGGATATCCTCGGCAAGGTTTGGGTGTGGATGCTTGTGGGTATTGCCGTCGGCGCTGGGATTCACGGCTATGTGCCTGAAGAATTTTTGGCCTCCTTGATGGGCAAAGAGGCGTGGTGGTCGGTTCCCGCCGTCATCGCGATGGGCGTTCCGATGTATTCAAATGCCGCCGGAATTATTCCTATCGTCGAGGCTCTTTTGGAAAAAGGCGCCGCGCTTGGAACCGTTTTGGCGTTTATGATGGCGGTTATCGCGTTGTCTCTGCCGGAGATGATCATTCTTCGAAAGGTGCTGACGGCAAGGCTTTTGGCCGTGTTTATCGGCATTGTCACGGCCGGCATTCTGGCCGTGGGGTATCTTTTTAACGCGTTGTTCGGGTAATACCAACGAACCAACGAAGGGGAGCGCTGGGGTCACGAGCGGTTGCGTGGAGCGCGGGGCGGAAAAGGAGGCGTTTTGACAAGAAACAAGCGTAGCGCAGAGCGAGGGATGTCAAGCTGCGGAACAATAATCATTGATCCTTAGGTATAAATCCGATGGATGACGAGAAAAAAACGAAAATTGCCATTCTGGGCGGGTATGGAAACACAGGCCTTCGCGTAGCGAGGGGTCTCGCCAAAAGCGGCAAGTTCGACGTCGTGCTTTTGGGGAGAAACGGAGAGAAAGCGAAAAACGAAGCGGAGAAACTTCGCGCCGAGGGTTTTCAGAATGTAACCGGAGGAAAGGCGGACGCCTCGAAGCCCGATTCTCTTAAGCGCGCGCTTTTGGGAACGGATATTGTTCTGTCGGCAACCTCGGACACCCGAAGCGCACCCAAGGTTATGCGCGCCGCTCTCGACCTCGGCATCGATTATATGGACTGCCATTTGTCGTCGCCCGCAAAGTGGGCCGCCCTGCGTTCGTTCGAAGGAGCCATCGTCAAAAAAGGTTTGTGTTTCATTACGGATGGCGGTTTTCATCCCGGCGTTCCAGCCGCCATGGTCCGCGCCGCCGCTAAACATATGAATATCGAAACGGCCGACATTTATAGCTCTTTTAACATCGATTGGGCCGCGCTGACGTTCGGTAAAAACGCCGCCGAGGATTTCGTTTCCGAATTGCGCGATATGGATCCGTCAATTCTGGTAAGCAGCAAATGGAAAAGAAGTTGGAATAACACGTCCCGCCACGATTTTGGCGAACCCTATGGCGTCCAGAAATGCACGGCCATGAATTTCGAGGAAATGAAGAGTCTGCCCGCTCTCTTTCCTTCTTTGCGTGACACCGGTTTTTACATAAGCGGATTCGGATACCTCATAGATTATTTCGTTCTTCCCGTCTGCATGGCCGCTTTGTGGCTGTTTCCGCGAAAATTTCACGCTGTCGGAAACCTATTCTTCTGGGCGCTCAAACATTGGACGGCGCATGGGCAATGGGTAATGATTGATCTCGACGGGGCTGGAATGAAAGACGGCAAGCAAGCCTCCGTCAAAATGCGCGTTTTCCATAAAGACCCTTATGATTTGACGGCGCTCCCTATTGTTTGCTGCCTTGAGCAGTATCAGAGCGCACCCAAGCGCCCGGGCCTTTGGGCGCAGGCGCTTTACGTCGAACCAAACGCGTTTTTCAAGGCGCTTCGGGATAAGGGCGCGGAAATTACTTCTTCTTTCCCAATCTGATATCCAGATACGCCGTGCGGCGAAGATCGCGCTGAAGGCGGCGGGCAAGAAGCTCGAGCTTCTCCGTCCCGATCGAGTGCATGATCGCATCCCTGTCGATGCCCGAATCTTCGTTGCGGTCGCAGACAAACAACACGACCGCCCCTTTTTCCGTATCGAGCGGCTCGCTGGAGCCGCCTACAGGCACGTTACGCACCTTATCGGCAAGCCACGCGGGAGCTTTGGACAAATTCATCGTGCCGAGCTTCTGTGCCTTCCATCCGGAGAAATTATCCAGCGCACCGGCAATGTCCGAACAGGCTTTGACGACCCCGCGTAGTTGCGAGGCTTCGCGCAGGACAGTATCTTTCTGCGTTCCTGCATAGGAGCGGAAGATTTGCTCGACACCTACGCTGGCCTTGCCCGGATCGCCCCCCATCGAGACCGTGCGTTTGGCCCGCACGCCCAGAATGTGAAAACCGTCTGGTGTGCGAATAGGCGCGCTGACCTGCCCCGGCTCGGACTCCGCCAAAGCGCGGTTAAGCTCCGGCGAAAGCTGGCCCTGCTGAATCCAGCCGATGTCTCCGCCCTGCGCCGCGCCGGCGCCTTGCGAAAATTGCCTTGCGACCGCGCCGAAATTCGCGCCTTTTCTGATTTGCGCGACCATGTTTTCGGCCGCCGCCGCGACTTCTTCTTCGTCACCAGGGTTATCCACCGTCAAAAGAATTTCGCTGACCATATATTCTTCTTTGCCTGCATCGGCGCGGATGCGATCGACGACGGCGTCGATTTCATCGTCGCCGACATCGACGCGCGGACGCAATTCGCGCGTCACGACTTTGTTCCACAATATCCCGTTTGTGACCTGATCAATAAGAGCACGCGTCGGGACGCCTTGCGACGCAAGAAATTTTTTAATATCGCCGCCCGGAACTTTGTTTTCTTCGGAAATGCGTTGCAGGGCTTGGTCGATTTCCTCCTGCGAAACGCTGATGTCGAGCCGGCGGGCTTCTTGAACCTGAAGCTGCTCGTCAATCATGCCGCGCAGGATTTGCGGGAACATGTGTTTGCGAACGTCGATGTTGTCCGGCAAGCCCGACGAGAAAATGGCAAACCTCAGGCGTTGCTCAAGATCGATCGTCGTAATGACGTTGTCGTTGACGACGGCTGCCACCGACGAACCTATACCCCATGCGGGCGCTGACGTCTGCGCTTTAGGCTTTGCGGCAGCCTTAGGCGCGCGCGCGGCTTCCGCCGGAGAGGACAAGGTCAACAACGCGATAAGGATGAGAAGCTTTTTCATGCGGCCCGTTTATGGAAAAATGAGGAAATGAACCCAACCGAGTACTGTCATTCCGGAACATTTTCTTTTCGGCTTGCACAGCAAGACGAAAAGAAAATGTATCCGGAATCCGATTTGGTTTCTCAATTTAAGAAAACACATCGGATTCCGCATAAATTTTCTTTCGCTTCGCGAACAGAAAATTTTGCGGAATGACGACTCCTTTACGAAGGTTAGTGCGATTTTATGCTTATGAAAACGGGAATCTTGGCTTAAGATTTAATACTTTTCGCCTCGGCCTCACGCGAAACTCAGGGTATTACAGAGGGCATTATGCTTGTTCATGCATCTAGCGTCGTTATTGGCAATAAAGCCGTCCTTCTGGCGGGCCCTCCTGGCTCCGGAAAATCGGACTTAGCCCTGCGGCTCATCGATGAGGGCGCCAAGCTGCTTTCCGACGACCAGACGCTCCTTCAGCTTGAAAACGGAGTGCTTATGGCCTCGCCCCCCGCTTCTATCGAAGGATTGATCGAAATTCGCCATGTCGGCATTGCCGTTATGCCCTTTGCCGCGTCCGCGCCCGTCGTGCTTTACGTCGAATTAACGGACATAAATGCCGTTTTGGAGCGCCTGCCGGAGCCCGACCCTATTTTCTTTCTTGACCGCCCCGTTGAGCGTCTTAGGCTTCCTTCGTTCGCCGCCTCGACTCCGGCCAAAATTCGCGCCGTTTTAACCGCTTCGTTTAAATAATGTCTGCTTCCGCCGATATATCACCAGCCAAAAGACGCGTTGTCCTCGTTTCGGGCATGTCCGGCGCCGGCATGTCGTCCGCCCTCAATATTTTCGAGGATTTGGGTTATGAGGCTGTCGATAATCTTCGCCTCGGCCTTGTCCCCGCCCTTATCGACGATGCGACGACAGTTAAGCGGCCTTTGGCCGTCGCCATCGATACGCGCAACACCGGTTTTTCAGTCGACGATTTGCTGCGCGCCGACCATACGCTGGCGTCCCGCCCTGATTTGCAGGTTAGTCTGCTGTTTATGGATTGCTCGAATGAAACGTTGCAGCAGCGATTCACCGAAACACGGCGGCGGCATCCGCTGGCGACGGGAAGGCCGTTGATCGACGGCATCAGCGCCGAACGGGAATTGCTGGCGAGATTGAAGAACGAGGCGGATCTCGTCATCGACACTTCCGAAACGTCGGTGCATGACCTGCGTCGGCTGATTACCGGCCATTTCAAGCCCGAACGCTCGCCTGAGCTGACGCTTTACGTCATGTCTTTTTCATACCGCCAAGGCGTGCCGCGCGAAGCCGATCTGGTTTTCGACGCGCGTTTTCTGGCCAATCCGCATTGGGCTCCTGCCCTTCGTCCCCTCACGGGGCACGAGGAAGCCGTGGCCGATTATATTCGCCGCGATCCTGATTTTGCGGCGTTTATGAAGCATCTGGCGGATTTGCTCCTGCCCCTTTTGCCGCGTTACCAGCAGGAAGGAAAAAGCTATCTGACCATCGCCGTCGGGTGTTCGGGCGGAAGGCATCGCTCGGTGATGATTGCCGAAGAATTGGCGAAATTGTTGTCCTCGAACGACTATGCCGTCAACATCGGGCACAGGGATTTGGACAGGAATGCGAAGAAGGGGTGAAGGCATAGCCCGACCTATAGCCAAATCAGATAAATTCCATAACGACGAAAGAAACCAAATGGGATCCCCGCCTGCGCGGGGATGACAACAACAGCCAATTGAAAACAAAAAATAAAATACCGTCATGCCCGCGAAGGCGGGCATCCCATTTTCTTTTCTCGTTATTACGGTAATTAAGGAGATCGACTATAAAATCTCGTCAGGCCGTCAGCGAAAACGTGGATTTTTAAGCGCCGTAGTCTATGACCTTTTGCATAACCCGCTCGGACGAGGGGAATGCGAGGAGCAAGGAGCACAGGACCGCAAGCGTACTTCCTTGTACGTGCGGATCCGAGCACCGCAGCGACGAAGCAGTCACCCGTCCGAGTTAGGGTTAGGCAAAAGGTCTGCTATTTTGGTTGCGGGAGCTTATCCTGCTTGGTCAGCGCAATCGTAACCTCTTTGGCCTTTTCCGGCGTCATTCGGGCCATAATCGGCGCCGTGCGCGCGGGTTTCATGCGCTGGATAACGCCCAAGAGAATCGGCATATCGAGCGTTTCAAAAATCTTCGCCGCTTCGTCCGGTTTCATCGTTTCGTAAATCTTCACAAGGTTGTCGAGCTGCACCTGTTGCGCGCCCCCCGCTTGATTGAGCAAGGTTTGCAACTGCCCGCGCAGGGTTTCCATTTCCTTGATTTTCTGGTTAACGCGCTGTTCCGTAACTTTCAAAAGCGCGTCACGCGTATCGAGCTCGCGGTCACGCTTTTCCAACTGCTCGCGCCTGTCGGAGAGCTGCTCGAGAACCTCGAGTTCCGCCGACGATGCGTCAGCATCGGGCGGCATGTCTTCAGTTTTGGATTCTTTGGAAGCTTGGGCGGGCGCTGCCGGAGCTTCTTTAGAGGGCGCCGCCGCAGTTTCGGCTTGCGCGGCGCGCACCAATAACTTTCCGGAGACGATGATCTCCCACATATCCGCCGCGCGCGAGGTCACGACAAAAAGACCCAGCAATACCGCAAGGGGAAGAAGAAAACGCGGGCTGAGGAGAATTTTTTTCATGTCCGTCTCAACCCAACTTCTTCAGAGCTTGCATCAGCTCTTGCTCGGCGCGCGAAAGCGACGCTTTTTCCGTCTTGATGGGATGCGTCGAGGCGATGATGGTGGGTTTCGGATTTCCTCTCTGTTCGGCTTTTTCTGCAGACGGCTTTTTTTCGACCGACGACTGCATGACGCTCGAAGCGGCAATCGACAGCCTGTCGGCGATGCCGTCGGCGCTGTTGACGATAAAAGCAAGCTCGTCGCGGACTTTGTTCGCTTTTTCGACCAGTTTTTCGAGGTCGTCGCCGCTTTCGCGCGCCGTCGATTTAAGCGTTTTAATGCCGGTTTCGGCTCGCGTAACCGCGCTATTGAAGTCGCGCACAAAACGCTCCATTTCGGAGCGGCTCGCGCGTAAATCCTGTAATTGGCGGATAAGACGCGTAGCCTGTACCACGCCCGCGCCAACGACAAGGATCAAAGCAAAATCAAATATCAGCCCTATCCATCCTGTCATAGGTCTTCTCCTTCTTGTTGCCGGTGCAACGTGATATCTTCGACGCGCACTGCGACATGATCGTTAAGCGACCCCATGCGCCCCTGAAAGAGCGTCACATCGCCCGCGCGTAAAGAGACCAGATCGTCGGCTTTAACGTTCAACATCAAACGCGATCCCGGTTTCCAATTCATAATTTCCCTAAGCGGTATGGTCACTTCGTCCAGCACCGCGCGCATTTTCATTTCCGTCATGAGAAGTTCGTTGCCTAAATGAGTTTCCCAAATGCTGTCGCGGCCGAATTTTTCGCCCATGAACATTTGAAGCAAAAGTTCGCGGATAGGCTCGAGGGTCGCGTAAGGAATGAGGACTTCGATGCGCCCGCCGCGGTCTTCCATGTCGATGCGCAGTTTTGCCAGAACGGCGGCGTTGGCGGGGCGCGCGATGGTGGCGAAACGGGGATTGGTTTCGAGCCGGTCGAAGCGGAACGTCACGGGAGACAACGGATCGAAGGCGCCCGACATATCGGCCAGAACGACGCGCACCAGGCGTTCGACAAGGTTGCGTTCGATGGTTGTGTACGGACGGCCTTCAATGCGCATCTGCGCCGTGCCGCGCCGTCCGCCAAGCAGCACATCGACGATGGAATAAATCATCGCGCTGTCGATGGTCATCAGGCCCGAGTTATCCCATTCTTCGGCCTTAAACACGCACAACATGGCGGGCAACGGGATGGAATTGAGGTAGTCGCCGAAACGCACGGACGTGATTTGATCGAGGCTGACTTCGACGTTGTCGGAGGTGAAATTGCGCAAACTGGTCGACATCATGCGCACCAGACGGTCGAACACGACTTCGAGCATCGGCAGGCGTTCGTAATTGACGAGCGCGCTGTTGATAAGCGCCATGATGCCGGAGTTTTCCTGATCGCCCCCGCCGGCGTCGCCGAATCCCAAAAGGCTGTCGATTTCATTTTGCGAAAGAACGCGGGCCGACGTTGCTCCACCTTCTGCCGGCGCCGCCCCATCCGCTGCCGGAGCGGCTGCGGCTCCTTCGGCTGCAGGAGCCGCCCCATCCGACGCGGGAGCAGCTTCGGCGGCCGCCCATTCGGCGGCCATCTTTTCTTCCTCGGTCATTGGTTTGTCGGGCGTATCAGCCATAATTTTTTATTGCTCCGCTTACTGAACCAGCATTTCCTGAAACAACACATCGCGAATGCGGAGCGGCTGAGCCGCTTCGGTCACGCGCATCAAAAGCTCTTCGCGAAGACGGTACATGCCCGCCGATCCCCGCAAATCTTCGATGCGCAGTTCGCGCAAATAAACCTGAAAATTATCGACGATGCGCGGTTTGATAAGGTCCAGCAGTTGCGCATCTTTTTCGTCGGCAAGTTCAAGCGTGACTTTAACTTTGAGGTAATTCGGACGCTTGCCTTCGCCGCTTAAATTCACAATCATGTCGCCCAAGGGGTAATAGGCGGGTTTGTCCTTGAACTCTTCAGAGGCAGCTTCTTTCTTCCCTTCGCCTCCTTCGCCGGAACCTCCCATCAAAAAGGCAACGCCGATGCCGACAACGAAAAGCAGCGTCACCGCCGCTCCCCCGATAATGATCATCATCTTCTTTTTCTTCTTGGCCGCTGCACCGGCAGCTTCGTCGGGCACAGCTCCCTCGGCGGCGGTTCCTTCGCCTTCTTTCTTTTCCTTGTCTTCGACGGCTTCTTTTTTCTTTTCTTCGGCCACGGGCAACCTCTTGGAAACGGAAAGGAACTCTCACGACTCAAGAACGGACGCGGGTTAGATTTCTCTAGCCTGCTCTGCGCTCTTTGTTATTAACCAAGGATGGTTAATATTCAAGAGCGATGGGTAAGGTTAATGACTCTAGCCAGTTAGATTGACGCTGTCACCTGTGGGAATCGGTTTTTCGGCTTTTTGTTTGCCCTGCGAATCGGTGACAGATTCGGCTCAAACGTGAATCGCTGGTCTCAAATGTAAAAATAGATCGCGCTCTAACGGAAAGCCTGTGCCAGACACTTCTTGGTGAGCTCGTCGAAACTACCTGTCGCCGTCGTCTTTTTGCCGGAAGCCGCCGCCAACACCTGCATCATCGCCTCGATATAGGCGTTTTCGCTCCAACTTCTCATGCCTTCGCGCACGCATTCGCAATAGATCGCGTGTTTAGCCTCTTTATCGGTTCCCATGCAATTTCGATAATCGCGATTGAGGATTTCTTCAGGCAACGCCGCCCGTGCAGGCAAGGCTCCGAAGCCCAGCAGAAGAAAGCCCAGAATCGCGATCAGCTTCATGCAGCTCCCGTGGTCGTCATCGTGCCGACATTGTTACGTTGTGCGGCGTAAAGAGACATAAAATCGATCGGTTGCAACGCGATGTTGGGATATCCGCCTTCGCGCACCGCGTTGGCGATGATCGCGCGGGCAAAGGGGAACAACAGGCGCGGCGCCTCGACCAAAAGGAACAACTTTATCTGCTCTTCCGGCATTTTCGGCAGCGTGAATATGCCTGCATAGGACAATTCCGCGATAAACGCCGTTTTGTCGCCGATTTTCGATTCCAGCTTGATTTTAAGAACGGATTCGAACGTTCCTTCGGCAAGGCCTTTCGTAAAAACATTGATGTCGAGCGCCATCTGGGGCTGGGTGTGCAATTCGTTGAATATATGCGGCGCGTTGGGGCTTTCGAATGAAAAGTCCTTGATGTACTGCGCGCCCATGCCGATCATAATGTTGGCGGGTTGTTGTGCCGGTTGCGAGGAAGGTTGTTGCGGTGTTTCTTCAGTCATTTGAATTTCAATTGTTCGGGTTGCTTTAATATGTAGGCTTCAGAATGCCTTTTCTGCCACTATTTCACCTTCTCTGCAAATGGCTAATGGCAAACAAAGAAAGAGAAAAAAACACCCCTCACCTGTAAAAACTATAGGCTTGCTTTCGTAAGCCTAAGTTTTTGCTTCCTCTCCCCCGAAGGGGGAGAAGGAAAAATTATTACTGCATCTTCGGTTTGATGTATATAATCCGCCCTCCGACCAATTTCTTGGGTAATATGTTCTTATGCAAGTAGATATCGATATTCTCGTATACGCCGTTGTTGCCGCCCTTCTTTTGGGGAGACTGTGGTTCCTTTTGGGCACGCGCAACGAGAACGATCCTCAACGCCCAAATCCTTTAAGGCCGCCGCCGCCTTCCGATATGACGCAGGACAGCGAGCCCACCTATACGCGACAGAATGTCGTATCGCGGCTGCAGCCCGTGCCCCCTCCTCCGCATTCTTTGGCGGGCGGTCTGGCGCAGGTTCTGGCTGTGGATTCTTCGTTCGAGGAAAAACAGTTCTTGCAGGAATCGCGCGATATCTTCACGTCGATCGTCGGGGCTTATGCCTCCGGGCATCTCTCTCTTGTGACCGATTTTCTTTCGCCCGCTTTGCTGGGGCATTTTCAAGAGGCCGTCGACGCCCGCGCCGCCGCAGGCCAAACCGCGCAGACGCGCATCGCCCGCATTAAGGAAACGGAAGTCATTGCCGCGCACGCGGAAGACAAGCAGGCTATTCTTACCGTCAGGTTTGTCAGCGATCAGGAAAATATTCTGCGCGACGCGAGCGGCGCGATATTGGGCGGCGATGAGGGGAAATACGAGGAAGTCACCGACATATGGACCTTCGCGCGGGAGACGCAGCTTCCCGGCGCGAAGTGGGTTGTTGTTGAGACGAAGGGTTAGCCTGCCTCACATTGCGAGGACATTTGCCGTATTAGCAGCGGACATTTTCTTGCCCTTAAGCGAAGAAGGTCCTTGCGGAGTCATTGGCTCCGGCGCTCCGACAGAGTTTTTAGCCCCCCCCTCTTTCATCTGGGCGTAATAGGATTCCGCTGTTCTGCCTGCGGCCGTAAGAAACTTTTTTACTTCATCTCTAATAGGATCGTTTTTGTCTTCCACCTCTTTCGCTTTCTTCGGAGCAGGCTCATCTTCGTTATCATCGCCCTGAAGCAAATCTTCCTTCTTGGTTTTGCCTTTGCTGGGTTCCGGAGTAGTATCCTCGATCATAGCTTTATTCTCATTCTCGGCTTCCGGCGAAGCCTCGTTTGCCTGTTCCGGCTGAATTTGATATTTGCTCATAACCGACGCGTTTCCTGAACCCCTCATAAATTCGGGGTACGCCTCGCCTACAACGGCTGTGTAGGGACCAAATCCCGTGGCCTCCCTATCCAGCTCTTGATCGAGCATCTTTCTCGCGCCATTTCCTTGTCCCATAACATCAGCCTCCTACTTCAAAAAATCTTCTCCTCTTTATGCTGTTATTTAAGCATTGTTTGGTTAAGTTCCGTTTAATTATCCATGATATTTTATCTTGCATTTTATGCATTTTGTAACGGCCTGACTCATATGAATTCTTTTTCGGGATTTGCCCTGCATCAAGCGCCAAAAACCCTTGGTTTTACAGGCGTGAAACGATGTGTCCTACCAGGGGTATGAAGGCGGGAAAAACGCTCAGAAATCCTTGGAGGAATCCTGCCGCATATCGCGGACGGTGCGCTGCGAAAAACTGTCTTCGATGCGCGCTGCCGCCTGCCACAAAATGTCGCTGACCGACAAGGAAGCATCGTGGTCGTGCCCGAGCACAAGGCGAACCGCGCCGCCGCGCAGGGCCATAAGGATAACGGGATCATTGCGATAGTTGGACGGAGAATGGGCAATGTTCGCCATGATGCTGGCGGCTTCTTCCCTCAGCACATTGTCGTCAGGATTCTCCATCAGCTTATCGCGCTCTTCGATCAGGACGCGCGCGACGGGATGAAAAAAGCGGCGCTCGGGCAAGGTGAAATCGACGCCGCCGGTCAGCGCTCTTTTTCCGGCATCGTTGATGGCGACGATTTGAAACGTCACCTTTTTCCCCGCCCACGGATACGCCGTCAGGTTTTGGGAATCCGTGCGCGAAATTTGCTTGGCCGCGCGAACGGGAAGAGAAATTTCAATCGGCGCGTTTTTTGCGCCCGGGGTTTTGTCGTGCGGCGTCATGCGCAACACGATTTCCCGAATGCCCGTGTTGTCCGATGCATCGTAGGACAAAAGAAGAGTCTTGTTCTCGATGATCATCGGCGGCGCGGTCAGCGCAATGTGCGGCGCGGAAGCGGAAACGACGGAGAAAGAATGCTTCATAAGAGAAAGGCCGTCGCCCCCGAAAAGCCACGCGGCGCAAACGGCGGTCACGGCAAAAATAGCGACAACGCTCCGCCGAAAAGGCGTTTGCCCTAGAAACCGAAGCAGGGAGGAAAACGAAACCATGAGGAGATTCTTAACACCAACGATTCTTTAGTTCTAGCATCTCTATTAATGTTAAAAAAGAGCGCGTTAGGAAAATAATGCGCGCAGATGTTGCTTGCAATGAGCCCCTTTTGAGGCTATCAAGTCCGCCTTTCCACGATGAGTGCGGTCTTCCCGCAACGGAAATAGGGCGATTGGCTCAGTTGCCTGCAGGCGCATGCCCGCAAAACAAATGAGCGAGGAATGGTGCAAGGGCGATTAGCTCAGTTGCCCGCGGCCCGAAGGGGCCGCAAAACAAGTGAGCGAGGAATGGTGTTAGGGCGATTAGCTCAGTTGGTAGAGCAGCTGACTCTTAATCAGCGGGTCGGGAGTTCGAGCCTCCCATCGCCCACCACCCTACGCTCCTTCGGAGCTTCGGGTGGCGAGCCGCACGAAGCTTTAGCGTAGTGTGGCAGGCCGCTTTGTCTCCGGAAGCTATTGCACAGGGAGATGGCGAAGGGCAGGCAGATTGCCAGAAGAGCAATAGAGGCCGGAATTAAGTATAATGTTCCCCCAATCCCCCCCAATTTTTTAAAAAACAAAACTCAAAAGATGAATAACATAGCCTGATAATAATGATTAATGGCCTTCTCGAGCATTCCATTAATCCAATTTTTCTCGTAGTATTTCACTTGTATGCAAGATTAATTATATTTTTCCACGCAATCTATTTATAGGAAAGGAAACACTATGCCAAACGTCTATTTAGTGTATTCAGAAACCGAATTGGATGTCGCACCGACTTTATTATCCCAGTATCTCTCGGCGAGAACTGATTTCTGTGCTAGTGTCCCAAAAACTTACTGCTATTCCGTGATCTGCGATGTGCGTGATGGTTCCATCCATTACGCCACTACGGTGACAGAAAATAAAAACGATAGGGCGAAATATGTTGATGCTATCAAGAAAGGCACCGCCGTTGTCGAAGGCCCGTTTCCGAGCGAAAAACTTGTTTTCTTCGAGACAAGGGGAATCGGTATTATTAAGCGTGATGAGTGGGAGAAAATTTTAAATTCCGGTAAATTATCGTCCGATGAAATCCAAAACGTAAAGAAGGCGATTGCGGAAAGGCGAGATCCCGAAAAAAGGCAAGCCCGCGATGTTGACATAACGTGTCGCCTGATACAAAACGCAAAAAACGGCATCCTCGCTCATAACAGGTAGGCATTATATTGCGGCTTACGGGATTAAAAACCGCACCATCCATTGGTGCCAAGATTTGCCACTCTTGGCCCACCATTTTTGCAGGCGAAGCCTGCAAAAATGTCGCGCCGACCTGTCCTCCGTAGCGCGAAGCGCGTAGGAGGAAGCTGCGTAGCAGCGAAGGCGGACTGGTTGTTACTTTAGTTCTTTTCGCGTTTGAAAAACGCCACGCCGAAGCTACGGCATAGAAGGCTTCAAATCTTCCCCGTCTTCCTAAGCTGATCTTTCAATTTTACCAAAAATTCTTTCGGCCCATCGACCAGCGGCGGACGCACCGACCCGCCAAGGCCGGTTCCCAAAATATCCAAGGCCGCCTTAATGGGCGCCGGACTCGGAACTTGAAAAAGCATCCGCTGAAGGTCGATGATAGAAAACTGAATCTCGCGAGCCTTGGCAATATCTCCCTTACGGAAAGCTTTGATGAGGTTCTTGATTTCCACCCCGACCAAATGGCCTGTCGCGGAGATTGCGCCGTCCGCGCCTAAACACAGGTTGACGAAGATAGTGTCATCTTCGCCGGTCAGCACGGCAAAAGGCCTTTTGATCTCCTTGTGCGCGCGACGCGCAAGATCGGTCGACGCAAGAAGGCTGTTCGGACAATCTTTTATGCCGACGATGTTTTTCGTCGCGTTAGCCAGCTTGATAAGGGTGTTAAGCTCAATCGAAACGCCGGTTCTGCCCGGATGGTTATAAAGAATAACCGGAAGATCCGTGCTTTTCGCAATTTTCAAGAAGTGGTTATACAAGCCGTCTTGATTGGGGCGGATATAATAAGGCGAAACGACAAGAACGCCCGCGGCCCCGGCCTTCTCGGAAAAACGCGTCAGCCCTATGGCCTCTTCCGTACAGGAAGACCCCGTTCCGGCAATGACGGGAACGCGGCCATCGGCGGCTTCGATCGTATGCCGAATGACCGCCTCTTTTTCTTCATGAGTCAGGGACGTGGACTCTCCCGTCGTTCCGATGGCCACTAAGGCATCGGCCTTTTGCTTGTTGATGAGGTAATCGACAAGCTTCGTCAGTTTCTTGAAATCAACGCTCGCCTTCTTATCGTTTTGAAATGGTGTGACGAGAGGAATTGTCAGTCCGGATAAATCGAGATGCGGCATTAATGGCTCCTTGTTCTGTGCGTGTCCACGAAGGTTAAGGCTGTCTTGCCAAACTGGCAAGAGCCCTCTTCGCGTATCCGACGCTAGTGTGGCTCGCCAAAGTCGCTTCCCGAGTGTACCCATCGACTTCAATTTATTCTGGGACACTTGCGGGAAGCCGACACTTACGACGGCGCCAAAAGTGTATGCCTAAACGAATGTTCCGGATTTAATAAGGACGCGCTTACGCCCACTTTTTCGCGCGCGGGGCAAGTTCGTGTTCTTGGAAGGGCAACAAATTTCCTTTGTCAGCGATCTCGGCGGCTTTAAGGATTTCGGCTTCGTCTTCAGTTTTCTTGATTTCGCTCGCGATATACCGGGCAATCGCCGGGCCCCAGCGTTTTTCCAGTTTCTCGTATATCACGTCGTGCAACATAATATTTCTCTTAAAACCGTTTGCTCAAATCAAAATCTCAAGCTGCTAACAGTTCACGATCAAGCACGCCTAGCGCGCGTTCCAGTCTTGCCTCTTCGTCCATGTAGGCGCGGTTATCATTAATCTTCGCCGAGTCCTCAATAGTCAGAAGCAGGCCATAGGCCATTTTTTGTCCATATCGTTCGACGAGTTCCTGATAAGTGACGTGCGGCATAATATTTCTTTCAAATGGTTTAAAAAATATTTAAAATCAATAAGTTGAAGGCAATAGCCCTATCAATATGTGAATTATACCCGAGAAAAGGGACTTTTGTCTACTATAAATTGACCTTTTATTACTTTCATATATAAGAGGTGTATAAAAAATCAACTATTAGTGCATTTATTGATGATAGACCGTTTGTTTTTGGCGGAAATAGTTGCAGAGGCTGTATATGGTTAACCGCCCCCTATGCGGCTTCTCCGCTTCGGATGGCGAGAAAATTTTCCTGCGTTGGATGTTCCAAATAAACCCTATAGCCGTGATTGGTAAAATGGCTGGCGCAGGCTGTTTTTTCATACGCGCTGAGATGCAGGTATTCGAGATAGACGACGCGCGGACGAATGCGGTCGAGAGGCAATTGCCTTGCGACCATCCAATCCGCCCCTTCGGTATCAATAATCAGGCAGTCGATATTTGAAACTTTATATTGGTCGAGAAGCGTCGTAAGACGCGCGCAAGGAACGTCGATTTTTTGTCTGAAAGGTTTCAGTTTTGTTTCAAAATCGACGTCACGGTTTTGCGTAGCGCCCCCCAGCATACCTCGATCGGGCATGAGCGTCGAAATGCCTTGCGTCCAATCCGGCAAATTCTGCTGCTGTGCCACGGCGGGATCAATCCGCGTCATCTCAATCTGGCCCTCAAAATCGGTTACGGCTTTATTGATAAAGGTAAGGCCTTTGCATCCTTCGTAATTTTTTTGCAGGCGGGCGAACATATCGGGCATCGGCTCAATCAAAAGGCCGCGCCAGGCTTTTTCCTTCACAAATTTATGGACGGGGTCGTGCGCCAAGCCATCCATGGCTCCCACCTGAACGAAAAAGGAGCCGCGCGGAAGACCGCCAAGCGTAGCTTCTAAATCGGAGGACGAAAATGTGCCGTGAAAAGCAATCATGACGATTCTTGTTGAAGTGTGCGCCGAGCGTAGCATCCTTTTTTTATTTAAAAAGGGTGCCAGAGAGCGCGTCAAAACCCATTTTATCGGCTCTCGACTTCATGCTTCTTTCTGCTATAAAGACCGGCCTTCGCGTTTTTCCTTGCCCTGAGGCGGAAAAAAGTGTTTGTTTTCAACGACCAGAATATTGCGGAGAGGTGGCAGAGTGGTCGAATGCGGCGGTCTCGAAAACCGTTAAGGGTGTATGCCCTTCAGGAGTTCGAATCTCCTCCTCTCCGCCAATAAATTAGGGGGACGTCGTAAACACGACGCCCCCCCTAATTTATTGGTTGGTAGGCAGATTCGAACTCCGAAAAGGGGTTCGATGACAAGCAACACCCAATGCGCGGCGCACGTGTACGCCGCGCACTCAAACAAAAATGTGTTGCGAAGGCAGGGCGAGCGGCGCGTAGCGCCGAGAAGCCAATCCCCTCCTCTCCGCCAATAAAAAGACCCCCAATCGGGGGCTTTTTTATTGGCGGAAAGGGAGAGGTGAACGACCCTTTGTTCGAACATTTTCAGGAGCGGCAAGCGCAACGCGCGCAGCCCGCGACTAGAAAATTGCCACTTTGCGAACAGGCTCCGATTTATTTAAAAGTATTCTCTTAGGTTCTTTTTTCGAGGATCGCAAGAAGGCAAGAAAACAGTCTTGCCCATAAAACCGAAGCAGCCAAGCTGAACCATATTTACAATCTTCCGCAAGGGCATAGATTGCCTCAAATTGATTTTCGCATTTTTGAATGGATTTTCCAAATTTGTTAAACATAGCCAGCAAGTTGCCATCAAGGCTGCATCCTTGCTCTAATATTCTTATTGATGGTTTGACGTCTGGTGGAATAATTTCTCCGGTCAAATACCAATGCAATCCGCGAATAATTTTTGTAACCACGGTACGCACAGGTAGAACGTCCATCTTTACAGGATGACCATGTCCTTTTCCATAAGGCATCAAAAGCGACGAGGTGTTTTTGAGGACAGCCTCCCGCCAAACAGGCTTTGATTTGAGTGTTTTTCTGCAACTGTTCCAAAATTGTTTTTTTTGGTCGGTATCCAGGCCCAACAGCAAGGATAATTGGTACTTAAATTTTTCATCTTGTGCTGATGTTTTGTTGTTACAGCCATCGCAGCTGGGAACCTTGATCAATCCACGTTTGTCATTTCTATCAATAAAAACACACTTAGGCGGTATGTCTTCACAAGATATATATTTTTTTCCGTTGTGTTGCGCAGTTTTTTTGCCACACAGGGGGCATATAAGATTTGAATTAAATTTTTCCACTTCTTCCAATTTTTTTGTCAAAGACGTCCACCCTCACTCAAACAAATCCGAATGAGTGCCTGTGCGTAGAAGCTCAAGCGTATCGTCCGTTGTCATATAAATCAGCAGCCAATCCGGTTCGATGTGACATTCCTGACAAGGCGCCCAATCTCCTGTTAATCGATGAGGACGATGCCGAGGCGCTAAGTCTTCGCCCCGTTGAAGCAGCTCAACAATCGTCCAGAGCTTGTCGGTATTCTTGCCGCGCTTTAAGGCAAGCTTCACATCTTTCTCAAAACGTTTATGCGCCTTGAGCTTCAGCATTTATTTGCCTTCAAGAGCTTTGCGCATAGAGGCAACGGATGCGTAAGCCTTTAGGTTCTTTCCAGCCTGAGCTTCCTTGATTGTCTGCCTTGTCTTTTTATTTGGCAAACGCACGTCAAAGGGGATGCCGCGCTTCAGGACGACCTGATGGAAAAAAAGCGAAATCGCGTCAGTCGTCGAAAGGCCGATTTTTTGTAAGACGGCCTCAACTGAAATTTTGAGATCGGGCGTAATACGTGCGTGAATGACTTCTGTTTTGGACATGGCTTTCCCCTGTTAATCCTATTGTATAACAATTGTGATACAATTTCAATGGGCGGCAACAAAATGGGCTTTCGGACTCGATTAACCATCGCCAACAATCGTAAAAATAAATCTGTTTTGAATCAACACACTAACAAGGAGAATGTTGGGTTTCCAGTCACGTTCCCTCTGCCATTGCAAAAAACCTTTCATGATGATTTTTTAAATCTTAGCACCGTGCAATGCCACATCGAGCCGGACTGGCTTTTAATTTACGACATAACGGAAAAAGAAATTCGCCTGTACCGCACGGGCACGCATTCCGACCTTTTCGGGTAATGAGACAATACCCTGAATATTCCCTTTGCTTTTCCCACTCCCTTCTTTCATTCTTACTTCAATTCAACCGACTAAGGCTCCCATGCACGCCCACGCCCATTCTCACGAAAAACAAAACGTCGCTTTAAGCTCAATGGTCGCAAGTGCATTGATGACCATCGGCAAGCTCATCGTCGGGCTTTCGACGGGCAGCCTTGGTATTCTTTCGGAAGCCCTGCACAGCTTTTTGGATTTCGGCGCAACCATCATCACCTACGCGGCCGTTCGCGTCAGCGACAAACCCGCCGACGACGATCATCCCTACGGCCACGGAAAAATTGAAAGCGTGGCGGCGCTGGCCGAAACGGCTTTGCTTTTCATCACGAGCTTCTGGATTATCAAAGAGGCCGCGCATCGCATCCTTTCCGGCAACTATGAGGTCGAGGCGACGTGGTGGTCGATTGCCGTTATTCTCGCCTCCATTGCCATAGACTTCTCCCGCGCCCGCGCGCTTAAAAGGGTCGCCAAAAAAACAAACAGCCAGGCCTTGGCCGCCGATGCGCTTCATTTCAGCTCGGACATCCTCAGTTCCGCCGTCGTTTTGGTCGGCCTCGGTTTTGTCGCCATCGGATGGCCTATCGGCGACCCCATCGCAGCCATCGGCGTTTCCTTCTTCGTCTGCCACGCCGGTTGGGTTTTGGGGCGCAGCACCATCGACACGCTGGTCGATGCGGCGCCTTCAGGCTCGGTCGAGCGTATAACGGCCATCATCGGCTCGGCCAAAGGCGTCGCCGACGTTAATCTGGTTCGCGTGCGTCCCGTCGGTAGCGTCCTCTTCGTCGAAGCGGATATTGCAGTCAGTCGCAGCTATTCCCAGCCGCAGGTCGCGGGCATCCTCAAAACAATCGAGGGGACGATAAAGGCCGAAATGCCCGAAGCCGAAGTGTCGATCACGACGCACCCCTTGGCGCTCGACACCGAGACGGTTCATCAGCGCGTCACGGCCATTGCCGCCAGCCGCGGCGCGAACGTGCATCACATTACGGCGCATCATTCCGGCGGGCGGCTTTTTGTCAGTTTCGATCTGGAGGTTGAAGAGAATCTTTCAATCCGCGCCGCGCACGATGTTGCGTCTCTTCTGGAAGCCGATATCCGCGCCGAATTTGGCGACGTTATCGATGTCGAAACGCACATCGAACCGTTTCAGGATAAAGGCGTTCGAGGCGAGGATGTCGATGCGGACGAATTTACCAAAGTCTCCGTCTTGCTTGAGGTTCTGATCCGTGAAACGGGCATTTTAGGCGGCATGCATAAGCTTCGGGTGCGGAAGACGGAACACGGGCTTATTGTCATTTTCCATTGCCGCACGTCACCCGAGAGGTCAGTGGCCGACGTTCACAAGGTCGTTGACGCCTTGGAATGCAAATTCCAAACGGCATTTCCCGGCGTCTGGCGCATGGTGGCGCACACGGAACCGGAGATTGAAAACGAGCCCCTTCGTTTGCAATAATAGAACCAAGACGTGTTTTCAATTAAGCAAGCTTGAGGCGAAAATTGTGATTTTTTCAATTTTTGCGCGGAGCGTACTCTAACGTACGTGAGCAGCAAAAATTGAAAAAAGCGCAATTTGCAGCCCAAGATCGCTTAATTGGGAATACGTCTTAGAAGGCTTGGTCGCGCTTCAACAGCAGCGTCGGCACCGTCTTGAGCATAATGACAATATCCAGCCACAAGCTCCAGTTACGGGCATACCAAGCTTCAAGATTAACGCGTTCCTTGAACGTCAGCTGGTTGCGTCCGCTGACCTGCCACGGGCCCGTGATGCCGGGGCGTACGGATTCATAGCAGCTGAAATCTTCGGCGTAGAAATCTTCCTGCCCTTCCATGCACGGACGCGGGCCGACGATGCTCATGTCGCCCTTGAGCACGTTGATGAGTTGGGGCAATTCGTCGATGCTGGTGCGGCGGATAAACGCGCCGAATTTCGTGATGCGCACGTCGTTCTTCAATTTCTGGAACTTGCTCCATTCTTCGGCGGCATCGACATCTTGCGCCAACGTACGCTTCAAGACTTCTTCGGCATCAATGCGCATCGAACGGAATTTATAGCATTGGAAAAGCTTTCCGCCCTTCCCGACCCGCGCCTGCTTAAAGAAGGCGGTACCGCCGTCGCGGCGAATGATCAACGCGACAACGGCAAAAAGCGGCAAGAGGCACAAAAGAGCTGTGCTCGAAAGCGTCACGTCGACAAGGCGCTTGATCAACCTCGGCAAGGGAAGCTTCAAACGGTTGGTATCATGCAGCATCATGACGTCCTGCATCAAAAAATAATGCGGGGTCATCGTGCTGGAAGGCATTCCAAGCCACGGAGGAATGATGGAACAAGGGACGCGGGCGCGGGGTAAGGACTTAAGCGCCTTCTGATAACGTTCAATATCGCTGCCTTCAAGCGCCAGAAAAACGTATTGCGCATCGTGCATCAGCAAAATCTGCTTCCACACGTGCGTCTTTTTCATATTCGACAGAATCGACGGGGGCAACTGATCGACAATCGTAAAGCCCATATACTTATCGCGCGACAAGAGTTTCATGGCTTCCGTCGCCGTTGGCCCTTCGCCGATGACGATGGCGGGGATCTTCCACTTTCCGGCCTTGTCCAGATAATGACGTACAAGCGCGCGGTTAGACATGGAGAAAACGGCAAAAAGAACCCAGCAAAGGACAATCCACAAACGCGAGCTGATGTTATGCGAGGCGAATTCGATGAAGCCGCTGGCGATAAAGCCCGCGCTGGCAGCGGCGAGAACGTTGCCGACTCTTTCCCAAAACGGCAAGCGTTGACGATAGTGGCCGTGGCTGTCGAGCCACAAAATAACGGTCAGTCCGATCGCCCAAAAAACGGTAAAGCTTTGCAGCGAGACAAGACTGAAAAGAAAAGGAGGCAGCGATCCCAATTCCAGCGTGCGGCGCGTAAGAACCAAAAGCATGCCACCGAGATAAGAAAAAAGAAGGGCGCAAGCATCGGCAGCCATCATCCAACGGCCCGCGATGCGCAGGCGGCTTTGAAAATCGGGAAACGCTTGAGGAACGACGGAAAAAACACCGTTGTGATCCGGCAAACCGGGAGCAAGGGTCTTTTCGGCGGATAAATCTTTGTCGGTATGAAGTTGAAACATAGTTCCTCGGAAACCGGGTCGATTGTTGATAAAAAGGTTCTGTATGTATTTGTTTACCAAAATTTTACTATAATTAACGGCAACACCTTTTTTGTATCCTCTTCAGATCCCATTAGTTAACGTATATCATGAAAGCATTAACTCCTCAACCAAATGAAGCCTTTCGTATGCTGTTTTTCGTCCGGCTACACGAGGTGGTGTTACATACAGCATTTTATAACTAAAGATAGATTTTTATTTTTAACCACGTTTTCGTCAAAATCTACTCTTCAGCTATTTTTGCTTCCTGAATTTCTTCGGCGGTTTCCGCCGCCTTTTTATAAAATTCCAAAAGCCTCTGCCGGGCTTGCGGCAAATCGCCGTCGCGGGAAATCAAAATCCGTGAATGCGGATTGGCAAACACATGACGCGACAAAAAATGACCCGTCATTTGGAGGCCTTGCAGAATATCTTCATCCGTCCATTGGCCTCCGCCGAGCAAAAACGGCGGTAAGGGAAAAAGTTTTTCATGATAAGGTTCTCCGGCTTTGCGGGATACGGCGCAGCCTGTGCGCGGACTGACATAGGCAAGATTTTCGGTCTCGCCGCTGGCTGCGCAATGACTGAGATCGAGCCCGTAGCCAAGCGCCTGCAACAAAGCCATTTCAAACTTAATGTAAACGGGAGCCCACAAATCGGCGTCCTGCAAAGACAACAACGTCGCAAGCCCTGCATAAACGCCCGGCATAGGCTGGCGTTCGGGAAGGCTGGCCTCTGTCACGGCGCAGGCGGATGAGATAAGGGCGATAATTTCGGGCGTATCGAGCCACTGCGCCGCCTGCGCCGCCTGAAGTTCAAGCGTATAGTTGCCCAGATGATCGACAAGCCGCGCGCGCCATTTTGCCTGCACGCGATTTCCCGATTGCAGGGTCGGACGAGCCGTGCGCCCCTGCCCGCCCGGAACCAAACCCGCATGGCGTCCGTGCGCTGCCGTCAAAAGCGTGACCACAGCGGCGTTTTCGCCGTGCGGCCTTGCCGAGAGCACGATTCCTTCGTCAGTCCATTCCATTTTGAGAGTCTAGCAAAGAAGCTTTAGAGCCGCTATAGATGAACTTCCCTGCTTTTTCCCCGTTGTTCTTATGTCTATCGCAATCCACTACACATCCACCAAGCCCCACACCGGAAACGAGCGCGAGGTTTTCGGGCTCCAAGTGGCTATTGCGGATTTGCTGAAGGCCTACATGCGCCATGCGCGCGCCGAGAAGCTTTCTTTTTTGATCGGATCGGAAGAAGAGCAAAAGGAACTTCAACTTTTTGCGGCGCAGGCGGGCGTCGATGAAAAGCGTCTTGTCATGTTCGACAGGCGTTTTCCGGAAAAAAATCTTTTGCAATTCTCGACCATTTTTCGCGCGGAGCCGGACACGCGCAATGTGTTGTGGCAACGAAATTTCACGGGCTCTTTCAACTTCTGCGGCCTGGCGCACGCCATCAGCGGAACGGAAGCCGGAACCGTATTGCAGGATTACTGCCTCTCTCCGTCGGAAAACACGGATGCCATCCTATGCCCGTCGCACGCCGTGAAAAGCGCCATCCGCGCTTTTTGGGATTCGTATGCGGAGTATCTGAGTAGGCGTTTCGGCGCAGCGTATCGATGCCCCGTCCAATTGCCCGTCATCCCGCTGGGCGTCGAATGCGAGAAATTCGAGGCCAAAGCGACGCCTGAAAAACGCGCCCTGCAACGCCAACTCCTCGGCGTTAAAGAAAAGGACATTGTCCTCCTATGGGTAGGAAGATTAAGCGCCGCCATCAAGGCGCATCCGCTTGCGATGTTTCAGGCGGCAGAGCGCGCCGCGTCCCTGTCGGGCACAAAAGTTCATCTTGTTATGGTCGGCTATTTTGTGCCCCTCGAAGCCGAGGCGCAGTTTAAAAAACTCGCCGCCGCCGTATGCACGGAAGCTTCCGTAACCTTCATCGCCGCCAACGACCCTCGCTATCCGGACGGCCTCTGGGCGGCGGGCGACATCTTCCTGTCGCTCATCGACAATATGCAGGAAAGCTTCGGCCTGACGCCTATTGAGGCGATGGCTGCCGGGCTGCCCCGCGTCGTCAGCGATTGGGATGGCTACCGCGATTGCGTGACGGACGGCGAAGACGGTTATTTGATACGCACCACGCAGCCTCCCGCCGGAAATGGCTTCGACCTGACCACAGAAGTCCTGAATGAACGCGAGATGTACGGCGGCTTTCTGGCCAAGACGGCGCTGACGGTTGCCGTCGACGCGCAACAGGCGGGAGACCGTCTGGCCGCCTTGATTGCGGATAAAAATTTGCGTCTATCGATGGCTCAAAAAGCGAAAGAGCGCGTTCGCGCCGTTTACGACTGGAAAAACATCATTCCGGCCTACGAAAACTTGTGGAAAGAACTGGAATCGCAACGGAAGGCTGGCGCAGCAAAGACAAGCAAACAACGATATTCGTCGGCTCTGCCCCAATTGCCCGATCCCTATACGATGTATGCGGGCTATCCCTCGGCGACGTTGAAAGAGTCCAACCGCCTGTCGCTCGCCGCATCAAACGAGCAGATCAAAGTCCTGTTACAGCACACACTCAACACATACGCTCATGACGTTTTGATTCCACCGAACGATATTTCCGCGCTTCTCGGCTGGATCGGAGAAAACAACAACGTTCCCATCGGCGACGCTTTTGCTCATTTTCTGGCAGCGGATAAACCCAGCCTGTGGCGCACGCTGGCATGGCTGATAAAATTGGGCATTGTAAAAACACAGGGAGCACAGGGGACACAATAAAATGAGCAGGAGAGATAAGGGTTATATCTCAAAAAAAACTCAAACCCATTTTATTGTGTCCCCAGCGCATGAACGCGAGCGGATGTAATCGCAAAGCACGGGAAGAACTTCTTTGTCCCAGTGCGCGGTTATGAAATCTTTCAGTGCCTGAGCGTTCATAAAATCCCTCTGATGCCGATGCCGCTGATTTCTTTGTTACTCTTCGATAAATCCACTTTCAATCGGGACGATGTACCGTCCTAACCGCCTATACTTAAAATTCAGCTTGCCAAGCCCGTAAGTCGCGGTAAAGTCCGAAAAACAAGTGCGCGTTGTGGATCTTTGGCTTCCTTCCCGCTTTTCGTGAGTTAAAGGGCAGGCCTTGAAATAGCGCCGTTCGGCACCATATCCGTTTCTGTAACTTGGAGAATTCTCATGGGCACATCAACCAAAGCTATAAACGATTCAAACTTTGAAGCCGAAGTTATAAAGGCATCTCAGCCCGTCGTCGTCGATTTCTGGGCCGATTGGTGCGGTCCCTGCAAAATGGTCGGCCCCGTTCTGGAAGAAATCGCCGCCGAGCTTCAGGGGCAAGTCACCATCGCCAAGGTCAATGTCGACGAAAGCCCGGTAACGCCCGGCAAATTCGGCATCCGCAGCATCCCGACGCTGATGATTTTCAAAGGCGGCAAGGTTGTTGCGACCAAAGTCGGCGCCGTTCCTAAGGCAGCCTTGCAAACGTGGATCAAGGAAAACACTTAACCGGCGCAGACTTGTTTTTCCTTTGCACGGCATAGAAGCTGATAAGCGACAAGGCTGCCGACGGTAAGAGCAATGCCGACGTATTGGTGAACGCTCAAAATCTCATTCAACAGAATAACCGAGAATATTGACGTGAAAATCGGCTCGACCTTGCACATCAGGCTGTATTGGAACGAGCCCAAAAGACCTATTCCCCAAAACATGAAAAAGGAGCCGAATATAACCGATAAACAGCCCGCCAAAGCATAGACATCCCCCATCAAAGTTGCGGGAAGATGGGGCGTTTGGAAAAAGAGCGCCGGCAAGGTCAAAACCGCCGCGACGAGAAAATTTTCCGCGCCGACAACGATGGGTTTGCGTTTTTGAGTCTGCTTCCCATAAACATAAAGGCGGCCTACCGCAACCAACGCGGTTATAAAAGCGAAGGCCATGCCGATCCAATTCGCTGCGGGTTGCGCATGCCAAAGATCAAGCACAAGCGTCAACCCTAACAAGGCAAGAATGGTCGTCGCGATGTTGACGGAGTTCAGCTTGATCTCGCCGCGCCATGCCATAAAAAACAACAGCATGATCGTATGCGAAAATATGATGATGATGACGATCGGACCCGGAAGATAGAAAAGCGCCAACATAACGCTGAACACGGAGCACGTTTGGAAGGCGCCGCCGATAAGAGCCTGCTTTTTATCTTCGCGCGTCCGGAAAAGGGGCGCATGCGTCAAGATGCAATAAAGCGCCATGCTCAAAGCACGCGCCCATGTAGCACCCAAAACCATAAATATGGCGTTGCCGCCGTCGGCGTAAAGAGCGCGCACCACCGGAGGATAAACGCCAAAGGTAATCGCCGCTAGAATGGCGAAGACAAGCCCCGCTCTGTGCGGATGTTTTTTTAGGACGCGCGCAAGAGCCGTCATCCCCGAACCTTCTTGGGTTGAATGACTTTGCCGCCGACGCGCACGGGGCGCTCGGCAAAGCCGCCGAGGCTTATCATGCGGTCATAAATCACGAGCGCTCCCGCGATTCCGACGTTGACGCAAAATTTCATCGGAATTTTCACGACAAAATCGCAGCGTTTGACCATTTCAGGCGACAGACTGCCCTTTTCGGGGCCCAAGACATAGGCTGCCCGCAAGGGATGGTGAAAGCTGGGTAAATCCGCCGCCCCATCGATCAATTCGACGCCGACCAAAGAGCAATCTTTGGGCAGCGTAAATTCATCGATATTCTTATAAGCGTAAAACGGCAGATGGATATCGGCGTGCGACGTGTCCGTTGATTTTATTTCGGCATAATTGACCGACGACCCCACGGTAAAAAAGAAGCTCGCGCCGAACGCATGCGACGTGCGCACCAGATTTCCAAGATTAAAGCCTTTGCTGATGCCTTCGGCGCCAACGGCGAAATAACCGCGCATTTTTTATCCTTATATATCTGGTTGCAGTCCAAGATTGTTTATTAGAGAATTAATGCAATTAAGCAAGCTTGTGGCGAAAATCGCGATTTGCCACGTCCTCCGATGCCCGCAGGGCGTAGGAGGAAGCCCAAGATCGCATATCAGAAAATAAATGCAATTAAGCAACTTTGAGGCGAAAATTGCGATTTTTGAGATTTTTGCGCGGAGCGTACTCTTGCGGTACGTGAGCAGCAAAAATCGAAAAAAGCGCAATTTGCAGCCCAAAGGCTGCATAATTGCGGGCGCTTAATTCATCTGACGTGCCGTCGCCTGGTCATAGATATCCTGGATCAAAACGCGCTGTTTGACGCGGAACGATATGCGGTCCTGCACCTGCTTGGGCAAATCGGTCATCTTGATGATGTTCTTTTTCAGCAAAATCATGATGACATCTTCGACCGCGCGCGCCATCTCGCCGTCGGTCCTGCGCAATTCGTTAAGGGCTGTCTCTATCTGTTGGGGGTCTTGCCCGCGTTGTCTAAGGAAGGCGATGACCTCGGAATTATTATGAGGCACCATTTCGCCCCCAGCAACCCCGCGGGTGCTGATCTTAACGATCTTTCCGTTTTCGTTTCGTTGAATGTACGGCATGACCTGCTCCGCCCTTCTTCAAGACGTGTTTGTCGTACCCTATCGTAATAAAAGGACATTGGGAATTTATTTTCGCTGGATTCATCTCGCTGTCTGCATTAGACACCTAACTCCCCGCATTTATGGAGCTATCAATGGGTCACGAATCAAAGGAACATGAGAATTCAGGCGGCGTTTCCGGTGAACGGCTGCGCTCGTTTATCAAGCGGATAGAAAAGCTTGAAGAAGACAAAGCCGCCGTAAGCGAGGACTTGAAAGAAGTCTACGCCGAAGCCAAAGGAACAGGCTTTGACGTCAAAACCATTCGCCTGATTGTGCGTTTACGCAAAGTAGAACTTGAAAAACGCCGCGAAAGCGAGGAATTATTGGAACTGTACAAGGCGGCCATCGGCATGGAGGAATAAGGGGGGGATGTCTTTCGTTTTATCCAAGGTTTTGTGGATATTTCTGGCTCCGGCGAACGTTCTTTTGTTTTTGCTCGGAGCCGGGCTTGCGCTTGAAAGCACGTCTCGCACCTCCTTAAAAAAAACCGGAAGATTTCTCTGTTTCTTCGTTCTTTTCTGTTTTGCGATGCTTGCGATTTTCCCTGTCGGGAATTGGGCGCTCGCTCCCCTCGAAAACCGCTTTGCGTTCAATCACCCAAAACAAGTGGACGGCATTCTTATTCTTGGAGGGGACGAGAATACGAACGTTTCCGACTCTCGCGGTCAACCTGTCGCTCTTGACGCCATGCGGCGCTTCGTCTGGTTTAAAACCATGACCGCGCAGTACCCGAACGCCAGACTTGTTTATTCGGGCGGATCGGGATTGTTGCGTCCCAACGAGCATTTAACGGAAGTCGATGTTGCGCGCGACATTATGACGCGTATCGGTGTGCCGACAAATCGCGTGCTTTTCGAAAAAACGTCGCGCAATACCCGCGAAAACGCTCTTTTTTCGGCCGATCTGGCGCACCCAAAAAAATCGGAAAATTGGCTTCTTGTGACAAGCGCTTTCCATATGCCGCGCGCGATGGGATGCTTTCGCCAAGCAGGATGGAATGTTTATGCCGCGCCGACGGGTTATTTCACAACCGGCAAGTATTCGTTGCTTCCCGTTTTCCGTTTTGAAGAGCAATTGCGTTTTCTGACGCTGGCGGCGCATGAATATGTGGGCCTTGTCTCCTACCGGCTTATGGGGAGGACGAACGCTTTATGGCCCCGATAACGCCCCTTTATCTGTTTTTTGCCGCCCTTGTTTTTTCCGCTTCCTGCGCCCATGCCGCCCCGCTTCGTACAAAATCCTCGCTCGCGTGGCTTCGCCAAATCCAGGCAGAGGCCATTGAAGCGGGAATTTCTCCCGACATCGTGCATAAGGCTCTGGACGATTTTGTGCCCAACCCGCGCATCATCGAGCTGGATCAAAAACAACCCGAGCGCATTCTTACGTTCGAGGATTACCGCCGCGGAATCCTCAATCCGCTCCGCGTTAATAAAGGCCGGGCGTTAAGCCGCCTATATGCCGCGGAGCTGAACGCCATCGAAGTTCGCACGGGCGTGCCGTCGGAAATCATCGTCGCTTTGTGGGGCATCGAAAGCAATTTCGGACGAAATACCGGCGGATTTGAAGTTATCGACGCCCTTGCGACGATGGCTTACGAAGGCCGCCGCGCCGATTTTTTCCGCCGCCAACTCTTCGCTGCGCTGCGTATTTTGGAACAAGAAAATTTGACGCCTGAGGACTTGCGCGGCTCATGGGCGGGTGCCATGGGTCAATGCCAATTTATGCCTACAGTTTACTTAAAATATGCAGTTGACGGTGACGGAGACGGAATACGCGATATTTGGAACAACCCCGTCGATTCAATTGCCTCGATCGCCAATTATCTGGCGGCAGAAGGCTGGCGGCGGAATCTGTCCTGGGGGCGCGAAGTCGAAAGCAACGGGTTGCCCGACAATTTGATCGATTTCGAGACTGCGCTTTCCTTAAAGGAATGGTCGGATAAAGGCATTACCAATTTGGGAGGCGCGCTTTTGCCTCAACGCGCAGTGCAGGCTTCGCTTGTGCAACCCGATGGGAAAAACGGTTCCAGATTTCTGGTTTATGACAATTTCCGGGCACTGATGCGATGGAATCGCTCGACCTATTTTGCGCTGTCGGTCGGTTTGCTGGCGGATAGAATCAACGCGGAATAAACCGTTTTTTCCAATGATTTCGTATCTAACCTGCGATAGACTCAGAGAGTCGGTTTATGTTAGCGTTTGCGCGTTCGCAACCCCTTTTCGAATCAGTCTGTCCCATGAATCATTCCATCGTTTTCAGAATTATCGCGCCTTTGGCGCTTTGCGCCCTCGTTGCCGGGTGCGCCAGTCGTCCGTCCGGCAGCGCCACATCCGGAAGCTATTACAAAGTCGGACAGCCTTATCGGATCAACAATCAATGGTTTTATCCGCGCGAGGACTACAGTTACGACGAAACGGGCATCGCTTCGTGGTATGGCGCCGATTTTCATGACAAGAAAACAGCTAACGGCGAGATTTATAACAAGAACGAGCTGACCGCCGCGCACAAAACGCTTCCTCTGCCGTGTCTGGCGCGCGTGACAAATCTGGACAATGGGCGGTCGATCGTCGTGCGTGTTAACGATCGCGGCCCCTTCTCGGGTTCACGCATTATCGATTTGTCGCAGCGCTCGGCTCAGTTGCTTGGTTTCGAGGATATGGGAACGGCCAAGGTTCGCGTTCAGGTTCTGGCCGATGAAAGCAAGGCTATTGCGGACGCCATGCGGCGCTATGGCAAGCCCGTGGACACGGCGGCCTATACGCCCGCCGAAGTTGTTCCTGCCACGACGATGATTTCCGAAGCTCCGTTGTCCGTTTCGGACGTGCCAGAAGAAACGGAAACGCTGCTCCCTGTCCGCTCGACGGAAGAAACGCACCGCGTACTGCTGGATACAAAGCCCCTTCCCGAAGTTGTGCAATTGCCCGTGACTGGAAGAAACCGCCTTTATGTTCAGGCCGGCGCGTTTTCCGTGCCTGAAAACGCCCAGAAGCTTCAGCAGAGCCTGACGCGTCTTGCGCCGACTTCTATTTCGACGATTGTCGTTAACGGCACAAAATTCTATCGTGTGCGGCTCGGCCCTGTGAAAACCATTCCGCAAGCCGATGCTCTTCTTCTTAAAGTGAAAAAAGCCGGCGTTTCGAACGCGCGCACGGTTGTTGATTAGTTGGTGTTTTAATAGAGGATTATGATGAAATTTGGATTTGCTCTTGCTTTCTTTTTTTCTTTTTTGAGCGTCGCTCTGGCGCAAACCGATGCCCCCCCATCGATCGGAGCCAAGCAGGCTTTTCTTGTCGATTCCGCGACGGGGGCCGTTCTCTACGCCAAAAACGAGGATGAGCGGATGTCGCCGTCGTCAATGAGCAAGATGATGACGATGTACATGGTTTTCGACGCGCTAAAGTCCGGAAAATTGAAGTTGGAGGACACGCTGCCCGTCAGCGAGCGCGCATGGCGGCAAGAAGGCTCGCGCATGTTCCTGAACGTGGGCGAAAAAGCGAAGGTCGAGGACCTTATTCGCGGCGTTATCGTTCAATCGGGAAACGACGCTTCCGTCGTTTTTGCGGAAAGCTTGGGGTCAGGTTCCGAATCCGGCTTTGCCGATTTGATGAACGCCAAAGCCAAAGAGCTTGGCCTCACGGGCAGCCACTTTACAAATTCGACGGGATTGCCCGATCCGGAGCATTATTCGACGGCGCGCGATCTGGCGACGCTGGCTGTTGCCTTGCAACGCGATTTTCCGGAAGATTACCACTATTTTTCCGAAATCACCTTTACCCACAACAAAATCGCGCAAGGCAACCGCAATCCTTTGCTTTACCGCAATATGAACGTCGACGGCCTTAAAACGGGGCACACGGAAGCAGGAGGATTTGGCCTTGCCGCCTCCTGCGTTCGGGACGGACGCCGGATGGTTTTGGTTCTTAACGGCATGAAGAACATGCAAACCCGCGCCGATGAATCGGCGAAGGCTTTCGATTACGGTTATCGCGAATTTGGCCTGTATCCTATCGCCAAGACCGGCGATGTCATGGCGAATCCCGCCGTTTGGCTTGGACAAAGCAAGACTATTCAAATCGTCGCAGGCAGTGACGCCGTCATTACCCTGCCCCGCGCCGCGCGCAGCGGATTGAAGGCCATGGTCAGCTTTACGCAGCCCATCCCCGCGCCTATTGCGAAGGGCGAGCAGCTTGGCGAACTGGTCATTACGGCGCCCGGGATGGACGCCAAAACAGTTCCGCTTGTTGCGTCAACCGATGTCGAACGGCTCGGCTTTTTCTCGCGCGTGATTGAAAAACTTGGCATATTGCTTGGAAAGAAAGCATAGTTACTTAGGCCTCTTGCATAACCCGCTCGGACGAGGGGAATGCGAGGAGCAAGGAGCACAGGACCGCAAGCGTACTCTAAGGTACGTGCGGATCCGAGCACCGCAGCGACGAAGCAGTCACCCGTCCGAGATAGGGTTAGGCAAGAGGCCCCATGGAGCGCGGAAAATTCATAACCTTCGAAGGCGGCGAAGGCTCCGGCAAATCGACGCAAGTCAAGTTGTTGGCGGAGTCTTTGCGCAAGCAGGGAATTGACGTTGTCCAAACCCGCGAAGTTGGCGGCTCTCCATCGGCGGAAGCCATTCGCGAACTTTGGCTGACACCAAAGGACGGCCACTGGGACACCTTGACCGAGCTTCTCCTCATCAGCGCCGCGCGGCGCGAGCATCTCGTTAAAACCGTATTTCCGGCGCTTGAGCGCGGCGCATGGGTCGTCTCGGATCGCTTTGCGGATTCCACCCGCGCTTATCAGGGCATCGGTCTTGGGCTTGGACTTGATGTCGTTGAGGATGTTTATCGCCTCGTTGCGCCCAATTTTCAGCCCGATTTGACGCTGCTCCTTGATCTTCCCGTCGAGGCGGGTCTGGCGAGGATGAGAAAACGCGGCGGACAGGACGACCGCTATCAGCAAAAAAATTTCGATTTTCACGTCGAGCTGCGCGAGGCCTATTTATCTCTAGCCCACGAACACACGGTGCGTTTTCGCATTATTGATGCTTTGCAGGATGAAGCCGGCGTAGCCGCCTCTATCGAACGCGCCGTGCGCGAACGCTTTAAATTATGACCGAAATGCCTCTTCCCTTCATCGGACATTCAGGCGCCTTGCGAGATGTTCAAGACTCCTTCGCCTCAGGGCGCATGCCGCATGCATGGCTAATTTCGGGCATCGAAGGTATCGGCAAGGCGGCTTTGGCGAAACACATCGCGCAGTTCGTTTTGGGAAACGGCGCGGGTGTGCTTGGAAAGCCGGACACCGAAGGGCATATCTCAAAATTGGTCGAGGCCGAAACGCATCCCGACTTGTTGATTATTCGCCGCAACGCGGACGAAAAAACGGGCGCGCTCCGGAATATCATTCCCGTCGATGATATTTTAAAAGTCGCGCCGTTCTTCCATAAAACCGCCACGCACGGCGGCTGGCGCGTCGTCATTATCAATGAAGCGCAATCGCTCAACCGCTTCGGGCAAAACGCCATTTTAAAGATCGTCGAAGAGCCGCCGACAAACGCGCTCATTCTGCTCACGGTCACGACGCCCGGCCTTCTGTTGCCGACCATTCGCTCTCGCGCGCGCATACTGCATCTCTCCCCCTTGGGGGCCAACGATATGCGCGAGCTCTTGCGCATAAACGCCCCTCAGGCCGCGCCTCAGGACATCGACGCCGTTATTGAATTATCGGGCGGCAGCGTCGGTCTTGCCCTCAAAATCTTGCGCACCGAAACCCTGCCCCTTTACCGAGAAATGTTGGGCATTCTTGACGCAATGCCGCAAATGGACGTCGCGCGTTTGCACAAGCTTGCCGACCAGATTGCGCGCAAGGCCGACGCCGAAAGCTTTGAAGTATTAAGCGCCCTGCTCATCGAACGGCTCCGTGCCGCAGCGCATACCGAGGCCAAAAACAAAGGCCGCGTCGATATCGCTCTTCAGCTATGGGAAAAGACGCGCGCGACGTTTGCCTTGGCCGAAAGCGCGAACCTCGACCGCAAAGTCGCCTTCATCAACGTGATGAGCGACATCCGCGCCGCGATGTAAGGAAAGTTTCAGCCGAATTCTTGGCTTAAAATAATTTTCTGAATAGTTACCGGAGCTTTTTGCTTTGATCTGTATTTCAGGCAACGATAAATTCCGTAGGCACTGATAAGAGCCATAATCACGTTAACGACGAAAGCGGCAAGATTCCATTTATCCAACAAGGATACTGTGATCAGAGTTGCTCCGAGAAAATTGCCCACAGAATAGCGAAGTTTTTTTGCATAATCCCGCTGCCATTGCAGCCGCGCATAATTGTAAATTGTGAACACAACACCGACGAGGCCAAGAAAGTCATACAAATCGATTGTCATTAAACACCTTTAACAACAGCAAAAATAATATGGATCCGAAAAAAGGCAGGGACCAAATTCAATATTGTCATACAACAAAAAAATTAATTTTGAGTTACCCCCAACAAAAACCGTATGGAAATGCCCTGATAATCGAGGCTTACATCCCAAACACGAGCCTGCGCGCGGCGAAGAAATTGAAAAACATTCCCGCCGCCGTCCCGCCCAGAAGCCCGATTACGGGATAATCGTAAACAAAGGGTATCGTGCTGACCAAAAGGCTGTACGTTCCGCGGTTAAAGACCAATCCTATCGCGCAAACAACGGCGAATTTAGTGAGCTGCCTCATGGCAGACATTGGCATCGCTTCGGGAAACGTATAAACGCGGTTGCCGATCCACGTTGACGTGACGGCAAACGGAAACGAAAACATCCCCGCCGCAATGCGCCCCAAGCCGAGCAACTCGATACCGATGTAAAGCATGGCGGTATCGACGATAAAGCCGACGGCGCCGACAATACCGAATTTAAAGAATTGCCGGATGGTATTGCGCCAATATTGGTAATTCTCGTCATTCCGGAAAAGTCGCTTTTTTGCGCCTCGCAAAAATGCGAGTTTATCCGGAATCCGATTTGGTTTTCTTCCGACAAGAGAAACAAATCGGATTCCGCATAAATTTTCCTTCGCGCAAGAAAGAGCGCGCAAGAAAATTTTGCGGAATGACGGCGGAGGAATATCTATTTTGGTCATTATCTGTCTGCGGCATTGATAGATTGCGGCGCAGGTATATTGAGATACCGCATGCGCTTCATTTCGCGCCGTCCGCGCGTGACGGTATCAAGAATAAGCCCGCACGTCAGCGAAAGGAACGCGACGATCATAAGCCCCATCGACAGAACCGCAGTCGGCAGGCGCGGAACAAAGCCCGTTTCCAAGTAAGTTATCAGAATAGGCACAATCAGAACCGTCGCGACGGCCGCAAAAGCCAACGCCAGCAGCAAGAAAAACTGCATCGGCCTTTCTTCCTTCACCAGAACGATAATCGTCCACAAAATGCGGAAACCATCCTTGAACGTGCTGAGTTTGCTGGCCGAGCCTTCGGGCCTGTCTTTGTAGGGTGTCGTAACCTCGGCGGTCGGCATGTGCAATTCCAGCGCATGAACCGTCAGCTCGGTCTCGGTTTCGAATCCTGCGGAAAGAGCCGGAAAGCTTTTGACATAACGGCGCGACATCACGCGATACCCCGAAAGCATGTCCGAAAAACGGCTGCCGAAGATCCACGAGACCATGCTCGTCAAAAGCCAGTTGCCGAAGCGATGCCCCGGGCGATAGGCCTTTTCGATTTCCGTCTTGCGCGTGCCGTTGACCATGTCGAGCGACTCGTCGCACAAAAGCTTGACCATCTTGGGCGCGTAAGAAGCGTCATACGTCGCATCGCCGTCCACAAGCACATAAACGTCGGCTTCGATATCCGAAAACATGCGGCGCACGACATTGCCCTTGCCTTGCAAAGGCTCTGTCCTCACGATGGCGCCCGCCTTGCGCGCAACCTCGACGGTGTGGTCGCTCGAATTGTTGTCGTACACGTGAATCGCCGCGCTGGGCAAAGCTTTGCGAAAATCGGCGACGACTTTGGCAATGGCCGCCTCTTCGTTGTAGCAAGGGATAAGGACTGCGATTCTGTTCATGGGATACTCGCTAGAGGGGGGTCACCGGACACAAGGATAAGGGACTATCATTAAACAGTTTATCTGTCACACTTAAGCATTCTTTGAACGCAACTTTAAGGCCAAAAAAGGCCAAAGCATCTTTGGCTCCCGATACCTGCCAAGAGGGAACCAACGCCATAAAGCGCCCGCCTTTTTTGCGATGAACCTCAACGCGTTCATGAAGCAGCCTGTTGATGCCCTTATCCTGTTCGGGGCTTGAAAAGTTGCTTTGAACGCGCACGAACGAAATCTCCGGCGGAAATTCTGGAATAACGTGGGAATAGGGTTCCGTACCGGCCATCAAGATCATCAAATTCGACGTATCCCCCAAATCCGGGATTTGCGCTTCGACAAACCTGTCGAGCCAAACGTCGCGTCGAGTCCAATTGCCGGGTTTAATCGATACGGCAACGATGATAAGAAGCAGAACGGCAATAATCCCCCGCGTTTTCATCTTGAAAGGAAGCATCCCTGCCGCAAGGACAATCAACAAAGGCGCGATCATCTCGAGCGTCACGGCATAGCGGTAAATCGAAAACATCGCGAGCCATACGACATAGGCCAACGCAAAGCTGGCCAGAAGATATCTCGCCGCTTCAGGCGACGCCACGGCCTCCGCCACCTTCCCGCGTCTCCAAATAAGGCGCAAGCCCAGCGCAAGCGGCAAAAGCACGTAAAGGATGGGAATGCGCCAATCGCGCAAGTCGATCTCGCCGACGCGAAAAGAGCTTTCGGCGAAAAGAAACGGCATGACGAAATAATCGCTCAGGCTATGCGGAGCAAATTGCGTGTCGCGCGCGCTGGTCAAAGGCGCAAGCGGCGATTGGAAAAAATCATTGAAATAGGGAAACAAGGGACTGCCGAAATGCGTTTGCAAAAATACCGCCCAATACCCATACGTAAGAAAGCATCCGACAAGCACGCCGAGGCCGAAAGCGAAAGACAGCACAAAGCCGCGACGCCAATCTTTTCCTACGAACAGCAAGCCGCCGCACAAGCCAACCGCATAAATGACGGCGGGCAATTTAAGCCCCATCATGAAACCGGCGGGAATCCCGAATATCAGAGCCAAAATAAAGGCTTTCGGCAATGCACCAGCGGAAAGCCTGTCCCAATACCCGATAACCAGCGCCGCCGATAGCAGCGCGCCGAGGCTCGTCATGTTGTCGCCGAATGTCGTGCCTATCTGCGCGATGCCGCCGCCGCCAAGCATTCCGAGCGTCGCCAAAGCCGCGCAAACAAAAACCTTATATTTCTGTTTTTGAAGAGTGAGCGTGGCGTGTGCGATCCAAAAGAGAAGGATAAAATTCAATCCCTGAACAAGTCCGAGGAAAAACCCCGTGACTCGCGCGGACGCATGCGTCGCCAGAATAAAAAACGGCACATCCATCAGCGGATTATAAAAATATGGCGTTTGGGAAGGCAGCAAATCCTGCGCGGTGCGGTTATTCAGAAAAGCGTAGGCGTTATAATAATGGTAGTTGCGCAAATCCCAATTGGCGTCCTGCCCTAACGCCAAAGCCAGAAACCCGAAAGCGACAGGCGCCAGACACAGAAGAACCACAGCCCAAAGCCGCGCGCGCCGCCCCTTCTGAGGCAGAAAGGAAGAGGAAGGAGAGACAAACATTGCAGCCTTTACGAACGAAGAGACAGAGAACGTGGGGTATTCCGCTTCAGAACCAGAATATAATTAAACGCCGTCATTCCGGAACATTTTCTCTTCGGCTGCATAAGCAGACGAAAGAAAATTTTGTGGAATGACGATTCTTTTTGCTTACTTTTCCGCTTTAGCTTACCCCCAAAATTCATACTTCAGAAAAACGTTATCTTCCGTCGTCCTCGTCGGCAGGAACGGGCTGAGGTGCCGCATCGACCTTCGGTTGCACGGGCACGGCAGTAGAGCCATAGACCGGCGCGGTGCTAATGAAATTAGACATGTGCTTATGGATTCCGGATTCGAGATTATCTCCCAGATCCTTCATCAATCCATTCAGCAATTGAATGTAAGCCGCCTGCTTTTCGTTTTCCGTCGGATCTTCCGGCAAAGTCACGCCGCGTGTCGCAGAGGCTTCGGCAACGGCGTATCCGTTGCGACCCTGCGCTTCGACAGAAACTTCGGCGCGGCCAACGTATTTTGTGGCCTGCTCGCGCGTGAACCAACCTTCAATGCCGTCCTTGACGGGCAAAGGTTGAGCGGTAAGCGACGCCTTCTTGATAATAATAATGGCCTGCCCCAACTGCCCTTTGGCTTGCAGACGATCGGACGCCCACTGCTTGACGGCTTCCGCGATCGTCGGAGAGAAACGATTGCCGTTATACGGCGACGTAGAGGGTTGCATCCCGCTGCGATCCGCAAGGCTGATGATTTTGACGTCCATCGCGATTTTCGGCGACAAGACCTGATTGACGGCGACAGGCGGCGGCGTTTGGGGAGACGAACAAGCGGCAAGAACAAACATCAGACCGAAAGCGGCGGGAATAATTTTCATTTTAAGGCTCCAAAAGCTGAATCGTCTCATGAGGGTAGTGCAGAACGCGGACAGATTAAATATGAATCCTCCTATCGGCCAAAAAATAATATAAAACAGCGCACTAAGGACAAACGGGGCGCATACTTTACGGAAAGGCTTCCCCGCTTTTCCCCCTATGAAACCATTGCATTAACGATAATTGGTTGTAATTATGCCGGATAAGAAGACCCTAACGGGGCAAAACAGGGCAACGTTTTCTTAACTAAATACGAACAGTTTTTTAAGGTAATTCCGGTAGATAGTATATACTTCTCGTGTATTAGGTCAGATGAAATGTATCTCGGCATCGATCTCGGAACGTCCAACAGCGCCATCGCCGGTATCGTCGATGGAAAGGTTCGCGTCTTCCGCCCGGCGGACGGCGGCGAGGTTTTGCCCTCCATCATCTATTTCGACAAGCGCGGGCATCGCCTCTATGGCCGCCGCGCCCACGACCAAGCTTTGGTCTCGCCCGAAAACGTCGCGGCCGGATTCAAGCGCCTGATGGGAACGTCGACGCCGATTGAAATCAAGGGCGTAGAGTTGACGTTGTCGCCGGAGGAATGTTCGGCTGAAGTCATTCGCCAGCTTCTCGGCCAAGCGGCAACGGAAACGGGCGACAGCAAGATTACCGGCGCCGTCATCACCATTCCTGCGGCTTTCAATCAAATGCAGTCCGAAGCGACGCTCCGCGCCGCCAAAATGGCGGGATTGGAACACGTCGATCTGTTGCAGGAGCCGATTGCAGCGGCTTTGGCCGCCATGGAAGGCGCCAAGCGTTCGGGACGTTTTCTTATATATGATCTGGGCGGAGGCACGTTTGACGTCGCTTTGGCTCAGGCGCTTAACGGCGAAGTCAAGATTATCGCGCATCAAGGCATCAATATGCTCGGCGGGCGCGACTTTGACCGCATGATCGTCAATGAAGTTGTGCGTCCGTGGCTGGACTCGACCTTCGATCTCCCCGAAAATTTCCAGCGCGATCCTGCCTATCGCCGCCTGATCCGCATTGCGCAACTGGCCGCCGAAAAGGCAAAGATCGATTTGTCGACGCAAGATGAGACTTCCATTCTGGCTTCCGACGAAGAATTGCGCATGAACGACCAGAACGAGATGGAAATGTATCTGGACGTTCCCCTGACGCGCGCCCGCCTTGAAGAGCTCATCCGCGCGCCCATCAAACAAACCATTGAGCTGATCCGCACGCTGCTCAGCGAAAACAACACGAATAACGAAGAAATCGACCGCATTGTCTTTATCGGCGGGCCAAGTCGCATTCCGCTCGTCAGGCAGATGGTGTCGGACGAACTCGGCATAACAGCAGACCTGAAAACCGACCCGATGACGGCAGTCGCCATGGGAGCCGCGTATTACTGCGAAGGCCGCCAGTGGGACAAAGAAAACGTCAGCCAACCGAAGCCCATGACGGCAGAAGCCGCAGTTCCTTCGGATCCCCGCGTTTCTTATGCTTATACCTCGCGTACGCCGAACGATAAGACTGTCGTTACGGTTCATGTCGCAGGCGCGCTTCCCGAAGAACGTAAGATCAAGATCGTCAGCAAAAACTGGGATTCAGGCGAACTGCCTCTGGCCGACAGCCTGACCATTCTTGTGCCGCTCGGAGAACCAGCAGAACACGCTTTCACCGCGCATATTCTGGACGCCAAAGGCAATGTATTGCCTCAGCACGACCAGAAATTGTCGATCACGCGCCTTGTCGCCGCGACCGGAAGCATTCCCGCCGCGCAGACGATCGCCGTCAAGGTTCTGAACCACCTGCACGCGCAGGAAAACGCCCTGATGCCCATCATCAAGAAGGGCGATACGCTGCCGACATCGGGCAACGTCAAGTTTACAAGCGCAAGGACGTTAAGATCGCGCGAAGCGGGACACGTCAGTTTTGAGCTTTTCCAGATCGAGTACGAAGATCGAGTCGATTTGAATTTGTGCGTCGGCGTTTTCCGCATCGGCGGAGAAGACTTGCCGGAAAATTTTGTTCTGAAAGAAGGAGCTTCGCTTTCTTTTGACTGGAAGATGACCGACGGCGGCATTCTGCAAGCGACAGTCGCCGTCGAAAACGAAAATGGAACGAAGCTTGAATTGCATGCGCCGCGCTTTTATGCGCCGCAAGCGGGGCAAGTCTCATTTGCCGGAGAACAAGGCGTGAATTTTGCCGCCGCCATCGTCAAACAAGGCGATGAGGAATGGGGCGATCTGGCCGCAGCCGTCGGGCCCGAAGGCGGGCCGGAAGTCAATTTGCTGAAAATGCGCCTGCAGGAACAAAGCGAAGTTCTGCTTGAATCCGCGAACGACCCCGAAGCCCTGCGCCGCGTCGCGGAAGAATCCAGATTCATCCGCCAGGACATCGCCCGCATCGGCAAGAAATACCGCCCGGCGTTGATGCAACGCCGCCTTGGCAAAATGACGGCGGTCTTTAACCGCATCGCCCGCGCGCACGCCGAAAAATCTGAAAACGCGCGTTTCGACAATCATACGACCAAGGTGCAAGAGATTATCGATCACGGCGATGCGCAATTCTACGATGATGCCGACTTGCACATGTCCGAAATGCGCGATTTGTTCTTTATCGTCGCCTGGCGCGACCGCAATTACGTCAACGCGTGGTTCAAGCGCCTGTCGAGCGAATCCTATCTGTTCCCCGACACAGCGGAATTTGAAGACTTGGTGAAGGAAGGCAGCGCCCTTGTCTCCCCGAACGATACGGAAGCCCTGCGCAGCGTCGTCAAACGCATGCTTTCCTCCCGCATTGCGCTCGGCGCCAGCGACACCGCCGGCGAACTGGCGACGATTGTAAAGGCGTAAAAACTGCTGTCATCCCCGCGACCTATCCTCCGGAGTCTTGGCGTAGAGGAAAGCAGATATCCAATTTGGTTTTTTTCTTTACGCGATAATATCCGGCAAAAGCTTGCTCTCCATGCGGATAATCTCGTCGCGCAAGGTGAGTTTCTTCTTTTTAAGCCGCTGAAGCTGAATCATGTCCGGCGTCGGGCGCTGCGACAGGGCATTAATCGCGTCGTCAAGATCGCGGTGCTCGGCCTTAAGCTGGGCCAAAAGCTCCTGAAGTTTTTCTTGCTCGTTCATATTTTTTGCTAACTCGCCGAAACCCCTCCTATACCACAAAAACGGTCCTTACGCCATGTTTGAATGGGAAACGAAGCCCCTTTCAAGGCTCTCTCATAAAAAAAGGCGGGGATTTCCCCCGCCTTTTTATCAATCAGCCTGGATCCCCGCCTTCGCGGGGATAATATTTTTCTAAGGCTTGCCAAGCGGCAAGCCGTAAGAAAAATATTACTTCAACTCGACGGCAGCGCCGGCTGCTTCAAGAGCCTTCTTGAACTTCTCGGCATCGGCCTTGCTGACGCCTTCCTTGAGAGGCTTCGGAGCGCCTTCGACCAGATCCTTGGCTTCCTTGAGACCCAGGCCCGTGATCGCGCGGACTTCCTTAATGACTTCGATCTTCTTGTCGCCAGCCTTCGTGAGAACGACCGTGAATTCGGTCTTTTCCTCAGCGGCGGCGGCTGCGCCTGCACCGGCGGCGGCGGCAACGGCAACCGGAGCGGCGGCGCTGACGCCCCACTTGGTTTCCAAAGCCTTCGACAATTCGGCGGCTTCCAAAACCGTCAGGGTGGACAGCTCTTCAACCAATTTTTCAATCTTCGACATGTTACTCTCTCCTTTGTTGAACCTAGTTAGTTATTAAAAACTTTTCCCTCTGCCGCACCCGCAACAGAGAAAAACCTGTTACGCAGCCTGCTTTCCGCGAGCTGCCAAAACGCGAGCCACCTGCCCTGCCGGCTCCTGAAGAACGCGAGCAATCTTGGTCGCGGGCGCTTGCAGCAAGCTGGCAATCTTGGCGCGAAGCTGATTGAGGGACGGCAACGCAGCCAAAACCCTGATCTGGGCTTCATCGATAATCTCGCCGTTCATCATGCCGCCGATGACCTTGAACTTTTCGTTCTTCTTGGCGAAGTCGACCGAAGCCTTCGCGGCCGCGACGACATCCTTGGAATACGCCAAAGCCGTCGGGCCGTGCAGGAACTTTTCGAGAGCGGCGAACTTGCCTTTTTCGATCACGTGCTTGACGAGTTTGTTCTTCGCAACTTTCAGGCCGACGCCTTCCTTGCGCATCGCGACACGCAAAGCGCGGGTCTGATCGGCATTAAGGCCGAGCTGTTGATTGACGACGATGATTTCCGAATCCTTGATCTCGGCATCGATCGCCGTAATCTTCTTGCCCTTTTCCAAACGGTTGGGGCTTTCATGCGTCTTTTTATTCATGTGTCGCTCCTTACAAGTCAAACGTCGCGCAAAAGCGCGGCGGTAAATTTCTGTTTGTCGGAGGAGAGATGAGAAAGACAACGCGCATATAACGCGGGGATTTCCGCGGATGCGCCTTTCGTCTTGTCCCGTCTATTGCTGGCGAATTTTAAGCTTCCAAGGAAGCGCCCGCAGTCTCCGACAGGTATGCCTCAAACGCGAGGCAGGCGTGGGTTGTAGCCTATGCGGCTACGGAAATGCAAATATTTTCTTGCGAAGAATAAAACAACGCTCTTTCAATTATTTTGTCCTATAAAAAACAGGAAACTATTATATATCAAATAGTTAACATTCGTTTTTTGGCTTGTTAATTAAAAGGTCTTTAACTTCAACTTGTTAGAATGACCTGAACAATAGGAATCTTTTTTAAAAAATAATTTTGAAATGAACGATAGTCCCGACATCGGATCCGCCATTACGGTTACAATCAAGAACGCCGACTCCATGAGAGGCTTTGGCGCTCTCTTGGCAGACACCCTCATAGATCCCTCAGTTCGAGTCAGCAAAGAAAATCTTGTGATCTGCGCTTATGGCGTAAAAGCTAGCGGCAAATCAACCCTTGTCGATAGTTTCGTTGAAAACGCTATATCTGGCGATCCAAAAATGAAAACCCTTATCAGGCGCGGTGATTTTGGGTTCGTCGCTTATATGAGATCAAAAGACGAGTATCCGCCCACAGGCAGCTATAGGAATCCTTTTGATGATTCCAAAACGGCAAGCATGTTTTTATTCGAACATGCCCCTCCAGAAATTCTTAATGCCGCACATTTTGGTATCGTTGTCTCTCATGCAAATTCATCCTTTCCTGATATAAAGAATGGTCCAAAGGAAACAAAAACATCTGATTATTTTAGCAACGAGAAATATCTCGATATAACCGCCGACGCGTTGGATTCATTTGCGCATGCGTCGTTTTGGGACAAAAACATTGTCGCGGAAAAACTTGCAAAAACGGCTTTTTGGCTAAGAAATATCCAAAAAATAGGGGCGGATCTAACAGATTCCAAAAACAATGAACGCATCGTTCAACTCCTTCTGTTGTCTGATAAACCCGAGCATAAAAGAGCCTATGCGCGGCTTAAAACAGCTATTCAGAACAACGGGGGAGATTTTGAAAAAACGCTATCTCTTCCGAGAAAACTCATTAATCGAACAAAGGCGTTTTTCGGATATCAATCGTCTACATACAACTCGCCATACATTTTATAAAAAACGCCCCGTTCAAGCGGGGCGTTTTTGTATTCGAATAAAGGGCCGATTTTACGCCTTCTTTTTCTTATCTTCTTTTGCTTTTGCTTTTTTGGCTTCGTCTTCGGCCTTGTTGTACGTCAACGTGACCTTGCCGCCGGCCTTTTCGATGGCGGCGATGGCGGACTTGGAAGCCCCCGCAACCGTCGCATCGATCTTCGCCTTGATCTCGCCCTTGCCGATGATGCGGACGCCATCGCGCGCTTTCGCGGCAACACCGGCTGCAATCAGGCTTTCGGATGTTATGGGCTTGCTGATATCAACGCGACCCGCGTCGATCGCGGCCTGCAAACGACCCAGATTCACCGCCGAGTAATCCTTGGCAAAAATGTTTTTAAAACCGCGCTTTGGCAAGCGGCGGCTCAGCGGCATCTGGCCGCCTTCAAAACCCTTGATGGACACGCCGGTACGAGCCTTCTGGCCCTTGACGCCACGGCCGCAGGTCTTTCCCTTGCCGGAACCAATGCCGCGACCGACGGTAATGCGCGTCTTGCGCGCGCCGGGATTGTCACGGAGATCGTTGAGCTTCATTTTCTTATTCCTTCTATTCTTCCTATTGCCTGGATCCCCGCCGGAGCCTGCCCCGTGCTACAACACGGGGCGGGGATGTCTATTAAAACTTATTTCTCTACCACGGTCACCAAATGGCGAACGCGGGTAAGCATGCCGCGAATGGCAGGCGTATCCTGCAGTTCGCTTGTCTTGCGGATGCGCCCCAGACCGAGGCCGAGGAGCGTTTCCTTCATCTTCGGGCCTTTGCCTGTCGTGCCGCCGATTTGCGTAACGATAAGCATCTTGCCGGACTTCTTTGTTTGAACCTTCGTCGTCATTTCACGTCCCCATATTCCTTGGCGACTTCATCAGTCAGCTTTTTGCCGAGGATTTCATTGACCTTCTTGCCGCGACGTACCGCAACCGAGCGGGGGCTTGAGACTTGATCCAAAGCGGCAAACGTCGCCTTGATCATATTGTGCGGATTGCTCGATCCGACCGACTTGGCGACCACGTCGTGAATGCCGAGCGCTTCGAACAATGCACGCATCGGGCCTCCGGCGATGATGCCGGTACCTGCAGGAGCCGCACGCAGAACAACCTTGCCGGCGCCGTAGCGGCCGATAACGTCGTGATGCAGCGTGCGTCCTTCGCGAAGCGGAATACGCTTCATGTTGCGCTTGGCGGCGTTCGTCGCCTTGGCGATCGCTTCGGGAACTTCGCGCGCCTTGCCGGTTCCGTAACCGACGCGGCCCTTGCCGTCGCCGACCAAAACCATCGCGGCCATTTTAAAGCTCTTGCCGCCTTTGACGACCTTGGTCACGCGGTTGATGCCGACGAGCTTTTCGATAAGCTCGTTGCCTTGTTCATCTTTTTCTTCGTGCTTCTTCGTTCGATCGGGCTTCGCCATACTATTTTCCTCTGCTTAAACCTTATTTTAGAAGGACAGGCCCGCTCCACGAGCGGCCTCCGCCAATTCCTTGACACGGCCGTGATAGAGATAACCGCCACGGTCAAAAACAACTTCCTTGATGCCGGCCTTAAGCGCGCGCTCCGCAACCAGCTCGCCGACGGCCTTAGCCGCTTCTTTGTTGGCTCCCGTCTTGAGCTTCTTTTTAAGCCCCTCTTCAAGCGACGAGGCCGCGATGAGGGTCTTGCCTTCCTTATCGTCGATGATCTGGACGGAGATGTTCTTCTCCGAGCGATGCACGGACAGGCGCGGACGGCCATGCGCGTTCTTCGCAATAGTGTAGCGGGTGCGCTTGGCGCGACGTTCGTGAAGTTTTTTTGCACTTAACATGTTAGCCTCTGTTTAACTCTCGAATTCTGTTTCTCTTCTCTTTTTCTGGATCCCCGCCTTCGCGGGGATAAGCATTTTCTAATGGTTTGCCAAACGGCAAACCAAAGAAAATGCTTACTTCTTCTTACCTTCCTTGCGGCGGATCTTTTCGCCTTGATACATGATGCCTTTGCCCTTGTAAGGTTCTGGCTTCTTCATTCCGCGAATTTCGGCAGCGATCTGACCGACTTGCTGCTTATCCGTGCCCGTAATCGACAAAAGGGTCGGCTTTTCGGCCTTGATCGTGATTCCAGCCGGAGGCACAACGCGAACTTCGTGGCTGAAGCCGATTTGCAGGACAAGATCCTTGCCTTGCATGGCCGCTTTGAAGCCGACGCCTTCGATTTGCAGAACGACCTTGAAGCCGTCAGTCACGCCCTTGACCATATTATTGATGTTGTTGCGAGCCGTTCCCCACAAGACGCGCGCACGCGGCGAGTCGTGAGCTTTGGAAACGACTATCTTTCCGCCCTCGACCTTAAGGCCGATTTCGTTCGGAACAACAAGGCTCAAGCTTCCCAATTTGCCTTTAACGGCAATGGTCTGCCCCTTGATTTCGGCCGTAACGCCTTGCGGCAGAGCTACGGGATATTTGCCAACGCGTGACATATGTTACCTCAAACTTTCGTGACTCATCACACTCAAATTAAAATACCTTGCACAAAACTTCTCCCCCGACATGCTGCGCACGCGCTTCGTTATCCGAAAGCACGCCTCGGGGCGTCGAAAGAATTGAAATTCCAAGACCGTTGAAAACGCGGCTCAGATCCTTGATACCGGCGTAAACGCGGCGTCCCGGAGTCGAAACACGCTCAATCTTGCGGATGGCAGGCGAGCCTTCGTGATACTTCAGTTCGATTTCGAACTGGGCTTGCGCTGTTCCTTTTTTTACTTCCGTATAGCCGCGGATATAACCTTCGCGAACCAGCGTTTCAAGGACATCCTTGCGGTGCCTTGAAGCCGGACAGCCAACGACTGCCATTTTCGCCATCTGACCGTTGCGGATGCGGGTCAGCATATCACCAATCGTATCGGAAACTACAGACATGGGTTCCCCTCCCTTACCAACTCGACTTGACCACACCCGGAATCTGACCCGATGAGGCCAGTTCGCGAAACTTGATGCGGCTAAGTTTAAATTTGCGATAGTTGCCGCGGGGACGTCCCGTCAGCAAACAGCGGTTATGTTGACGAATCTTGGCGCCGTTGCGGGGCAACTCGGCCAACTTCATCACAGCTTCGAAACGCTCTTCCATAGATGTTTCTTTATTCTTGATCGTGGCTTTAAGGGCCGTGCGGCGCTTGGAAAACTTCTTTTCCAACCGTTGGCGCTTGCCTTCCTTCTCGATCATGCATTTTTTAGCCATTACTCTCTCCTTACGCCTGGAAAGGCATGTTGAAAGCGCGCAGCAATTCGCGTGCTTCATCGTCAGTTTTCGCGGTCGTGCAAATCACAACATCCATGCCGCGGATTTCGTCGATCTTGTCGTATTCGATTTCGGGAAACACGATCTGTTCCTTAAGACCCAGAGCGTAGTTGCCGTTGCCGTCGAAGCTCTTCGCCGAGACGCCGCGGAAGTCACGCACGCGGGGCAGAGCGATTGTAATCAGGCGATCCAGAAATTCGTACATCTTCTCGCGGCGCAACGTGACCTTACAGCCGATGCCCAGACCTCCGCGCAACTTGAACGATGCGATGGCTTTGCGCGACTTGGTGACGACGGGCTTCTGACCCGCGATCAGTGCAAGCTCTTCGGCCGCGTTCTTGGTCTTCTTGCTGTCGTTGACGGCTTCGCCGACGCCCATGTTGATGACGATCTTGTCAAGATGCGGGACTTGCATGGCGTTCTTGTAGCCGAACTTCTTCGTCAGGTCGGCTTTCACCTTTTCCTGATAAAGCGCTTGCAAGCGCGGAATGTATTTGTCTTTTTTTGCTGCAACCATTTTAAACCTCTTCCCCGGAGCGACGCGCAACGCGCGTTTTGACGCCCTTAACGAACTTGTAGCCGACGCGCGTCGCCTTGCTTGTCTTTGAATCGACGAGAGCGACGTTCGACGCATGAATGGCGGCTTCATGGCGAATAATACCGCCCTGCGGATTGGTCTGTGACGGTTTGGTGTGGCGCGCGACCATGTTGACGCCGGAAACCTTCACGCGGTTATCCTTCGGATACACGGCGGTCACTTCGCCCGTCTTGCCTTTGTCTTTGCCCGTAAGGACAATCACTCTGTCTTTGCTTTTAATTTTCATAGTTTTCGTCCTTACAACACTTCTTCGGCCAGAGAGATGATCTTCATAAAGCCCAAACTGCGCAGCTCGCGCGTCACTGGCCCAAAAATGCGGGTGCCGATAGGTTCCAAATCCTTGTTGATGAGCACAGCCGCGTTTTGGTCGAAGCGAATCAGCGTGCCGTCCTTGCGGTGCAGCGCGTACTTCTGGCGAACGATCACGGCCTTGTGGACATCGCCCTTCTTGACCTTGCCGCGCGGAATGGCTTCGCGGATCGAGACGACAATGATATCGCCGATGTGAGCTGTCGTGCGGTGAGAGCCGCCCGGAACCTTGATGCAGCACACGGCTTTCGCGCCGCTGTTATCCGCTACATCTAGGACTGTTTCCATTTGAATCATGGTTGTTTCCCTGTTCTAAACCGTTACTTCGCTGTCTTCTTGGCGGCTTTTTCGACCGCTTTTTCGTCTACCAACATCCAGCGTTTGCGTTTGCTGATAGGCGCGCATTCGATAATCGAGACCGCTTCGCCGATCTTGCATCTGTTCGTTTCGTCGTGCGCCGCATACTTTTTGGATTTGCGGATATACTTCTTATAAATCGGATGCATAACGCGGCGTTCAACCAAGACCGTGATGGTCTTGTCGCCCTTGTCACTGACAACCGTTCCTTGCAATACGCGTCTAGGCATTTCCTGTCCCCTTACTTCTTTTTGGCCGCAGCGCCACGCTGCCGTTCGCCGACGACCGTCGTGATTTTGGCAATTTCTTTCCTTACATGGCAAACGCGCGCCGTATTGGCGAGCTGGCCTGTAGCCTTTTGGAAACGCAGGTTGAATTGCTCTTTGCGCAATTCGGCAAGGCGCGTTTCAAGCTCCTTTTCGGTCTTTGTCCGCACATCTGCGGTTTTCACTGTGTTCTTGGCCATAATCTGTCCTCTAATTCCTTTTCTCTTTCCTTACGCCGCCAAACGCTTCACGAATTTTGTCTTAACCGACAACTTGGCAGCCGCGAGACTGAACGCTTCTCTTGCAATGCCTTCGGAAACGCCGTCCATCTCAAACATGATGCGTCCCGGATGAACGCGGCACACCCAGAATTCCGGAGCGCCCTTTCCCGAACCCATGCGGACTTCGGCAGGCTTCTTCGACACGGGAACATCGGGGAATATCAAAATCCACAGACGTCCCTGACGCTTCATCGCGCGGGTAATCGCGCGGCGCGCGGCTTCGATCTGGCGCGCGGTCACACGTTCCGGCTCCATGGCTTTCAGCCCAAAAGCGCCGTAGCTAAGACGAAAACCGCCTTTGGCCTTGCCGTGGATGCGGCCCTTGTGCCCTTTGCGATACTTAGTGTTCTTTGGTTGCATCATGATCTTTTACTCACTCTTATTTCTTTACTGACGCTGTTGCTGGCCTTCCGACTGGCGCTTTTCATGAGCCAGAGGGTCGTGCTCCAGTATTTCGCCGCGGAAAATCCAAACCTTGACGCCGCACGTTCCCATCGTGGTGAACGCCGTCGCCGTGCCGTAATCGATATCGGCGCGCAAAGTGTGCAGAGGCACGCGGCCTTCGCGATACCATTCCATGCGCGCAATCTCGGCGCCGCCCAGGCGGCCGCCGCAATTGATACGAATGCCCAAAGCTCCTGCGCGCAAAGCCGACTGAACGGCGCGTTTCATCGCGCGGCGGAAACCGATGCGGCGTTCCAGCTGATCCGCAATGCCTGCGGCAACCAGCTTAGCGTCGATGTCCGGCTTGCGGATTTCGACGATGTTCAGATTGACTTCGGCGGACGTCATTTTGCTCAATTGCGCGCGCAGTTTTTCGATATCGGCGCCTTTTTTGCCGATAATCACGCCCGGACGACCCGAGTGAATGGTGACGCGGGCAATTTTAGCCGGACGTTCAATGATGATTTTAGAAACGCTGGCCATTTTTCCAATTTGCTTGACCAGAAAATCGCGGATGCGAAAATCCTCGTGCAGCAACTTGCCGTAGGTTTCGCGGCTGGCGAACCAACGGCTGTCCCATGTATGGTTGATGCCAAGCCGCATGCCGATTGGATTTACTTTTTGACCCATATTAAGCTCCCGCCTTCGCTGACTTGTCCGCCATGGCTTTAGCGCCGGCGGAAGCTTCTGCGGGCTTGCCCGCTTTGGCTTTCTTGGTTTCTGGTTTCTTGGAGAAGCTGCGCGCGCGCTTGGCGGACAGCTTCGTATCGTTTTCGCGTTCCTTGACGACGATCGTCAGATTGCTGAAAGGCTTTTCGATGCCGGCGCTCTTGCCGCGGCCGCGCGTATGGAAACGCTTCATGACGAAAGCGCGCCCGACCCAGGCTTCGGAGACATAAAGCTTGTCGACATCGAGGCTGTGATTGTTTTCCGCATTAGCGACTGCCGCCTGCAAAACCTTCTTAACTTCATCGGAAACGCGACGCTTTTCGAAAGTCAAAAGGGTCAACGCCGATGCCGCGCTCTTGCCGCGAATAGCCGCAGCGACGAGATTCAGCTTGCGCGCGCTGGTGCGGATGGACTTGGCTTTCGCCAAAGCGCCCCTTTCCTTGCGTAAAGTTTCCTTCAAATGTGCCATAACTCGCTCCCCTTAACCTTACGCCTTTTCGACCTTCTTTTCGGCGACGCTGTGCGCCTTGAAAATGCGCGTGGGCGCAAATTCACCGAACTTGTGACCGATCATATTTTCCGTGACCGAAACGGGCAGAAATTTGTTGCCATTGTAAACGCCGAACGTCAGGCCGACAAACTGCGGCAAAATCGTCGAACGACGCGACCAAATCTTGATAATTTCGTTGCGTCCCGTCGCGCGTGACTTATCTGCCTTCTTAAGCATATAGCCATCGACGAACGGGCCTTTCCAAACTGAACGTGACATAGTGTTCTTCCTCTACTTTCGTTAGGCTGCTTGCTTGTCTTTGCGCTTGTTGGCGCGGCGGACAATCCAGCGATCCGTACGCTTGTTATTACGAGTCTTCTTGCCTTTGGTTCCCTTGCCCCACGGCGTCACCGGATGACGCGCAGCGGCAGACTTGCCTTCACCGCCGCCGTGCGGATGATCGACAGGGTTCATGGCGCAACCGCGAACCGTCGGGCGAATACCCTTCCAACGATTGCGTCCGGCCTTGCCAATAACCACGTTAGCGTGATCGGCATTCGACACCGAGCCGATGGTCGCCATGCATTCTTGCGGGATGATGCGAACTTCGCCCGAGCCGAGCTTAATCTGAACGACACCCGTATCGCGACCGACGATCTGGACATAGGCTCCGGCGGAACGAGCCAACTGGCCGCCTTTGCCGGGCTTCATTTCGACGTTGTGAACGATCGTGCCGACGGGAATGTTCTTAATGAGCATCGCGTTGCCGGGCTTAACGTCAACCTTGTTTCCTGCAACCACGACATCGCCCTTTTTCATGCGTTGCGGCGCCAGAATATAGGACTGCGTTCCGTCCTTATAAGTAATCAACGCGACAAAAGCGGTGCGGTTGGGATCGTATTCCAGATGTTCGATTGTCGCCTGCATATCAAACTTGCGGCGCTTGAAATCGACCAAACGATAACGACGCGCATGACCGCCGCCGATGTGGCGCGTGGTGATGCGACCCTTGTTGTTGCGGCCGCCGGTCTTGTTCAGACCTTCGGTCAACGACTTGACGGGCTTGCCTTTCCACAACTCGGAACGGTCAACTTGAACGACGCGGCGGAGGCCGGGGGTCGTGGGATTATAAGTTTTAAGTGCCATAATAAACCTCTACCTTACACGCCGGTTTGCATGTCGATGGTGTTGCCTTCAGCCAGCGTAATCACGGCGATTTTGACATCGCTGCGAAATCCGACGCGGCCCTTGAAACGCTTCGTCTTGCCGCGGCGATTGTGCGTATTGACGGCAGAGACCTTGACGTTGAACAGGGCTTCGATCGCCGACTTGATAACCGGCTTCGTCGCTTCGCGTGCAACGCGGAACGTGTATTGACGGTTGGCGGTGATATTCGTCGCCTTTTCCGTAATCACGGGCGACAGAATGACGCCATAATGTGTAGCCTTAGGAGCTGCGGTACTCTTCATTTCAGCCTCTCTTGCAACTGCTCGACCGCGTTCCGGGTCAGAACCAGAACGTCGCGGCGGAGAATGTCGTACACGTTGGCGCCCTGCTCCGGCAGAACGTCGATGTGCGGAATATTGCGCGCGGCCTTGGAGAAATTAGGATCCAAATTCGCGCCGTCGATGATCAAAGCGGAAGTAAAGCCCAGCTTGGCGAACTTCGCCGCCAACGCCTTGGTCTTGGGCGTATCAACCTTCGCCGAGTCGAGGACGATCAACTTTCCGTCCTTCTGCTTGGAAGCCAGCGCCATGCACAAAGCCAACGCGCGAACCTTCTTGGGCAGATCGTGAGCATGATCGCGCACGACCGGTCCAAAGATGACTCCGCCTCCGCGGAACTGCGCCGAACGCAAGCTGCCTTGACGCGCATGACCTGTGCCCTTTTGCGCCCATGGCTTCTTGGTCGTGCCGCTCACTTCGCTGATAATCTTGGCTTTATGGTTGCCGGAGCGGCGCTTAGCCAACTGCCAGTTCACCATGCGCGTCAAGATATCGCGGCGCGGCGTTACGCCGAACACGTCGTCGAGCAGCTCAATCGTGCCGACTTCCTTGTTTTCGAGACTCTTTACTGTCGTCTTCATTGTCTTATCCACCCTTAAGCCGCAGCGCCGGCGTCTGATACGGCTTTCGCCTTCAGACCTGCCGGAAGCGGAGCTTCCTTCGGACGCGCACGCTTAACCGCGTCGCGAACATAAACATAAGTATTCTCTGCACCCGGAACCGCGCCCTTGACCATAATCACGCCAAGTTCGGGATCGACGGAAACGATTTTCAGATTAAGCGTCGTCACCCTGTCGTGACCCATGTGGCCAGGCATTTTCTTACCCTTGAACGTACGGCCTGGGTCTTGACGTTGACCGGTCGATCCGGGGCTGCGATGCGAGACCGAAACGCCGTGGGTTGCGCGCAACCCCTTGAAATCCCAACGCTTCATAACGCCTTGAAAGCCTTTGCCGATGCTGATCGCCGTCACGTCGACATATTGACCCGCAACGAAATGCGACGCGGAAAGTTCCGCCCCGACTTCAAGCAGCGCGTCTTCGCTGACGCGAAATTCGACGAGCTTCTTCTTGGGTTCGACTTTCGCCTTGGCGAAGTTGCCCTTGGAAGCCTTTGAGATGTTCTTGACCTTGGCTTTGCCGTAGCCGAGTTGAACGGCGGTATAGCCGTTCCTTTCGGTCGTGCAAACGCCCGTCACCTGAACGTTATCGAGTTGCAACACGGTAACCGGAATATGCTCGCCCGTTTCGGAAAACACGCGGGTCATACCGAGCTTTTTCGTAATCAATCCGGTTCGTTGAGATTTCTTTGTCTGTGCCATAGCGCCCTACCTTAAACCCTGATCTCGACGTCAACGCCGGCGGCCAGATCGATCTTCGACAACGCATCGATCGTCTGCGGGGTCGGTTCGATAATGTCCAGCAAACGGCGATGCGTGCGGATCTCAAATTGTTCGCGCGACTTTTTATCGACGTGCGGGCCGCGATTGACCGTAAAACGCTCAAACCAAGTCGGCAGCGGAATCGGTCCGCGCACTTGCGCGCCGGTTCGCTTGGCCGTGCTGATGATCTCGCTCACTGACTGATCCAGCGTGCGATGATCAAACGCTTTCAAGCGTATGCGTATCGTTTGCGTATCCATGTCTATTACCTCAAATCCCGTTTCTTATCGGAGCTTTTAAGCTCAAATTCCTTAGATGCTTTGTTCAGTTTTGCGGCATCACCTTTGCCGCATGACGCTTTCCTAATTAAAAACGCGCCTAAAACCTAACCTTCCGAACTATGCACATCCTTGCCTTACGCGGCCTCAATCCAATCCTTTTTTAAGGACTTCCTGCGCCCCCTCGCGGGAGCGCAGGATCCTTACTCTTACTCGATAATCGATGCGACGACGCCGGCGCCGACGGTATGACCGCCTTCGCGAATGGCGAAACGCAAACCTTGACTCATGGCGATCGGGCAAATCAACTTGATTTCGCAAGTGATCTTGTCGCCGGGCATAACCATCTCGGTACCTGCCGGAAGCATAACCTCGCCCGTCACGTCCGTTGTACGGAAGTAGAATTGCGGGCGATAGTTTGTGAAGAACGGCGTGTGACGACCGCCTTCGTCCTTGGTCAAGATGTAGCATTCCGCTTTGAACTTCGTATGCGGCGTGATGCTGCCGGGCTTCGCCAAAACTTGGCCACGCTCGACTTCTTCGCGCTTGGTTCCACGGAGCAGTGCGCCGATGTTGTCGCCCGCTTCGCCCTGATCGAGGAGCTTGCGGAACATTTCGACACCCGTAACGACCGTCTTCGTGGTGGCGCGAATGCCGATGATTTCGACTTCTTCGCCGACCTTGATAATGCCCTGCTCGACGCGGCCCGTAACAACCGTGCCACGGCCGGAGATCGAGAACACGTCTTCGACCGGCATAAGGAACGGCTTGTCCAAGGGACGCTTCGGTTGCGGAATGTAGGAATCAACTGCGTCCATCAGCTTGAGAATGGATTGTTCGCCAAGCTCGGGATTTTTGTCTTCCAAAGCGCACAGAGCCGAACCGCGAACGATTGGGGTCTTGTCGCCGGGGAATTCGTACTTCGTCAGAAGTTCGCGAATTTCCATTTCGACCAAATCGGCCAATTCGGGATCGGCCATGTCCATCTTGTTCATGTAAACGACGATGGCGGGGACGCCGACCTGGCGCGCGAGCAGGATATGCTCGCGGGTCTGGGGCATCGGGCCATCAGCCGCTGAAACGACCAAGATCGCGCCGTCCATCTGGGCTGCGCCCGTGATCATGTTCTTGATGTAGTCGGCGTGTCCCGGGCAGTCGACGTGCGCATAGTGGCGCTTCGTGGTGCGATATTCGACGTGCGCCGTGTTAATCGTGATGCCGCGGGCTTTTTCTTCCGGAGCGGCGTCAATCTGGTCGTAAGCCTTGAATTCGGCCTGACCCGTTTTCGCCAAAATTTTCGTAATGGCGGCCGTAAGCGAAGTCTTGCCGTGATCGACGTGACCGATCGTGCCGATATTGCAGTGAGGCAGACTGCGGTCGAATTTTTCTTTAGCCATTTTTTTCTCCGTTCGTTCTACTTAGTTGCGGTTGACTGATTGACTACTCTCTCTTTATTTTCTGCGGCGTTATCCTGCTATCTTCGCTTTGACCTCCGCCGCAATTGCTGCCGGAACCTGTTCATAATGAGCAAATTCCATCGTGTACATCGCGCGGCCCTGAGACATCGTGCGCAATTTGTTGACGTATCCGAACATATTGGCCAAAGGCACCTGCGCATCGATCGTGCGGGCATTACCGCGTTGATCCATGCCGTTGATCTGGCCGCGGCGGCTGTTGAGGTCGCCGATCACGTCGCCCATGTATTCTTCCGGCGTCACGACTTCGACCTTCATAATCGGTTCGAGCAGAACGGGGGAAGCCTTGGGCATGCCTTCTCTAAACGCAGCGCGGGCGGCGATTTCAAACGCCAGAGCCGACGAGTCGACATCGTGGTAGGCGCCGTCGATAAGCGTCGCCTTAAAATCGATTGTGGGGAATCCCGCGATAACGCCGGTATCCTTGGCCGCCTTGAAGCCTTTTTCGACGCCTGGGATAAATTCCTTCGGAACGGAACCGCCGACAACCTTGCTTTCGAACGAATAGCCGGTGCCGGGAGGAACGGGTTCCAATTCGACGATAACGCGCGCAAACTGGCCTGAGCCGCCCGATTGCTTTTTATGCGTGTAATCGACTGTGTACTTTCTTGTGATCGTTTCGCGGTACGCGACTTGCGGCGCGCCGACGTTGACTTCGACGTGATAGGTGCGCATGAGGATATCGACTTTGATTTCCAAATGCAGTTCACCCATGCCCTTGATCGTCGTCTGACCCGTTTCGGAGTTCGACGCGATTCGGAAGGACGGATCTTCCTGAACCAGGCGCAACAGCGCGTTGGTCATCTTGTCCTGATCGTTCTTGCTCTTCGGCTCGATGGCCATTTCAATGACCGGATCAGGAAATTCCATGCGTTCGAGAATAATGGGCTTGGCGGAATCGCAAAGCGTGTCGCCCGTGGTCGTGTCTTTGAGTGCCGCCAGAGCGACGATATCGCCGGCATAGGCTTCCTTGATTTCTTCGCGAGTGTTGGCATGCATCAAGAGAATGCGACCGATGCGTTCGCGTTCGCCCTTAATCGGGTTCATGACGTAGGTGCCGGCTTCGAGCTTGCCCGAATAAACGCGGGTAAAAGTCAGGGAACCGACAAATGGGTCGGTCATAATCTTAAACGCCAAGGCCGACATCGGCTCTTCGTCGGTGGGGTGCCGTTCTTCATGCTGATCTTTGTGATCGACGTTGAATCCGTTGATGGCGCCGACATCTGCCGGCGACGGCAGATAAGCGACGACGGCGTCGAGAAGAAGCTGCACGCCCTTGTTCTTAAAGGCCGACCCGCAAAGCATCGGAACGAATTTCATCTTAACAGTACCCTTGCGGATACAGGCGTCCAGAACTTCGAGAGAGGGTTCCTTGCCGTCCAGATAGGCTTCCATCGCCGCGTCGTCCATTTCGACGGCGGTTTCGATCATCTTCTGGCGATATTCCAAAGCTTTCGCTTTGAGATTTTCGGGAATTTCTTCGTCGTGGAATTTTGCGCCAAGCGCTTCGTTTTCCCAAACGACCGCCTTCATGCGGCGCAGATCGACGACGCCCTTGAAATCGGCTTCGGCGCCGATCGGAAGCTGAAGAACGATGACATTCGCGCCCAAGCGATCGCGAACCATATCAACGCAGCGGAAGAAATTCGCGCCGGTACGGTCGAGTTTGTTGGCAAAAACCATACGGGGAACGTGATACTTGTCGCCTTGGCGCCAGACGGTTTCGGTCTGGGGTTCGACGCCGGAAACGGAATCGAGAAGGCAAATCGCGCCGTCGAGAACGCGCAAAGAGCGTTCGACTTCGATCGTGAAGTCGACGTGTCCGGGCGTGTCGATGATGTTGATGCGGTGATCATTCCAGAAGCAGGTCGTGGCCGCCGACGTAATCGTGATGCCGCGTTCCTGTTCCTGCTCCATCCAGTCCATCGTCGCCGTGCCTTCGTGCACTTCGCCGATCTTGTAGGACTTGCCTGTGTAATAAAGGATGCGTTCCGTGCACGTCGTCTTGCCGGCATCGATGTGCGCCATGATGCCGATATTACGATAATTTTCGATGGGGGTTTGACGGGGCATAGGGAACTACCTTACCAGCGGAAATGAGAGAAGGCGCGGTTAGCTTCGGCCATACGATGCGTGTCTTCGCGTTTCTTCACGGCCGTGCCATTTTGATTGGCGGCCGCTTGAATTTCTCCGGCCAGACGATCTTCCATCGTGTGTTCGCCGCGCGCGCGCGCCGCCGAGATGATCCAGCGCATCGCCAGAGCCTCGCCGCGTTCCTTGCGCACTTCGACCGGCACCTGATAGGTGGCGCCGCCGACGCGACGGGAACGGACTTCCAGATGCGGACGCACGTTTTCGATGGCGTTCTTGAAAATCTCCAGCGCGTTGCCGCCCTTGGAGAACTTTTGAATCTTTTCCAAAACGCCGTACAGGATGCGTTCGGCGGCAGACTTCTTGCCGTCATACATCAAGACGTTCTGAAATTTGGTAACCATCACTTCCCCGAACTTCGGATCGGGAAGGACTTGACGCTTCTCTGCGCGACGACGACGAGCCATATTTCTCTCCTCTTACTTCGGACGCTTGGCGCCGTACAACGAACGACGCTGTTTGCGATCCTTCACACCCTGCGTGTCGAAAGTGCCGCGAATGATGTGATAACGAACACCGGGTAAATCCTTGACACGGCCGCCGCGGATCATGACGACGCTGTGTTCTTGCAAATTGTGGCCTTCGCCCGGAATATATGAAATGACTTCGGCGCCGTTCGTCAGACGAACGCGCGCAACTTTACGAAGAGCGGAGTTTGGCTTCTTCGGCGTCGTCGTATAGACGCGCGTGCAAACGCCGCGCTTCTGAGGGCATTCCTCCAGAGCGGGAACCTTGTCGCGTTCCACATTCGGGCGACGTGGGTTTCTGATCAATTGACCGATCGTAGGCATCAAAACCTCTCTTCATAGTTCCGGAAAAACCGGAAAAACAATGCACAAAGCCCACATCGGGGGCGCGCTCTTAACCTTGCGCTCCGCGTGGGAGACCTCACTCTAACACCGGGCGACTCTGCTCGACCTTGCAACTCCCGCAAAATCAGCCGTTACATCACCACAGGCTATTTATCACTTTCGCAACATCCGAAACCGCGTCTGGACCTACTTTTTCCGCATTTCTGCGACCAACCGACCCACCACCGATTCCGTAAAGGCAGGCGGTTTCTATGCTTTTTCCCCCTTAGCGTCAAGGAGATAATTGCTTGCAAAAGAAGCTTTCAGGAGCCAGCATTCAGCATTCGGGAAAGAAGCCTTTCTTTGTAGCAAATTTGTCATCCAAAGGGTAAAGAACAATCCTAATTTCCTAAATGCTGAATGCTGACCCCTGAATGCTCAAAAATGCCCAATAAACTTACCCTTATCGACGGATCAGGTTTTATTTTCAGGGCTTTTTACGCCTTGCCGCCAATGTCGCGGACGGACGGAACTCCCGTCAACGCCGTTTACGGCTATTGCACGATGCTGAACCGTCTTTTGGCGGATTCAAAGATTCAACATATGGCGGTTATCTTCGACGCCGGACGCAAGACGTTCCGCAATGATATGTATCCGGAATATAAAGCGCAGCGCCCGCCTCCGCCCCCCGAACTGGTGCCCCAATTCGCGCTCATCCGCGAAGCCACGCGCGCGTATGGTATTCCTTCGGTCGAACTTGAAGGCTTTGAAGCCGACGATCTGATCGCAGCCTATGCCAAAGCCGCCCTCGCGCAAGGGCTCGACGTGCGCATTGTCTCGTCGGACAAGGATTTGATGCAGCTGATCCGCAAAGGCGTCGAGATGTTCGACCCTTTGAAATCGACCCCCATAAGCCTCGACGAAGTCATGAAGAAATTCGGCGTCGCGCCGGATAAGGTCGTCGAGGTTCAGGCGCTCGCGGGCGACAGCACCGATAATATCCCCGGCGTCCCGGGCATCGGCGTCAAGACGGCGGCGGAGCTTATCAACGAATACGGTTCGCTGGAAAATCTTCTGAAAAACGCCGCGAAGATCAAACAACCCAAGCGCCGCGAAGCGTTGATGCAAAACGCCGAGCTTGCGCGCCTGTCGCGCAAGCTCGTGCTGCTGGATGATATGGCCCCCCTGCCAGTGCCCATCGAAAAACTTATATGGGAGCGCGATCATCACGTCGAATTGTCCGCGTTCTATCAAGCGCAGAATTTCAAATCGTTGTTAGCGAAGTTGGATTCGTCATTCCCGCGAAAGCGGGAATCCAGCGCGAGCGATAGCGAGCAAATGAGTCAGGGAGCATTTCCAATCGAACCGCCTTCCCCTTTGCGCGCCGCAGACGCGGCGCAGCTGGATTCCCGCTTTCGCGGGAATGACAAAATTGATTACGAACTCGTCCAAACCGAAGCCCGCCTTAAATGGTGGGTCGAGGCCGCGCGCGCAAACGGTTTTGTCGCCGTCGATACCGAGACGGATTCCTTGACGGCCAGCACCACAAAATTGGTTGGCGTATCTTTGGCCATCGCGCCCGGAAAAGCCTGTTACATACCCCTTGGGCATATCGATCCGACGACGGCCTCTGAGGACGGCGGCTTTGCTTTCGGCGGGGGCGAAGCGCCAAAGCAAATCGACCTCAAAATTGTCGTCCGGCACCTGCAAGATTTGATGAAAGACCCGGGCACGCTGAAGATCGCGCATAACTTGAAATTCGACATGCAAGTCCTTGGGCAACATAGAATAATTGTCGAGCCTTACGACGACACAATGCTGCTCTCTTACGTCCTTGCGGCTGGCGTTCATGGGCATGGTTTGGACGAGCTGGCTCTCCTGCACTGCCAGCATAAAATGATCTCGTTCGACGAGGTGACGGGGACGGGAAAAAGCAGGATTACCTTCGACCGCGTCCCCTTGGACAAAGCGGTCGCCTATGCCGCCGAGGATGCCGATTTTTGTTTGCGTCTTTGGCTTTTGCTGAAGCCGCAAATCGCGCAACAGCATGTCACGCGCGTCTATGAACGTATCGAGCGCCCTCTCGTTCCCGTCGTCGCGCTTATGGAGACGACTGGCGTGCGCATCGATCCGGAAATTCTGCGCCAACAAAGCCACGGCTTTGCGATACGTATGCAAAAACTCGAAACTGAAATTCACGCACTCGCGGGGCATTCGTTTAACGTCGGCTCGCCGCAACAGTTGGGAAATGTTTTGTTCGCCGAAATGGGTTTGCCCGGCGGCGTGAAAGGAAAGAACGGATCGTATTCGACGGCATCCGACGTTCTGGAACCGCTGGCCGACGCGGGGCATGAGATTGTTATCAAGCTTTTGGATTGGCGCAGCGTCGCGAAATTGAAATCGACGTACACCGATGCGTTGCCGCAGCAGATCAGCCCGAAAACGGGGCGCGTGCATACATCGTATTCAATGGTCGGCGCGGCGACGGGGCGTTTGTCGTCGACCGATCCCAATTTGCAAAACATTCCCATCCGCACAGAGGACGGTCGCGCCATTCGCAAGGCTTTTATCGCCGAGGACGGCTATGAGCTTTTATCCGTCGATTATTCGCAAATCGAAATGCGCCTTGCGGCGTCAATGGCGAACGTTGCCGCGCTCATCAAGGGATTTCACGAAGGCCTCGACATTCACGCGCTGACGGCCTCGCAAGTGTTTGGCATTCCCCTTAAAGACATGACGCCCGACAAGCGTCGCGCCGCCAAAGCCATCAATTTCGGCATTATTTACGGCATCAGCGGCTTTGGATTGTCGAAACAGATCGGCATCTCGCCGTCGGAAGCCAACGAGTTTATCCGCAGCTATCTGGATCGCTTTTCCGAAATACGCGACTGGATGGAGGCGACGAAAGACTTTGCCCGCGTGCACGGCTATGTCGAAACGCTGTTCGGACGTCGCATTCATGTCACGGGCATCAAGGATACGAACGCAGCGCGCCGCAACTTTGCCGAACGCCAGTCGATCAATGCGCCGTTGCAGGGAACGGCAGCAGACATCATAAAACGCGCGATGCTCCGCATCGGCTCCGCATTCAAGGAAGCCAATCTCGGTGCGCGCCTTTTGATGCAGGTGCACGACGAATTGATTTTTGAAGTGCCCGCGAAAGAGCTCGACGCGACGGCAAAACTCGTCAAACAGGTTATGGAAAACGCAGCCCAACCCGCCGTTGCCTTGCGCGTCCCTCTGGTCGCCGATTCAGGACATGCCCTGAATTGGGCTGAGGCGCATTAGAAGAAGCATTTAGAAAAAAACATCGTCATTCCGCAAAATTTTCTATTCGCGAAGCGAAAGAAAATTTATGCGGAATCCGATTTGGTATCTTTGCCGAAGGAGAACCAAATCGGATTCCGGATAAATTCGCATTTTTGCAAAGAGCAAAAAAGCGAATTTTCCGGAATGACATAGTTTTTCATGGTTGGCTCTCTGCTTTGATTCGCTTCTAATCAGGTTTAGACCCCTGTATTGTATCGGCAGGATTAGCCGATTCCTTTTTTGATTCAATTTTCATGCCCTCAACCGAAACGCCAAACAACAACTTTTTACCGCCGTACGCGCGCGTCATCGCGCCGTATTTAATTTTATCGCTCATCGTTTTTGCAGCGTATGGAAATATTTTCGACAACGCCTTTCTTTTCGACGACGACCTGCTCATCAAAATCAACACGTATCTGCGCGGGTGGAGTCATGTCGGCGATCTTCTGACGGGCTCGACGACCAGCGGCGCGCATATTATGGGCGGCTTTTACAGGCCCGTTCAAATGTTGCTTTACCTGTTTGCCTTTCATTTGGGCGATGGACAGCCTTTCTGGTTCCATGCACTGAATCTCGGCCTGCACATCGCCAATGTCTGCTTTGTCTATAAGATCGGCGCAAAACTTGGTTTTGACGCCAAGGCCGCTTTCTTGGGAGCCCTTTTATGGGGCGTTCACCCCATTCATACCGAAGCCGTCACCTACATAAGCGGAACGGCCGATCCTCTGTCGGTGTTCTTTTGTTTGGGAGCCATCATTATTTTGCTGCCCGATTTTTCTCCGCGCAAAATCCTGACGGTCATTCCCCTCTTTTTGCTGGGGCTTGTCAGCAAAGAAACAAGCGTCATTTTTCCGCTTCTGGTCATGGTCTGCTTGTTTTACGTGAGCCCTGAGCGCCTCAAGCCCCGCACGTATTTCAGAACATGGCCGCTCTGGGTTATCGCGCTTGTTTTTGCTTACTGGCGCACGCATGCCGCCGGTCTCGACGGGCCTCAAACCTATGGCCGCTTTTACGACATGCCGCAATTTGCCGATTTAAAAGTCTATGCGGAACAGCCTATTTATAGGATTTACACCTTCCTCGCGACCCTGCCGGAATACCTTCAGCTTTTGGTCTGGCCGACGAACCTCCACATGGAAAGGTCTTTTCCCATTCAGCCGACGTTCTGGGATTGGGGCGTTATGGGCGGCGTGATGATGATCGTCTTTGCGGCTGCGCACATCGCCTACAGCGTCAAAATCAGGCGCGGGCTTGAACTGGGCTGGGGCTTTCTGTGGTTCGCCGCCGCGCATGCGCCCGATACGGGTCTCCTCGTGCCGATGAACGCGCTGTTCCTGGAACACTGGATGTATTTTCCCTCAATCGGATTGTTTTTGGGTTTGGCGCAAACTGTTTTCGTTTTGACGAAAAAATCTCCTCGCGCCGTTCCCGTTTTTTGTTCGGCGGCGGCTTTGATTTTTGCTTTCGCGCTTTCGGTCAAAACGTACAAACAAAACATCATCTGGCACGATCCTCCCGTATTCTATAACAACATTTTTAAATATGGAGAGCGGTCTGCGCGCGCGCGTAACAACTTGGCTCTCTATTATTCCGATAATAGCCAACTGCGGGCTGCCGTCGAACAGCTCGAATTGGGCATCGCCTCGTCGGATATATATGCCGAAACACAGTACAATCTGGCTTTAATAATCATGCGCCTCAGTGAAAACAAAGAAAGCGCGGCGCAGGCAATCAAACATCTTGAGCGGTCGCTCGAAATTCAACCGAATTTTTATCGTTCGTATAAAACGCTCGGTGAGATTTACGAAATCGTGCTGCATGACAAGAAAAAAGCCGATTTTTATTATGCCCGCGCCAACGAACTGCTTAATCAACAAAAATAGAGCTGGCCCTCTTGCATAACCCGCTCGGACGGAGGGAATGCGAGGAGCGAGGAGCGCAGGACCGTAAGCGTACTTTCTTGTACGTGCGGATCCGAGCACCGCAGCGACAAAGCAGTCACCCGTCCGAGTTAGGGTTAAGCAAGAGGGCTATTTGTGGCTCGACTTGTGAGCGTAGAGTCTCAATTCTGCTGTTTGAATAACGGCATTGGCGCTGCTCGTTCCCGTATAAGCCGCAAAGCCGAAATTAGCGCGCAACGGCGAACCTTCGGGCATGGTCATCTTTCTGCCGAAAGCTTTTTCCAGCTTCGCCAGTCTTTTGACGCCCGTGACTTCGTCCATGTGAGTTAAAAGAAGAGCGAACTTGTCGCCTTCCAAACGTGCAACCGTGTCGTTGGCGCGCGTGCCGTTGCGCAAAGTTTCCGCGACGGCGCGCAAGGTGGCCTCGCCCGTCTTTTGCCCCCACATTTTGATAATCGATTGAAATCCTTTAAGGTCGATCATGACCAAAACGCCGTCGTAATCCGCGTCGCGCCGCGCCATGGCCAGCTCACGCTTGAACGCTGCCGAAAACCCGCGGCGATTGGCGAGCCCCGTAAGCTCGTCCGTCAACGCGCTTTCTTCCAGATTTCTGATGCGGTCTTCCTGCGCGCGGATAAGGGTTTCCGCCTGATTCAGAGCAATGCGATAATCCATCGTCGTATCGCTGCCGTCAAAATCCACCCGTCCTACGCCTTCATGCGACGGAGTATAAGCATTCCATCCCTGCGAAAGGGCGACAGGCCGAGGCGCCGGCGTAGACTGTTCTTTGCTTAGTGCGCTCATGATTTAAATCTCCCTCTATAGATAACCCCATTGAAAATGAGCAAAGAGCGTGCCAAGTTATCCACAGGTGTTAATTTATTGAAATAAAACGAACTTTTATAAGGCCACCCTTGATTCTAAAGCCTGAATCGGCAGAAAATGCCTCCTTCAGGTGATTCTCTAGCGTATAATAAGGTGTTATCGCATTCTCGCATATTCATTGACTCCTGAATCCTTGCTTCCTATAAAGCACCCTCTTTTGAAGGATTAGAAAATGAAACGTACATACCAACCCAGCAAGTTAATACGGAAACGCCGTCACGGCTTTCGCTCGCGTATGGCCACTGTTAGCGGCCGCAAGGTCTTAGCCCGTCGCCGCGCACAGGGCCGTAAAAAACTGTCGGCCTAAATGGTTGCCGCAAACCATAAACTCGAAACTTTACGCAAACGCGCTGAATTTCTTTCCGTCGCTGCAAGCGGTAAAAGGTGGGTCGCGCCCGGATTTATTTTGCAAGTCGGCAAAGAACACGAACCCTCCCCCAGAATTCGCTATGGCCTGACGGCCAGCGGCAAGATCGGCAATGCCGTCGTGCGCAACCGCGCGCGCCGTCGTCTTCGCGCTCTAGCCGCGCAAATTTTGCCTCAGGCCTCTTCCGAACACGATTATGTTTTGGTTGCGCGCGCGCCAACGCCCTCCTGCGATTATGCCAGTCTGCAGCAGGAGCTTGTTAAAGGATTGAAGCAGTTGAAGCTGTGGCATCGGCAGGCCTGACGAAGGCTTAGCCCTCCCCGCAAGCTTCCCTTTAACCTTTTTATGAAAGACTAATTTCCATGCTTTCCCTTCAGGGTATTACTTACCGCATCGGCGGACGCACGTTGCTTGACAACGTTTCGGTCAACATTCCGGCAGGCCGCCGTGTCGGCCTCGTCGGGCCCAACGGCACGGGCAAAACGACGCTGTTTAAAATCATCGCGGGCGAGCTTGACGCCGACGGCGGCGAGGTCTCTTTCATCAAAGGCGCAAGCCTCGGCATGGTTCGCCAGGATATGCCTGATGACGAAACGCCCATTATCGATGTCGTTCTCTCCTCTGATACCGAACGCACCGCCCTCTTAAAAGAAGCCGAGACGACGGAAGATATCGACCGCATCGGCCACATCTATGAACGCCTCAACGAGATTAACGCCTACGACGCGCCTGCGCGGGCGGCTTCCATTCTCGCGGGTCTTGGATTCAGCGAAGCCGCGCAGAAAAGCCCGATTTCCTCTTTCTCCGGCGGCTGGCGCGGGCGCGTGGCTCTCGCATGCGTGTTGTTTCTTCAACCCAATGTGCTGCTCTTGGACGAGCCGACCAACCACTTGGACATCGAATCCATGGTGTGGCTGGAAAATTTCCTGATGCGCTACCGCGAGACGATGATCATCATCAGCCACGACCGCGAAATTCTGAACAAGACCGTCGATCACATTCTGCATCTCGAAAACAAAAAGCTTGTTCTCTACACGGGCAACTACGACGAATTCGAGCGCCGCCGCGCCGAAAGGCTGATGAGCCAGCAAGCGCTGCACGACAAGCAGGTCGCGCAGAAAGCGCATCTGATGAAATTCGTCGATCGTTTTCGCGCCTCCGCCGCCAAAGCGCGGCAGGCGCAAAGCCGCCTGAAAGCGATCGAACGCATGGACATCGTCGATGCCGTCATGGCGGATCGCGTGACCGCGTTCAGATTCCCCGAACCCGCAACAATGAAGCCGCCGCTCATTCGCCTCGACCACGTCGATGCGGGGTATATCGCGGGCAAGCCCGTTCTGCGCAATTTAAACCTGACGATCGATCCGGGCGACCGCATCGCTTTGCTGGGCGCGAACGGAAACGGTAAATCGACGCTGATTAAAATCCTGTCTTCCCGCCTTGCGCCGATGGCAGGCGAGATTCATAAATCCGGCAAGCTGAAAATCGGCTATTTCGCGCAGTTTCAAACCGACGAGCTGGATACGGCGCTTACGCCCTTTGAAACGCTGGGCGTCGCGATGAACGAGCCTTCGGAAGTCAAAGTCCGCGCGCGGCTGAGCGGCTTCGGCTTCGACAAGCACAAAGCGGACATCCGCGTGGGCGAGCTTTCGGGCGGCGAAAAAGCGCGCCTGTTGTTTTGCCTGATGAGCTTCGATGCGCCGCACATCATGCTGCTTGACGAACCGACAAACCATTTGGACATCGACGCGCGCGAAGCGCTCATGCGGGCGCTGAACGATTACAGCGGCGTCGTTATTCTCGTAAGCCACGACCCGCATCTTGTCAGATGCGTCGCCGACCAGTTATGGCTGGTCGCGGACGGCAAATGCACGCCCTTTGAAGACGACCTTGACGCCTACCGTAATTTGGTCATCCGCCAAAGGCGCATCGAGCGCGAAAAGCAGAAGAAACCCGGGCGCAGCCCGAAGCCCGAAGAATCTTCTCATTCCGCCGATGCGCAAAAAGAGGCGGAAAAATGGGAAGGCATTATCGCCGAGCTGACGCAGCGCAAGCACAATCTGGAAGGCGAGATCGCCGAATATTTCGGCGATAAAAACGATCCGGTAAAGCTAAAAAAGCTGAATGCCGCCTATGCCTCGCTGCAAAAAGAAACGGAAGCGGCGGAAGCGGAATTGGCGAAGGTCATCGAAAAGCTTTAGCTTTTGCTCACTTTCAAAACATGCTTAAATCCGGAGGATGTCCCCTCTCGATGAAGCCACAGAGCTGCACAACCAAGGCCGCCTCGCGGACGCGGAGCGTCTTTATCGCGCTATCCTTGCGACAGACCCGAACCAGCCGGACGCCTTGGCGCTCTTGGGCGTTTTGCTGGCGAGCCGCAAAGAATACGCGCAGGCGACGCCGCTTCTTGAGAAAGCTATCCAAAGCGACCCCTCGGCGTCGCTTTTCCATTTTTATCTCGGCAACATTTTTCTCGATATGGGCAAAGACGAACGCGCGGAAACCTCTTTTCGAGCGGCGTTAGCTCTTCAGCCGAATTTCGCCAACGCGCACTTCCGCCTTGCGTTGCTTCTTGAAAAACAAAACAAGTTCTCCGAGGCTCTTCAACATTTACGGAAAACGACGGAAAGAGAGCCTAAATTTGCCGCTGCGTGGGTCAAGCTGAGCGAACTTTCCTTCAAAATCGACGATTATGAGCTGGCAAAAAATTCTGCGGAAATGGCCTTGCGCCAGACGCCAAACGATCTCGCGGCGCATGTCGCGCTCGCGCTCGCCCTGGATTCTTTGGACAAAGAAGAAGACGCCGTTGCCCCCCTCAAAAAAGCCATACAACTCAAGCCGGATTTCGTCGAAGCGTGGGACATGCTGGCGAGCACGTATCAAAAATTGAACAAGCTCGATGAGGCCGATAAAACCTTTCACAAAAGCATTGAAATTGCCGGATGCGCCCTCAAGTACGAAGACAGCCGCGATGTCGCCGAAGTTGAATACGGCATCCAGCATTGGAATCTGGCGATTCTTGAGCTGTTGCGCGGCGATTTTCGCCACGGCTTCGCCCACTATCGCGCAAGGTTCAAAAAAATCGGGCGCAATCAGCGCCTTTCTTTTCCGCGTCCGATCTGGAACGGAGAAGACCTGCAAGGCAAAAAAATTCTTATCGTCGGAGAACAAGGCTTCGGCGACGTTCTTATGCTGTGCCGGTTTGCGCCGTTTTTAAAAGCCAAAGGGGCGCGTGTCGTTCTTCTGGCGCACAGGCCTCTCGCAAAACTATTGAAGGCTGCGAACATCGCCGATGAAATCATATGCGAAGCGCCTTCGGCGCAAGGCGATTTTGATTATCAGACGTCGATTTTCGATCTGCCGTTCTGGCTTGACACGAAAATCGAGACGATACCGGACAAAGTTTATCTGCCCTCGCCGAGACCCGACGCCTCGACAAAACTGCCTCGCGGCAAGCTTCCCAAAATCGGCGTCGTGTGGGCGGGGAAAAAAGAATTCGGAAACGACCGCCGCCGCAGCATTCCCCTTTCGGTATTTGCCAGCGTGCTCACTCTTAAAAACGTGCAGTTTTTCAACCTGACCCGCGACTTGAGGCCGGGCGACGCCGACATTCTGGCGAAGCATTCCGTTGTCGATTTATCTTCGTTGCTCAACGACTTTTATGCGACGGCGCAGTTTATGGCTCAGATGGATCTGATCATCACCTGCGACACGGCGACGGCGCATCTGGCGGGCGGCATGGGCAAAAACGTCTGGACGCTCTTGCCGTTTGCCCCTGATTGGCGCTGGCTGACGGAGCGCGAAGACAGCCCGTGGTATGCCTCGATGTGGCTGTTCCGGCAAAACAAAAAAGCCGATTGGGCAGGCGTCATTGCGCGGGTTCGCGCCGAATTGGCGCGGTTTATCGCAAAGAAATGACGAGCATAAAGACTCCGTCCCTCGACTCGTGTTATCTGTTCCAAAATGCCTTTTGTTTGCCCAATTGAAGGAGGTTATCATTTCTACAAACACCCCCGAAATCATCATCGCCCCCCACGTCAAAGTCCCCGACTACGTGGAAGATAACTATTGGTGGGCGTACGTCCGCCCCTGGGCAATCAAGTTCTGGGAGCGCGAATGGCTTATCGACCTTATTCTGTGGTTCCATTACAGAAAACTGCGCGACGCCGCGCTGGCGGCATTCGGCGATAATCTTCCGGGGCGTACGCTTCAGTTGTCGTGCGCTTACGGCGCTTTAACGCCGCGCATGTATGAACGCATCGAGGCTTCGGGCGGATCGTTGGACGTCGTGGATGTCGTGAAGCCGCAGCTTGAAAACCTTGGCCGCAAGTTGCCGAAGCCGAACAGGGTCAGACTTTTAAACATGGACGCGACGGCGCTGACGATGCCGAACGCGACGTACGACCGAGTCTTGATGTTCTTTTTGCCGCACGAGTTGCCGCGCGAATTCCGCGAAAAGGCGTTCGCCGAGGCTTTCCGCGTCGTGAAATTCGGCGGAACGGTTCTGGTCGTCGAGTTTTCAAAACCCGCGTGGTGGCATCCGTTGCGCTATATTTACCTGCCTTTCCTTGCGTTTCTGGAGCCGTTCGCTCCCGATATCTGGAAGCATGAGGATATCGCAGCGTGGGTTCCGAAGCCCTATGTCGATCGCCTTGTCAGCCGCAGGAAAATTTTCGGCGGCTATTATCAGGTCTTGATGTTCAGGGCTTGATGAAACAACACGCTTTCGATTTTCCGGAAACGACCCAAGCGCAGAAGCTGCCGTTCGCGGATTACGCTTTCCCGACAAAAAAAGGAAACGGACTTGTCCTTGTCGGCGAAGCGCCGGGCGCCGAGGAAGCCCGCCTCGGCAAACCTTTTGTCGGGCGCAGCGGGCAGTTGCTGGATAAAATGCTGGAGCAAGCGGGGATTGAGCGCGAGCAAACGTTGATCGCGAACGTTTTCCGCTTTCAGCCGCCCGCGAATAAAATCGACACCTTCTTTGCCTCGCGTCGCGCGGCGGCTACGGAAGGATTCAAACTTGCCGAAGAATACGGAAAATTTGGAAGCGCCTTCTGCCGTGCCGCGTATGCCGCAGAGATCGAACATCTGCGCGACGTTTTAACGCGCGAAAAACCGGAAATCATTGTGGCTCTTGGGCGGACGCCTTTTTGGGCGCTGACGGGCGAAAACGGGCTTTTGGATAAGGTCGGAAAACCCCTGCCCTGTCGGCTCATGCCCTCGGTTGAGGTCATCCCCACCTATCATCCGAGCTTTATTTTGCGGGGTAATTGGAAGCTTCAGGACGAATGGCTGAAGCATTTAAAGGACGCGTGTAAGCGGCTGAAATCATAATACCACAAGGCTCTTGAAGCGCCTCGTTTAGGTCGCGAGCGGTTGCGAGGAGCCTGTCGCTCGCCGGACTAAAGAAGCCGTTATAAACGAAGCAGTTAACCCGGCAAACGACAGGCGAGGCGCAGAACGAGCGATGTCGCTCTCCGGCGCGGATTTCCTGAGCCCCCTATATAAAGCCTATTTTTCCCTTGCCCTGAACGCGGTAAAACCCTAAATACCAGCATTCGATTTTGACGGTTGAGGCGAAAAGCGATTTGCCTTGTCCGGCGTAGCCCTCTTGGGCGAAGCCGGAAGCCCAACCAGCAAGATCGCAAAAAGTGGGGCGCATAGCTCAGCGGGAGAGCACTTCCTTGACATGGAAGGGGTCACAGGTTCAATCCCTGTTGTGCCCACCACTTTCAGCAAAATCTGACTATTTTGTTTTGCGCGCCGGAGCCTGCCCCGTGCAGCGACACGGGGCGCGCGGGTATTTCTTTTTAGAGCGTTTTCCGGCCTGATGGAATCAAAGGGGATTCACAAACAGGCAAAAATGTGATTCATAATGCTGGCTGAGTAAGGAGGTCAGCATGAATGACACGTCCCTTATCGAACGATTTAAGAGAG
>JBAZNY010000007.1:0-111437 GCA_041649025.1 Bdellovibrionales bacterium | reverse complement strand
GCGCTGTCGTCCCTCCGACAAAATATTCCAGCAGCCTCTCTTGCTGCCTCGCTGGCATCCGGCTCTTCCGTAGATAGATCATTCGCTAAACTTACCCCCTTAGGGTTCGCTTAGCTACATCAGCCCCTTCTTTTAACAATATCCAAAAACATCAAATTATCCGCTAAAAATATCGATTAACCATCAATCCTTCCTCCCGATAAATCCGGTATATCTTCTTCAGATTGTGAACATGCCCTTCGCGGCGAAGCATAATGGCCAACCGTTTATAGCCGAACCGTCGTCGTTCAGCCGCAATACGGCGCATAGCAACACGCAAGGCATCGTCGTTCTTGCGTGAGCGATAGTTGATGCGTCGGCGTGACGCGCTGATAACCCGGCATGCCCGCCGCTCCGAGAAGCCGTGCCATTCCTTGAGTTTGGCTACGGCCTCCCGGCGTCGTGCGGGCGTTACCAGTTTTTTGAGAGGAGATCCTTCAGCGCCTGCTTATCCAGCATCTCTTCCGCGAGCAGCTTCTTCAGCTTCGCGTTCTCAGCTTCAAGCGCGCGAAGCTTCTTGGCGTCGGAAACATCCATCCCGCCATACTTCGCTTTCCAGTTATAAAATGTTGCATCGCTGATCCCATGCTTCCGGCATAGCTCGGCTGTTTTTACCCCAGCCTCATGTTCTCTCAGCACCCGGATAATCTGTTCTTCCGTAAATCTCTTCTTCATCGTCTGCTCCTTCCTTAAGGTGCCCAACAATGCCGAATGATGCGAAGCTTAAGACTAACCATTCCCCGCCGCTATTAGGGAGAGGGAGCGGGATAAGAGTCTCCCAAACAGTTACCGCCCCATGCTCCGGCAATGGCGCCTATTGTAAAGGCGACAGCTCTGTCCTTGGGTGTAGAGTCTTTGTTTGTCAGCATAAAATAGGAGGCAGTACCGCCAACAGCCATACAGGCAAGATAGGATAAGGGGATGCCAATGGTGTTTCCTAAAATCTCTCTGGATGCACTATTAAAAGCCGCTTTAGTTGCAACGCCAAGGAGCGAAGGGACAGCCCAGGCCTTGATATAACCAAAAAGCGCGCGCCACATACTGTTTGATGTTGAAGAAGTCCTCGACGAAGACTCGGAGTGACTCGCTGGACTTTCGGAAGCAGCAGGAGGGATTACAATAGGTTCTGAAGTATTGCTCACCGAACCTTCGGAAGAAAAAGGAGGGAGTATAGTCGTTTTTGTAACAGTGCTTAGTGATGCACTTTCTACTTTTGCAGAAGCCTCGTTTTTTTCCTGTGATGCGTTATGACCAATTTTTGCTAAAAACGCCTCAAAAGGATTATCAACAGATCCGGACATAATGCCATCCTTACGATTGAATAAGTTTTTGTTCAGCTAAATAGATAATAAATATTACCAATAACTCATTGATTATACCTCCTCCTATTACTTTCATCAACGCAAGAAGACCCCGAAATTATTCATTAAAGTACGATTAACCATGAATCCGCACCATCGTTACTTTGGCGTCATTCCCGAAACCGCGAAGCGGTTGTCGGGAATCCATCGTCGTTTCTCGCTCGCCTTCTCAATCTTCCGCTCTCATCTAAAACTTCTTCTTTTTTGATTCCAATATTTCTCACACATACATCACGCCCAAAACACAACACAAAAATCTGCAAAATCCCCCTGACTCACCCATCACATTCACTTCGTCCGCTAACATACTGCACCGCAAATTTATTATGCCTTTTTGTTCTCCAAAAACCGCCTAAATCCCTGAATTTTCTGATTCTTGGCGCTGGTTTTTGTTGCAAGAATCAAAGGAAAAGATTCAAATGAACCAAATGATTCTCACGCGGCGTTCTCGCGTCATTAACCTGGAGGTTTATTCATGATCAATTTGTCGATGGCCGATCCCGAACACAACCTGCGTCCCCGTTTGACGGTTGTTGGCGTAGGTGGCGCGGGCGGCAATGCCATCAACAACATGATCCGTTGTCAATTAGAAGGCTGCGATTTTATTGCGGCAAACACGGATTCTCAGGCGTTGGCAATGTCTCTGGCGGGTCGCAAGATTCAGCTGGGTATTAATCTGTCGCGTGGTTTAGGCGCAGGCTCGAAATCCGACGTAGGCCGTGCCGCCGCCGAAGAGCAGATCAACGATATTATGGCGAGCCTCGAAGGCTCCGACATGCTCTTCATCACGGCAGGCATGGGAGGCGGCACCGGCACGGGCGCAGCCCCGGTCATTGCGCGCGCCGCGCGCGAGTCCGGGATTCTGACCGTCGGTGTTGTGACCAAACCGTTCCACTTCGAAGGCAACAACCGCATGCGGCAAGCCGAAGCGGGCATCGCCGAGCTTCAACAATGGGTGGACACGCTCATCGTCATCCCGAACCAGAACCTTTTCCGCATCGCGAATGAACGCACGACGTTTGCCGAAGCTTTCCGCTTGGCCGACGAAGTCCTTCATTGCGGTGTGCGCGGCATTACCGATTTAATGGTCATGCCGGGCTTCATGAACCTCGACTTCGCGGACGTAAAGACCGTGATGGGTGAAATGGGCAAGGCGATGATGGGCACGGGCGAAGCCGATGGCGACAACCGCGCCGTCCGCGCTGCCGAAGCCGCCATCTCGAACCCGCTTTTGGACGATGTCTCGATGAAGGGTGCGCGCGGCGTGCTCATCAACATCACGGGCGGGCTGGATATGACCTTGTTCGAAGTCGATCAGGCCGCCAACCGCATCCGCGAGGAAGTCGATCCTGAAGCGCAAATCAAGGTCGGTTCGACCCTGGGCGAAGCGCTTGACGGCAAGATCCGCGTCTCCGTCATTGCGACCGGCATCGATGCCGCCGCGCAACGTCAGGCTCAATCGACAACAGGCCAGATAGCCAACACGGGGCTCAAGCCGCGTCCGGCGACGGCGCCGAAGACGCAAGCGACGGCCTACGCGCAACCGGCCTATCCGCCTCAGGCTCAAGCCGCAGCGCCTGTGCAGCAAGTGACCCCTTCGGTCAATACACAGACGAACTACTTCACGATGCCGCAGGCGATCGTGCCGCACACGGATGTTCTTCCGCACACGGCGCCGATTGAAGCGGTAGAAGCCGAAGCTGAGGCGAAGGCGCAGCCGCCGGAAGAAGCCAAGACGATTGTTGAGGAAGAAGAAGCGATTCAACCTCAGGAAGAAGTCAAAGCGGCAGTATCACGCGCGCGTCAAACTTCGTCTGCGTCTGTGTCTCCGCCACCGCCACCGCCGCCGAAAGCCGCAGCCGAAACGCCGCGCAGCACGCGCCCCGCGTCGCCGATGGCGCCGCCCGTCGATATGCGCATGACGTCGTTGTCGGCTTCGCCGACCGCGCATCAACCGGCATCCGATCAACGCCGTCAGCGCCGCGCTGAATCTTTGTTTACGCGCATCACGGGCTTTGGTCTGGTTCGTCCGTCGTCGCAACATCATGAAGATGAAGCGGCGCACGAGGCGCATGAAACTCATGAAGCTCAGATGGCCGACGAAGCGGCAGCGCCTCACGTTGAGGTTCGCCCCGTAGATCGTCCGGTCATGTCGGAGCAGCCGGAAGACCTGCTGGAAATTCCGGCTTTCCTCCGCCGCCAGAGCAATCACTAGGAACCGGTAATCAACCCTCGTCATTCCGCAAAGTTTTCTCTTCGCGTAGCGAAAGAAAACTTATTCCGGCTACGCCTAGGCTTCGCCGGACTTATTTCCAAGACCCTGCGTAGCTTCTTAGCGAAGCAGGGGCGGAATCCGATTTTCTTTTTTTCCCTCCCCCTCGCGGGGCGCGATAGGGTATTTAACATGAGAGCGTCAGTAGTGATAACGCGCAGGGAGGGGGGGGTCCGCAAGAACTTCAATTTAGAAATTATGAACAATTTTGCCGCTTTTTTTCTGACGTCATCCCACCCACCAAAAACCCCGTCATTCCGCAAAGTTTTCTCTTCGCGTAGCGAAAGAAAACTTATGCGGAATCCGATTTGGTTTTCTTGATTTTTCCTCTCCGCCATTGGGGGAGGGTGCCGCCGCGAAGCGGCGGCGGGTGGCACTCTTATCCCTTACAAGAACTCCTCAATCGTCCGCTCGAGCATCTCAAGGTCTCGCTGAGTGCTCAGCGAATGGTCGCCCTTGACCAGAGTTACCCGCGCGTCGTCGGAAGAAATATGCTGGATGATGCGCAACGCATATTCCCATGGAACGTCCGTATCTTTCATGCCCTGAAGAAGCCGCACGGGGCAGGGCAGAGCCAAAGGCTTGTCTAAAACAAGGTGCCTGCGCGCCTCTTCGATCAGTCCCAGCGTAATAGGCGCTTGGCGACTGGGGAGCTCGTCCTTTTCATAATACACGCCGGTGCGCCTTACTTTCTCGCGTTCCGCAGGCGTCAACTTCGCCCACACGAGGTTTTCCGTAAAATCGGGAGCGGCGGCAACGCCGATAAAAGCCTTAACCCGCGTGGGGCGCGCTTGAGCCAGCAACAGTCCCATCCACCCGCCCATCGACGAACCGACGACAATCTGCGGGCCTTCAGTCAACTTGTCAAAAACAGCCAAAGTATCCTCAAGCCACGCGCCGATGGTGGCTTTGGCAAACTCGCCCGAAGACTTTCCGCACCCCCGAAAATCGAATCGGACGAACGGCCAATTCCGTTCAACCGCGCGTTTTGATAGAAAAGATGCCTTCACGCCTTCCATATCCGAGGCAAAACCGCTCAGGAAAAGGATGCCGGGGCGATTTTTATCTCCAACTTGTCGTTGATAAGCAAGGCGACAATCCGCTAGACTGAGAAACTCGATGGTCATGTCCATTTCTTTCCGTAAGTCATGAAAGATACGCATAGCAAAAAAGCGGTTCCGTTCAAAGCGCTTCCGCTTAAAGCCGCCTCGCGCCGCGCGACGCGAATGGGAGTTTTGCATTTATGCGCGAAACTCGATTACGGCGATCCGGCGCGAGAGACGGTGACGTTGGCGGTTTTGACCCAACGTTTGGGCTGGCGCGCCATGATTGCGTCGTCGGGCGGCACCTTGGTGACCGAATCCGCGCGAGCGGCGGTCAAGCACGTCCGGATGCCGCTTCATCATCACGGAGTCTTTTCCAACTGGCGCAATCGCGTGCATCTCGAAGCCTTGATGCAGCGCGAACGCCCCATCCTTGTCCATGCGCACGGGCTTGGAACGGTCGATATGGGCTGCCGCCTCAGCCTACAACACCGATTGCCGCTGGTGGTCGATCTGACCCAGCCTTTGCCGGAAACGTCTTCGACGCGCCGCTTGATTGCACGCATGATGCGAGCGTCTTGCACGGTGCGAGTCCCCACCCGCATGATGGAAAAGCACCTGATCTCGACGTTTCAAATCAACCCCGCCGTCGTCGTGTGCATTCCTCCGGGCATCGATCTGCAAAGCTATAATCCGGCCTCCATCAGCGCCGAGCGTTTGCATAGTCTTAACCGTTTATGGCGCCTGCCGGATCAGGCGATGGTCATCCTGATGCCGATGCCGATCGAACCCAAGATGGGACACGATGTTTTTCTGAAAGCCTTGGAAAAAAACAAAGAGGAAAACATCTACACGGTCATGGTCGGCAGCGACCGTAACGCGCCGGGGCTTCGCCAAGAAATTGAGCAACAGGTCGAAAGCCTGGGTCTGAACGGCAAAGTCATTATGCCGGAAACGTGTCCCGATTGGCCTGCGGCATTCTGGCTGGCGAACGTCGTCGTTGCGCCCAACAGCGTCGTGCGCGGGCAAAACATAGAAATTCTTGATGCGCAGGCGCTGGGCAGGCCGGTGATGGTTACGGCAGTAGGAGCCAACGAAGAAATGGTGTTGAAAGACGAAACCGCATGGGTTTTGCCGGCGGATAACCCCGCGGCTTGGGCGAAAGCGCTGCACGACGCCATTCACATGAACACGGACTTGCGCGTGAGTTTAGCCGATAACACGCGCGCCTTTATCGAGGACAATTTCCCGCAGGCGAACTGGTTTAACCGCATGATGGAAGAATACGAAGCGCTCCTGACGGGGCGCAAAGCGGGCAAAGAAAAGGCCAAAGTCGCCTAGTTTGCGTCAAACCTACGCACTTTATTTACCTTTTCCGGATACACTCATCGGCTGTATTTGCAAGGCAACGGAGCTGTCATGAACAATAAAGCAGACAAACATAAAACGGATCACCATAAAATGAGCATTCTTGTCGTTGAAGACAATGACGTTCTGCGGGAGATGTTTCGTCTCGCGCTTCGCGGGGAATATATGGTTTATGCGGCGCGCAGCGCCAAGGAAGGCTGGCGTCTCTACAAAGAGAAAAAACCGGCCATCGTCTTTATGGATATCCGCCTGCCGGACGGCAACGGCCACGATCTGACGAAAAAAATCAAAGAGGACGATCCGCAGACCTACGTCGTGATGGCGACCGTGAACGATATCGTGGAAGAGAAAGAAAAAGCGGCGCACAATCACGCGGACTGTTTCATCGCTAAACCGTTTAGCAAAGACGAGATCGAGGACATCATCAATCGTTGCCTCGACCTTAAATATCGGGACGACTAAACCACCGCCGCGCTTTTGGCTTATAAATTTTCTTCTCTCAAATTGATTTTTAGTGAGCGATAGACGCGTTGTACATACTGGGGGCGCGTCACAACGATAAATCCCGGCGACTCATAGAGATGGGCTTTTGCAAAGGTGTGCGCGGCGTCTGGATCGTTCTCAAAGAAAACACCGACGCGGCTTAAGGGAACGATGCGCGTGCGGACAATTTTTTTTGCCTTATTATAAGCTCTCCAAATTAATTTCTTCTCGTCGTAAATATCAGGAATGGGCAAGTTATTCGGAGCCTCTTTATCATCGGTAACCACAAAAGTGACGGTTCCGCCCTCGCTGAAGTAATGACCCTTCGGCGTATCGATGGTGAAAATCCTGAGTGGATTATGTTGATGTCCGTTTCTATATCTCATGAACCAATTTCTCCTCTTCAAAATTCCTTGAATAATATATCAACAAATCACAGCAGGAAGGAAACGCAAAATGCGCGACGGCGTTAACCATAATTTGTGCGACTTTGATTGTTCGCAAAACTCACACCACCGACGAAATGCTCCGCAGCCTTTTTCGTCATGCCCGCGAAGGCGGGCATCCCATTTGTTTTCTATTATTTTGATTCACACCACCGACGAGATGCTCCGCAGCTGGAACATCAGCTCGGTCGATGACTGGGGCGAGCGCTGCTTGATCAAAGCTTCGACGCGGTTTTGAATCATCTCAAAGCATCTTCTGAATTTTGTCTCGCGCTCGTCGTCGGTGGCGGCGGCGCAGGGGTCGTCGACGGGCCAATGGACGCGCACGGGATCGCCCGGCCAGACGGGGCAGTGCTCTCTGGCCTCTTCCGACAGCGTCACGATCACGTCAACCAGAATGGAGCGGGGCGATTCAAAGAAGCGTTCAAGGCTTTGAGGCTGCAACCCTTCGACAAAAACGCCCTTTTCGTCCAGAATCTCCAAAGTGCGTTCGTCGGGCTTAAAGGCGGCGTTGCAACCGGCGCTGAAGGCGACAAAGCGGTCGGCGCCCGTATGCCTTAAAAGCGCTTCGGCCAGGATGCCTCTTACGGCATCCCTTGTTGAAACAAAAAGGACAGTCGTCGGCGACTGATTCATGATTTATTCATTTTTCGCAGCCGGTGAACTCGAATCGGAAAACCACTGTAGAGGTTGCGGATTCATGCGGTCAATGCGGCGTCCGAATATTTTCCCCTTGCGTTGCAAGAATGACTCACAAAGCATACGACTCGCAAAACGCTTTCCTTTGTCGCCGCGACGCGTTAGAAATGAATTATTCAACGAACTCATAAGGCTTAGGAAACATGTCGCGTCGTCTCACACTGCCCGATGGAAGCATCAAAGAATTTTCCGGCTCCGTAACGGGTTTGGAACTTGCCTCTTCGATAGGGAAAGGACTCGCTGCCGCCGCGCTCGCGGTCAAGGTTGACGGAGAGCTTTGCGATCTTTTGCGCCCCATCGAAAAAGATTCGAAAGTCGAAATCGTGACGCGCAAATCGCCCGAAGCGCTCGATCTCATCCGCCACGACACGGCGCATATCTTGGCCGAGGCCGTGCAGGAACTTTTCCCCGGCACGCAAGTGACGATAGGCCCCAATGTCGAACACGGCTTTTATTACGACTTTGCGCGCAAGGAACCGTTCAGCACCGACGACTTCCCTAAAATTGAAGCCAAAATGCGCGAGATTATCGCCAAAGACGAACCGCTGACCCGCGAAGAGTGGGTGAGGGGCGATGCCATCGACTATTTCGAAGCGCGGGGCGAAAAGTACAAAGCCGAGCTTATCCGCGACCTGCCGGCCGACCAAATCATCACGACGTACGCGCAAGGCAAATGGAAAGACCTGTGCCGGGGGCCGCACATGCCCTCGACGGGCAAAACGGGCACGGCGTTCAAGCTCTTGAAGGTGGCGGGAGCCTATTGGCGCGGCGACAGCAAGAATGCGATGCTCCAGCGCATCTACGGCACGGCATGGCGCGACGATAAAGAGCTTCAAGCCTATCTGACGCTGCAAGAGGAAGCCGAAAAACGCGACCACCGCAAGCTCGGCAAGGAACTCGACCTGTTTCATATGCAGGACGAATGCGCGGGCAGCGTCTTCTGGCATCCGAAGGGCTGGACGCTATACAGGGCGCTTGAAAACTACGTCCGCCGCCAGATAACAAAGGAAGGCTATGTCGAAGTCCACACGCCGCAGCTTTTCGACAAGTCGATATTTGTGGCGTCGGGTCACTGGGACGTCTACGGCGACAACATGTTCAAAGTCGCGGTTAAGAACGAAGAAAAGCCGGATGAAGTCAGATGGCTCGGCATCAAGCCGATGAACTGCCCCGGCCACGTCCAGATATTCAACCAAGGCATCAAAAGCTACCGCGACTTGCCCTTGCGCATGGCCGAATTCGGCAACTGCCACAGGAACGAAGCGCATGGAGCAATGCACGGCCTCATCCGCGTGCGCCAGATGGTGCAGGACGACGCGCATATCTTCTGTACCGAAGAGCAAATTCAGGGCGAAAGCCTCGCGTTTTGTTCGCTGCTTGCCGCGATGTATAAGGACCTAGGCTTTGAGGTCGCGCGCGTGCGCCTTGCCGACAGGCCGGAAAAGCGCGTCGGCTCGGATATAGTCTGGGACAAAGCCGAAGGCGCACTGCACAGCGCGCTGAAGGCCGCTGGCCTCACCTACGACATCAACAAAGGCGACGGCGCTTTCTATGGCCCCAAGATCGAGTTTTACCTGAAAGACGCGATTGGCCGCGAATGGCAATGCGGAACGTTGCAGGTTGACTTCAACATGCCCGAACGTTTGGACGCCTCCTACATCGGCGAAGACGGGCAGAAACATCGACCCGTGATGCTGCATCGCGCGGTCTTGGGCTCAATGCATCGCTTTCTCGGCATCCTCATCGAACACTACGCGGGCAAATTCCCGTTGTGGCTTGCGCCGGTGCAGGCAACAGTCTGCACGATCACGAACGACGCCGAAGATTATGCGAACGAGGTATACGCCGCGCTGACGGCGGCGGGTATCCGCGCGCAAATCGACACACGCGCCGAAAAAATCAACGCCAAAATCCGCGACCACAGCTTGCAAAAAATTCCGTTGATATTTGTGGTGGGCAAGAAGGAATCGGATGCGCGAACCGTCGCCCTGCGTCGTCTTGGCGGCGAAGCACAGGAAATTTTGACTCTTGCCGACGCCATCAAAATTCTGTCGGCAGAAGCTCTTCCCCCCGACCTAAAGAAATAATTTCCCCTCCCCTTGAGGGCGCGAAACGGCGACTGCCATAAGAACATTAGTAGTAATAACGCGGTTAGGGGAGGGGTTAGCGGTTAGGCTTATCCCACTTTTGAAATTGTTTCCTTTCCCTCTCCGCCATCGGGGGAGAGGGTGCTGCGCACTTGCGCGGCGGGTGAGGTGGCATTACTTCCCTTCGTTGTCTACGCTTTTGCAGGAAACGATTTTAGCAGCAGGAATTGTAGCTTGTTTTGGGGAATTGATTTTTACTGGAATGTTTTTCAGAGTTTGCCACTCACTATCTCCAGCGTTTTTAAAAAGAATTTTTAAATCTCCTTCTTTGTCCACTTTTATCGGTAATTTCTGAAAAGTTACAGATGATTGTTCGTGATCTGGTGGTGCTTCTTCAAATAGCATCTCAGCACTAAATGATAATTCAATACTTGGATCAGGACCGATTACTTTTACTTCAATTGTGGCGAGCCCAGCTTCTGGTATTTGAAAGGGCATCCATAAATTGACAACTATTCCGTGTGGACGGACACCATCTCTTTCACTTTCGGGTATTTCAACCGTAATCCCACCAACATACATACCAATGACAGTTTGTTTTCCACTGGCTTCTTGACGAACATCATCGCAGAGAACTGCCATTATTGGCTTAATTTTAATTTGTTTATTCTCAGGCATGTGCCTCGCTCCTGGCTTGTTGTTGGAATCTAATTCGCCCTGTACTGGATGAGATTGTCGCAGATATTGGCTCTTTGGCAGAAATCGGAGCAAAAGAGAAAGTTTTTGTTCCAGAACAAGTTTCTAAACATGAGAGTTGGTCAGAATTTCGCATCTTAATATCTGAAAACAAGGGTGCTGATAACTCTTTTAGCTCCCCGCAAAATATTGCTAATGTTAAATCACTAATTGTGTCGATTTCCCAATTTCCAGGACTAGCAAGCCATCTCGTAATCTGTTCACGGCTTTTATGAATACGACGTGCAAGATCGGATCGTGTTAAACGATTATTTCTTTCTTTTTCAAGAAAACCGCTGACGATGAAATCATACAGTCTATGTCTTAGACGTTCGCGAAAATAGGCTAATTTCCCTTCTGGGATTTCAGCTTTCTCATCGAGAATTTCAGACAAGAATGATGTTTGAGAGATAGGCATGTGAGTTATCCTCGGTAACAGGTGTGTAAGGGTTAAAAAGAGTAGCCCATTTTTGTTTGCAGTTTCGAATAGCCCTTTTCCAAAGGCGAGAGTTGTAATCTTCTAAATAAAGTCGATCCTCCCAATCTAAAGCAATAAACAAATCTCGTTTAGCAAACTGACCAAATATCCTAATTCCGGGCGATGGCTTACTTGGTTTCATTGTCCACATCCCATCCGTTTGGGGGTCTAAGTGACCCATGAACGTATGTTTTCTGTTATTTCTTCCCCGAGCTACGCTTATTAACTTTCCACTAACAAACGTGTCCATGATAGAACGAGCCAAACCCCACGGGACTTCCAGACTTTCTTGACCAATCAGGTGGTCATGAATATCAGCCGAGACGTACAACCCCCTGATGATAGGGTCACTCGAAACCGAAGGATTAATAGGATAAAGCGTCCCATCCCCACACCGGAATCGTATAATTTCTTCTATTGACATATAAGTCAACACTGTTGTTTTGTCAAGAGGAATCCGATAGATAGCACATATAAAACCAAAAGTGAAGTATTGAAGCAACAAAGTAACTTTGTGATTCTCTTCACCCCTTCCCACACCCCATCACCCTTCAAAACCCCGCCCCCCCCTCACCCCCGCCCCAGCTCAAGCTCATAGTTGTATTCCATCGCCTTGCTTCCGTCCGGCCACTCGGTAAGCGTTTTGTCCGTAAACCTAAACCCAAAAGCCTGATTGGCGCGACGAGAGGCTTCGTTTCCTTCCCTGTGCGACGTCATCAATTTTTTGAAACCGGAATTTTTCGCCCAATCGACGCGCGCCTCGTACAACAATTTCGATAAATGGCGGCCTCTGTACTTGCCGTCAATATAATCCATCGCCATCAACCCATACTGTTCGCCTAAATCGCCTTGCCGGGGAAACACGGCGGCCAACCCGATCAGTTGATTATCATCGAACAACCCGATGACGCATTTGCCCTTGCCGTCTAGCGTATTTTTCCAGTCCATTTCCGATAATTTTTTCTCTGTTTCATAAGAGCGCAAAAAAACGTCGGGATGGCCGCGTAAAGCCCTCAACCGAACGTCGCGAAACATCTGCCAGTCATTGGGGGTTAGGGGGCGTGCAAAAATTTCGCTTTTCATTTTTTATTCCTTCGCGCGGACAAGAATATATCTAACATATTTTGCAATAATTCCTACCCCTCCCACTCCTCCGGCACGCGCGTAAAAGCCGCATGTCCCTTAAACCCGCTCACGCGCGCGCGCGCGTCGGACGAGATCATCCCGAACCCGATCGCGCCGCGCCCGTATCTGTTGTTTATTTCGTCGACGAGCGGCGACAACTTTTCGCGCCGCCCGCTCCCCGCGTCCTGCGCGAACAAATCCGGTTGATGCGCGTCCGCAGGTACCAACCCCGACAAAACAACGCCGACGAACAGAGGCTTCAACGTCCGCCGCCCGCCCGCCCCGACTTTCGGCACGCGCGCCCACAAATTCTCCAATCGCGCCAAGAGAAAATTCGTATCCCACGTTTCCTGAAATCCAATCTCGTCATAGAAGCTTTCCTCGTCCCCGCACCACGACACGTTGACCGCCAATCGTTGGCAATAATAATCGCCGCGCCGCAAGCGCTCGGCGGCCTTGGTCAATAAATGGAATGCGAAATTTTTTGCGCCCTCGTGCGTCCTTAGCTCCGGCTCCAACACATGTTGATGCCCCATGCTTTTTGCTTCGGCGGACTCGGGCGGCTGAATATCCGCGCCGTGCAGCATCTGATAAAACAAAACGCCGTTGATGCCGCCCCACACGCGCCGCATCTCGTCCTGCGGCGTCTGCCACAGCCGTGCGACGTCATAAATCCCCATGCGGTTCAATCTCTGTTCCATGCGCGGGCCGATGCCGTAAATGTCCTGCAGCTTCATGTTCAGCATCGCGCCGGGCAAATTCGCCTTCGTCAAAACGACCAGCCCGTCCGGCTTTTTCAAATCCGAACCCACTTTTCCCAGAAATATATTTGGCGCGAGACCTATCGAGCACGTCATCCGATCGCCGACCTGTTCGCGTATTGCGTGCTTCACCTTCATGGCCAACGCGCGCGCGGCCGGAATTTTCTTCTCGCGTCCCATAAGCCGGCACGCCATCTCGTCGATGGACATAATTTTCTCGATGGGCAGGCACGTATCGACCGCCTCCAAAATCCGGTGATGATATTGGGTGTACAGGGCATGCCTCGCCTTCACAGGCACAACGTCGCGGCAAATCTGCCTCGCCTCGCGCAATAAAGTTCCGGTTCTAATGCCCAGCCGCTTGGCCTCATAGCTCGCCGCAATCGCACAAGCATTGTCTGCAATGGTTTGCAGAATGATAACGGGTTTATCGCGCAGGGCAGGGTTCTCCTGCTGCTCGCACGACGCAAAGTACGCGTTCAGGTCGAGAAACAGCCATTGCACTTCATCGTCTGGCAGCCCATCGTTCATGTTTTGTTCTTTACCACCAGAGCGTGCACGAAAGCAAGATAAATAAACGAATTATATTGATCCGCTAATCATTTATTAACCATAATCTTGGCACTTTGATAGCATAGTGCTGATTCTTGCACACATCTGAACATCAGGAGGAGAAAACTCATGAATAACCGGTTCGCTATCGCCACCTTAGGACGGCGCGCGTTTCTAATGGCTCTCGCTATGCTCTTTGTGCTTCCGTTGATTGCCGCGCCTGCGTATGCGGCCGACTCCAAAGTCAAAGATTCCATGCAAGCGCTGAAAGATTCAACCGCCGCATTGGGAAAGCCCAAGCTTGAGGGTGAGAATTTATTCTTCGGCGCGACGAAGATAAATGGAGACTTCGCTGTCGTTGACGCCATCAAGGCCAAGCACGGCGGCACGGCCACCTTGTTCGCCAAGAAGGGCACGGGGTTTGTGCGCGTGAGCACGAACGTGATGAAAGAAGGCGCCCGCGCCATCGGATCCGTTCTTGATCCATCCGGCCCTGCCTCTGCAGCGATCAAGCAAGGCAACACCTTCTACGGCATGGTCGATATTCTCGGCAAGATTTACGACACGGGATACGAACCCATCAAGTCAGAGGCCGGTGATGTCATCGGCATCTACTACGTTGGCTATTCTATGGAATAAGATTCCGGTGCCCGGCGGCATGATGAACAAAAAATCATGTCGTCGGGTGCTTCTTCGGTGCGTGAGTAAAAAATCTATTATCAATCTTTAGGAGAATGTGATGATTAAATGGGGCTCGATGACTATTTCGAGGAAAATTACGTTGAGCATGAGCGCGATAGTCTTGGTTGTGATTATGCTTGCCATCGTGGCCGAATATGCCCTTACGTCGACGGTATCGACGTTTTCGTCGCTCATCGACAATGAAACCGCCATGATGCAATACGGCAACACCGCCAAAATAGCCCTCCTTCAAGCTCGCCGTACCGAAAAAGACGCCCTCTACAACGACGATGCCTCTCTGATCAAAACGATCAACGGCTTTGCCGACAAAGTGCGCGAAGAAAGCAAGATGATCAGCGCCCTTGCGGCGAACACGAATGATCCCACCTTGATCGATACGGTGAAAAAATTCGCGCAAGGTGCCGATGATTATCAACGGCTGTTTCAGGCGGTCTCACTTGTGCCTGTCGGTCAGGAACGCATGGTAGCTGCCATCCCGATGCGCAAGGCCGCCGCCGAGGAAGAAAAACAATTAGACTCGATCATCGAGCAGGTCGATCGCCGGATTACCGAAGTGAAGAATAGCACCATGCGCCATACGGCTCTTATGGAAAGCATCGTTATGGCCGTCGGCTTTGTGGTGGTCGCGTTGGGAGTTTTCTTCGCGATCCTGCTGACTTCGTCCATCGTCCGTCCTCTTCACAAGCTGCAAGACAGAATGGCCACGTTGGCCAAAGGGTCTTTTGAGGACGAAGTTCCGTTTTTGGGTCGCGGCGATGAAATTGGCTTGATGGCCAAGGCGGTTCAGGTATTTAAGGACAATGGCATTGAGACCGAGCGCCTGACGGGCATTTCGGTCAAAGAGCAAGCCGCGAAGGAAGCGCGACAGAAGAATATTGATCAGTACATCACCGTGTTCCAAAAGGAAGCGACGGTGGCGATGAGCCAGTTGGCTTCGGCTTCGACCGAGATGCGCTCCACGGCCGAATCCATGTCGGCAACGGCTGAGGAAACCTCGAAGCAATCTACGGCAGTGGCAGCCGCTGCGGAAGAAGCTTCAGCCAGTGTTTCGACGGTGGCCTCTGCGGCGGAAGAGCTATCGGCCTCAGTAACGGAAATCGCGCGGCAAACCAGTGAATCGCAAAAAACCGCCGATCAGGCGGTTGAGCAAACGCGGACGACCGAAGAAACGGTGCGCGGTCTTGAATCAGCCACCACCAAAATCTCCGAGGTTATGGGCCTCATCAGCAACATCGCCAACCAAACCAATCTGTTGGCACTTAACGCCACGATCGAAGCGGCGCGGGCGGGCGAGGCGGGCAAAGGCTTTGCCGTGGTCGCGTCGGAAGTCAAGAATCTGGCCGGACAAACGGCCAAGGCTACGGAGGAAGTCGGCGCGCAGGTCGGCACCATACAAAACGCCACGAAAGACGTGGTTGACGCCATTGCAAAAATCGGCGCGACCATCAGCCAGATGAACAAGATGGCGTCGGATATTTCTAACGTGGTGGAACAGCAGAACTCGGCCGTGCGCGAGATTGCGCACAATGCCCAACAAGCCTCGTCGGGAACCCAGGAAGTCACGACCAATATTACGGGAGTCAGTCGCGCCGCAACGGATACCGGCGCGGCGGCAACGCAAGTGTTGAGCACCTCCGGCGATCTTTCCAAGCAGGCTGAAACACTGAAGGCCAAGATTGATACCTTCCTTCATCAAATCCAAACGGCTTAATCTACGCATGTTTGTTTTTAGTCTTTCTGGCTGATAGAAATCGGCATGCGGTTTCTCCCGAACGATCCCGCCTCGGCGTCAAACCGACCTGCCAGAGCCGTCCTGCAATGAGGGCAATGCCCTGTTTCCGTCAACAGGTACTGATTAATCTGATACCAGTCGCGAACAATCAGCGGCCTCTGGCATTTAAAGCAGTACGTCGTGTCTCCCTCCGCGCTGTGGACGTTGCCCATATAAACGTAATGCAATCCCTCCCCGCGTGCGATCTCTCTTGCGCGGATAAGAGTCTCCACAGGCGTCGCAGGAACATCGACCAGTTTATAGTCGGGATGAAACGCCGAAAAATGCAACGGAACATCCGGGCCCAGCTCGCGGAAAATCCATCCGGACAGCTCTTTTAACTCTTTGTCGGAATCGTTCATGCCCGGAATGAGCAGGGTGGTGATCTCCAGCCAAACGTCGGTCTCGTGCTTCAGGTACTTAAGCGTATCCAAAACGGGCTGTAAGTGCGCCCCCGATAGTTTGAAATAGAAATCGTCGGTAAAAGCCTTCAAATCGACGTTGGCCGCATCAATCTTCGAATAAAAATCGCGCCGCGCTGGGTCGTGCATGTATCCCGCCGTCACAGCCACTGTTTTGATGCCGCGCGCATGGCAGGCATCGGCCACATCCATGGCGTACTCGGTAAAAATAACGGGGTCGTTGTAGGTAAACGCGACGCTTTTACATCCGTGTCGTTCCGCAGCGATGGCAATCATCTCAGGCGATGCCGCATCCATCAGGCTATCCATATCCTTGGATTTGCTGATGTCCCAGTTTTGGCAGAATTTGCAGGCCAGATTGCATCCAACGGTTCCGAACGAAAGCACGGAGGTACCCGGATAAAAATGATACAGAGGTTTCTTCTCGATGGGATCGATGCAAAATCCCGATGACCGGCCATAGGCGGTTAAAATCATCCGGTCGCCGTCGCGCATCCGCACAAAGCAGGCGCCGCGTTGCCCGTCGTGCAATTTGCAATCGCGTTGGCAAAGATCGCACTGCATCCGTCCGTCCTCGGCCCAATGCCAGTATCTGGCGGGATATTTTCTGTCCTCTGCCATGCGCTTAGCCTCCGTTCATGGAACACTGTATCGTTTTGCTTATAGTGTCCAGTAACGGGGGCACAGGGGACAGGACACAGGGGACACAATAAAATGGGCTTGAAGGGTTTCTCTTTATTCCACAGGCATTTGAGCCCATTTTATTGTGTCCCCAGCGCTCTTCAATTGCCAACTTTTGGGGTGCGAGGGGTATAGCAATTATTTTTCTTGTCGGGATAATGAAAGAACCCCCTTATAATGCCAAAACAATTTACGGGCTCGAAAGTTAAAGCGACCCAAGGCTTGTCAATGAAACGATCCTTGATCATCATCATCGTTATTCTTCTAGCAACGGGACTTGGCATGTTAGGCGCGCACGGCAGATGGGGGGACGGGAAGAACCAAATTCGGCCGCCGCTGGTCGCGGGAAGCTTTTACCCTGACGATCCGGCGCAGTTGCGAGCGATAGTGGGCGAACTGTTGGCCGAAACGCCGCCGCAAACTCTTTCAGACCCTCTTTTTGCGATAGTGGCGCCCCACGCGGGCTATGTCTATTCGGCGCGCATCGCAGCGCGCGCATACGCTCAAATCAAAGGAAAAAAATATAAGCGCGTCGTCGTCATCGCGCCGTCGCATGCGGAACCGTTTTCTTTCACCTCGATTTATAACGGCGACGCCTATGCGACGCCGCTCGGCCCCATTCCTGTGGACAAGAATTTTGCGGAAAAGCTGGCGGGAAAGGATTCCACGTTAAAATTATCGGAAGCGGGTCACGGCTGTGCGATAGACCGCTGCGAACACGCGGTCGAAGTGCACCTTCCGTTCCTTCAGGAAAGCCTCGGCGTCGATCTCAAAATTGTTCCGGTTGTCATGGGCAGGGGGGACTATGACGCCTCGCGCGCCTTGGGCGTGGCGTTGTCCGAACTGATTCAGCGCGACACAGAGACGCACGAACCGGACACGCTTATCGTGGCCAGCTCCGACCTGTCGCATTTTCATGTCTATGACGAGGCCGTATCCCTCGATCAAAAAACCCTCGGCGCGATTGAGAAAAACGATTACCTCAGCCTTTCCGAGAATTTAGATCTGGGCATATGGGAAGCGTGCGGTGGCGCGCCGATTATCGCCGCCATGATGGCGGCGGAGCGCATGGGGGCAACAGGGCGCAAAATTCTGGCCTACGCCAACTCCGGCGACGTCACGGGAGACAAATCGAGAGTCGTCGGTTACGGCGCGATGGCCTTCTTTCAAGAGAAAGAACGGGAAGACGGAAAGCAAATGTCTTTTTCTCTCGATGAAAAGGATAAAAAAAGGCTCCTCACCCTCGCCAGAGAATCCGTCGAAACCTCGGTAAGGGGAAAGAGAATCCCGCCGCTTCCGGACAAGCTCTCTAAGCCGCTCCTAACGCCCTTCGGCGCTTTTGTCACGCTGACGGAAAACGGACGGCTGCGCGGCTGCAAGGGCTTTATTACGCCGAATAAATCGTTGGCGGAGACAGTGCGCGAGGTCGCCATGCTCTCTGCGCTCAGCGATACGCGCTTCGCGCCCGTCGAGGAGGAAGAGCTGAATAAACTGGAGTATGAGATTTCGGTCTTGTCGCCCTTCCGCCGCGTGTCGGATTTAAAAGATATACAAATCGGTCGCGACGGGTTGCTGATACGTCAAGGCGTCCGCCAGGGCATTTTGCTCCCGCAGGTGGCGACGGAACATAAAATGGGCGTGCGGCAATTTGTCGAGGAAACGGCGATGAAAGCAGGCCTCCCGCCACAGGCATGGCAGGACGAGGATACCGACCTCTTCGCCTTCTCCGCTTTTGTTTTTGAGTGAAGAGAAAAGGTTCTTGCCACAATCTGGGGCATCTCTGATTGGCGTCATCCCCGCCAAAAAAACCATCCTCCTTCTGGCGTAAGCCGGAATCCAGATTGAATACTTTTGCCTTCTTATTCCCCTCCCCTTGAGGGCGCGAAGCGGCGCTTGTCATAAGAACAAAAAGGGATTGCTAAGTCTCTTCACCCCTCAGCTCCCTCCAAAACCCCGCTCCCCCCTCAAAACTTCACAGCCTATAACTTTAGAAAACGCCACTTTTGACAGTCTATAGCTCAAAAATCGCACTGTTTTTTGGCCTATAACTTGAAAAAAAACATTAACGCCGAAACGCGAAAAGGCCGAATTCACAGCCTATAACCGTAAAAACGCCGGTTAACGCGTTATTCTGTTAACCACCTCACAACGTCCCCGGCATACGGCGTTTTCAAGGCTCCATGCAGGGCGGGGAACAACGCCCTGATCTCCTCGTCCAACTTCCACGGCGGATTGATGACAATCATTCCGCTGCCGCCCAAATGGTCGGCGCTCACGTTTTCGTCGTACACGAATTCGGCGCATAGAATTTTCGGAATCCCCGCCGCCGCCAAAGCTTCCTGAAATTTCCAAATCGCGGGGCGGTCTTTGACGGGATACCAGATCATGAATATCCCCGTCGTCCAGCGCCGGTGCGCCTCGCCCACGCGCCTTAGCAAAACGTCAAATTCGTCCTGTTGTTCATAAGGAGGATCGATAAGAACAAGCCCGCGCTTTTCGGGCGGAGGCAAAAACGCGCCCAAAGCCTCGTACCCATCGCGCGCATGAATTTGAAAACGCTTGTCTGCCGGAGCCAACGCGCGCAAAGCCTTCGCGTCGTCGGGATGTAACTCGCACGCAACCAACCTGTCCTGTTCGCGAAGCCTATGAAAAGAAAACAAAGGCGACCCGGGATACACGCGAAAACCTTCCGCGCCTTTCCCTGACCACAACGGATTCACTTTCCGCAACACGGCCATGTAGTCCGCCAGCGCGGGCAGGGGATCAGCCTCCAGCAAATTCAAAATGCCTTCGGCGGCCTCGCCTGTCTTTTGGGCGCGGGGATCGTTCAGGTCGTAAAGGCCGCACCCCGCATGCGTATCAAGGACGGCGAATCCTTTCTCCTTCTCGCGTAAGGCGCGCAAAAGAATCGTCAAAACGGCGTGTTTAACGACGTCCGGGCGGTTTCCGGCGTGATAGATGTGGCGGTAATTCATGGCCTACTTCTGAGTTAATGGCTTGATAAGAATATGGTATATAGGTTAGAGAATCAAATAAGGGATTATTGAAATGACAACTTTTATTCGCAAATGCGCTTTTTCTCTGGCCTTGGCCTGTCTGGCTCTGACGTTGGGCGTTTCGCCTGCTCCTGCCGATGAGCCGGGTCCGGGAACGGGAACAGCCCCCTGTGGAACCGTCCAAAAAGTTCAGAAGAAGATAGTCCGTCACGCCAAAAAGTCGGCGAAGAAAAGCCGCGCCAAAAAGTCGAAAGCCGACTGCGAGACCGTCCGCAAGGCGCAAGAGCAACTCAAGCGCCTCGGCTACTACACGGGCAAGATCGACTGCATTCTGGGGCCCCAGACCACGAGGGCGATCAAGAATTTCCAACGCGACCACGGCCTGAAGCCCGACGGTATTTTGGGCAAGAATACAATGCGCGCGCTCGAAGAAGCCTCGCAAGCCGTCGGCGGTTCGTCGATAAAGCAACCCTTCCTGACGCACGATGAAGTCCTGATCACGGACGACGACGATATCCATCAGGATTACCAGATGCCGCTCGAAGCTTACGCCGGAAGCCGTTTCCTTCGCACGCGCTTTGCGGGACTTAACGTCACGGAAGCAGGATCGGGGATGGATAAACGCTACAACGTCAACCTGAACGGCGAACCCCTCCTGATGGTGGGAGGCCAGTCCTCGGTCATCAACGTGTCGAAGACCTACGCGTTGGGCGATGAAGACGTGATTATCCTCACGTCGTACAATCCCGAGAGCGCCCTGTGCTCTTACGAGCATCATGCCTTGATTTTGGCCAAAGAAGGCACAAAGATGCTCGAAATCGAAAACTGCACGCGCGGATACAACGCGGCGGTCGATAATGGCTCGCTGATCATCACCTTTCCGGAGCGCGATGCCGACCGTGCTTTAGGGGCGGTCTGGCGTCTGGAAGGGACCACAGTTCGCAGGTTATAATCAAATATTCACGGAAAGGGCTCGGTTATGAAAAATTCAGCCTATGGCTTCACATTAACCGAAACCGCCGTCGTTTTATCCGTCGCCTCCCTCGTCCTCGGCGCCATCTGGGTTGCAGCCGGAACGGTTTCGAATGCCAGCCAGACGGCTCAATCGTCTCAGCAAGTTGGAGAAGTCGCACAGAATATCCGCTCGTATTACATGAACGCGCAAGGGATTCCCATGACGGCGTGTAATGCCGATATATCCTCGACTCTCGATAGCAAAATTTTCCCGGCACAGATGCGCAAGTGCACAACCAGTCAGGCAAGCAGCTGTAAGTTCAGCTCTGCTTCTTCGAGCGCGTCGGGTTCTTTTTCAGTAAGGGGACATGCGTCGACTTGTCCGAGCACGTCGGGGGATCGGTACCGGATTGTGCTGTCGAACCTGACGAAAAGTGCATGCGCTAATCTTCTTATTTCAGGAATGTCTTATAAAGACAGCTCTATGGGAATCATAAAAATTTGTGGAAGCAGCAGTACGGGATGCTCCGGTGGTACGGCGTGGAGCGCTATTACCTGCACCGCCGGAGTATGCACAACCCCGACGGATATAACATTGGCGCAAGCGCAAGTTCTTTGCAGCGGCACCGGCGCCACGAACCAAGTCGGTTGGGAATTTAAGCTTCGCAATTAAGCGCCGCCGCTGGCTTTTTCGGCCACGCATTGACGGCGGCAAGCGATACTGCCGCCCAGTAAGGGAGCGTTTGCACGAGAAGCATTCCGGTCCAAAGAACGGCATTCCGGTTTTCCGTATCGAACCGCCACAAAACAGAAACGGCGCAAAAAAGCAGAAGAATCAATAAAGTAAGCTCCTCCCGTGCCATAAGAAAAGCTCGTAAAGCAGGAGCTTTTCCGATGCATTTGGGCGTGCGGAAAAACGGTTTGTCGGACGTAAACAAGCCTTGCCACATGGCGCGAGCGACGGCATGCGAAAGCGCCATGCCGGCGACGGCAGCGCCCAAACGGTCGCGCCAACCGCACTTGACCCTTACTTGGTATAACACGAATGCGGCGGCGATTTTGAAAATGAAGACGCTGAGCGTCGGCACCAGAAAAACGATGGGCGGAAATTCGACAAGCTTGAACAACAAAAGAACCGACCAAAGTATGGCGGCGATGGCAAAGACGAAGTGCGCCGCATCTGCAAACCACGGCAGCCAACCTGAAATGAAATGGTATCTTTGGCCCTGCGTCAGGCGGCTGCCCTCGGCCAGCGAGCGCCAATGGCGTTTGAGGATTTGAGCCGCGCCATAGGCCCAGCGAAAACGTTGAGTTCTATAAACGTTAAAATTATCGGGCATTAATCCCTTGCCGAGAGAATGATTCATATAAACGGCCTCGAATCCGTTTTCGAAAAGACGCAACCCAAGCTCTGCGTCCTCGCAAATGCACCACTCCGACCAGTTGCCGCACTTTTGCAATGCGGTTTTGCGGATGAGAGTCATCGTGCCGTGTTGAATGATCGCATTGCGCTCGTTGCGTTGAACCATTCCGATGTGGAAAAAGCCCGCATATTCCCAATAACACATGCGCTTGAACATATTTTCGCACTCGTCGCGATAGTCTTGCGGCGCTTGCACAAAAGCCACTTCAGGCTTTGAAAAATAAGGGATCGTCGCTCTTAACCAGTCGGGACTGACGGTATAGTCGCTGTCGATCACGCCGACGATGGCAGCGTCGGCGGACGTTTGCATGAGCGCAAAATTCAAAGCGCCCGCTTTATATCCCGGCCACTTCGGCAAATGGAAAAAGCGAAAACGCCCGCCGAGTTTAAGGCAATATTCTTCAAGCGGTCTCCAAACCGCATCGTCTTCAGTGTTGTTATCGACGACCAACACTTCATAATTCGGGTAATCGAGATGCGCCAACGCGTCAAGCGTTTGCATAACCATCTGCGGAGGCTCGTTGTAGCAGGGAACGTGAATGGATACTTTCGGCGCATCGGCGGGAGGAACCCAATCTTTATAGGGCTCAAAATGGCGGCGGTGATCACGTGCCCACAGGACTTCGGCTAATTCATAGCCGTCGACGAGAAGCAAGGTGAGCAAGATAAGCTGAGCGCCGATCAAAGCCGTCCAGGCCACAAGATTGCTGTTTAAAATATGTTCCGCCAGGGCGGCCATGATTGCCCAGACGAACACGCTTGCGACGATTTGAATGAGCGCGGCATAAAATAACTGCCCTTTATAGTTTAAGACGGTTTTACGACGCATGAACCATTGAATCGGATAAATCGCAAGCAGCGAGGCAAGAACATATCCTAAAAGCCAGCGCGAAGATTCCGTAATCGAGCCGCTCATGGAAAACTTCGGCTTGCGGTTGGCATCCCACAAACCCCAGTGTGCCCCGACCGTTCCTTCGATGTTGCGCTTCCACGGCGCATCGAAAGACTCAACGATGGAATAATCCAGTCGCTCGGTGCTGGCTATATTCAAAAAATCGCGAATAAAACTTGATTCATTTATCAAAGAAGGTTCCGCGCCTTTGACCCACTGGCCTTCGCTCGGCCAGCCGACTTCGCCGATATAGATATGCTTGTTGGGGAAAGCCGCCGCCAATTGGCGATAACGGTACATCAGGTAACCCAAAGCGCCTTCTTGTGGAATGCCCTCCCAATAGGGAAGGATGTGAACGGTGATGAAATCGACGCTATCCGCCAACTGCGGGTATTTCAGCCATATATGCCAAGGCTCGGCGGTAGAAACGGGAATGCCGATTTGCTTTTTAGTCGTGTCGATGTACTCGATCATCTGGGAGATGGTGACGTCTTCGCGCAAAAGAGATTCATTGCCGACGATCAACCTTTTGACGTTGGGATTAGCGCGGGCGAGGCTGATGGCGTGCGCCACTTCTTCTTTATTTTTGGCCTGATCGGGCGATAGCCACGCGCCCAGATTGACGTCAATCCCATGTCGGCCTGCACTTATGACGATGCGATCAAGGCCGTCGCTGACGCCGTAGATGCGGACTGAAGCCGTTTGTCCCGCCAACGTGGCCATATCGCGGTCAATATCATCGTCCGACAGGCGATGGTCGGCGTCTCCGGCCTGATAGCCGCTGTAGGACATGCCGTTAATAATGCCGCCCCAGGCTCGCTCGGAAACGCTTTGATTGACCAAGGCCCACACGGCAAAATTGGCGAGCAGGACGAAAGCGATTATGGGGATGATACGGCGAAACATGAGATCAGCGTTTAATGGATGACGCACAAGGGAAAACTGCCCGCAAATGCCGCAAGATTATGTCATAAGGGAGGCGCAAAGATAAGGTGCCTTAAGAAAATATTTGGGAGGAGCTGGCGCCGGAAGGGGTCTTGCGCTTAGGGTCAGGACCTAATTATTTTGGGGGTTCTGCGCGAGGGAAAATGATGTCTGGCTAGCCAAAAAACGCAGGCCGTATCAGGTGATACGGACAAGTTTTTTAGCAACGTCCAGACGGCATTTAACCCGCGCCCTTCGGGTTTGCATGGGAACGCGAACTGTCGCGTCAAAGCCGCTTGCCGTGGGGCCTGCCACGGCATCGCGTCTTTTCCTAACATTTCGCGTTCCCATGCAAACAGAACCTCCCAAAATAATTAGGTCCTGACCCTAGGGCAATGTGCCCATCTGATTCGCTTTTTGTTCCAGCATGTTGATAAGGGCAGGGACGCCCTCGCGCCTGACAATGGACGAAAACTCGCTCCGTCGCGTCGCCAGTTCGCTGATGGTGCCGTTCATATAAACATCGACGATGCGATAATTCCCTTTTTCGTCCAACCGCATCAGGTAATTCAACGTCACGGCGTCGTCCTTTTTCGGCTTCAGTTGAGTATTAACAATGACGTCTTTTCCGGATGGATTTTGACCGGTTACGATAAAAGCTTCGTCGTCATAGGAAGCGAACCGGTTTGCATAAGTCGAAATGCTGAAATTGGAAAACGCGGCGATAAGGTCGACCCGTTCTGTTTCCGATGCGCCGCTCCATCCGGAGCCGACAGACATACGAGTCATGAGAGGCATGTTGAACGAGGCACGAATAACAGGAGCGAGTTTTTCGTACCGCCCGCTGAAGCCCAATTCTTCTCCTTGCTTCATCGTCGAAACCAACTGCGCATAAAATTCCTTGATAATGGATTGCGGCGAAGGCGCAGCATGCGCGAAAGAGGGGGCAAGCAAACCCAGAACGGCGGCTACAGCTAACAAGCGGCGAAGAAAAGTCATGGTGTTCCTCTTCTGGCTATCCAAACTCTTAAGCGATGGCGGCGGCGATTTGTTTTTCATCTGCGCCCAAGGCTTCAAGCGCCTTGGCGACGATGTGAGGCGCATTCAGTCCCGCCTTTTCATATTGCATGTACGGGGCGTTATGGTCTTGAAAGGCGTCGGGCAACGTCATGATGCGGATTTTCAGCCCGCGATCGACCGCGCCGATATTCGCCAAATGAGTCAAGACATGGCTACCGAAGCCGCCCGCCGAGCCTTCTTCGATGGTAATAATCGCTTCATGCTCATCCGCAAGGCGGGAAACCATGTCGAAATCGATGGGCTTGGCAAAGCGCATATCGGCGATGGTCGTGCTGATGCCGCGCGCCTCTAGAATTTCCGCCGCTTTGCGGCATTCGCCAAGACGCGCGCCCAGATTCAAAATCGCGACCTTGTTTCCTTCTTTAATAATGCGGCCTTTGCCAATGGGCAGAACTTCGCCACGGGCAGGACGCTTGACGCCAGTACCTTCGCCGCGCGGAAACCGTATGACAGAGGGCCCGTCGTCCACAGCGGCGGCAGTAGCCACCATATGCGTCAGTTCGGCCTCGTCCGACGGCGCCATGACGATGATATTCGGCAGGCAAAGCAAATAGGCGAGATCGAACGTTCCGGCGTGCGTCGGGCCGTCGCCGCCCACCAATCCGGCGCGGTCGAGGATAAAGCGCACGGGAAGCTTTTGCAGCACGACGTCATGCGCAAGCTGGTCATAGGCGCGCTGCATAAAGCTCGAATAAATGGCGCAAAACGGCTTGAAACCCTCGCAGGCCAAACCGGCGGAAAACGTGACGGCATGCTGTTCGGCGATTCCGACGTCAAAGAAACGATTGGGAAACCTTTTCGCAAATAAGTCTAATCCCGTGCCCGCCGCCATGGCTGCCGTAATCGCGAGAATTTTCTTGTCGCGTTCGCCTTCGGCAACCAGCGTCTCCCCGAAAACTTTAGTGTACGACGGGATCGACGACTTCGGTTTTTCAAGAGCCTTCTCGGCTTCCGTCTTGACGACGTTGAAGCGCGGTTGAACGGCATGAAGTTTGTCGGCGGCTGTCTCTGCGGGTTTATAGCCTTTGCCCTTTTCCGTCACGATATGGATAAGAACGGGGCCCCCTTGCGGATCGTCGCGGATGTTTTCCAGAACGGGAACCAGATGTTCCAGATTATGCCCGTCGATAGGGCCGACGTAATAGAAACCGAACTCTTCGAACAAAGTCCCGCCCGTCACCATGCCGCGCGCGTAGTGTTCGGCTTTGCGCGCCGCTTCCGTCAGGCGGCGGGGAAAAAGCTTGGCGAATTCTTTGGCGACGGAACGCAAGCCGCGATATTCCTTCGACGAAACGATGCGCGACAAATAAGCGCTCATAGCGCCAGTCGGGGAAGAAATGGACATGTCGTTATCGTTTAAAATCACAATAAGCCGCGAAGTCGACGCGCCCGCGTTATTCAAGGCTTCATAAGCCATGCCCGCGCTGATGGAGCCGTCGCCGATGATGGCGACGACATTGTTTTTCTTATTCTTGAAATCGCGCCCTACGGCAAAACCGAAAGCTGCCGAAATAGACGTCGAGCTGTGTCCCGCGCCGAAAGCATCATATTCGCTTTCGCAGCGTTTGGTGAAACCCGAAAGGCCCCCGCCTTGGCGGAGTGTGCGAATGCGGTCGCGGCGGCCTGTAAGAATTTTGTGGGGATAAGCCTGATGGCTGACGTCCCAGATAACAATGTCTTCGGGCGTATTAAAAACGTAATGGAGCGCGACGGTTAATTCGACGACGCCCAATCCGGCGCCCAAATGTCCGCCGGTAACTGAAACCGCATCGATGGTTTCAGCGCGGAGTTCATCGGCAACTTGTTGCAAAACCTCAGGCGAAAGCTTGCGTAAATCTTCGGGTGTGCAAAGGGTGTCCAAGAGGGGTGTTTTCGGCTTGCCGGGAGCGACATGAACGTCCGCAGCTTCGACTTCACATTCTCCGGCAACGGCTTCCCTCTCCGGCTTTATGTTCGTCGGCTTGGCTTTAGGCGGTTTTGTCAAGAAACTCTCCCGTTAAACAAATTCTCTTCCCTGAAAATTGTTCAAGGAATCGACTCGCTCTTGTAGCATTTCAACCATATGATTCTGAACGATTACCTCTATCAATGGTTCAAATGCAAGCAACTCGTCACTTTCTTGTAACAGGCCTTGTTTACATGAAAACAGCGAAAAAAAGAACTCATAGTTAATGCTCTGAATTTACACCATAAAAGAAAGGCTCCCCTCTTTCATCGATGCAAAAGTTGACGTTTTTGGTTAAATAGATCAAGGCTATCTGCCGTTATTTGGTCATTTCAAGAATGGAGTCTTTCATGTTTTCACTTTCGGGCAAAAATGCGCTTGTAACGGGTGCTTCGGGCGGCTTGGGCAGTGCGATTGCAAGGACGCTTCATGAGCAGGGAGCCAACGTCGTATTAGCCGACGTAAAGGCCGAGCTCCTGACGGATTTGAAAGACGAATTGGGTGATCGAGCTTTTGTCGTTGCCGGAAACCTTGCGGACGTTTCCGTTCCCGCCGCTTTGATAAAGGAAGCTGAAGAGCAGCTCGATGGCGGAATCGATATTCTCGTGAACAACGCAGGGCTGGCTCGCGATAACCTCTCGATGCGCATGAAGGACGAGGAATGGGATCTCGTCATGAACGTTAATTTGGCAGCCGCCTTTCGCCTTTCCCGCGCGGCGATGAGGGGCATGATGTCGCGTCGTTGGGGACGCATCATCAGCATCGCCTCCGTTGTCGGCGTTACCGGCAACAAGGGGCAGGCAAATTACGCCGCGTCGAAAGCGGGATTGATCGCCATGAGCAAATCCATGGCGCAGGAAATTGCCTCGCGCAACATCACGGTCAATTGCATTGCGCCGGGATTCATCGCGTCGGCCATGACCGAAGCTTTGAACGACGAGCAACGGGCGAGAATATTGTCTGAAATTCCGATGGGGCAAATCGGCTCGCCGCAGGATGTCGCGAACGGAGTCGCTTTCCTCGCCTCCGAAGAAGCGCACTATATCACCGGCCAAACGCTGCATATCAACGGCGGCATGGCGATGATTTAGGCTTTATAGGTTTTTCCCGGCAAATAGACTACGAAGCGGAGCGCCATAGCACTGAGTTTTCGGGGGCTCAATGGGAACATAAATCTCAAGCGCCTCTTTGGGACCTTCCGCCAAAATTTTGCCACCTAATCTGCGCAGAGCTTTTATGACCGCCGGTTCTGACAAGGAAAAATCTTCGACCATTTGATTATGCTCGGCTAATTTCTTGGCATTATCTTCCTCATTTAAGGTTGATAATGGTGAGAATGGCCTTAGCTTTCCGCAAAGCTCGACTTCGGTTTTTCTGATAATGACAGCTTGATTGTTAACGTGAACCCCGCCTTCATTTTGGAAGGGGAATTGCGGCGATGAGCTTTTATTATATCTGTTTACAAATTCCTCTTTCTCCGCTTTCCCCTCATTTTTTAAAATGAAAAATTCCTCAGGTGCCAAGACAGCCACACTAGTCTGAAAAACGCGGTGGTAAGGGTAAAGGGTTTCAATCATGCTATTTGAATAAATAGCTTGTAGATCACTATCGAACGGCAACATGTTAAATCCTCCGCGAAAGGGCTAAAATATGAAAGGTACCGTAACAAATGAAAGTTTTTTTAGTCAACCTTATAAAAAACATGCTTAATATCTAAAAAATGCCTTTATCTAGAAACACTTCGTCTCTTCGCAAGCGCATCTCACGCTACGCCAAAGTTTCGACTTCCATGGCGGGGGTCGGCGCGCGCGCGGCGGGGCAAAAGCTGCTCGGCACTTCTGACCGCAAAAAACGGGCGGAGCATCTGCGCATCGCCTTGGGAGGACTAAAGGGGCCGCTCATGAAAGTGGCTCAAATCCTTTCCTCGATCCCCGATGTGGTTCCCAAAGAATACGCTGTTGAGCTGGAGCAGCTTCAAGCCGATGCGCCCTCGATGGGCTGGCCTTTCGTTCGGCGGCGCATGACGGCAGAGCTGGGGGCTGACTGGGAAAGCAAATTCAAATCTTTCGACCATGAGGCCTGCGCCGCCGCGTCTTTGGGGCAAGTTCACAAAGCCGTGGCGCATGATGGGCGCGTGTTGGCGTGCAAGCTGCAGTATCCCGACATGGAATCCGCAGTCGAGGCCGATCTGCGACAATTGAAAATGGGTCTCAAGATATTCGAGTATGTTGATCGCGCCGTTTCGACGAAAGAAGTTCAAAAAGAAATCGCCGAACGCCTGCACGAAGAACTGGATTATGTGCGCGAAGCCAAACATATGCGGCTCTACCGCCTGATGCATGCCGATACAAAAAACGTCTATATCCCTGAACCCATCGAGAAACTTTCGACCGACCGCCTTTTGACGATGGAATGGCTAGACGGTGAGAAATTTATCGCGGCTGCCGATAGAAAATCCCTCAAAGACCGCAACGAAATCGCGGTCAATATGTTTCATGCCTGGTACGCGCCGTTTTACACGTATGGCATTATCCACGGTGACCCGCACATGGGCAATTACACGGTGCGCAAGGACAACGGCATCAATCTTCTGGATTTCGGATGCGTGCGCGTGTTCAAGCCGGAATTGGTCGAAGGAATTCTTATGCTCTACGAAGCGTTGCGCGATGGGCGCGAGGAGCAGGCAGTCGAAGCCTATAAAAAATGGGGCTTTGACAGGCCGAGCAAAAAGCTTGTCGAGACATTGAATATCTGGGCAAAGTTTATCTATGCGCCGCTGTTAGAGGATAAAACGCGCACCATCGATGAAACCAACACGGGATTTTATGGCCGCGAAACGGCGGGCCGCGTTCACGCCGAATTGCGCAAAATCGGGGGCGTATCTATCCCGCGCGAATTTGTCTGCATCGACAGAGCCTCAATCGGCCTCGGCTCGGTTTTCTTGCGCCTGAACGCCAAGATCAACTGGCACAGGCTTTTCCACGACATTACCCGCGATTTTGATGTCAACACGCTTGAAAAAAGCCAGACAAAGGCTCTGAAAACGTGTGAATTGGAGCCTTGAGTGACGGGCAGGAGCAAAAGGACGCCCCCCGCTTGTCATATCCGCCTTTACCCCTTATATAAAACACTCTGTCATTCCGCAAAATTCGCTTTTTTGCCCTATCTCTTGCAAAAATGCGAATTTATGCGGAATCCGATTTGGTTTTCTTGCGACAAAGAAACCGCATCGGATTCCGGATAAACGCGCATTTTGTGGAGTACAAAAAGCGCGTTTTCCGGAATGACAAAACGTTATTTAACCCGAACCCTAGAACACGTCTCATGCCTTCAGCCGCAGAATCCCTAGCCGCCAATATGAACTTTTCGGCCTTTTCAAAGGCCACGGAGCTTAAAAGCCGTATCTGGTTTACCGTCTTGGCGCTTATTGTTTATCGCATCGGAACCTATATTCCGGTTCCGGGCATCGACCCCGCCATGTTGGCTGAAATTTTCCGCAAGCACTCGGGCGGAATCATGGACATGTTCAACATGTTTTCGGGCGGCGCTTTGCAGCGTATGACGCTTTTTGCGCTTGGCGTCATGCCCTACATCACGGCATCGATTATCGTTCAGCTCTTGTCGGCGATTATGCCCTACTTTGAAGCTCTGAAAAAAGAAGGCCAAGCCGGGCATATGAGGCTTAATCAATATTCGCGTTATCTGACTGTCCTTTTTGCCGCCGTCCAATCTTATGCATTGGCGGTCGGCCTTGAAAACATGATGGGGTCGCAAGGCTCCGCTGTCGTTATTTCCGGTGCCTTCTTCCGCATCAGCACGATGATAACGCTGACGGGCGGAACTGTATTCCTGATGTGGCTCGGCGAACAGATAACGGCGCGCGGCATCGGCAACGGCATATCGCTGATTATCTATGCGGGTATTGTCGCCGGCTTGCCTCAGGCGGTAGGGCAGACTTTGGAATTGGGCCGCACGGGAGCGTTGTCGACTTGGTTTATTTTAGTGATCTTGGCTATCGTTTTCGGCGTTCTCGCGGTTTGCGTCGCCTGCGAACGCGCCCAGCGCCGCATCTTGATCCAGTATCCGAAACGGCAGGTCGGCAACAAGATGTTTGGTGGCGAAGCCTCGCATCTGCCGCTTAAGATCAACACATCGGGCGTCATTCCGCCGATTTTTGCCAGCTCTCTTCTCCTGTTTCCCTTGACGTTGGCCAGCTTTTCGAGCGTTCAGGAAAAAGGCGGCTTGTTGGCGGATATTGTCGTGCAACTGGGGCACGGAAAACCCTTGTTCCTGATTTTGTATTCTCTTTTTATCGTGTTCTTCGCGTTTTTCTATACGGCGGTTGTTTTCAATCCTGTCGAAACGGCGGATAACCTTAAAAAATACGGCGGTTTTGTTCCGGGCATCAGGCCGGGCAAAAACACGGCCGACTATTTTGACTATGTACTGACGCGGTTGACGGTCTTGGGCTCGGCGTATCTGGTGGCCATTTGCTTGCTGCCGGAATTTTTGATGAGCAGGGGCGCGATACCGTTTTACTTGGGAGGCACGTCGATTCTCATCGTCGTAAGCGTGACGATCGACACGATATCGCGCATTCAATCGCACTTGATCGCGCATCAGTACGAAGGGCTGATTAAAAAGTCGAAACTGCACGGGAGATAGCTAATTTTTCCCTCCCCCTCGCGGGGAGGGTTAGGGAGGGGGGCGCGCAGCTGGGAACCGTGTTCCGGTACAAGACAGGCTTCGGCGGGTGTCCCATTTTGTTTCTTTCAGCAAGAATGAAAGGTTGAAATTATGAACATCATCCTTATCGGAGCCCCGGGAGCCGGAAAAGGAACCCAGGCGCGTTTTATCGAAGAAAAATTCGGCATGATTCAGCTTTCGACAGGTGACATGCTGCGCGCCGCCGTTAAAAACAAGGAGCCCCTTGGCCTTGAAGCCAAAACCATTATGGACGCGGGCAAACTCGTTCCCGATCCTCTCATCGTCAATCTTATCAAAGAACGCATCGCCAAGCCCGACTGCGCCAAAGGCTTTATTCTGGATGGGTTTCCCCGCACGGTTCCGCAAGCCGAGGCGCTCGACAATATGCTGACCGAGCAGAAAAAGAAACTGGACGCTGTCATTGAGCTTAAAGTCGATGAACAAGCCCTGATCGAACGCGTGTCGGGGCGCTTTACCTGCGCCAAGTGCGGCGCGGGTTACCATGATAAATTCAAGCAAACGAAAAAAGCGGGAACATGCGACGGCTGCGGCAGCACAGAATTCATCCGCCGCGCTGATGATAATGCCGAAACGATGAAGGCTCGTCTGAAAGCCTTCAACGAACAAACAGCACCAATCCTTCCGTATTACAAGGCAAAAGGTTTGCTGAAGTCTGTTGATGGAATGGCCGATATGCCCGTCGTGACGAAGTCTATTGAATCGCTTCTACGCGTCTAAAGCCATCGTCATCCCCGCGAAGGCGGGGATCCCATTTGTTTTCTTTTCATATTAATCGGGAAGGATGATGACGAAATCTACTGAATCGCTTCTACGCGCTTTGTTTTTTCGTCAAATTTGATTCGTTCTTTGTATCTTGCGCAGAAGCTATCGAGCGCGAGCGTCCGTTGTTCGGAATCCTGAGCGCCGGTATAGCTTCCGCGAACGAGATGGGTGTTGAACCGGACGTGGGGAATGCCCATGCGGTCATGTCCCACTTCGACTACTTCGACGATTTCGGACATAGACCCGCCCATGCCGCGCCGAAAGAGGGCGCCTTCCGCGATCTCATAGTCGCCTTTTGGAAAACTCTGGATCATGTACGAACCAACGAATCATTTCAGTCCCGCAATGATTCCCTATAATCAATTCGATAGCAAGTGAGAATTCAGCCCTAACCCATTAACTTTAATTGGGATTATTGAGCCTCCCATTACACATTTTGAATCCCAGGCCTTCCTGAATTATTCACAATTTTCAGCTCTTCGCGGGGAGGCGGCTTCAGGGCATTTCGCTCCCTGACGACGTTTTCATAAAAAGTGGCCACATCTTCGGTTCTTATGAAAAAGCTCCTATCGGATAACAGCGCATCGCCGATCATTTTTGCTGCATCAGACCCAAGAGGCTTCGAAAGATAAACAACCAGCGTTGAGCCGTAGCGCTCGTCGATTTTTAATATTTTGTTACTGTTCTCAAGCAAGCTTTCGCCCAAGACCCGTTCGGCCGCGTGGACGTATTCTTGCGCTTCGGCGCGCCGTTGGTTGTTTTCCGCCATGATAACGTCGAATTCTTTTTCGCATCTTAACTTAGCGGCTAATTTCCGGAATTGTTCCTGAGGCATGGTGAATTTATCAAGTCGAGGAATCGACCTGAGCGCTTTGAACACCTTAATGTTTGCAGTATTTCCGGATGACCGGAAGATATCGAAAATCTTATCCGAGATCATATCGGCAATCATATCGGATTTATCGATTCTTTCATTTTGAGGCAGGTAATCCTCCTCAAGGGTGACCTTTGAATGAATCACGTGGTTTCCATCATCATCAACGTCAAAAGAAACAAGGGCATCAAAATCTCGAAACGCGCAAAAAAGATGGATGTTCTGCATTTCCAAATATTTTTCGAGCTTCGGACGAATAAGGTCATTGATGGCTCTGCTTGTGTCGTCGTCGGAATATGAAGTGTCGAACAGTGGAAAATATGTGTTTCGGTGGGATTCCCTGTTTCCGTAGTATGTGGCCATGATCGTATGCCTTTTTCGAAAAATGAATTAACCGCAGCGCTGCTTCAAAAATGAATGCCCAATCCTACCGAAACTTCCGAATACCCTATAACGGAATAATACTTTCAAAGGCCGCGTCTAATTAATCCTTTGATTTTTGTGCAACTTTCCCCCACACATAGGGCGTGGAACCCCCGTCGTTTTTGGCAGGCTTAAGGGAAGCCCTAAAACTGACCTTACGGCCAAATAACCGAAAGCTTCCGCTTCAAGCCCATCGCCGCTCCATCCCAAATCGTCGACAGGGAGGACTTTCAGGCCGGAAACATCGCCGATCCAACGCATAAGAGTGCCATTGTGCCGCCCGCCGCCGGCGACATAAAGAACAGACGGCTTTATCGGCAAAAAGAGAAGGGCATGGGCAATAGCGTGGGCTGTAATCATCGTTAACGTGGCGGCGCCGTCGGCAGGGTTAAGATTTTCCGGCATATGTTTGCCGAATTCGTCGCGGTCCAGCGACTTGGGGGGAGGGCGATCGAAAAAGGCCATGCTCAGAATTTTATTGACGGCGTCGGCATCGACAGTGCCCGAGGCGGCCAGCAAACCCTTGTGGTCATAGGGTTGCCCCGTATGCCGCAGAACCCAATCGTCGATCAGGGCGTTGCCGGGGCCGACATCGAAAGCGAGAATATCGTTATCGCCATCCCCATTAACCCACGTCACGTTCGAGACGCCGCCGATGTTAAGAATAAGAATGGGCTTCGGCAAATCGGCGACAAGAGCGCGATGATAAAGCGGCACGAGCGGAGCGCCGTTGCCGCCTGCCAAAACGTCGGCGCTGCGGAAATCGTTGATGACGTCGATGCCTGTCAGTTTTGCCAAAAGAGCGCCGTCGCCGATTTGCACCGTCAGGCGTTTTTCCGGATGATGGTAAAGGGTCTGCCCATGAAATCCGATTACATCAACCAAATAATCCTCCCTCTCCGCCGCTTGCGGGGGAGAGGGTGCCGCCGCATCGCGGCGGCGGGTGAGGTGGTCTTCTTTGTTTTTTAGTGATGCCAAAAGTTCTTGAACAATCTCGGCATGCATTTCGGTTAATTCGCGCTCGAATGCCGCGACTTCTGGGTCGGCCGCGCCAAGCGCATTCCCCAAATGCCGACGTAATTTCTCGCGAAAACCGGCGGTATAGGGCTTTCCCAAAAACCCCAAAGGCCGCACATGATTATACCCGTCGGTTTCGATTAAAGCGGCGTCTATGCCGTCAATCGAGGTGCCGCTCATCAGCCCCAAGGCTTTGTATAATTTATGCTTCATGTCTGGCATAAGGTTAGATAGTATAACGCAATCATTCGTCATTCCCGCGAAAGCGGGAATCCAGCGTCGCGCGTCCGCGCGACATATAAGTCTGGATTCCGTCTTTTGCCTCAATGACGGTAAACAATGCTACCCGAACATAGCGTAGGTTTCCATATGGCAAATTTTAAATCCGATTTTCTTCGCGTCATGCACGAACGCGGCCATGTTCACCAATGCACCGATATGGAGGCTTTGGATGAAATGGCCAAGAAAGGCGTGATAACGGCATATATCGGCTACGATCCGACGGCGGACAGCCTGCACGTTGGAAATCTGGCCGCGATTATGATGCTCCACCGGTTGCAGCAAACGGGGCACAGGCCGGTGGTTCTCATGGGGGGAGGGACGGCGAAAGTCGGCGATCCGTCCGGCAAGGACGAAACCCGCCAAATGATGACGGACGAGAAAATTGCGTCCAACACCGCCAGCATCAAAACCATTTTTTCGAATTACCTGAAATTCGGCACGGGAAAAACCGATGCCGTCATGGTCAATAACGCCGATTGGCTGGATAACCTCGGCTACATACCTTTCCTGCGCGAAATCGGAAGGCACTTTACGATCAATCGCATGTTGGCCTTCGATTCCGTCAAGCTCCGCCTCGACCGCGAACAACCCCTGACATTCCTCGAATTCAATTACATGATTATGCAGGGCTACGATTTTGTTGAATTGAATAAGCGCGTCGGCTGCACGCTCCAAATGGGCGGCGCGGATCAATGGGGCAATATTGTCAACGGCGTCGAACTTGGTCGCCGCATGAAAAACCTCGAACTCTTCGGCCTCACGACGCCGCTTATCCAAACGGCTTCGGGCGTTAAAATGGGCAAAACCGTCAACGGCGCGGTCTGGCTCAAGAAAGAGCGTCTGGCTCCATACGACTACTGGCAATTCTGGCGCAACACGGAAGACGCCGATGTCGGCCGCTTCCTGAAATTATTCACCGACCTGCCGCTGGACGAAATCGCCCGCCTTGAAAAATTGAAAGACGCCGAAATCAACGACGCCAAGAAGATTTTAGCGTTCGAGGCGACCAAACTCGCCCACGGTGAAGCTGCCGCGAAAGCCGCCGCCGACACCGCCCGCGAAGTTTTTGAAGGCGGAGGCGGCCAGGGCGGCGACCTGCCGGTATTTGAATTCAAGGGCAATGAGACGCCGCTCGTCATCGACATCGTGGTAAAGCTTGGCCTTGCGGCTTCAAAAGGCGAAGCCAAGCGCCTGATTGAGCAGGGCGGTATCCGCCTCAACGACGCTCCCGTCACGTCGCTCGCGGCTACAGTCAGCTCCAAAGACATGGATTCCACCGGCGCGGCGCGCCTTTCCGTCGGCAAAAAGAAACATGCGCTCATTAAACGGTCATAGGGGGCGCGAAAACAGTGTTGCAGACGGCCTTACCTTTTTAGGATCTACAGATCAAAGCCTGCAGCCATATAATCTGCACGGAACAAGAAACTCGATACCGTCTCTCGTGTTGTGTTCCACAATGTTCGCGCCACAAACAGAGCCCCTGTCTTCAAGATACTTTAATGTTTGTCGACTGGGCTCGTTTTCCGTGTAGTCCATCGCATTGATAAGCATCATCGTGCAGCCACTTTTTCCAAGAAGGCTGGTCATTGCACCCCATAGAAAGGTACCCAAGCCATTTCCTTGGTATTTTTTATCGGCATCGAGATAAAACTGATGCATCTCGCTCCATTTTGCATTAATCCATTCATCCTGATTTATGTTCTTATTGATTTCTACGAGATCGAACGACGGCTTTAAGGCGGAATTGCTCGCCGCTTTTAAGGCAGCCACTATATCCGCCGAGTCAGATTCTTTGTACGCCTCGCCGCGGGCTATGCCTACAATTTTGCCGTTATGGACGGCTTTGAGGGTTTTGCTGGGGTGGTTTTTGTCCAGTACTTTTTTCCATTGAGCTTCGAAAAAGTTTAGGTCCTCTTCGTTTTTCTGACGGATGGCGGCCGAAATGTATCCTTTCGGCTTTGGGTCTTTGTACAGACGATGCCTTTGGACCAAATGCGCGATTTCCATGAAATCATTCGCATCGGCATATTTAATGGTGACAAAGGTTCCGTTTCTAAGCTTAAATTCTATGCCAGTTTTAAATTTTTGATCCAATTCTTCAAGCGACAATGATTTAAATGCGTTCATGTGTATTTCTCCACAAGTTAATTTAGCCAAACTGAATTATTCGCTGCTTGCTGCTCAGAGACGGATACCCGCCTTGGGGCTCCGTGTATTCCGCCTGATATTTTTCGATGAATTTCTCATAAGACTCCCTGGCCTTGACCAAGGAAGCCTTACCGTCTTTGACGACAACGATAGCCGCCGAAGGCACCATGTTAAAAATGCTGGAAACTTCGTAGCAATAGGCGCCGCCGTTTAGAATGGCGATGACGTCGCCGGGACGCACGTCGTCGCTAAGCTTTCTGTTGTTGGCAAACAAATCGCCCGTCAGACAAAGATTTCCGACGACGTCATATTCCTGTTCATTTTGAGAGGCGCAGTGCGGATCCTTATCGATAAGGATGTGGTGATAGGCCGTATTTCCGTTATCCATAAGATTTGATGGCCGGGCGAATTGTTTGGAGCTTGCATCGACGCAAACAAATCTTTTGACTTCGCCGTTCGCTGCCTCTCTTTGCCTTACCTCGGTTACCGAGGCCAGAAAAACGCCGCATTGAGCGACGATATATTTTCCGGGTTCAAGATAGACATCGAGATCATGTCCGAATTTTTTCGAGAAATCAGAAAGTTTATCCAGAATTTCATCGCCCAATGATTCATAATTCACGGGCTTTTCATCCGGCTTATAGGTGGCTTTAAAACCGCCGCCAAAATCGACAAACCTCAGATCCGGGAAAACGTGCGCGACGGACATAAGGTTGTCCATGCTTTTCAAAAGCGCGTTTTTATCGGAAATGCCGCTGCCTGTGTGTTCGTGAAGTCCAACGACGGTCAGCCCATAAGCATCCGCGATTTTCTTGGCCTCGGCGGCGTCGCTAAGGGCGATGCCAAATTTCGTTTTGGCGCCGGCTGTTTGCAAGCGCGGGTCTTCGCCGGCGACGACATCGGGATTAAATCTAAGGCAAACTTTATTGCCTTGGAAAGCCTTGCCATAACGTTCAAGAACATCGAGCGAATCGAAGTTCATGAGAACGCGGCCTTCGAATCTGTTTTGAACGAAAGCTATGGCTTCGTCCGTCAGGCTGTTAGCGGTAAAGAGAATGCGGTCTTCGGTAAAGCCGTTTTTAAGGCCAAGGAGAACTTCTGCCGGACTCGTCGTATCAACATAGGCCCCGGCCTCGGCAAGCGTTTGAAGGACATGGGGTTCGCCGTTTGCCTTCATCGCGTAATGTATTTTGAAACGGGAATTGCTGCCGCAAACGACTTTTGAAAAGTAGTGAAATTGCTCTTTAAGAAAGTCGAGATCGTAGACATAAGTGGCGGAGCCGAACTGCTCGACAATGTCACTTAAAGGAATGCCCTGTATCGTGTACCGGCCATCGGTAAAACCGATTGGCGACTTAAGACTTGATGGAATTCCGGGAATTATTCCCATCTTCTCCGGGGCATCAGGCATGGAAACTATATTAACCATATGTTTTTCCTTCACAAATACACAAAACTATTCAATGAATGTACGTATTCTCCATAAAAGCATCGATATGTGGCAGTATTATCGATCTTAAATAACTGAAAACAATATCTTTATCTGTATTTTATTGTCATGCTACGTGACGTTTTTCGTTCTTTTTATCTGAAAAGAGATAGTGAAATTACGCGTTATCATATTCAAATCATTGTAAATTTTTGATTATATTTGCAAAATAGCTGAATAAATATAATGATACTGCCATATTTAAGGGTAGCCTCATGGACAATGACGACATTAATGCGCGCCAGATCAAAGCGGCTCGTGCGCTTCTCAACTGGTCGCAGGAGAGTTTGGCATTGGCGTCCGGTCTTTCGGTCACAACCATCCGCAAAATTGAAAGCGGTCATCTTTCGCCTCGCAGAAAGACGACAAAGGCCATTCTCACCGGGCTGAAGAATTCGGATATTGAGTTTATTGATTCAACCGGCGTTCGGTTGAAAAAGCATGGTGTGGAAGTCATCGAAGGCGAAGATTGTTATCTGCGGTTTTTAGACAAAGTTTATCATGACGTAAAAAAATGCGGCGGCGAAATTCTCTTCATGAACGCGGATAACTCAAGAATGAACAGAGCCGAGATCGACGGACACATAAGACTGAGAAAATGTGGGTTGAAACACAGATCGCTTATGAAGGAAGGAAACACCCACATCGTTTTTCCCTTGTCCGAATGCAGGTGGATTCCGGAAAAATATTTTAAGTTTGGCCTTCCCATCATCTATCAAAACAAAGTTGCAATATACGTATACGAAAAAGCGCTTAATAAGGACATGGACAAAATATACGTCTTTAACAACGCGTTTTTAGCCGATGCTATGAAAAGCACATTTGAGTTCATGTGGGATAATTTCCGCGAACCGCCCTTGACGACGGCGCCTGAGGTTTGTTCATAAGGCGATTTTTGATATAAACGAGGCCGTGGCCTTTCTTTGTGGCTTTATTGAAGAGCCAGACTCTTTCTGAGCTTTTTAAGTTCTGTTTTGTTTTTTCTCGGCCTTAAGGAAAAATGAGCTCCGCCGGTTATTTTGTATGAAATTATTGAATCTTCCAACTCATGCTCTGTTAGTGAAGACTCTGGGTGATGTTCTTTATGCAGCTTGATAACTAAAGGCCAATTCACAAGTCCATCGGGACTTTGATCAACCGCAGGGAGGCTCCTTACTTTGTAGGCAGGTTGAGATTCATCACCGCGGAAGAATAACTTCTGAATCTCAAAAAGCTTTCTAATGGATTTTCCATCATAGGCTCCCTTTACAAGAACCCGTTCTTTCATCGGCACAAAAAAAGCAAAACCCATAATGATTTCGTGTTTGCGCGTCGTTTGGCATATATCGCGGAAATTCTGCCGGATGCTTTCCGGCGTTAGATACATCGAAGCGCCCTCAAAAATATAGAGTGTCTTATTATTTCTGTTAAAGTCAGGGGTCGATGTCAGTTGTTTGACAAGGGCATTGGGCTCCTCAAGATCCACAACGCCAAAATGCAGATTTGCCGGCAATTGTTTGGTGCCGTAGAATTTTTCCGCAAATGTTTCGTCTTCTAATTCTTTTCTTTCATTAATCATGTCCTTCAAATCAGACAGATAAAAATGAACGTTAGGATACTTGGCAGCATAACGTTCAGCGGCCATGTCCAGTCCGCAAGCCGGCATGACGATTTGGGTATATCCGTTGTTGATAGACTCGCGTATGCGCCGGTCAATTACAATCTTTCGAGATAAATACTGTGTCGAAAGGCCGCTCCGCTCAAGAGACGCGTCTTGCTCGAACATTTCTTGCGTATAATCTGCAGAGCTACTGGTTTTAAATAGATCGAGTTCTTTTTTGCAAAAGGCCGAACTCTTTTCAATGGCGTCGATATAGGCTTCAGGATCATTTTTTATATCCGCTATTTTTACTACCGACGAACTGTTGGCGCTCATTCTTTCGACAAAGAACTCCGCCATCGGAATAAGCCTGTCGGGCATTGCTTCGATGAGTTTTTCGTATCCGGATTTTTCGCCGATCTTTTTATATGCGTAATAAAGAGCCAAAACGCCCTTGAACATATTCGCGCCTTGGTAACTTCTGTCCTTATCCTGTTTCTTATTCATAAGACTATCCAAAAACATATAAATTTTTGTTTCAAAATAACCATTTCATTTTACATGCTTATAATACTTGCATCAAGGAAATAGCCCTTGCTATGCAATTAATTTATTGAATCTAAAGAATAAATTGATCTTCGTCTGCCGGGTTTATTTGCTCGCCCTTTGCGGCAACACATCGAGCTCTCTCCGCATAATGTCGTTCAGATTGCCGCGGCGCTCGATAATCGAAACGGAACCCTCGCGGTTAATCAGAAGCGACATCGGAAGGTTCATCGAGTTGTATTCGCTTTTCATCGACCACGAATACGCGCCGATATGCCCCATGACCATGTAATCGCCAACCTTGATTTCCGGAAACTTTCGTGGTGCCAGCGTGCCATCGCTCTTGACGGTAAAAACGTCGCCGGATTCGCACAAATATCCGGCGATAACATAATCTTTCTCGATGCCGGGAGCGCGTCCGTCGCGTGCGATAAACGTTATGGGATGATAGCTTCCATACATGGCGGGGCGAATGTTGTGATTAAGCCCGGTATTGACGATGACAAAGTTGTACCCCGGCGTCGATTTAACCGCCTCGGCTTTTGCGACCAGAATGCCGCTTTCTGCGACGACATACCGGCCCGGTTCGATGTAAAGCGTGATATCGCGGCCCATTTCTTTTGAGAACTGTTCCATGCTGTCGGACAAAGCCGCGCCCCATTCCTTTAAAGGCATCGGCTTATCCGTGTCCGGATTATAGACGACGGGAATTCCTCCGCCCAAGTTGACAAACTGCAGGTCGGGGAGCGAACGGGCGAACTCCAGAGTTTTGTCTTTAATTCTCAGCCAATGAGAAAGATCCGCGCCCGACCCAATGTGGGAGTGAATGCCGATTATTTTTATTCCGAATTCGCTTGCGACGGATTTTGCCGCCTCAATCTGATCGAAATAAATGCCGTGTTTGCTGCTCGGCCCGCCTGTATTTGTCTTGTTCGTTTCGCCGTGTCCTTCGCCGGGATTCACGCGAATGGAACAAGTGTGATTCCGTTTGACCGATCCAAGCAGCCGTATCTGGTCGATTGACGCGCAATTGATAAGAACGCCGCTTTCGGCAAGATATTTGTAGACGGCCTCGGTCGCTCCCTCACCGGTATAAAAGACTTCGCTTGGCTTGAATCCGGCAAGCAAGGCGCGATCAACTTCATTGACCGAAGAGGCGTCAATCCACAACCCCTCGTCTCGAACGATTTTTAAGACTGCTTGAAGCGTCAACGCCTTGCAGGCATACCGTATATGATGATTTTTGTACGTTATGGCTTGCTTGAGCTCATTACAGCGTTGACGAATGGTTTTTTCGTCAAAGATATAAAGCGGCGTGTGGTATTCAGCCGCCAGCTTTACAAGGTCGGAATCAGAGATAAAACTCATTTGCACATCTAAAAAATGACGATTTCAACACCACCGTTTCTTTGAAGAAAGAGAACAGGAGGACACTATTTGTCTTTACCATATGATAAAGACTAGTAAAATACTATATCATCTTCAATCTGTTGCAGATCAATAAGCCTGTGTTTGCGAAACGCGTGAACAACAGACTATGATGAAAAAACCGTAATCATATAAGAACAACGTTCTCGTGACCCAAACAAGCAACGCAACCTCTGCCAACCTCACTACTCTCCAAGGCGACACGGCGCGCAGCACGTGGATGCTTATGAAGCGCCTCATCGACCGCTACCTGCGCCCCTATAAAAAGCAGTTTTTCGGCGCGATGGTTTTCATGACTGTCGCGGCCTCGATGCGCGGCGTGTTTACACATACGCTGCAGCTCGTCGTTGACGGAATGATTCAGAAGTCCGGCCTTACTTACATGAGCTGGGTTTGCGCCCTGATCGTCGGCAGCTTCTGGCTGCGAAGCGCGATGGTCTATCTCCACACCATTTTTCTCAATCGCATCGGGCAGCGCATTGTCGCCGACGTGCAGCAGCAGATGTCCGAGCATCTGCTGAAAAGCGATCTGGCTTTCTTTCATTCCAATGCTTCCGGCACGCTCGTGTCGCGAGTTATTAACGACGTCACAATCATGCGGACGGCGGTCAACGAATGCCTGCTCAATTCGTTCCGGGGCGGCCTCGAACTGACGTTTTTGGTCGGCGTGATGTTCTATCAGGATTGGCACTTGTCGTGCATCGTGTCCGTGATTTTCCCGCTGTCGGCTTTTTACGTGGCGCGCATAAGCAAAAAAATCCGCCGACTTGCGTCGAATACGCAAAATGCGACGGGAGATTTATCGGCGCTTCTTAATCAGGCCTTTCAAGGCATCCGGCACGTCAAGGCCTATGGCAACGAGGCTTTGGAAGTCTCGCGTGTGCAAGCCCTGACGGAAGCGATATATAAATTCTCCCTGAAGGGCGTCCGCGTTTCCGCGTTGACGGGTCCCGTTATGGAAATTTTAAGCAGCGTCGCCATCACGGCGCTCGTCCTTTATGGCTATCTGCAGGTTGAGCGCGGAACAAACACGCCGGGCGATCTGGTCGCCTTCATCGCCTCGTTTGTTTTGGCTTACGATCCGATGAAGCGTCTGGGGCGCGTGAGCGCGCAGTTCCAGGCCGGATTGGCGGCGGCGGATCGCGTCTTTACGCTGCTCGATGTCGAGCCGCAGGTTGTCGACGCGCCGCGGGCAAAACCCCTGAAAGTCTCCGACTATTCCGTCGCGCTCGAAGACGTCGTTTTCTCCTACGCCGATGGGACGCGTGCGCTTGACCGCCTCTCGATCAAAGTCCCCCACGGAAAAACCGTGGCGATTGTCGGCTCGTCGGGTGCCGGAAAATCCACAATCATCAACCTCATTCCGCGCTTTTACGATGTTCAATCTGGCCGCATAACAGTCGGCGGCGTGGACGTGTGCAGCGTGACGATGGCAAGCCTTCGCTCCAAAATTGCGCTTGTGAGTCAGGAAACGGCGCTTTTCGACGACACCATCCGCGCCAACATCGCCTATGGAAAGCTTGAAGCTTTGCCTGAAGAAATTGAAAAGGCGGCAATCTTCGCGTCCGCCGACGGCTTTATCCGAGATCTGCCGCAAGGTTATGAAACGCACGTGGGCGAATTTGGCGTCAAATTATCGGGAGGCCAGCGCCAGCGCATAGCGATTGCCCGCGCGATGTTGCGAAACGCGCCCATATTGCTTTTGGATGAAGCGACCTCCGCCCTCGACAACGAATCCGAAAGGGCGGTGCAGGGCGCGTTGAAGAAATTGCAGCAAGGCCGCACGACCATCGTCGTTGCGCATAGGCTTACTACGATTGTCGATGCCGACCTCATCGTCGTCCTCGACGGGGGCCGCGCGGTCGAAGAGGGAACCCACGCCGAACTTCTATCTAAAAATGGCGTCTATGCCCGCTTGTACGGCATGCAAACGGAAAGCGGCTACTGATAACTGCACTCCGCCGCGTCGCTGCCCTTATAGACGACGATAAGACTGGCAGGCCTGCCGCTTTCAGGAGGCTTACAATTCACCTGCTGGAGGGAAACAATAAACCGGTCTTTCATTTTCACGATAATGCCGCCTTTAGGCGGAATCTGGTTTGCAAGGCACATCGCCTGCGCCGTCATCATATATCTTTGGATCGTCCCGTCGTAACGTACCGTGGCCTGCGGCGATAGTCTGCCGCCGATGGAATAAAGGCTCTTGTCCGTTTTGAGCATTCCGCGCAAGGAAAGAAAGCAGGAAGAAGAAACCTGTTCGTGGGTGAGCCCCAACCTATCGCTGATTTTGGCAACGTCGCTGGTGCTGACGGCGGACTTTTCGCTCACCGCGATCGTCAGGCTGTAGGGTAGATTTTCCCCGCCCTGAAAAGAAGCCTCGTCTTGGGTAATAATTCGCGTGGGGCCTGCGGGTTGCGCGGGAACCGGCGGTTTTTCGACGACCTTTGGAGGTGTCACAGGAGCCGGAATTTCGGGTTTCTTTTTCGGTTCTGCGGTAGGGGCAGGGGCGGGGGCTGGAGCCGGAGTTTTTGGCGTAACGCTGAGGCCTAGATTTGGAAGAGATGATGAACTGCCGCCGGGAAGAAGAACGTTTCCTACGGCATGCGAAGCCTGCGGTATAAGCAATGCGGCAAAAAGAACGCCTGTTGCGGCAAGAAGAATGCGGCGCATAGATGCCCCCTTAAGATTTGCTCTGTCAAATAAATCTAAATCCGAGTACATAAGGATTAGTTTGGAATAACCTTCGCGTCAATCGAGGCCGGAAGAAATGCAAAGAAAAAGAATAATTTTCCTTGTTGCGGTAATACTTGGGCTTGGGGCAGTTTTTTGGTTTTACAATCCCGAAAGAGCGCCAACAGAGCGCCCCGCTTTTGAGCAATCAGGTTTTTCCATAACGCGCGCGGATGGGACCCGTTTTTTCTTTAAGGCGGAAGTGGCAAGAAGCGAAGAGGAACAAGCCTACGGCCTTATGTTCGTGCGGTCGATGCGCGACGACGAAGGCATGATTTTCCCCTATGCTACGCCCAAATTGGCCGCTTTTTGGATGAAAAACACGCTTATTCCGCTCGATATGATTTTCGTGCGTCAGGGCGGAACGATAGGCGGCATAGCCGCCGATATGCAACCGGAGGACGTAACGCCGGTTATTTTGCAAGAGTCCGTCATCGCCGTAATAGAAATTAACGCAGGTCTGGCAAAAAAATATGGTTTAGAAACTGGAAATAAGGTTGAATTTCCAATAAACCAATAAGTTGGGTAGTCAAAACAAAAATACCGTGATAGAAAACGCCAACCCATAAATTTGAGGAAAAACCATGTCGTCATCTCAATCCTACAACGATAGAAATTTGGCCATGGAGTTGGCTCGCGTCAGCGAAGCTGCGGCGCTTTCCGCCTCCCTCATGGTCGGACGTGGCGATGAGAAAATGGCCGACCAAAAGGCGGTCAACGCCATGCGCCGCGCGCTCAATGTGCTTGATATTGATGGAACGGTTGTCATCGGCGAAGGCGAACGCGACGAAGCCCCGATGCTCTTTATCGGAGAAAAAGTTGGCACGGGCAAAGGCCCTAAAGTCGATATCGCGCTTGATCCTTTGGAGGGAACGACCATTACGGCGCATGGAGGCCCTAACGCGCTTGCGGTCATCGCCTTTGCCGGAGCAGGGGGGTTTCTGCACGCTCCCGACGTCTATATGGATAAAATAGCGGTTGGCGCTGGTCTTCCCGACGATGTTGTCGATCTTGACGCGACGCCGGCGCAAAATATCCGTAATCTCGCCAAAGCCAAGAAAGCGGATGTTTCCGATCTCCTGATCTGCATTCTTGATCGTCCGCGTCACAAGGAACTGATTACCAATGTCCGTGAAACGGGCGCGCGCATCATGTTGATCGGCGACGGCGATGTGGCGGGCGTTATTGCCACGTCGCAGGCGCAAACGGGCGTTGATATGTACGTGGGGTCGGGCGGAGCGCCGGAAGGCGTTTTGGCGGCTGCGGCGCTTCAGTGCATCGGCGGCTTTATGCAGGGTCGCCTGTTGTTCCGTAACGACGACGAAAAAGGCCGCGCGACGAAAGCGGGCATCAAGGACTTCAACCGCAAATATGAGCTGAACGATTTGGCTCATGGCGACGTGATGTTTTCCGCCACGGGCGTGACGAACGGCGCGATGCTCAAAGGCGTTCGCCGTTTTGCGGGCGGGGCCGAGACGAATACGGTCGTCATGCGCTCGTCCAGCGGCACGGTGCGCTATATCGAAACGCACCATAACTTCAAAAAGAAAGCCTTCGTCGAATAAAGCTAATCTCGTCATTCCCGCGAAAGCGGGAATCCAGCTCCGCGCGTCTGCGCGGCATAAGATGCAAAAAAGCCATTCCTGATTTTTTCAGGAATGGCTTTTTGTTTAACTGAAAAAGAACTTACGCCTTTTTGGCTTCTTGTTCTTTCTTGCCCTTCTTGGCGGTGCTGGCGGTCGTCGTCAGCTTAATCTTCTCGGCAGGAGCCTCATCAACCTTCGCTGATGCTTCCTTCTTTTTGGACAAACCGGCAAAGCGCTTGTTGAACTTATCCAACTGGCCGCCGCGATCGACCATGCGATGCAGACCTGTCCAGGCCGGATGCACCTTCGGATCGATGTCCAAATGCAGCTTGGCGCCCGTCTGGCCATAGGTGCTGCGGGTGACAAATTCGGTTCCGTCGGTCATAACGACGGTAATTTCATGGTAATCGGGGTGTAGATTGTCTTTCATTTTCATTACTTTCTTAAAGCCAAGGGGCATCTTCTAGGAAAAAGGCGGCAAAAATGCAAGCTTTACAAGCGAGCATTAAATATATTTTCCCTCTCCCCTTGAGTGAGAGGAAGCAAAAACCTGGACTTACCCTAGTAAGTCCTTGGTTTTTGCAGGTGAGGGGTTATCTTAAATGCTCTTCTGTAAGCAAGCTCTTGAAAGGTTAACATGGCCTATTGGTACTGCAAAATGGCGCCGAAGCACCCGATTCACGCGGGGTACCACAATACCGAATACGGCTTTCCGGTATCGGACGAACGCGTCCTCTTCGAGCGCCTGTGCCTTGAAATCATGCAGGCGGGCTTGTCGTGGGAGATCGTCTTAAAGAAAAGGAAAGCCCTCAACAAGGCTTTTAACGGCTTCCGCGTCGCCAAAGTCGCCAAATATGGCGCGAAGGATATCGGGCGTTTAATGGGTGACGAAACCATCATCCGAAATAAGCGGAAAATTCAGGCGATCATCGACAACGCCAAAATCATTCTGGCCTTGCGCAAATCGCATAGGGGTTTTGCGCCTTGGCTTGCCGCGCATCATCCGCGCAGCAAAGCGGAATGGGTTAAACTCTTTCGCGAGACATTTAAATTTACCGGTGGAGAAATTACGGGCGAATTTCTGATGAGCATCGGCCTTCTGCCGGGCGCGCACGCGCCGTCGTGTCCGATATTCAGGAAGATTAAACGAGAGAAGGAACAGGTCTCGGGATGCCGGGTGTAAAACCGAATCTCTGTCGCCGCGCCTGATATTTTTGTTCCGGATCCACGTTATTTTTCTCTAGATCCGCGAAAATTTCTTCCGGCGAATTCATAAACTTTAAGTGGTTATAGATATCCCGATTTTGGAGTCCGCAGGTGACGGAATTCTCAATCTGCTCGTTAAGAGGAGCATAGAATTTTCCTTTTAGCTTTTCGACGTAAGGATTGAGCGTGTAAAGCCTGACGTCGCTCAAACCCGTTTTGATGGACACGGCGATATCGCTCCATTCGTCAAGGCTGCCGAGGCTGCCGACCTTCGTAATGGCGACCTCTGCGCGGAAATTTAGAATGTGACGGCGCATCATGAAATCGGGCATGACGAGCGCGGCGTCCGTTGTCGTGCACAATCCTTCATTCTTGGGGCGGTTGTTGTTCAGGCTTTTAACGCCCAGGACAAAATCGGCCGGAATAACCTGCACAGAGTATTGGTCGTCAGCCCGGCCGAACGCATTCAACCCAGCATAAAACCCTTTAGCGACTTTGCCCATGCCGCCGGTTTCGCCGCCCCCATAGAAGAGAGTCCATCTGTGTTTAGCGGTCAGGAATCCGACCTTGTGGGCAAGAGCCAAAAATAAATCGGAACAATCTTCGTCTCCGGGCGAAGCTCCCGCATGAACCGTCATGATGGGACGGCGCATAAAGGGGTCCATCGTTCCATAGGCTACGTCGCGCCCGCAGACTTCCTCGATGCTTATCTTATATAGTCTGCGGAGTTCCTGAATGTCTTTTGCGGCGTCTATTTTCTTCCAATGGGGGATAACGAGGTTTTTCACTTCATCTTCGTTGACTTCGACCATCCAATTGACGAATTCTTCCGGATGTTTGGCCGGAATAATCTGGCGGAGAGCTGGAACAAAAATTTTCATTTATTTACATAACCTAAAAAATATTTCTCAGGGCGTTGTACAAGCCCGTTTACTTTCATCGAGCCAAAACGGCTTTTGGCAGGTAATGTATTTGTATGCCTCGTTTTTTCATAAATTTTCTTGCTATGACCATCTCGTCTTCGCATCTAAAGTGTTTATCGGCCTTTGCCGGGGCAATGACTCCCTTGAAGTTGAGCTCTACAATCATTTCTGCGCAGGACATGCAAGACGGCGCCGTTGTTAAGATAAAGCAATTTTTAAAACGCTTATCTTTTTGTCCTTTTGCTATGACTTTCTCGTTGAGTTCCAGAACCTCGTCTTCGACGTACGAAAGCCTGTCGGCATCGGACAGGCCGGAAACTTGACGGTGTTTAGTGCTGACTTCTAGCATGTTAGCCGTCGCAAGTTTTTCCGCGCAAGGGATGCGCTTTCTGCGATCATGCAGGGTGAAATATTTGTTGTTCTTGGGAACGCCCTTCAGCATACGATTGGCGCTAAAGGCCAGCAATTCGCCTTTATCGCTGATGATGAGAGCGGCAACCTTCTTGTCCGGATGTTCGCTGAAAAGGAGGACGGCTTCCGCGACTTGACGCCAGAGCCTAAGGATATTTTTGTTTTTTTCCCAGCCTTTGCCGGAAAGGACCGTTATTTCTTTTGCCGCTTTGAAAATTCTTTTGGAATAAAGGGCTTCCACCGTATTGGCGTCTTTTGCCTGTTTTTTAAATTCTATTGCCCTGAATTTGCTTTTTTGGAGAGAAAGCAAAAAATGATAATCGTAAATATCCTTGAGGATAAACTCCACCCTTCGTTGTGCGGTGGGAACATCGCTTGAGTTGGCTTTGGAAAACATAAAACGACCCGTAAAATAAGCACTTATGCAATGCGGCGAACGTAAGAGATGAAAATATTCTTGTCAAACGCTAAGCAGAAAGCGGATCAAAGGCTTCAAACACGCCGTTAATATGATTAAAGAAGGACGTGTTTTTGCCGACTGTATCGGCATTAACTATTTATACGGTGCATAAGACCGGATAAAAACGCCGTGCTAAGCTCATCTCAATTTTCAAGTGCGAAGGGAAAAACGACATGATTCCATACGAACATTTTTCCTCCGTTGAATTGCGCGCAGGGACGGTTGTCCGCGTTGAGCCATTTTTGAAAGCCCGCAAGCCTTCCTATAAACTATGGGCGGATTTTGGGCTCGAATTCGGCATTCGGCAAACTTCGGTGCAAATTACGGTTCACTATGCGCCGGAAACGCTTATCGGCAAGCAAGTCGTTGGGTGCCTCAATCTTGGCGAAAAAAACATCGCCGGTTTTGTGTCGGATTTTTTATGCACTGGTTTTCCCGACGAAAACGGGGCCGTCGTGCTGATAAGTCCGGACAAAAAGGTGCCAAACGGGGCTAAGCTGTTTTGATTGGCATGTAGGCCAGAGTTTGTTAAAACCTCAGACGAGCCGTCATTCCCGCGAAAGCGGGAATCCAGCTGCGTTGCGTCCGCAACGCATATGAGTCTGTTAATCTCATATCTTCGATAAGTTTTTTCTTTTTTGGATGATGTATGACCGCCACGCCGCCCAAATCCCAAGCCCCCAAAACCGCCATTACGCCCACGCGCGCGGAAAATTACGCCGAATGGTATCAACAAGTCGTCCGCGCTTCGGACATGGCCGAATTGTCGGGCGTGCGCGGTTGCATGATCATCAAGCCGAACGGCTACGGCATCTGGGAGCTGATGCAGCGCGATCTCGACCGCCGCTTTAAGGAGACAGGGCACGAGAATTGCTATTTCCCGCTTTTCATTCCGCTCAGCTATTTCCAGAAAGAAGCCGAACATGTCGAAGGCTTCGCCAAGGAAATGGCGATTGTCACGCATCACCGCCTGACGATGAAAGACGGCGTTCTGACGCCCGACGGCGAACTTGAAGAACCCCTCATCGTTCGCCCCACGTCCGAAACCGTCATCGGCGTCGCCATGGCGAAGTGGATCAAGTCCTATCGCGACCTTCCCGTGCTGATCAATCAGTGGGCAAACGTCGTGCGTTGGGAAATGCGTCCGCGCCTGTTGCTTCGCACGGCGGAATTCCTGTGGCAGGAAGGCCATACGGCGCACGAGACGAAAGAAGACGCGATGGCCGAGGCCAGGCGCATGCACGAAATCTATCGTGTATTTTCGGAAGAAGTCTTGGCCATTCCCGTGATTATGGGCGAAAAAACCGCCAACGAGCGTTTCCCCGGCGCGGTCAATTCGTTCTCCATCGAAGCGATGATGCAGGACGGGCGCGCGCTGCAAGCCGGAACCTCGCATTATCTGGGGCAGAATTTCTCGAAGTCTCTGAACATCCAATTTCAAAACCGCGAAGGCGCGCTGGATTTTGTGCATACCACCTCGTGGGGTGTTTCGACGCGTTTGCTTGGCGCGCTCGTCATGCAGCACAGCGACGACAATGGCCTTCGTGTGCCTCCGCGCATAGCGCCATGGCATGTCGTGATTGTTCCCGTTCTTCGCGGCGACAGCGATAAAGGCCCTGTGCTGGCTTACTGCGAAAGCCTGAAAGCGGAACTGGCGGCGCAAACTTACGCGGACGAACGCGTGCGCGTGAAAATTGATGCCCGCGATATCTCCGGCGCGGATAAAAAGTGGGATTGGGTGAAAAAAGGCGCGCCCCTCGTTCTCGAAATCGGCCCCCGCGACGTTGAAAGCGGCAAAGTCTGCATCATCCGGCGCGATCAATTCGACAGAGGCAAACGTTTTGCCTCCCGCGCCGAGTTTGTCGGCGGCGTTGTGGCTGAATTGACGGACATGCAAAAAGGTATGCTCGACCAAGCCTCGGCCTTCATGAAATCGCGCACCGTCACGAACATCAAAACCCGCGCCGAATTCGACGATTATTTTAAGGTCGATAACAGCTTCACAAGCAAAACCGGCTTCGTCCGCGCCAAATGGTCGGGCGACCTGAAATCTTTGCCCGCGATTGACGAGCTCGGCGTCACCATCCGTTGTATCCCGTTCGATCAGGACGGCGTCGAGGGAAAATGCGTCCTGACAGGCGCCCCCGCCACCCAAGACGTCATCTTCGCGAGGGCGTACTAATGGCCGCGCCGCAATCCCACACAAATTCCCCTCCCCTTGAGGGAGGGGCTAGGGGAGGGGTGAACGACTGCCATGGAAAATCCGCGACAAGCGAGTTCTTCGATGGCCTCTTCACAAGGACATATTAATGCCTGATCCAAATATCTCCGACCTGCGTCAAAAACCTGAATTTTTTGACGTGGTTGCAGATCGTGTTTGGCAAGAATGGTGGAAAAACAAAGGCTACCCGATTGAAAAAATTGCAGACCGTTTGCGCGAACATCTTGGCTCCAAACCGATCCCATTTGCCTTGGTAGCCCATGATAAAACGGAGTATATGGGGTCGGCGCTGGTTATTTTTTCAGACTTAGAGGAAAGACCCCAATATAGCCCTTGGGTTGCCGCAGTTTGGGTTGACCCTGAATACAGAAAACTGGGTATTGGCGCAGCCCTTGTCGATAATGCCGTTAATTCAGCCTTTGCTTTTGGGTGCAATCGACTTTATCTTTGTGCTTCACGTGAGCGCCGCAACTTTTATTTGGATCGTGGTTGGCTTCAGATAGAAGAAGATGTTGGCGAAAGCTTGTTAACGGTAATGAAGAAAGAACCGCGGCAATGATCTTCTCTTCCTTCGAATGTTTCGTAGCCTTGCGCTACCTTCGCTCAAAAAGGCAGGAAGGATTCATCTCCGTTATCACGTGGTTTTCGCTGATCGGCATCGCTTTGGGCGTTGCGACGCTCATCGTCGTCATGTCGGTCATGAACGGCTTTCGGCAGGAATTGTTCCAGCGTGTCATCGGCCTCAACGGGCATATGAACCTCTACGCCATGCAAGGTCCGATCGACGATTATAAATCTTTGCTCGACCGCATCGCGAAAGTGCCTGACGTCAAAGCCATCGCGCCTACCGTCGAAGCGCAGGCACTTATTACGCACAACGGCGCGGCTTCCGGAGCCTACGTGCGCGGGTTGTCGGCAGAAGCCATCCGCAGCCGCGTGACCATCGCCAACCACATCGCCTCAGGCTCGCTCGACGACTTCGGCGGCAACACAATAGCCATCGGCGTACGCATGGCGCAGCGCCTCGATCTGCGCACAGGCGACACATTGACGCTTATTTCCCCCGTCAGCAAAACAACGGTATTCGGAGCCGCGCCGCGCCTTCGGGGCTATAAGATCGGCGCGATTTTCGACGTCGGCATGTTCGAATACGACAACAACTTCGTCTTTATGCCGCTTGAGTCCGCGCAGATATTCTTCAGCACGGGCACGGGCGTGACGGCTCTGGAAATGTTCGTCTCCGACCCCCAGAATATGCGCGAGGCTCGCAATAACATCGTAGCGGCAATAGGCACGACCCAAGAGCAGCCCGTGCGCCTGCTCGATTGGCAACAAAGCAACGCCAGCTTTTTCACGGCCTTGCAGGTCGAACGCAACGTGATGTTTTTGATTTTGACTCTGATCATCCTCGTCGCGGCCTTTAATATTATCTCCAGCCTCATCATGCTGGTGAAGGATAAGGGCAGGGACATCGCCATCCTGCGCACGATGGGAGCCTCGCGCGGCATGATCATGAGCATCTTCTTCCTGAACGGCTCGTTTATCGGCCTTGTCGGCACGTCGGTAGGGCTCGGCCTTGGATTATTTATCGCGCATCACATCGAAGGCCTGCGCAAAGTCGTCCAAGCCTTGACGCATACAGACCCCTTCGCGCCGGAAGTCTATTTCCTGACTCACATGCCCTCGGTCGTCGATGTCAACGACGTCATTCGCATCGTCGTGATGGCTTTGGCGCTGTCTTTCCTTGCGACGCTCTATCCAGCATGGCGCGCGGCGAAACTCGATCCGGTAGAGGCTCTGCGCTATGAATAGAGAACGGACAAACAGCAATAATAAAATTCCCCTCCCCTTGCGGGAGGGGTTAGGGGAGGGGTCTTCGGTTGCGGATTTTCCTGTTCTTGAACTTATCGATGTGACCCGTACGTTTGAACAAGCGGGCGAGCCCTTGCACGTCCTGCGCGGCTGCTCGCTGACCATAGAGGCCGGAGAAACCGTCGCGCTTATCGGCCCATCCGGCTCCGGCAAATCGACGCTTCTGCACAGCGCCGGACTTCTTGAAAAACCCGACAAGGGCCAAATCTTCATCGACGGACAGGACACAACAAAGCTCGACGACGCGCACCGCACAGCCTTGCGCTGCAAAACAATCGGCTTCGTCTACCAGTTTCATCATTTGTTGCCCGAATTCTCGGCGTTGGAAAACGTCGTCCTCCCGCAAATGATCGCGGGGAAAAAGCGGCGGGTTGCCGAACGCCGCGCGCGCGATTTGCTTGACGCGGTGGGTCTTTCCGACCGAGCCGATAACAGACCCGGAAAATTATCGGGAGGAGAGCAACAGCGCGTCGCCATTGCCCGTGCGCTCGCGAACAATCCCCAGCTTCTGATCGCCGACGAACCCACCGGCAACCTCGATCCCGAAACGGCAAATCATGTTTTTGACATGCTGCAAGAGCTTGTGGAGTCCCAGAATCTCGCGCTTCTCATGGCCACGCACAACTTCGACCTCGCCGAAAGAATGCAGACGATTGTCGAAATCAAAGCCGGGCAGTTGAGCTTCGTGTGAAGCTCGGTCGCGAATAAGAAAAACACCACCAAAAATCCCCCTATAACACTATGATATTCATATGTTTTTTGCCCATTTTTCGCTTGGTTTGGCAGGGCAAATAATGCTACAAACAACCGTCAAATATTGACCCGCGATTCGCGCGTATTTCCTAGAAAAAACAGGTAAAAAAGTGACTGATAACGCTGCCCCATTGCCTCCAGTTCCGCCTTCGGACATCAAGCAGATCACCATCGAAGATGAGATGCGGCAATCCTATCTTGCGTACGCGATGAGCGTGATCGTCTCGCGTGCGCTGCCCGATGTGCGCGACGGCCTCAAGCCTGTTCATCGCCGCATTTTGTACGCGATGAAGGAAAGCGGCTACGACAGCACGCACCCGTTCCGCAAATCGGCGCGTATCGTCGGCGACGTGATGGGTAAATATCACCCGCACGGCGACAGCGCGATTTACGACGCCATGGTTCGCATGGCGCAGAATTTTTCGATGCGCCTGCCGCTCATCGAGGGGCAGGGCAACTTCGGTTCCATGGACGGAGACGGCGCGGCGGCGATGCGTTACACCGAAGCGCGCTTGGACAAAGTGGCCGAGACGATGCTGGAAGATATCGGCAAGGAAACGGTCGATTTCCATCCTAACTACGATGAATCCCTGCAAGAGCCGGATGTTTTGCCTTCACGTTTTCCGAATTTGCTCGTCAACGGCGGCGGCGGCATCGCGGTGGGCATGGCGACGAACATTCCCCCGCACAATCTCGGCGAAGTCTGCGACGCGACATTGGCGATGATACAAAATCCCGACATTTCAATTGAGGAACTTCTCGAAATTATCCCGGGCCCCGATTTTCCGACGGGCGCAATCATCCTTGGCGCATCGGGCTGCAAAGCCGCGATGCACACGGGGCGCGGCAGCATCGTCATGCGCGCGCGTCACCAGATCGAAGAATTCAAGAAAGACCGCCAAGCCATTGTTTTCACTGAAATTCCGTTCCAGTTAAACAAAGAAGTGCTGGTCAAGCGAATCGCCGAATGCGTGCACGAAAAAATCATCGAAGGCATCTCCGAATTGCGCGATGAATCCGACCGCGACGGCGTCCGCGTAGTCGTTGAAGTCAAAAAAGACGCTATGGCCGAAGTCGTTTTAAACCTGCTCTTTGCCCACACGCCGCTGCAATCTAACTTCGCCGTTAACATGCTGGCGCTCAACAACGGGCGTCCGCAGTTAATGAACGTCAAGGACGTGCTCAGGGCTTTCGTCGATTTCCGCGAAAAGGTCATCACGCGCCGGACGGAATTCGAACTCAAGCAGGCGCGCGACCGCGCCCACATTTTGCTCGGTTTGGCTGTTGCCGTCGCCAATATCGACGAAATCATCGCGCTCATCCGCAAAGCGAACGATCCTGCTGTCGCGCGCGCGGAATTGATGGCGAAGGCATGGCCTGTCGGCGATGTCGGGCCGCTCATCACGTTGGTGGACGAAGCTTTCGACGCCAAGGCGGCAAATCCGACCTATCAGCTTTCTGAAGTACAAGCCAAAGCCATTCTGGATCTGCGCCTGCATCGTTTAACGGGGCTTGAACGCGACAAGATCGGCAACGATCTGAAGGAAATCGTCGCTCAAATCGCGGACTTCCTCGACATTCTGGCGAAGCGCGATCGCGTTTTCCAGATCATGTCCGATGAGCTGGCCGCCATTAAGCTGAAATTCGCGACGCCGCGTAGGACGAGCATCGAACCCGTGGAATTCGAAGCCGATATCGAAGACCTCATCCAACGCGAAGACATGGTCGTGACCGTCAGCCGCGAGGGTTACGTCAAGCGCGTGCCGCTCTCCACCTACCGCGCGCAAAAGCGCGGCGGCAAAGGCCGCGTGGGCATGGCGACGAAGGAAGAAGATTTCGTCTACGACATCTTTATCGCGAGTACCCACACGCCGATGCTGTTTTTCTCGTCTTTGGGGCGCGTCTATAAGCTCAAAGTCTACAAGCTTCCCCTAGGCAGCCCGCAATCGCGGGGCAAAGCCTTGGTGAACCTCTTGCCGCTTGAGCAAGGCGAAACGATTACGACGATGTTGCATTTGCCGGAGGACGAAACGACGTGGGAAACGCTTAACGCGGTATTTGCCACGACAAGCGGCACGGTTCGCCGCAACCAGTTGTCGGATTTCAGCAACGTGCGCCCCTCGGGCATTATTGCGATGAAACTGGACGAAGGCGACCACCTCATTTCCGTCAATACGTGCACGGAAGCCGACGATATCCTTCTGGCGACCCATCAGGGCAAAGCCATACGCTTTGCGGTTGACGAAGTGCGCGTATTCGCGGGCCGCAATTCGGTGGGTGTGCGCGGCATCAAATTGGCCGAAGGCGACAGCGTGATTTCGATGTCGATTTTGCGCCACGTCGAAGCTACGCCGGATGAACGCGCCGCTTACCTCAAGCAAGCCAACGCCGCGAGACGCGCGGCGGGCGAGATTGACGAAACAACCCCGACAGCAGGCGATGATGAAGAAACGACGACAAACCTAACGCTGTCGCCCGAACGCTATGCTGAATTGGCTGCGTCAGAAGATTTTCTGCTCACGGTTTCCGAACGCGGCTTTGGCAAGCGCACGTCCGCTTACGAATACCGCATCTCAGGCCGCGGAGGGCAGGGCATCTGGAACATGGATATGTCGGAACGCAACGGGCTTATCGTGGCGACCTTCCCTGTTAAGGATAATCAGGAAATCATGCTGGTGTCGGACGGCGGGCAAATCATCCGCTCGCCGGTCAAGGACATCCGCATCGCGGGTCGCCGCACGCAAGGCGTCACGGTATTTCGTGTGGGTGAAGCCGAAAAGGTTGTCTCCGTCGCGGCGGTGGACGACCAATCCGGCGACGCCGCTAATGGTGAAGAGGGCGAAGAAGCGCCGGAAACGGAAGCTGGAGAGCCTGCCAGCGAATAAATACTTCCGTCATCCCCGCGAAAGCGGATCCCATTTGTTTTTCTCTCTCCGCCGCTTCACGGCGGCGGGATCATTCAGGAGAGAATGGAGAGGAAGATCAGCGCGAGAAATCTGAAGGTGCTGCGCTTCCTAATGAACAACATTCTGCGTAAAAGACGAGAGCCAATGCTGAAGAGTTCTCACTCGACGCTGAGGGCTATAACCCAAGCATTGTCCGCTCGGATTCTTAATATCGCAAAACGCGAGACGGTCGGTTAGTTCATGAGAACGTTTACCCCCAATTTCCGTGCACAGAGAAAGACGGGCTGAAAAATGATTCTCTCTTTTGAACTCGCACGTATTGCAATTCGCTTTTCTAAACAGCGCGTTCAGATAGCGATTGGATACTAATGCATTAACAACACGGTTACCGGTTTCCATAACAAGCTCCTTAAACAGGTGGTTGGTGCAAAGTTGATATGCCTGTTTTACAAAATATAGTCGAACCAAATAATTTCCACTTGGTGTCGGCTCTTCTCCTTCCCCCTTGATGGGGGAAGGCGGGATGGGGGTGAAGGTGACGCAAGAACATGCCTGAGTTCATGTTTTGGCATCACCCCCACCCCGCGTTACTATAACTAACAAACTTATCACGCTTAACGGCAACAGCGAAGAAGCCTCAGAAACGGAAACAGCCGAACCTATTATTGGGCAGTAGCCTTCGCGACCAAGTGACCGAATCTTTGGGTGGGGGGCAATTTTTTCAAATCCTTCCTGCGGGGAACAAAGCCTATGCAATCGTTGTTTGCGTTTTTCGTTGCCTTCGGATGTTTTGTGAAACTGCCTTGGTTGCACATATCGTCATAATGGGTATAAATATTATCTTTCGTTGGATGCGGTTTTCCGCGGCTCGATATGGCGTCGTGTTCCGCCACGAAATAAATGCAATTTGCGCAAACGGCTTTTTTAGATTTCGAAAAATCATCGGAATTCGACATAATCAACACCTGAACATTAATTGGTTTGTTTAAAACAGTTGTTTTAACTAACGGAGGTACGATTTAGCTTTTCCCTATGGTTAATTCAAACCCGTAATTACTTGCATTGATATATCCCCCCCCCCCCGCCGCTTGCGCGGCCTCATGATCGAGAGGCGTATATCCACCAAGCGCGAGGAGAAAAAGCCGAAAAAAGAAGCAATAAAAAGGACATACGATCGTTATCGCCTCCGACAGCTATGATAATAACAGGACAAGAAATCAAAACATGATATAACTTCCGCGATTCTCCAATGCGCAACCGCGCGGGTTATAAAATGGCAAAAAAAGCAAAAGAACGCATCGGCCTGTATCCGGGAACTTTCGATCCGATTACGCGCGGCCACATCGAGATTATTCAACGGGCTGCCCGTATTGTCGATTACCTTGTCATAGGCGTCGCCAAAAATTCCGGCAAAGGCCCGCTTTTTGACACCGCCACGCGGGTCAAAATGGTTAAGCGCGAAGTGGCAAGGCTCAAGAACAGCGGCAACATCGTTGCGATGCCGTTCGATAGCCTGTTGATGCATTTTGCCCAAAAAATCGGCGCTTCGGTCATCATCCGTGGTTTGCGCGCCGTGTCGGATTTTGAAATCGAAATTCAAATGGCGGCGATGAACTACCGCATGTATCCGGATATCGAAACGATTTTCCTGTCCGCGACGGAAGGCACGCAGTTTATTTCTTCGAACTTCGTCCGGGAAATTTCACGGCTTGGCGGTAATGTCAGGCCGTTTGTCAGCGAGGCCATCGCGAAGGATTTGGAACTTTGCTTTAAGGACGAAAAGAGCCGCCGCAAAGTCAGTCCCATCGTGCGAGATTGATTTTTAGTATCGGCAAAAGCTTCTCGATAACGCCCGTCCAATCGCCGTATGTTTTCTGTCGCACAAGCGTCATGGAGGGATACAAAGGCGTCGTCTTCCCCAAAATCCCCCAGCGCCAATCGGGGCAACGGGGAAGCAGCAGATAAGTCTTGAGGCCGAGAGCGCCCGCCAAATGCGCAACGGCCGTATCGACGGTAACAAGGCAATCCATTTGTTTCAAAAGCGCGGCGGTATCGGCAAAATCGGAGATAAGGTCGTCCAAACGCGTAACTGGATACTTTCCGATTTCTTCCAGCCCGTCGCCGACAAAAGGCGCATAAAAATCGGCGTTCACGGAATTTAAAATGGGTTCGAGAAGCCTAAGGGGAATTGACCGTTCGTTGTCGCGGGCATGCGTCCTCGATCCCGCCCACACCAACCCGATTTTCAGTTTGTGAGTTCCTGCTGGTAGGGCAGGAGCCATCGGCGCGCGGAGGTAGGGCTCCATGGCGGGCAAAAAGACGTCCTTGGTTTCGTGAGCAAGAGACAGGATGGGAACATAAGCATCACATCGCGGTAATAGAGATTTTTCATCCACGACGTCGCCGCGCAAAGACCCCGACAATAGGCGCACCAGATTTTTGGGAACCGCCCAAACCAAATCGACATCGGGCAAAAATTTCTGATAACGGCAGAATTGAAGCACGTCGCCGAACCCTTGTTCGGCAATGATCAAAAGCTTCTTGCCTTTCAGCCTTTCGCCTTTCCATCGCGGATAGGAAGGAATAAGGCGTAAGGCGTTCGGCATCAGAAGCCGCGATTCAAGCAATTTAAATCCGAGTTTGAAATCGCCGGAGAGCAACCGCGCCAAGCCCTCGTCATAACGGAAAACGGGTCGGTCTTCGATGGCGCGCGCGGCGGTAAACAATTTCCAGGCTTGGTCGAAATGGAACACTTCGATTTCCAGATTAGCGTGATTGGAAAGAAACGCTGGATTATCTGGCGCGGCCTCATGCGCTTGCAAAAAAGCGTCTCTCGCCTCGTCGAATTTTCCCTGCTTGGCAAGCGCAAGGCCAAGGCAGTTCAAAGCTTCGCCTTTGTCGGCGCCTTTTTCCATTGCGCGCCGCGCCATGTTTTCCGCATCGGCATACCGCCTCTTGTTGCGATAGAGGTTCGATAAATTTCCGCAAGCCTCGGCCTGATCGGGCGCCAGCGCAAGGCAACGTTCGTGACTCGCAATTGCGGCGTCGATGAGTTTCAGATTTTCTTCGACAATGCCGCGGTTGAACCAGAACGGGGCATGATTTGGAAAACGCTTTGTGGCGGCGGTAAAAGCTTCCAGCGCTGCCTGCCATTCCTGCAACGACATCTCCGCCAAACCCAAAATTAGGTAGTGCTGAATGCCGTAGGTTGCGGCGTCTTCGCGCGCAATGAGCTTACGTGCTTCCGCAAAATCCTTGCGTTTCAGGGCATTGATGGCGTCTTTAAGAGGCATGGTTAAGATTAGAATATTTTTGGCTTAATGAGAAATTATTTTAACGAATGTAACCGCCATGAAAGCATTGCATTTTGGCTTCTCCAATGCAAAAGAATGGCTACGCAGAAGCTCTCTTTTTATGGAGTCAAACATGCAGGATTATAGCGGCCATTCTTCCGAACAATTAGCCAGAGATCTTTTTATAAGTGTTGAAGAGATAAACGCGGACATTATAGCTCATAGGCCTGTCGTTAACAGAAATCCGGTCCATATAATTGAAGAAATCGAAAGACGAGGCGCGGTGGATACAAAGGCTCTCAAAAAGGATCCCGTTCTTTGGCAGTTGCATTCAATTATCAGAAAAGTACCTCCAAATGATCGCTCCAAAGCCGTAGAAATTGCAAAAGCGTTTAAGAGTGTTTCTTTTACGCAATTCTTGGCAGCTAAGCGGGAAGCTGATTTTACGCCCGGATTAAAGCCAGGGCTAAGGTAAGCCTTAATTTTCTTAAAAAAACAGTTTGTTAGCAGAATAGACTGGACTTGCGGACGAACATTGATTACAAAACGCCCGTGAAATCGGTGTGGTAGGCGTTCTTCACTTTAATGGTACCCGAAGAAGCTGCACCACGCCAACCTAGCTAGGTTGCAGTCACGGTTGCGGGGAGCTGGCGAAGCTAGCGTACCGCAGAGTAGTCGCAACCAAAGCAAATGTTAGGTCGGGGGACGCAAATTCCCTTCACATTTTGGTTTGCTTTGCGCGCGTTGTTGCGCGTCAGGGCGTTTTACGTTCGCGGACGATAATCGTTCGCGATAGACGAGGAGAGCAATATGGCAAAAGAAGTCATAGGCACAATCAAGCTTCAGGTTCCGGCAGGCGCTGCGAACCCGTCGCCGCCGATCGGCCCCGCGCTTGGTCAGCGTGGCCTGAATATTATGGAATTCTGCAAGCAGTTCAATGCCAAGACTCAAGGCATGGAAAAGGGCATGCCGATTCCGGTTGTGATCACGGCATTTTCGGATCGCAGCTTTACGTTCATCACCAAGCAACCGCCGAATACCTATTTCATCAAGAAAGCGGCCAAGCTTGAAAAGGGCGCGCATAACCCTGGGGTCGAGGAGGTCGGTACCATTACGATGGCTCAGGTGCGTGAAATTGCCGCGAAGAAGATGGTGGATCTTAACGCCAACGACGTCGAGGCGGCCAGCCAAATGATCATCGGCTCCGCCCGTTCGATGGGCATTAAAGTTGTGGAGAAGTAAGGCGCAGTCACGGTTGCGGGGAGCCGACGAAGTCGGCGTACCGCAGAGTAGTCGCGCCAACCTAAAAAAAGGAGTTTAAATTATGCATGGCAAAAAATTTCGTAACGCCGCAAAGAACGTCGATGCCAACAAGGCTTATGCTTTGGCGGAAGCGGTGAAGATGGTTTTGGCGAATGCTACGCAAACCTCGCGTAAGTTCGTCGAATCCGTTGAGATTGCGATCAACCTGAACATCGACACCAAGCAATCCGATCAAACGGTGCGCGGCGTCGTGTCGTTGCCGCACGGAACGGGCAAAACCGTCCGCGTTGCCGTTTTTGCTAAAGGCGAAAAAGCCGATGCCGCCAAAGCCGCAGGAGCCGATTTCGTCGGTGCCGACGATTTGGCCGAAGCGATTATGGCCGGCAAAAGCGATTTCGATCGCGTCATTGCGACCCCCGACATGATGGGCGTCGTCGGTAAGCTCGGTAAGGTTCTGGGGCCCCGCGGCCTGATGCCGAACCCGAAGCTCGGCACCGTGACGGCAAACGTGGCAGAAGCGGTTAAGTCCGCCAAGGCAGGCTCGATCGAATTCCGCGCCGAAAAGGCGGGAATTGTTCAGGCCGGAATCGGCAAGGTCAGCTTTTCCGAACCCGATCTTCTGTCGAACGCCAAGGCGTTCATTCAGGCGATCATGAAGGCGCGTCCTGCGGGAATCAAAGGCACCTACGTTAAGCGTATCAGCCTTTCTTCGACGATGGGGCCTGGCGTTAAGATTGATTTGAATACGATTGCTGAATAAATATCCAAAAATATGAATGAGAAAACGGCGCATTACCTCTAAGTAAAGCGCCGTTTTTGCTTATTGCGCAGGTCCGCGTAGAACGGCATAGTATGAGGCCGATTTAACGTTTGCGCGATTCGCGCATGTCCGCGATTGAGGAATAGCAAAAATGAAACACACTTTCCGCCGGATAAAGATCACCTTGGCTGCTGTTTTTGCCTTAGCCGTTTTGGGCGTTACCCCCCAGGCGCAAGCCGGAGATTTGCCGCTGGCAGGCGCATCGCCGCTCGCGGGCATAACGTTCGACGATCTTCCCTTCTTTTTGCCAGTTGAAGTTAATTTTCGGATGGCCATGTTGGCCGTGAGCAGCGAGCTGGGGCGCAGCTGTGGAAAGATGGAAGCCTATGGCTGGCATATGGGCCAAACGGAGCAGAACCGCGTCAACCAGATTTTTAATAATACGGTCGAAAAATTGCGTACGCAGGGTTATGTCGCTGCGCCCGAATATCTTAAATCGGCGGCTAAAGACATCACGGTCTTTACGGCGGATCGTTCGAGTAAACACCTTATGTTTTTGTGGTCGGCGAGCGATTTAGGATTGGTTTTGAATATATGCGAAACAAGCGTTCCTGTCGCGCCGACGCATAGCCCGAAATCGATCCCGTCATCAGTGCAGGTATTCCCGATGCCAATGGATGTTTTGCCTGTTGCTCAAACCGAAACGCCCAAGGCTGATACGCAAAGCAAAGCAAAAGGCAAGAAGAAGGCAGAAGCCAAAGCCCCCGTCGATAACTCGAAGATTGTCGTTGAACGGTTTTCTCCTATAGGCGAGTGGGTCGGCAATTATACTTGTAGTCAGGGTTTTACCGGCGGCGCGTTGAAGATTGAATCCCTGCACGGAAAGGATTTTGAAGGCGTGTTCAAATTCTATCCGACGGAAAAGAATCTTTCGGTTTCCAAAGGGTCTTATGCCGTCTATGGCCAATTTGACAGTGCGTCGAAAAGAATTCTGATTAATCCCGGCGAATGGATCAAGCGTCCGAAGGGATATTACAACACGGTCATTGTCGGCAGCTTTGATCCTGTTAAAAATACTCTCAGCGCGTACTTCCAGGGCATCACGGGATGCACGAGTTTCGAAGCCGATCGGGACGATACAGGCAGCGTTTCTTTCGAGAAAAGTAAGAAAACTCCGGCCAAGAAGGCGATAAAAAAGAAAAAGACAGTGAAAAAAGCAAAAGCGGCAGTTTCCGCAAAAAGCAAGTCTATCCCCGATGCTTCTGCGCAAACAGCCGTCGTTCCCATGGACGACAAGAAAGCAGGCGGTATTGATTTAACGCCACAGCCTGCCGCTTCGACGAGTGCGCCTCCTTTTGCAACGCCTGCGGTTCCTGCTGATGTAACTCCTGGTTCGACGGCCATTCCTGCGGTGACGCCAAACACGGTTCCGCTTGTTGCAAAGCCTGCGGTTGAATCCTTGCCCAAGGCGGTACCTGCTACGGAAGCGAAACCCGCAATTTCACCGGATGCCGTTCCATTTGTTCCGTCTCAGGCTCTCGCGCCGTCTGCGGCTCCTGCAACGACGGCAAAGTAAGAGCTAGAGAACCAACAGCTTAAGTACGACTGCGCGGTCGATGGCCCAAAGAAACGTCGAAAGGCGCGGACCGGCGTCTTTGCCAATCAGAAGATTGTACACATCCTTAAAGAAACCGCGCTGCGCGACTTTTAATTCCTTGTCGGTCAGAGCCGGGTCTTTCGGAATGCCGTAGATGGTCTCTTCCAACACTGCAATGGACGTTACATCGCCCTTTAAAAAGTCGCGGAGCTTGGTGATTTGAGCGCGGCGTTTATCGTCCAAAGTCGCGGCATAATCGGCGTTAGGTGTCGCGCGCAGGGCGATGGTTTCTTCCGGATTGTAGGTATTAAGCCATGCCTTTGCCTTTGACAGGCGAACGGCGATGGAGGCGCTGCTGCAGGGGATGCCGGATTTCTCGGCCAATTCTTGCATTTTATCCGCCTGCCATTGCGTAATTTGGCCGAGTGCCACGGCCTGCTTGAAAGCGATGGGCGTGGCGCGGTCTTTTTTCACGCCGCTGAACAAAATAATCTTTTGCTCGGCAGGCGACGCTTCGCCCTTCTGAACTTTTGCGATTTCACGATCAAACTCGTCGTATTGACGATAGACTTCGGTATCGAACGCGAGGTTAAAGCTTTGCGTCGGCGGGCGGCGCATATAAAGCCACTTCAGTAAAGTGGGCTCGTAAATTTCTAGCAGCTGCGCGGGAGAAATAGCGCCGCCTTTCGAGCCCGACATTTTGTCGCCCTTAACGCCCTGAATGCCGACAAACAGGTATCCCTGAAAAACGGGAGGCTTAAATCCGAACAATTCGCGCGCAATGGTGGCGGACACGTCGTAGCTTCCGCCAGGGGTCGCATGGTCTTTGCCGCCGGGCTCGAAGTTGACGCCTTCTTCGCGCCAGCGCATCGGCCAGTCGATTTTCCACGGCAATTTGACGATGGGCGTTTCCTTGAAATCGATCTGCTCGACCTTGTCCGTGACAAGGCAGCGATACGTCAATTTGGTTCCGCCGTCGTAGGATTCAACTCTTGTTTTATCCGTGCCGGAAAAGCGCGAATAAACGGTAATGGGATAATAGGTCTCCCGATATTCATCGGGATCGATACCCTTCGCTTGATTGCCCTTATCCGTTTTGAATTGAAGCTGAATATCGGCGGCCTTGCGGCGGTTTTGAAGCGCGAAAGCCATGGCTTCCGCGTAACGGCCAGATTTATATTCGGCAGTCTGATAGCGAAACTCAAGGTCGATGCCTAATTCCTTGATCGACTGTTCAAGCTCGACCTCGAAACGCTTCGCGTAAGAGTCATATTCGCCTTTCGGGTCGGGCACTGCCGTCAGCGGCATCCCGACGTACTTTGACCACGCCGGATCGATGCCGACCGGAACCTTGCGGAAACGGTCGTAGTTGTCCCACGAAAACAGCAAGCGCGCCTTTTTGCCGCGCGCGATCAGCTCGTTCATCACGGCATGCGACGTGGCGATGTCGCGGAAATTCCCGAAATGGACGACGCCCGAAGGGCTAATTCCGGCGGCACAGGTGTAGATTTCCTGATTGGGGAATTCCGCCAGAACCTTATCTGTTACTTTGCCGACCCATAATCCGTCCGCGCCGGACGCGGCTGTTTCAGCAAGCACGGAAGCTTTTGACGTTTGAAATTCTTTTTCTTGCGACACTTTTCACCTGAAAGAGACTAAAGTTTATAAACGGAACACACCTTCATAAGTCATAGACAATTTTGCTTCAAGAGCGAAGAAACGCTATATTTCCGAAAGATTCTGGCGTAAAAAGCCACGTTTATTGTAAGGATAAAATATGAACTTCGGAAAAACGATGCTTTTGACCGCGATAATTGCGGTGTTGCCTTCATTGGCGGTTGCTGCGCCCGCGCCGTCGAAAATCCCTGTCTTACCGGCCATTCACACGACCTATGACGTCTATGTCGGCGGGTTTCACCTTCTGACCTCGAACATCTGGTTTGAGGAGCAAAAAAATGCCTATCATGTCGTCGTGAGGGCGGAAACCGATGGATTTATCGGATGGCTTTTCCCTTGGAATACGATTTTGGATGCGCATGGACGCATTAACGGAAAGCGCCTGGAGCCGAAGGAGTTTTACACCCGCGACGAGTGGGATAACAAACCCAAGATCACAACGTTGCGCTTCAATCGCAAGGGCGATGTTGTTCCGGAATTCAATCCCCCCAACACCGATCAAAATCGAGAAATTGTGACGAAAGCGCAGCGGCGCGGCGCGCTTGATCCCGTCACGGCTCTTTTGCAAATGCTGGCGCATGTCGCCGTGGACAAAAGTTGCGCCATACCCGTTCCCGTTTTCGACGGCAAGCGCCGCTTTGACATCACGGGCAGGGACGCCGGATATGACTTTACGGACAGCGATGAATACGGCGTGTACAGCGGCAACGCGCGTTTGTGCGCGGCGGATTTCAGAATGATTTCCGGCGAGTGGAAAGACCGCGAACACGCGAACTTCTGGAAAAAGACGGAAACTGAAGCCGGACGCGAACCTTTTCAAATCTGGTTGGCTTCTCCGGCCAAGGGATTGCCTGAACTTCCTGTGCGCCTTGAATCGGGCAGCGTTGCGGGTTTAGTGGTCGTCCATTTGTCCTCGTGGCGGTATGCGACGTCTGCTGAGATTAAGAGAGCCGCCCAACATGTGGATAAATAACGTTTTTCCGGCAAATATAGGATTGGCTTTAGCCGTGTTTGCTGATAGTTTTGGCGACGGTCTGCGGGCATGACGGAACTGGTAGACGTACAGGACTTAAAATCCTGAGCCGCAAGGCGTGCCGGTTCGATTCCGGCTGCCCGCACCAGATTTCGCCCGAAGGGCGAAATCTGCTCTGGCGTAGCCGGTCACTTACTAAGCACATCTTGATGTGCTTGGTAAGTGACAGACGAAGCCGGGCTGGTTGTCATAGGTAGGAAGCATAATGACCTCTCAAGAAAAAATCCTCATCCTCGATTTTGGTTCTCAGGTGACGCAGCTCATCGCGCGTCGTGTGCGCGAGGCAGGCGTCTATTGCGAAATCCAGCCGTATAACCGCACCGACGACCAGATCCGCGCCTTTAATCCTAAAGGCATTATTTTGTCGGGCAGTCCGGCCTCGACGCTTGAAGATAAAAGCCCGCGCGCGCCTGAGGCCGTGTGGAAGCTTGGCGTTCCGGTCTTGGGCATTTGCTATGGCCAGCAGACGATGTGCATGCAGTTGGGCGGCGCGGTTGAAAGCGGCCACCACCGCGAATTCGGCAAGGCTCAGCTTGAGGTTAAAAAACCCTCGGCTTTGTTCGAAGGCGTATGGGCGCAAGGCTCGCAAAATCAGGTATGGATGAGCCACGGCGACCGCGTCACAAAAATTCCGTCGGGTTTCGATGTCGTGGCCGTGAGTCAAAACGCGCCTTTCGCCTTTATCGCCGACGAAAAACGCAAATTCTACGGCGTGCAGTTTCATCCCGAAGTCGTGCATACCCCCGACGGAGCGAAACTTCTGAAAAACTTTGTCCATAAAATCTGCGGCTGCGGCAACGCGTGGAGCATGAAGGCTTTCCGCGCGACGGAAATCGAACGCATCCGCAAGCAAGTTGGCAAAGGCAAGGTTATATGCGGCCTTTCGGGCGGCGTGGACAGCGCCGTTGCCGCCGTCCTTATTCATGAAGCCATTGGTGACCAATTAACCTGCATTTTCGTCGATACAGGCTTAATGCGCGAAGGCGAATCCAAAGAAGTCGTTGATTTGTTCCGCAAACACTACAACATCCCTCTCATCGCCGTAGATGCGAGCCAAACGTTTTTGAAAGAACTAACGGGCGTCAGCGATCCGGAGAAAAAACGCAAGATTATCGGAAAGTTGTTTATCGACGTGTTCGATGCCGAAGCGCATAAAATCAAGGACGTCGGTTTTTTGGCGCAGGGAACGCTTTATCCCGACGTGATCGAAAGCGTCTCTTTCGCGGGCGGGCCCAGCGCGACCATCAAATCGCACCACAACGTCGGCGGATTGCCCGAACGCATGAACTTGAAACTCGTCGAGCCGTTGCGCGAACTCTTCAAGGACGAAGTGCGCGCCTTGGGTCGCGAGCTTGGCTTGCCGGAATCTTTTGTGGGCAGGCACCCGTTTCCGGGGCCGGGGCTCGGCATTCGTATTCTCGGTGAGATTACGCCGGAAAAGCTGGCGGTACTGCGCAAGGCCGATACGATTTATCTCGACGAAATCCGCAAGGCGGGGCTCTACAACGAAATCTGGCAGGCGTTTGCCGTCTTGTTGCCGGTTAAAACCGTCGGCGTCATGGGCGACGGGCGTTCCTACGACAACGTCTTGGCGTTGCGCGCCGTGACATCCGTAGACGGCATGACGGCGGAATCTTACGCCTTTAACCATGCTTTTCTGGCAAGGGTCGCCACGCGCATCATCAACGAAGTGCGCGGCATTAATCGCGTGACCTACGACGTGACAAGCAAGCCCCCCGGCACGATCGAGTGGGAGTAGCTTTCACCAAAATTATCAAGGATATAGGCTACTTACCGGCCAACTGAAAAAGAAGTTAAAAGAGAGTACAATAAACCCGCCGAATATGAATCAGAACATCCAGACCCTTGTCGATCGCATCGAAGCGCTTCCCTCCGTTCATGTTTTCGGACGGGTCGTTGGCGTGCAGGGATTGCTGATCGAAGTCGCCGGAATTGAAAATCGCCTGTCGGTTGGAGGTCGTTGCCAAGTCATCGCGCGCGGCGGACGCAAGGTTTTGTGCGAGACGGTCGGGTTTCGCGACGGCAAAGCGTTGATGCTTCCCTTCGCGGCTTTGGAAGGCGTAGGGCTTGGGAGTAAGGTCGAGCTTGTCGATTCTCAGCCGGTTATCTTGCCCACGAAGGCATGGCTTGGCCGCGTTATCAACGCATTGGGAGAACCTATAGACGGCAAGGGGTTGTTGCCCCATGGCGGGGATCCCCGTTTTGTTCGCAGCCCCCCGCCGCCCGCGCATACGCGGCAACGCGTCGGCGGAAAGCTCAATCTTGGCATTCGCTCGGTCAACGCCTTTACGACCATTTGCCAAGGGCAGCGCATGGGAATCTTTTCCGGCTCCGGTGTTGGCAAATCGACGCTGATGTCGATGGCGGCGCGCTATACGTCGGCGGACGTTTCGGTCATCGGATTGATCGGCGAACGCGGCCGTGAAGTTCAGGAATTTATTCTCGACGATCTGGGCGAAGAAGGCTTGGCGCGAAGCATTGTCGTCGTGGCGACCTCTGATGAAGCGCCTTTGATGCGTCGGCAAGCAGCCTTTTTGACGTTGGCGGTTGCCGAATATTTCCGCGATCAGGGCAATCAGGTTTTGTGCCTGATGGACAGCATCACGCGCTTTGCGATGGCGCAGCGCGAAATCGGCCTTGCGGCGGGCGAGCCGCCGACCACTAAGGGCTATCCGCCGACCGTTTTTTCCGAACTTCCGAAGCTCTTGGAACGCGCGGGTCCCGGAGAGCACGGCAAAGGCAATATTACGGGGCTCTTCACGGTTCTGGTCGATGGCGACGACCATAACGAACCGATAGCCGACGCCGCACGCGGCATTCTTGACGGGCACATCGTCCTTGACCGCTCGATCGCCGAGCGCGGGCGTTTTCCCGCCATCAATGTTCTGCGCAGCATTTCAAGAACGATGCCTGCCTGCAATAATGAATCCGAAAATGTGATGGTCAACACGGCGCGGCATCATTTGGCGGCCTACGAAAATATGGCGGAAATGATTCGCTTAGGCGCCTATCGTCGGGGCAGCAACGCCGAAGTCGATGAAGCGATGAATTTCTATGCGCCGCTCGAAGAGTTTCTGCGTCAGGGCAAAGATGAAAGCGCGAATTTCGATGAAACGTATGCCCGATTGTCGCAGATTTTAGGCCTCTGATCCTTATGAAGAAAAGTTTTGCCACGCTGATCAAGTTGCAAAAAACGCTTGTTGACGAACAACGGCAACATTTGGCGCGTCTTATGGAAAATCTGGAAAAGATAGAAAACCGGATAAGGCAATTAGAAGCACTAAGAGCGCGGGAACAAGCGGCGGCGGCAAAAAACGAAATTGCGCGCATGACCTACGGCGCCTTTTTGAAAAACCTGATTGCTAAGAGGCGCGAATTGGAAAAAGAGCATCAAGCGGCGGCGGCGGCGGTGCGGAAAGCTCAGGAAAGAATGGCCGAGCTTTTTGAAGAGCAAAAACGCTATGAAATCGCTGAAGAACAACGCATCGAAGAAATCGAAAAAGAAGAACGCCGCCTTGAAAGAATTGAACTCGACGAAATCGGCGGCGTAAGGCACGAACGCAAAAAATCGGCATAACGGCTAAGGCTTACGTCACAATCCCCTCGGGCGCCGCTTTTTGCATCACCATCCAATGATGCCGCCCGACCTGAAAATTCAGCGTTCCGGCGTACCCTACGGCGTCCAACGCCTTGATGTATCCCTGACGCAGCTCCTGATGCAGCCCTTCCGGAAGCATGTTTTCGCTGCGTAAAATCATGTCGAGCTTTTTCGACTGCACAAAGCCGTCGATCTGCATCGCGCCAAGTTTGCTCAGACGCATATCGATCAAAAACCGTATCTTCCCGCCGCCGGAAGGACTTTGAGCCTCGTCTTTCCGCGCGTCGCGGTCGTTATGAACGTAAAGAGTCAACGCCTGAAATTGTTGGTTGGAAAACAAAGGAATGGGGTAAGAGCGCCACTCGCCCACAACGGCGTCTTGCGCCGGTTGCCCCGTGCTCTTCAATTCTTTCGACAGGTTGCGGACAATCGCCGATTTTCCGGCATTGGCTAATACGTCCACGGTGTCGTTGCCGAGCCAGTTGCGCACGCTGCCTTGCCCGAAGGCGCTCAGTAAAAACATCAACGCGCCGGGCAGGGATTCCGTGGGGCGGGGTAAAAAATTCAGCATCACGTTTTGAAAAACGCGGGGGCTAACCTGCTCAAGCGCGGCTAAGACTTGCGGAAGAGCCGGAAAAGAAAGTTCTTCGGAAGGCGGCAATGTAACCAAAGACGAAATAGTGACCTCGTCGACGGAGAGGATAACGGAAGTTCCGACAGGGGCTGTGATTTGTGATTTGACGAACAACGTCGCGTCACCGGCTTTTAAAATGAGCTGGCCGTTTGTTCCTGTGCCGCTGACTGTTGCCACGATTTGGTTCGGTGCGAGGGGTGGCAAAGGGGCTTGTCCGGTGTGGCTCCCCTGGGCGGCGCCGGAAAGAACGGAAACGACACGCAAAGAAACTTCATTGCCGGGCGTAAGCAAAGAAGAAACGTTCGGAGAAGAGGGCGGCGGAGGTTGAATATGGGGTGATGTGACAGGCGAAGGCGCCATTGGAGGCGGCGTCGCCGTTTTTGTCATAACGGACGGAGGTTGTGTTTCAACAACGATCTTTTGAGGTATCGATACAGGTTGTGAAGGAGTGGGGGAAACCTGTAGAGGCGCAGGCGAAGCTTTTTGATACGAAACCGGAGGCTTTGGTTGCTGAGAAAACGCCGGCGTTTGGGTCGTTATCGGAAGAGTCGGTTGCTGAAGTGGATTTGGTGTTTGAGGCGTTGTCGAAACGCTTGGTTGCTGAAGTGGAATCGGCGTTTGAAGCGTTGTTGAAAAACTTGGTTGCGGAGCGATAGACGCCTGTTGAGGCGGAACAGGGGGAGCCGTTTGCTGGGAAGGGGGCGTTACCGCTGAAATATTGGGAAGACTTGTTTTTGGAACAGGGCGAGCTTCCATCGTTACGGGAGAAGGGGCGGCTTGCTGAACGGGAACCGGCGTTTGCGGGAGAGGCAAGATGTTTGCTTGTTGGGCAGAATAAGTCGTTTGCGCTGTTGGCGGGGTAATCGCTTGCTGTATGGGTTGAACCGGTTGCGGCAAAGCGTCAGTTTTCTGAACGACGGGAGCTGCCGTTTGTTGAATAACAGTCGTTGCGGGTTTGTTTGTAACAGGGGGGGCACTGACGCCAGAAGGGGGTACAAAAACCGTATAAATATTCTCGGTTACAGGTGCCGGGTTTAAAGGCTTCAATGCCGCAAAAGTCGTCACCATTGCAGCGGAAGGCGCTTCGGCAAGAACGGCTGCCGGAGACGGCGCGGGAGGAAGGACAACCGCATGAAAACGACTCTCTGTCGTCAGAACCTGCGCTTGCGGAGCGGGCGCCGAAGGTGAAGCGTGCCCCTTAATATTTTGCGGGACGGGCGAGGCGGAAGTCATCGGAAAAAGCAAAGCCCCCTGCGTGGGCGGGGATCCCGGTTGAAGCGTCAGCGTCAGGGAACGTTGAGCCTGCATAAGAGATATAAGCTGCTGGGTCAGATTTTGTTTTTCAGCCGCGCTTATATGCGGCGAAAGGGCTACGGTGATGCTGCCGAGGATTGTCGACAAAGTTAGATTATTCGCATCGGAGATAAGGAGGGGGGTCGCATTGGCTTGAATGGTGCGAATCAGGTTTTCAAGCGCCAAAGGGACGTTTGTCACCGACACTTGAACCGCGACAAGGCCGGGAGCGCCCGTTGTCGTCGCGGCCGTTGACGCGGAAGGCGTTGGAGGGGCGAGAGGAATATCGACCATCTCGTCCTCCTTTTCCTAAAATTTTAGCTGCGCGGCGATATGTTCGACATCCTTCGCCGCATCGGAGACGGGAGAGCGCGTCAAAAGCGCGGTTTGCGCGCAAATGGCGTCGCGCACCTTCGTGTCGCGCCGGATAATGCCCGCAAGCGGCGGCGCAAAATGAAGGAAACTTTCGCATGCTTTACGAATGGTCTCGTAGGTTTTTTTGCCGTCGGCGACGTTGGCGGCCATATTGACGATGACGCGCAAATCGGCCTTCGGATTGGCGGCATGAGACAGCTTGATAAAGGCATAGGCGTCGGTCAGCGACGTCGGCTCGTCGATAAGCACGATATAGGTTATCGCGGCAGGCCCCGCCATCTGGCGCACCGATCTCTCGATGCCCGCGCCCAAATCGACGATGACGGCGTCGTAATTTTTGGCCAGACTGATTAAATCGTTGCGTAGCCCCGACAGTTTATCGGAAGGCAGCGCCGCGAGATTGCCCGATCCCGAACGCCCGGGAAGAATATCAAACCCGCCTTCATTATAGCGCGCAATAACGGCCTTCATGGGAAGGCTTCCGTCGACAACGGCACCCAAGTCTCTTTCCGGCATCAGTCCCAACTGAATGTCGACGTTGGCCAAACCGAAATCGCCGTCGAATAAAAGGGCTTTCTTGCCCATTTTTGCCAAGGCATGGCAAAGGGTGATCGAGAACCATGTTTTGCCGACTCCTCCTTTGCCGCTGGCGACGGCCACCATATTGGGGCATCGCAGCAGAGGGGAGGCGGCAGGGGCTGCTTTATCGGCTCTTAAGGGAATAGGGTCAGCCATGGAATACTCCATTTGAAGGGGACGAGCGCCGATGGGGCAAAAACAAGATCATCTCTTTTCTCCGGCGGCGACGCGCTCTTTTTTTCCGGATATCTGGGCGCTGGAAAGAACGCCGTTGATATGAAGAACCATGCGCGCCAGAACAACGGGATTCATGGGTTGCAGAGCTTCGGTAACTTTGGCCGACGCGGCAAAGTTCGAGAATGGCAGCCGCGATTCAAAAGCGATGCGCAATAGGCTGCCGATGTGCCTGACGGTATCGAGTCGCGTGACAACAAGGCGCGAAACGCCGATGCTTCGGTACTCTTGCGCGATATCGACGGCTTCGACCGCATCCATTCCTGCGGGAAGGACAAGAGCCGCATTGCCGACGGCTGCGATGAACTCGCGGGCGGATTCTTTCTCCCTTGGGTCAAACGGATTGCGTCCCGCCATATCGATATAAATGGAGATGTTTTTTTGGGTTGAAATGAGATCGCGCAAAGCATGCCAATCGTCAATTTCGACCAGATTAATCTTTAAAAGCCGCGTGAAAGCAGCCAGTTGTTCCAGGCCTCCCGCGCGGTCAACGTCTGTGCTGACGACCGTAATTTTTTGTTTAGCGAGTGTCGCCTGTGTCGCGAATTTTGCCGTGCACAATGTTTTGCCCGCGCCCGGAGGCCCTACAAGGATGAGCGGTTTGTCTTTCTCTACGGGCATAAATTTGAAATGCATATCAAGCGCCGCGCCCAAAGACAAAAGAGGGTCTTCATTCGCAAACTGCGTCGCGGTCGCCATGATTTTTTCGGCAAGAACGGGATAAACGTTATGATAAGTCAGGGCTTCGGCAATTTTCTCCAAGGCTTCGGAACCGTCCGGCGGAGCGGTGACGGTATTCGCCTGTTCGGCCGGAGCCGCATCGTCAATCGCCGCCGTAACGCGCACGCCGCCGGATTCGTCTTCATGCGTCGCGACGATGATGGCGTTTTCGCCCAAGGCCTCGCGCACGCCGTGCATGGCGTCGGTTAAGGTTGCTCCGTGAAAGGATTTAAGTCTCATATCTGACCCAACGTTTTAATTTTTGCCTTCGGATGAATTTCGTTCTGCGACAAAACCGTTGTCGATGGACGGAAACGCTCGACCACCGACCTGACATAGCTGCGGATCGTCGGGCTTGTCAGGAGGACGGGAGATTCTCCCATCGTTGCCAGACGATCGTACATTTGCCTTACGGCAGTGATAAATTGCTGCAAACGGGAAGGCGGCATGGCTAATTGTTTGGATTCGCCCTCGCCGATGAGGGATTCGGCGAATGCTTGTTCCCACTCCGGCGAGAGCATAACCATGGGAATGTATCCCATTTCATTCGTATTCGAGTCGGATATCTGGCGAGAGAGCCTTGCGCGCACATGTTCGGAAATAATGGATAGATTGCGCGTAATCGCCGTCGCTTCGGAAACGCCTTCGAGAATAGTCGACAAATCCCGCACGGAAATGCGTTCGGCCAGAAGATTCTGTAAAACACGCTGAAGGCCGCTGATGGTAATTTGGCTGGGAATGACGTCGGCAACCAGTTTTTGCTGATCTTTGCCAAGCTCGTCCAGAAGCTTCTGCGTCTCCGAGTAGGACAGAAGATCGGGCATGTTGTCTTTGACAAGTTCCGTCAGATGGGTGGTGATGACGGTCGGCGGATCGACGACGGTATAGCCCTTAAACAAGGCCTCTTCCCGATAGGTCGGATCGATCCATGTTGCTGCAAGGCCGAACGTCGGCTCGTTAGTCGCTTCTCCCGGCAGGGATATGGCCTGACCCTTCGGATCCATGACGAGCAACATACCGGGGCGCAACTCGCCGCGACCGGCCTCTATTTCCTTAATGCGTAGAATGTAGGCGTTGGGAGGCAACTGCAAATTATCCTGAATGCGCACCGCAGGCATAATAAAACCCATCTCGGACGCCAGTTGTTTGCGCAGGCCTTTAATTTGATCGGTCAGGCGTTGTCCGGCTTCGCTGTTGATGAGGCTAAGGAGAGCATAGCCAAGCTCAAGGCGGATCATGTCGATGGACAAAGATTTTGAAATGGGTTCTTCGGCAATGGCGGCGGCTTTTGTTTTAGCGGTTGCCGCTGAGGCGGCGTCAGCCACTTTATCTTTTGCGGATTGCGTGACGGCGTAACAGGCAAAACCGGAAAGCCCTCCCAAAATGGCAAATGGAACAAAAGGCATTCCGGGCATGATTGCCAAAATCGTCAACGATGCCGAACTTAGCCCCAAGGCCATGGGATATCCGCTAAGCTGGTTAAATAAGGCCTTGTCTGCCGATCCCGTCATGTTCGATTTGGTCACGAGCAAACCTGCGGCAACTGAAACGAGAAGAGCCGGAATTTGAGTTACCAATCCGTCGCCCACCGTCAGGCGTACGTACGTATCTGCCGCCTGGAGAACAGGCATATCATGGCGGAACGTGCCGATCGTGATGCCGCCGATCGCGTTGATGAAAGTAATGACGAGTCCCGCGACGGCGTCTCCGCGAACGAACTTTGCGGAACCGTCCATCGAACCGAAGAAATTGCTTTCGTCTTCAAGCTCTCTACGGCGTTTGCGCGCTTGATCTTCGTTGATAAGTCCGGAAGACAAATCGGCATCGATAGCCATTTGCTTGCCGGGCATGGCGTCCAAGGTGAAACGTGCCGCGACTTCGGCGATACGTCCCGAACCTTTGGTGATAACGACAAAGTTGACCAAAGTGAGAATGGAGAAAACAATCACGCCGATAATAAAATCGCCGCCCATAACAAGGCTGGCGAATGATTCGACGACATGGCCTGCAGCTGCCGTTCCTTCGTTGCCTTTTGTCAGCACAAGACGCGTCGTTCCAAGGTTGAGGGACAGTCTGATTAATGTCGCAATCAGCAAAACGGTTGGAAAGGAGCTGAATTCCAGCGATTTTCCGATAAACAGAACCGTCATCAAAATAAGAACGGAAAAAGTAATCGACATCGACAAGCCGATATCGATCAAAAACGGCGGAAGAGGAATGACGAGCGCCGTCAAAATGGTCATAAGGCCGAGGCCGAGCCAAACCTCCCCGCGTTTAAATATCCCGCCGAAGGGGTCGGTACTTTCGATGGATGTTGTTTGATCGGTCATAAAATTAGCATCCAAAAATTAGCATCTCAAATTACGACGCTGCACGTTCTTCGCTTGCGCCTCCCGGAACAAGAACACCCTCGTCGCTGTACTGTTTGAGCTTGTTGCGCAGCGTGCGGATGGAAATACCAAGAATATTGGCGGCGTGCGTTCTGTTACCGAGACAGTGGCTTAGCGTATCGATAATCAGATCGCGTTCGACGTCGGCCACTGTTCTTCCAACCAATCCTCCCGCGGCAGATGTGGGCGACCGGCTCAGGACGGCATGGGCGACTACTTCCGTTGGGGGTGACGCTGCCGGTGCGAATGATTGTCCCGAGAGCATGATCGCCTCAGGCTCAATCTTGTCGCTCTGCGCAAGCAGAACGGCGCGATGCATCGTGTTTTCAAGTTCACGGACATTGCCGCGCCAATGATGCGCTTGAAGAGAAGCCAGAGCGCCGGAAGATAAGGAGCGTTCCGGCAGGCCGTTAGCTTTGGCGTACTTTTCGGCAAAATGTTCGGCCAGAGGCACAATATCGGCAATGCGATTTCGTAAAGGAGGCAGATGCAAATTGACGACGTTCAGCCGGAAATACAAATCCTCACGGAAACGCTTGGCTTTGACTTCCTCCTCCAGGTTGCGGTTTGACGTTGCAATCAGGCGAATGTCGATCTTGATGGGTTGCGTGCCGCCGACGCGGTCGATTTCGCGTTCCTGAATGGCGCGCAGCAACTTAGCCTGCAAGCGGCTGTCCATTTCGCTGATTTCGTCGAGTAAAAGCGTGCCGCCATTGGCTTCTTCGAATTTACCGATGCGGCGGGCGACGGCGCCCGTGAAGGCGCCCTTTTCGTGTCCGAAAAGCTCGGATTCCAGAAGATTGTCCGGAATGGCGGCGCAATTGACGGAAACAAAATTCGCGGCGGCACGGCGGCTTTTCCGGTGAATGTGACGCGCCATGACTTCTTTGCCGGTTCCGCTTTCGCCGGTAATAAGGATCGAGGCATCGGAGGCGCCGACGCGATCGACCATTTGCAAAAGAGGCTGCATCGACGGATCGCGCGCGATAAAGGTCGAATCTTCTTCAGCAACGGCCTGTAAAACAGCTGCGATAAGATCGGCGTCCGGCGGCAGAGGAACATATTCTTTGGCACCCGCCCTGATGGCGCGGACGGCGGCTGCGGCATCGGCTCCGATGCCGCAGGCAACGACGGGAATGTTAATGCGTTCGGATTTCAGGCTGTCGATAAACTGGGCAATATCAAGGGCGACGTCGCACATCACCAGATCTGCACCCTGGCCGCTGCGCAAGGCGTTAAGCGCGCCCTCGACGCTGTCGATATGCGCGACTTTAGCTCCGCGCTGCGTTGCAAGGCGTCCTGCAGTGCCGAGGGGGCCGTCCAGTTGTCCAACGATAAGAAGTCTCATGGCCTATTCACCCTTCTAGCTATTCCGATCCGATTTGATAATTTCCGTCATCGTTATGCCAAGCCTGTCTTCGACGACCACAACTTCGCCGCGTGCGACCAGACGATTGTTAACATAAATGTCGATGGCTTCGCCGACTTTGCGGTCAAGTTCGATGACGGCGCCGCGGCCAAGTTTAAGCAAGTGACTGACTTGCATTTCAGCTTTTCCAAGCACGGCGGCGACTTCGACCGGAATGCCATAGACGGCGTCCAAATCGGTTGCCGTAATCGGCTGGTCGTCTTTGGGCGTTTCGCCGGGATTGGCTTCCAGCTCGGTAAGGGTCAGGGGTTCTTTTTCGTCAGCCATAAAATGCTCCTGTTAAGAAGAGGAAGAAGGAAGAAGGGTTTGTTCAATGGACTTCTCTGTCGTCGGCGTATTGCGTTCGACGCCGCCGTCGGCCCATTCGATCCTGCAATCGCCGGAAACGACTTCAGTGTCGGCTAGAATAACGATTTTTCCGGGATAAGCGCGTTGTGTCGCGATGCTTTGGATTTTTTCGTTAAGCACATCGAATTCGCTCTCATGAACGCGAACGACAAGGCGCGGCTCGCGCGCCATTTCACGGAGGGTGTCGGTAACAAGCGCTTCGATTTCCTGAAGGCCGTTCTGTGACATAAAAGTCGGCAGAATTTTCTTGGAGATAGTCAAAGCCAGGCGACGCGTTTGTTCTTCCTGCTCTTGGGCGATGGTGGCAATATTTTTTATCAGAGAGGTGACGTTTTGATCGATAGTGTTCAGAACGGAAGTCTGTTCTGCGACCTGTTCTTCCTTTCCGGCCAACTTTCCTGCCGCAAATCCAGTGTCGTAGGATTCTTTCTTCATGGCATCGACTTGTTCCGGCTTCATCAGCACGGGCTTGCGTTCCTGCGCGCGATGCACGATAGCCGCATCGTCGAACGAGCGTTCGAACATGAATTTGCGCGCGGCTGCGGGTTCTGCCGTCTTTTTCTTCGCCGTGGTTGTTGCTTCAGTAGACAAGTTCGTCTTCCTCCGCACCCTTGGAAATAATGATGTCGCCCTTGGCGGCCAAGTCCTTGGCCGACGCAACCAGATGAGCCTGAGCTTCTTCAACGTCGCGCAAACGCACAGGCCCCATAGCCGCAATGTCTTCTCTCAAAAGCTTGCCGGCGCGTTCCGACATATTCGACAAGAACAAATCCTTGATCGCATCCGAGGCTCCCTTAAGCGCTGTCGGCAACTTCGATTTGTCGGTCACGCGCAAAATAGCTTGAATGGCGGTTCCATCCAGTTTGCCCAAATCCTCAAAGGTGAACATGAGGGCTTTGATTTTTTCCGCAGAATCGCGGCTACGTTCTTCAAGCGCAGACATGAATTTGGCTTCGTTGGCGCGGTCAAAATTGTTGAAAATTTCCGCCATCATTTCGTGGCTGTCGCGACGATTGGTTCTGGCCAAGTTGCTCATGAATTCGTTGCGCAACGTGCGTTCGATATCGTCGATGACGTCTTTTTGCACCGACTCCATCCGCAGCATGCGGGCGATGACTTCCATGGCGAAGCTTTCCGGCAATTGCGACAAAACGCGTGCGGCGTGATCGGATTTAATTTTGGAGATAACCACAGCAACGGTTTGCGGATATTCGTTTTTCAAATAAGCCGCGAGCACGGCTTCGTTAACGTTCGCAAGCTTGTCCCACATCGTTCTGCCGGCAGGGCCGCGGATGTCTTCCATGATGTTGCTGACGCGGCTCTTGTCCAAAACCTTCATCAACAAGCGCTCGGTTGATTCCAAGGTGCCGACCGTTCCGCCGGAAGATGACATCTGCTCGGCAAAGTCGAGAAGAAGTTTTTCCACGAGAGTGGAACTGACGTTGCCTAGATTGGCCATGACTTGAGATAGATCCTTGATTTCGTCGTCGTTCATGTGGCTGAAAATGCGCGCAGCGTATTCTTCGCCCAATGTCAGAATGAACAGAGCGGACTTCTCCAACCCCGTAAGGGATTTAATATCCTCGCGAAGACGTTGCCCGGCCATTAGCGATTCTCCTGATACATCCAGTTACGCAGGATCCCGATGGCTTCATCCGGGTGTTTATCGACAATTTCGCCGACCTTGCGTAAGGACGAAGCTTTGACGCGTCCCTCGACGCGCGAGATGTCGATCATGCGTTCGATTTCAGATTCCGCAGCCGCAGCCTCGGCTTCCGAATTACTGCTGGCTGTTGTTGCCCCTGGGGGTGGCAACTGCGCCGGGGTCGTTCCACCGCCGCCTGTATAAGCGTTGCTGCTTATCATCGCTTGGGACTCTGATGAACCGGCTCCTGTGCTCTCAAGAATCTTGCGCAAGATCGGGCGCACAACCAAAAGAACAACCAAAAGACCAATGACTGCCAGAATGATTGTTTCAAGCGCATGGAAAATATCGGCGCGGGGAATGCCCATAAGCATATCCGACGCGTCGCCTATGTCTTTGCTCATGTCGACTTGAGCAAATTGCATATTGACGACTTCAAGAGCGTCTCCGCGCGTGGAATCAAAAGTAACAGCGGAGCGAACCAGCTCCTTGATTTTAGCAAGCTCTTCATCAGTACGCGGGATGTAGGTCGTCGTCTTTCCGTCTTCGGCTGTTTTATAAGATCCGTCGACGACGACGGCGACCGAAAGGCGGCGAATTTGCCCGCTTTCACGAACCTGACTGCGGACGGTTTTGTTGATTTCGTAGTTGATTGTTTCTTCGGAACGATTGTTCTTATTGGACGATCTTTCTCCGCCACCTGCGCCTGCCCCGATCTGCTGAGGCGTGGTAGGCAGGTTATTGACGACGGTTACGGGTCCTTTATCGCCGCTTTCCGAAATGACGGCGTCTTCGCTGATGCTTTGCGTTGAACGCACGACCTGGCTTTCAGGATCGAAAATCTCGGAATTCGTCGTAACGCGATCAAAGTCCAGATCAGCCGAAACCTGAGCGCGCACTTTGCCGAAGCCAAGAGTTTGGGTCAGCAAGTCTTCGATTTTGCGCGCTTGAGACTGCTCGAATTGGACACGCATGTCGTCCCTGTCGCTGGCTCCGCTGCCGACGCTTCCTCCTGCTGCACCTGCGCTGGGACGAGCCAGCAAACTGCCTCGATCGTCGACAATTGACACTTGGCTGGGCTGTAACTGCGGAACGGCGGCGGCGATAAGATGTTGGACAGAGGCGATTTGCTCCCGCGAGAGAACCGCGCCGTTTCTCGTCTTCAGAAAAATACTCGCTGTCGCGCCTTGCGTCGTATGGCTGAATAATTCACGCTGCGGAAGAACAAGATGAACGCGCGCGTTTTTAATGGGATCCATGGCGCTGATCGTGCGCGCCAACTCTCCTTCGAGCGCGCGCAAGTGATTAATGTTTTGCACAAAACTTGTTGTGCCAAAGCCTTCTTTTTGGTCGAAAATTTCATAACCGATCGAACCGCCCTTGGGCAGGCCGTCGGCCGCCATCAGCATGCGTATCTTGCCGACTTGATTGGAAGGAACGCGGATCAGGCCGCCGCTGGCGTCAACGTCGTAGGGAATTTTGAGAGCGTCCAGCTTTTGGGCAATCGCCGCCGAGTCCTGCTGGTCAAGTTCGGTATAAAGAAGGGCGAGAGGAGATGTCGAAATGCGCGTCGTAATGAAGCCCAGCATGCCCAGCAAACTAAGTCCGACGACGGCGATGGCGACAAGGCGCATCGGCCCTAAATTGCGCAAAGTTTGCAGAAAAGCATTCACGTTTGTATTCTCCTGCTCTACCTGTGGGGTGCTATCCAACCGAATCACCCGACCTTTAGTATATTAACCATAATCAGGCAGAAATTGCCTACTAAAAATTATTGTTCGTTAAAAAAAGCTGTTCATAAGTAAAAATCTTTTTAACGAAGCCGGCAGAATCTGCCGCAGTGACGGACAATGTGTTCGTAATGCAACAAATCAACGCTGATACATCAATGCAAGAAGCATGCAAATATCAGACATTGCGGTAACGAAACGAAGTTGGGAAACAGCTCTATTCCGATTCAAAAAGCTAAGAGAATTATTTGCGGAAAAAAGAAAAACAACAAAAATCTTTTTCACACGCGTTTTAACGCGTTGACGCTTTTGGCTAGTGAAGCCCCGGAGTGCCGATGGCTCTATTGAGGATATCTCCGTTGGGCCAGAAAGGACGTATTGATTCTGAGGCGGGTCGAGCTGTTGGAACAGCTATTTCAGCTAGTTCAGTATTAGCCTGCTCAGGTGCGCGTAGAACGGCCAGTTGTTTGAAAAGCTCCTTGGTTGGGCGGACGTAATGTGACTTTTTGTCATTTGGCTCATTAAATATTACGAGGCCGTGATTCTCTAGATCCTTATAGGGACTATATGCGCAGGATCCATGAAACCATGCGCCATTGGGCTGCGCCTTCAGGTGTTCAAAAAGAGAGACAAGGAGCGTTACGCTGTAATCGTCGATTCCTTCACCGTCGATTCTGAGGGATCTGAAAGCGTTTTCTTTTTCCGAAAGAGAACGACAACAGAAATCCTTTATATCCTTTATAAAGGCGCAACGTTCTTCGCTCAAAGAATCCGTCACCGGATCTTTCTTGTTCGTATTGACGATGATCATTTTATAATTCACCTGGAAAGACGAAAAAGGATGACTGTCTTTCGCGCGGCTTGGGTTGTTAGACCCAATTTGAATGAAAGTGAAGCAAATTTAGGCGATGAGTCGAAGCGGCAGCAACCACTTGTTAGTCATGGGAATATTTATGGATTCGGGAATTAATGAAGATAAATGACGACTCAAAACGTCATTATAATTAACAACGAAGGACGTCTTTTTACGCCGAGTAATAAAGATCGAACTCGACCGGATGGGGCGCCATACGGAAGCGATCCCATTCCTCGCGCTTCAGTGCGAGATAGCTTTCGATCAAGTCCGGCGTAAACACGTCGCCTGCCAGCAAGAAGTCGTGATCGTATTCCAAAGCCTTAATGGCTTCTTCCAACGATCCGCATACGGTCGGGACTCTGGCCAATTCTTTCGGCGGCAGGTGGAAGAGATCCTTGTCCGACGCTTCGCCGGGATCGATTTTGTTTTTGATGCCGTCCAATCCCGCCATCAGCATCGCAGCAAACGCGAGATAGGGATTTGCCAAAGGATCGGGGAAACGGACTTCGACGCGTTTGCCTTTATCGTTGTCAGAGAAGGGAATGCGGCACGACGCCGAACGATTGCGCGCCGAGTAGGCCAGCAACACCGGCGCTTCATAGCCTGGAACAAGGCGTTTGTAGCTGTTGGTCGACGGGTTTGTGATGGCATTGAGGGCTTTGGCGTGCTTGATAATGCCGCCGATATAATAAAGGGCGGTTTTCGATAACCCCGCGTATTCACTGCCCGAGAAAAGCGGCGTTCCGTCTTTCCACAACGATTGATGCACATGCATGCCGGAACCGTTATCGCCGAAGATGGGCTTTGGCATAAAGGTCGCCGTTTTTCCGTACATTGCGGCGACATTGTGTACTGCATATTTCAATATTTGAGTGTTGTCTGCCGATGAAAGCAAAAGAGCGTATTTAATGCCGAGTTCGTGTTGGGCGGCTGCGACTTCGTGGTGATGTTTTTCGACATCGACGCCCATTTGCTTGATGACCGAAAGCATCTCCGAACGCAAATCCTGCGCGCTGTCGACGGGATTGACGGGAAAATAGCCGCCCTTGGTGCGCGGGCGATGCCCAAGATTTCCCTCCGGATAATCGTTGCCGCTGTTCGAAGGGCTTTCCATCGACTCTATTTTATAGAAAGTGTCCGTCGGTTCGGTTGAAAAGCGGACGTGGTCGAAGACGAAGAATTCAAGTTCGGGTCCGAAGAAAGCGTGCGTTCCGATTTCCGAAGATTTCAAATAAGCCTCTGCTTTTTTGGCGACGGAGCGCGGGCACCGGCTGTAAGGCTTGTTGGTGAGGGGATCGTAGATGTCGCAATAAACGGCGATGGTCGGTTCGGCATAGAAGGGGTCGAGAGTGGCGGTATCGACATCCATTTTTAATGTCATGTCGGATTCGTTGATGGCTTTCCATCCGGCGATGGAGGAGGCGTCAAACATGAGCCCCTGAGCAACGGCCGCATCGTCGATGGTATCAACATGATGGGTCAAATGCTGCAATTTGCCGCGCAGATCGGTGAAGCGCAGATCGACATACTGCGCGTTATGTTTTTTTATCAGATCGAATAAAGCGTTTGCTTTTGCCATGGAACGCGTTCCTCGGGGGTTGGGTTAATTGTGATAAAGCAAGGTGTCTGCGGAGCAAGAAGAAGTCTGGCACATGTCTAACTTCTTGACAAATTTGCATAGTTTTGTTACTTTTTGCAGCGTGTCATGGTGTCCATAAGGAGATTCGTTTAGGGGTTTCCTTGGATGCCGCAGATAGTGTAAACCGCCTGCCTATACTCCATAGGGTCGGCGGTTTTGTTTTGCGAATATGATGTGGCGGGAGATACCCTATAAATAAACCCGTCATTCCGGAAAATTCGCTTTTTTGTTCTTACAAAAATGCGAATTTATCCGGAATCCGATTTGTTTGTTTTGGTTTTGGTTTTCTATGTGGCGGTCGTAGCTCAGCTGGTAGAGCCCCGGATTGTGATTCCGGTTGTCGCGGGTTCGAGCCCCGTCGATCGCCCCATTTATCAAACGCTGCGCGTTTGATAAATATCTGGCACAGGGGACACAATAAAATGGGCTTGAAGGGTTTTTTCTTATTCCACAGGCATTAGAGCCCATTTTATTGTGTCCCCAGCGCTCTTCTTATTATTATGTCTCGATCGCTCTTCAATTGCCAACTCTTTAGGTGCGCGGGGTATATGTAGACATGAAAACCCTTTTTGCCTTCATCTTCCTTTTTCTGTCTCTTCTGGTGTGCGCACCCGACACCCGCGCCGAACCCGTCGTCCCTCAATCCCGCGCGCAGGTGACCCTCAGCTTCGCGCCGCTCGTTAAGCAGGTGACGCCCGCCGTCGTCAACATCTACACGCAGAAAAAAGTTTTGCAGCGCGTGTCGCCTTTATTCGGTGATCCCTTCTTCCGCCAGTTTTTCGGCAACACGCTTCCGCACGGCATGACGCGCGAGCGCATGGAACACTCGCTCGGTTCCGGCGTTATCGTTCGCGCCGACGGGCTTATCGTGACAAGCCGGCACGTGATTGCCGATGCCGATCAAATCCGCGTCGTCTTGTCGGACAGGCGCGAGTTCGACGCCAAAGTTGTTATGACCGATGAACACGCCGATCTCGCGCTTTTGCGCGTCGATTTTAAAGGAGAGACTTTGCCGTTTCTGGAATTGAAGGATTCCGACGACGCGCAGGTTGGAGACTTGGTTCTTGCCATCGGGAATCCCTTCGGCGTCGGGCAGACGGTAACGATGGGCATTATTTCCGCGCTGACGCATAAGGCAATCGGCGCAGGCGATATAGGCTATTTCATCCAGACGGACGCCGCCATCAACCCGGGCAATTCGGGCGGCGCATTGGTGACGCAGGACGGCAAGCTTGTCGGCATTAACGCCGCCATTTTCTCGCGCGACGGCGGCAATATGGGCATCGGCTTCGCCGTGCCTTCCAATAGGGCGCGTCTGTTGATCAATGCGATGGCGCAGGGCAAAAGCCGCCTTCAGTATCCGTGGGCGGGCATCATGGGGCAGGAGGTTTCTCAGGATATCGCGACGTCTTTGGGCATGGCTCAACCGACGGGGCTTTTAGTCAAGAGCCTGCATCCCGCCAGCCCTGCGGTAAAGGCGGGCTTGAAATCCGGCGACGTGATTATGTCCGTCAACGGGCGCGAGGTTGAAAATCCCGAAGCCTTTCGTTACCGCATCACGGCCTTGCCCGTCGGCTCGACGGCGGAAGTGGGAATTGTCAGAAACGGGCAGAAATCGAACGTGCGCATTGAGATGATCGCGCCCCCCGAAAATCCCCCGCGCAACGAAACGTTGATTGCGGGGCTCAATCCTCTCGCGGGCGCGAAAATCGCCAATATTTCTCCCGCCGTGAGTGAGGAACTGGGCTTGCAGGACGCTCAAAGCGGCGTTGTCGTTACGCATGTTCAGGAAGGCTCAGTTGCGTCAAGGATTGGATTGCGGGCGGGGGATAGGCTCGTCGAAATTAATCATGAAAATATTTCGGAAGTCGGCGACGTCGTCAGCCTGTTGAAAGCGCCGCAAGAGGGCTGGCGCATAAAAATCCGCCGCGGCGGCAGCGACATCACGATGATGTTGAGAGGGTGAGCGTTTTTTCGTAGACGAAGGGAATAGAGACGCTTAGCCTAATTTTATCGAAATCATTATTAAGGAAAATAAAATGACGGAATGTATAAAATATTACATGAAGGCGGATGGATTTGATTTCTCCGGTCGCAAAGACATTCATGCGTTACTCACGCTGGCCGCAGCATATGCGCGAAAGGGAACGCTTCCACACATGAAAACCGAGGGGTATTCCTTTTCAGGGAATCATAATTTTCTGAAAAAAGGCGCCAAAGGGGGGACTCTTATCGGAGACCCTCTTGCGATGATGAAGATGGCTCGTCGGACGGTAGGGAGTAGAACGCCCATTCTTAGAGCTGACGGTTTGATTTATTCGGATAAACCCGAGCTTGCTGCGATTGTCATGATGATGGCGCAGGTCATGAAACAGACCCTTGAGGCAATGGCAAAAGAGGAAGCTGAGAAAGAGGCGCTTAAAGAAGATAAAAAACCGTCCCCTCCTCCGAACAAAACGCAAAAAACGCAGGATGGAAAAATAGTACAGATGTTCGTTTGCGGACGCTAATCGGGGATTCCTGTTTTATCTCCCCTTCGTCTTTTTCTCTTCTCGTCATCCCCGCGAAAGCGGGGATCCAGCGGAGCGCGTCTGCGCGACGCATGACTTCGTTCGCGCTTCCAGCGAGAACTGTTTGTATCTTTTTCCCATGACCGCAACACCTTAACAGGGTGTTGCACTTCGTTTGTGAACTCAGCGAATCTAGTTTGAAAACTTTTGCCTTCTTATTCCCCTCCCCTTGAGGGCGCGAAACTAAGGCTGCCATAAGGGCGTCAGTAGTGATAACGCGGTTAGGGGAGGGGTCATCAGTTAGGCTAATCCTATAATTGTTATTCTGGCGTCACCCACGCTATCAAATACCACCGTCATGCCCGCGCAGGCGGGCATCCCATTTGTTTTCTTTTTAAAAGGGAATACTATGGACACAACAATCGATCAAATTCAGTATTATTAAAAAGCACCTAGCACAAACTGTCTTGCAAATTTTGCTTTTATTTCAAGATCGGACAATCGAGAACTTGGGGGCGTCGCTCCAAGTGTATATAGAACAAAAATGTCGAAAGACATTAAGGCGATTCTGAACCAATCATTTTGTCCAGATAGCCTTTTTAATGACGTTTATGCCGATTTCATTACTGAACGGGCTAAAATTTTACGCGTTGCAGCTGAGAGCTTATGTGTTTAGGAATTTCCGGGAGGAAATTTCAAGAAAACAACACCTAGAGCCTTTCTCGCTCAGATAGAACCACCGTCATGCCCGCGAAGGCGGGCATCCCATTTGTTTTCTTGTTTATTTCCATTTTCAGTAGTCAGAGACCGATTCCAACTGAACGGAAAACGCTCTAATCCCCTATCTCCCCTTCGTCCGTTCCACCGAATTGATGGACGAGCTCGCGCGCAAGGCCGCGATGATAATCGTCAGGTGTTTCAGGTCGTGAACCTCGACGTCGACTGTAATATCGAAAAATTCCGGCGTGCGGTTTGTAATCTTCATGTTGAAAATATTGCCGTTGTTCTTCGCGATAATCGTCGTCATCGTCGCGAGGCTGTTGGGGCGATTGATCAAAACCACGTCTAAACGCCCGACCATAAGCTCGACTTTGTCCTTTTCGTCGTTCCATCCGACATCGATCCAGCGTTCCGGCGAACGGACGAAACTTTCCAGCGTTTCGCAATCCGTCGTGTGAATGGTCACGCCTTTGCCCGTTGTCACAATGCCGACGATGGGATCACCCGGCAGAGGGTGGCAGCAGCGCGCATAATGCACGGCCATGCCGGGGATCAGACCCTTGAGCGTCAAGGGCGCTGAATTTTTGGAGGTTTTGGGTTTGACGGTGACGCCTTTGCCGGCGCTTTTTTCAGGCTGTTTGGGGCGATGATCGGGGAAAGCGGCGTTAAAGACCTCGCGCACGGGGTGAAGCGATGCGCCGATGCCGGCAAACAAATCTTCGGCGGTGACGCTTTGAAAATTTTTGGCGATGGCTTCAAAGGCTTTATCCGAAAAATCGACGCCTTCCTGCTTGCAGACCTTTTCCAAAATAGATTTGCCCAAAAGAACGTATTCCGTCCTTTGCTGGGAACGGATAAAACGCCGAATGCAGGATTTCGCCTTGCCCGTGACAACAAACCGTTCCCATGTGGGGGAGGGGGTGCTGCCTTTCTGCGTAACGATTTCAACCTGATCTCCGTTGCGCAGGACGGTGCGCAAGGGAACCATGCGGCCATTGACTTTGGCGCCGACGCAAGCGTCTCCCACGCGGCCATGAATGGCGTAGGCGAAATCGACGGGCGAAGCGCCGTTCGGCAGTGCGATCAAATCGCCTTTAGGCGAAAAACAAAAAACCTGATCCTGAAATAATTCCAATTTGGTGTTTTCCAGGAATTCTTCGGGCTTCTGCGCATGTTCGACGATATCCAGCAACTCGCGAAGCCAGCGGTATTGCAGCCCGTCCGTGCGCGGCGCGCCTTGGTTGTCTTGCTTGTATCCCCAATGCGCGGCGACGCCCAGTTCGGCGACTTCGTGCATTTCTCTCGTGCGGATTTGAATTTCGATGCGCTGTTGTTCCGGCCCCATAATGCCGGTGTGCAGGCTTTGATACCGATTAGGTTTTGGCGTCGAGATGTAATCTTTGAAACGTCCGGGAATGACGTGATAATGGCTATGGATGACGCCGAGAGCGTGATAGCATTGATCCGGTGAATCCACCAAAATTCTAAAAGCCATAATGTCGGACAATTGCTCGAAGCCGACGTTCTTGCGTTGCATTTTACGCCAGACCGAATAAGGCGTTTTTTCTCGGCCCTCGACCGTAGCCGGAATGCCGGATTCGTCGAGAAGGGAATGCAGTTCTTTCAAAACTTTTTGAGCGATGGCGCCGCCTTCATGGCGCAAAAAATTCAGGCGGGCGATGATGCTGTCGCGCGCATCGGGGTTCAGTTCGCCGAACGCGAGGTCTTCCAATTCGTCCTGCATCTTTTCGATGCCGATGCGCTGGGCGAGAGGGGCGTAAATGTCCAAAGTCTCGCGCGCGATCCGCCGGCGTTTTTCTGGGTCTTTAAGATGGCGCAGCGTGCGCATGTTGTGCAGGCGGTCGGCCAGTTTGACCAAAAGCACGCGAATATCCTCGGACATCGCCACGACGAGCTTGCGGAAATTTTCGGCCTGAGCGCCCTGATCGGTCTGCAGCTCGATGCGGGACAGCTTGGTCACGCCGTCCACAAGGCGCGCAACGCCGGGGCCGAATTGCTTTTGAATATCGTCGAGAGAGGCCAGCGTATCTTCGACCGTATCGTGCAACAGCGCCGTAGCGATGGTCGTGCTGTCCATCTTCATTTCGGTGAGGATGCCGGCGACTTCCAAAGGATGCGAAAAGAAAGGGTCGCCCGACGCGCGGGTCTGCGAGCCGTGCGCCTGCATGGAAAAAACATAGGCGCGGTTAAGAAGGTCTTCGTTGACGTCGGGATCGTAAGACCGCACGCGTTCGACCAACTCGTATTGCCGCATAAGATGCGAACGCGGTGGTTTCTCGGTCGGGTCTGCCTGTGGCGCGGCTATGGTGTCGTCAGTCTGCATCAATGTTCCTTCAAGAAGAACGATGATAGCAGCTTCACCCTAACTAGTCCTTAACTTCTACGTCTTCGAACGAGCCGGGGATAAGGGCTTCATTTGCGCCTTCTTCTGCGGGGACTACCTCGCCTTCGATGGCTTCTTCCTCGCCTTCATCGAGAAGCTCTTCGTCGGCGTCTTCCGCATCGGCGTCGGCTGAATTGATCCAGCTCTGCTGTTCTCCGGCCATCAGCTCGGTCACTTCTTCTTCGGGCTGTTCGGGTTCGATGCGCTTCTGCAGGCTCTTAATAAGGGACTCTTCGATGCCGGGCAATTCCAGCTTCTGCTCGGCGATTTCGCGCAAAGCGACAACCGGATTTTTATCGCGGTCGCGGCCAACCTTCAGATCGGCGCCGGAGCCGAGCGCGCGCGCGCGATGCGCCGCCAGCATGACGAGTTCAAAGCGATTGGGAATTTGAAGTACGCAATCTTCAACGGTAACGCGAGCCATCAGAACCTTCTTCCTTGTGTCGAGAAACCCGCTTTTTTCAAAGCCGGAACCATCAAGCATGTGGATAATTATTGAACGCGGAACCTACAATTTTATCCAACCCTTTGTAAAGTGCGATGTTTCAAGAATGGGCATAAGGGGCTATTCGTTCTCTTGTTAACGGAATTGAATTAAGGTATATTAAGGGGGTTGATTCTCTTGACCCTTTCCAATGAACCGCCAAATACGCTTAAGACGAGAGGTACCTATTTTGGGTAGTGCGAGAGAAATTGCTGGCTTTTTGCGCCATACGCTGTAAACGGTTCTATTCAGGAGATATGAGGGAAGAATGATATTTTATAAAGAAGAACGTTCGGCGATGTTTATTGATGGAGCCAACCTATATGCCGCCGCGCGCGGACTTGGCTTTGACATAGATTACAAGAGGTTACTCGAAGTTTTTGCAGGTCGCGGACGCCTTGTGCGCGCGTTCTATTACACCGCTCTCATCGAGAATGAAGAATATTCGCCCATTCGCCCGCTTGTCGATTGGCTCGATTACAACGGCTATTCCATGGTCACGAAGCCGACCAAGGAATTCACGGACGCTTTTGGCCGCCGCAAGATCAAGGGCAACATGGATATCGAGCTTGCCATTGATGTCATGGAAATGTGCGACCACGTCGAACACATCATCATTTTTTCGGGCGACGGGGATTTCCGCCGTCTGGTCGAAGCCGTGCAACGCAAGGGCGTTCGCGTTTCCGTCGTCAGCACGATGCGGTCTTCGCCGCCGATGGTGGCCGACGAACTGCGCCGTCAGGCCGACAACTTTATCGAACTGCAAGACCTCATGCCGCACATCTCGCGTGCGCGCGTCGAAGGGGCACAGCAAGGGCCTGGACAACCTATTATTTCTTCGCAACCGCCTCAGCCGACGCTGAAGGATGTTGCCGAAAGTCTTGCCGAAACGCAGGAAGAGATCCAAGACGTGGCGTAGGACGCGCTAACGTTGGAATGATAAAAAAAGGCCGGTGGAGGAACCCCCGGCCTTTTTTATTTTTGGCGTCATCCCCGCGAAGGCGGGGATCCATCTTTCTTCCCTAACCCCTAAATGCTGACCCCTGAATGCTCTCTTCTTACCCCAGCATCTTCATCATCGCATCGTGATCGTCGCTCCCGTTAACCTTAATTTTGTCCATGAAAGTTTTGGGGCTTTGGCGCTCTATTGTTATACTCAACCATTGATTTAGAAATTCAGTTGCAGAAATTTCCGTTTTTTCTGTTTTTGGGGAAAACAAATGTGTTTTTTGCGTACAAAAGAAGAAGACTTTCTTGGCGATAATTTTGATTATGCGAGAGGCGCGATTGCGTGTGCGCTCAGGCACGCGAAGATTTTCGGTGAAGGAAAAGAATCCGAATCCATTCGTTTAGAGGATATTAGCTTCAGTCGTCGTCCTAAATTTGATAGTTATAAAGAATGTTATTCTCTCCGGGAAAGGGAGACAAGAACGGAAGTAGATCATAGTTATAAAATACCAGCTGAATATTCAGAATCCAAGATGTCGGCGTTCATTTTAAAATGGATTCAAGACACTTTTCCAGAAGAATGGGCGCAAATTGAAAATAAGAGAAAAGACTGGATTGCTTTCAAAAAAGAAAGAATGAATAACAGAAGCATTCTTGAAAAGTTTTCTGACGCAGAAGTTAGCATGGATGATATGGGGTTTTATCCGAAACTTCCGAAAGTGCGATTTGACCATCCTTACAACGAAGCCTCTGATCGGTTGCGTGCAATCATCATATTTTATATTCCCGAAGAACTTGAAGTCGCCATTTGCAAGAAAATAAAAGATATTTTTCCGCAACCGACAATCAAGGCAGGGCAAGATCCGCGCCTTTAAGACAGAAAATACAAAGACGCAACGTGCCAGCGCTGAAGTCTGGAAACGATAAAAAAGGCCGGTGGAGGAACCACCAGCCTTTTTTCTTTTTGGCGTCATCCCCGCGACCTGTCCGGCGAAGCCTCTTGGCATAGCCGGAAGGCGGGGATCCTTCCATCTTCCCTAAATGCTGACCCCTGAATGCTCTCTTCTTACCCCAGCGTCTTCATCATCGCATCGTGATCAATCGCGGGCTGTTCGTCCTGCGTCTCGCTGGGCGTGGCGACAAATCCGTCGTCAGTCTGCGGGACTTCATCCATGGCATCGGCCTTGGGCTGCTCTTCCTTGGGCTTTTTCTTATTCTCGCGGATCACGCGGCGCTCGGCGCGCTTGATGGCGGCGTCGAGGTCAGACTGCTTCGCAAGCCCCAAAAGAACCGGATTTTGCGGCTTGATGTTCGTAGTGTTCCAATGCGAACGATCGCGGACTTTCGCGATGGTTTCCTTGGTCGTTCCCAAAAGGCGCGCAACCTGCGCATCCAAAAGGTCGGGATAATTCTTGATAAGGTACGCAATCGCGTCGGGTTTTTCGCCGCGCTTGGATACGGGCGTGTAGCGCGCGCCTTTGGTGCGGGCGATAGGACGGGGAAGGTCGCTTTTGACCATTTTAAGGCGCGCGCGCGGATCGGCTTCGCAGCGCTTGATTTCGTCCTGCGTCAATTGTTGGTTGAAAACGGGGTCGAGGCCGACAATGCTGACCGCGACTTCGCCGTCGGCGATGGCTTGGACTTCAAGCTTATGAAGGCCGCAAAATTCTGCGATCTGATCGAACGACAAAGTCGTGTGTTCAACCATCCACACGGCGGTTGCTTTGGGCATAAGGGGTAGGGCCATCATATTCTCCTCGAGCAGATCATCAAAAAACGACATGCCCTCAATGTTAGTTAAACAAAAAATACCATTCCTGCCGGACGCAATTAAGCGACCGAACGATCCACGAACAAATTTTGAGGATCGGTTAAAGCCGCCATAGGGAGACTTCACCCGCATTGTACCAATATACGCGCCGTTTTCCACCAATTAATGCGTTAAAAAGAATATTTTTTGGCCGGAACATTGTAAATATTGCGAATTTTGACCTACAATGCCTTCGAAAAGCCCATTTTTTACTTGCGTACCACGGTACGCAGTGATACAATGCAGAGAGTAGAATTATGGCCGGTGAAGCGAAGCCTAAGCGGGTTATTGTTTATGCAGATAAGGCAGGCAAAGAACCGTTTACCGAATGGCTTTATGATCTTCGAGATGTCATGGGGCGCAAACGCATTCTCGCTCGTGTCGCGCGATTGGAAGAAGGAAATTATGGAGATTGCGAATCCGTTGGTGAAGGTCTTAGCGAATTGAGGCTGTTTTTTGGTTCTGGGTACAGAGTTTATTTTGGAGAACATGGAGGCAACATAGTCGTGTTGCTTTGTGGCGGAGATAAAGGAACCCAGAACAAGGACATTCAACAGGCCAAGGCCTATTGGAAGGAGTATTTAAATCATGAAAAAATACAGAAGCATTAGAGATGTCGAAGCAAGTTATCTCCGCGATCATCCGAAGGAGATTGACGACTATGTTGCTGTCCTTTTTGAAGAATACGCCAAGGACAGGGACACGGCCTCTCTGTTATCTTCTTTGCGTGTCGTCAGCCGTGTCAAAGGCGTAAGCCGCATAGCGGAAACCTCCGGCCTTAGCCGCAAGGGCGTCCAAAAAGTTCTTTCCGAAGAAGGCAATCCCAAATTCGAAAGCGTAAACGCCATTATGCACGCGATGGGGTATCAGCTTGCGGTTCAAAAATTACCCGATGCAAGAGCTTGAACACAAATTCCCCTCCCCCTCGCGGGGAGGGTTAGGGAGGGGGGAGTTCAGCTAGAGCTCTATTTGATAATGGGTATCCATCTTACTTGCCGCAATCCCACACAAATTCCCCTCCCCTTGCGGGCGCGAAGCAGCGCTTATAATAATACACATTAGTAGTGACAACGCGGTTAAGGGGCGGGGTCTATTGGTCAGGCTTATCCTAATAATTGTTCATTAGTGACAACAAAACCCTCTCCGCCACTGGGGGAGAGGGCGCGAAACGGTATCTGCCAAAAAGCGTGGCAGGGGTGATAACGCGCCCGCGAAGCGGGGAGGGTGAGGTGGCTCTTCTTCTTTCGTCATTCCGGCGACCTGTCCTCCGCAGCCCGAATTTGCCTTGATTTCATGTGTCGGCAATAGATATAGATAAAGTAATTTCATTTAATGCAAATGACTAAGCAGGAATTTATTTTATGACGGCTGTAAGCGATGAAGAATTTAAACTCGCGTTTACCGATTGGTATGGAACGCAAAACGTTGGCAGGAATGCTTTTAGAGACGCCCAAAAGGCGCTTACGTCGAAATATTACCTTGTAAGAATTATCCAGGCTCGTTGGCTTTGGGATGCGCGATTTGATAACGTGATGCCTGAAAAAATAAAAGCTTGCTATGTCAAAGCCCACAACATTCCCCTAAGCAGGGACGATTTGAGGGAAAATGAATTTGATTATTGGCCTGAAATGCGTTGGGTGACGGATAAAATGCTGAGCGATTGGGCCTACGATCCAAGGGAACTGGTGGCGATCAATCAAAGCGAATTAAAGCAAACGTTGAGTACGCTTAGCAGCTATTATGGAGCAAAGCTTTCCATGATAACGTACGACGAGGTCAAAGAGCTGCACAAGATGGCTCTTGAATTGAGGGTCGATCTCTCGAAAGCTCAATCGATAAGCGCCAAGATTCGCCTCAACAACGAGAGCAGACAGAAAGATTTGCGCGAACAGATATTTGATATTTGCGATCCCAGCCTCGCCCCGCATCGGGACTATTTCTTGAACTACTTTGGTTTTTCTGACGCCAAAGCACGGAAAGCCGGCCTCTAATATATGGGGGATGATTTTCCGCGCCCCTTGAATCCCGCCCTAAAATTGCCAAATTCTAGAGTAGTCTCAAGGTCGCACCCCTGATACTCTTGGGGCGCGCGCCGTCTACCCCCTTCCCACGTACGAGGTCAAACCATGACACTTTCCACCCGTTTTTCTCCCGCACGTTATTCCGGCAAACTTTTCGCCGCCGCCATCATATTAGCCATCGCCGGTTCCGCGTCCACCCTTCCCGCGCAGGCAAATGCGCGCAGCGGCCCTCCGGGCTTCGCCGATCTGGCGGAAAAACTTTTACCCGCCGTCGTCAATATTTCGACAACGCAGACGATCACCGCCAAAGACGGCTTCGAAGGTTTCCCCGAACTGCAATTTCCTCCGGGCTCCCCGTTTGAGGATTTCTTCAAAGAGCTTCTGCAAAAACAACAGCAGGGGCGCGACCAACCGGTTAAGCGCAAAGCGACGGCGCTCGGCTCCGGCTTTATCGTCGATGCTTCGGGATACATCGTCACCAACAATCACGTCATCGACGGCGCGGATGAAATCAACGTCATCTTGCAGGACGACACCAATTTACCGGCAACCGTCGTCGGAACGGATAAAAAGACCGACCTTGCGCTGCTGAAAATCACGCCGAAAAAGCCTCTGACGGCTGTAACGTTCGGCGACAGCGACAAAGTGCGTGTCGGAGACTGGATTTTGGCGATAGGAAACCCCTATGGTTTCGGAGGTTCGGTTACGGCGGGCATTATTTCCGCGCGCGCGCGCAACATCAACTCCGGCCCGTATGATGAATATCTGCAAACCGACGCGCCGATCAATCGCGGCAATTCCGGCGGCCCGATGTTCGATATGGACGGCAATGTCGTCGGCATCAACACGGCCATTATCTCGCCCTCGGGCGGTTCGGTCGGCGTCGCCTTCGCCATTCCGTCGTCTTTGGCAAAGAATATCGTCGAGCAATTGAAAACCAACGGCCACATTCGCCGGGGCTGGCTCGGCGTCAGCATTCAAACCGTTTCGCAGGATATAGCGGACAGCCTGAGTTTGGGACAGCCGCGCGGCGCGCTGGTGTCCAGCATTTCTCCCGATGGGCCTGCGGCCAAAGCGGGAATTCAGGCAGGCGACGTCATCGTGACCTTTGACGGCAAAGATATACCTGAGATGCACCGCCTGCCGTTGATTGTCGCCGAAACGGATGTCGATAAGACGGTGGACGTCGTCGTCATTCGCAAGGGCAAAAACGTGACGCTGAAGGTCAAGGTCGCGGAGCTTTCAACCAAGGAAAGCGCGGAAGAGGAAACCCATAAGCCCGGCGTTGCCAAGGCTCCCGTGGGCGCGGAAAAAGTCGATGACCTCGGCGCCTCCGTTGCTTCATTGACTGAAAGTTTGCGGACGCGCTTTGATATCAAGAAGGGCGTGACGGGAGTTGTGGTGACGGCAGTATCTCCCGAAAGCGTCGCGGCGGATCAGGGGATTCAAACGGGCGATGTGATCAGCGAAGCGGGACAGCAGGACGTCAAATCTCCGAAAGATTTGGCCGATCGCGTCAAGCAGGCCAAAAAAGACGGCAAGCCACTTCTGCTCCTCGTCAACCGCAAAGACGACCTCCAATTCATCGCAATAACGTTCGATAAAAAGAAAAAATAAGGATAGGGCAGCGTTCATATCCCTCTCCGCCGCTTGCGGGGGAGAGGGAGGGGCCCCGCGTAGCGGGGAGGGTGAGGTGGTCTATTCTTTCTTCGTCATTCCCGCGACTTGTCCTCCGAGCCTTGGCGTAGGGGGAAAGCGGGAATCCAGCGCCGCGTGTCCACGCGGCATATGACTCTTTCCCCTCCCCTTGAGGGCGTGAAGCAGCGCATGTCATAAGCACTAAAGAATTCCCCTCCCCTTGAGGGCGCGAAACGGCGGTTGCCATAAGAACATTAGTAGTGATAACGCGGTTAGGGGCGGGGTTATTGGTTAGGCTTATCCCGAAAATTGTTTGTTAGTGTCATTAAAACCCTCTCCGCCACTTGCGGCGGCGGGTGAGGGGTTAGTTGTTTTAAAAAATTCAGCCTATAGCTTGAGTCACAGGCTATAGCCTGAGAAAAGAGCTTTTTTGACAGCCTATAGTCTGAAAAAAACGCAAAAAGTCAGACCATAGACTGTGGAATTCGGAACTTTTCGGTTCTTAACTTAATCATAAAATATCAAGCTATAGCCGTTGAAAAAGGCCTTAAACCTTCTCGACCTGCGCGTATTCCAACTCGACGGGCGTTGCGCGTCCGAAGATTGAAACGGCGACCTTCAGGCGAGCCTTGGCTTCGTCCACTTCTTCGACGGTTCCGGTGAAGGAGGCAAAGGGGCCGTCTGAGACGCGCACCTGTTCGCCGACTTCGAACGTGACGGAGGGCTTCGGATGCTCGACGCCTTCGATGACTTGGTTCAGAATACGCTGCGCTTCGCTTTCGCTAATGGGGGCCGGGCGTCCGCTGCCGCCTAAAAAGCCAGTGACCTTGGGAGTATTCTTGACCAAGTGCCAGCTCTCGTCCGTCAGGTCCATCTTGATGAGGACGTAGCCGGGGAAAAATTTGCGTTCGGCGTTGACTTTGGCGCCGCGGCGAACTTCGACGACTTCCTCGGTCGGCACGAGAATTTCCGAAAAAAACTCTTCCAGCCCCTTCTTTATTGCGGTTTCCCGCACGGTCTGGGCGACCTTCTTTTCAAAGCCGGAGTGAACGTGAATAACATACCAACGATGCGCCATGTGAGGATTCCTTCTTCAAATAAATAACGATGTGATTTCCACCGAACGCAAGGGCGCGCGGCGGGATGCTGCCTTAGCTCATTCCCAAAAGTTTCGATATGACGAAGCCGAGCCCTGAATCGACGACCAGAAAGAAAACGCCCGTAATCAGGGCAAAAATGACGATCAAGATGGTCGTCATGGTAATCTCGTTGCGCGTCGGCCATGTAACCTTGGAAATTTCGCGCTGCGTTTCGTGCGCAAAATCAACCAACGTTCTTTTTGGTTTTTCGTCGACCTGATTTTCGTTTGTCATCTTTTACCTCTATTCAACATGTTCGCGTTGGCAGGAGTGGAGGGACTCGAACCCCCAGCCCTCGGTTTTGGAGACCGATGCTCTACCAATTGAGCTACACTCCTCTAGAACGCATTCACAATCTCGTGAGGCTTTGCTCACTTACTAACTTTTTACTCATAGTCCCCCGTCCAGAGCTTTCGCGCCGGACTTGAGTACTAATCATGTGGGGGACAGGGCTTTTTAGCGGAAGCGTATTTATTTGACCAGCAAAAAATGAAATCTCGGGGAAAATCGCGATTATCCGCAAATAACATGCGGTTAAGGTATAAGCACCGCGATAAGGATAAACAGGCATAACAAGAAAGCGAGCACCGGCTCGCGCTTCAGTCCGAGGAAAGGCCGCAAAGAGGGGCTCGCGCTCCGTTGGCGGATGTGGTTCATCAAAGCCCTCCAATTGGACGCCAGATGCCAGAGTGCCATGGCGAGAAAAAGGATCCCGAACGTGCGGTGAATGTCTCCCCATAGTCGTTTGTCGAGACTAAGGAACGTCCAACCTGATTCATGAGCTATCCTTCCAGGCGGCGAAGCTAAAAGAACGACGCTGCTGACAAAAAGGATGACAAATAAGATCGCCATCATGGCGGACACAAAAGCGCGGCTGTTGAAGGGGGGCTGCGGCATGTTCTGTTCCCTGTGCACTCCATATTCGGTTAAGTCCGAATCTTTACCACAATCTCAGGCGTTCAAAGATACCCGATAAACCCCGAAAATAGCCTTTGTAACCAACCCGCTGCAGAAATTTTCTTGGTTACCATTATCTGGTCATAACTTACCGTATATGGGTATTTTCTAATTACTTTCATGCTTTTTTTATAAAAAACGCTGCATGAAAGTTTTTTCGCTTTGGGAATTTGGGGTTAAGGTTGCCTTAGGAAATGATCCTTAGAACAGAGAAAAAGAAGTAGAGGAAGAACACTGTGTTAGTAGAACTTACGCCCGCAACATATTTAGCCCTTTGTGGCCTTGTCAGCGACGCGCTGCAATATCCCAGCGACGCGACGCCGATTTTGGAGCGTGCAGAAAAAGAACTGGGAAGTGCGACAGCCGGAGACATGATCTCTTCGGAGTTGTTCGAGCAGCCGGAACGCATGGAAAACCTTCGCCGTGCCGGATACGCGCGCCGCTGAGTTTCTCGCGCCGCGCTCTCTAATTCAATAAGCCAAAATCTTTTAAGACAGCCGCCAGACGTTGGCGATTGGCGTCTTCCATCCTGAACATCGGCAGGCGTATGTCGGGGCTGTCGATAAGCTTCATCATGGCCATGGCTTCCTTGATCGGCCCCGGATTGGTTTCTATGAAAAGGACTTTAATAAGCGGAAATAATTTTAGATGCAGCTCACGCGCTTTATCCCAATTTCCTGTCAGCACGGACTGTGTGAGCTGGCTCATTTGTTTGGGGGCGATGTTGGCAACCGTGGAAATGACGCCCTTGCCCCCGATGGACATGCAGGGAAGTGTTAAATTGTCGTCGCCGGACAACATGGAAAAGTTCTTAGGGCAAGCGCGGACAACTTGCGTCATCTGGTCGATTGATCCGGAAGCTTCCTTAACGCCAATAATATTAGGGCAATCCTTCGCCAGCCTTTCAAGAGTCGATGTTTCCATGTTAACCGCTGTGCGGCTTTGGATGTTGTAGACGATAATTTTAAGTGGCGTCGATTCAGCAACGGCGCGGTAATGGTGATAAAGTCCGTTTTGAGTAGGGCGGTTATAATAAGGGCAAACGACAAGAGCGCCGTCGGCGCCGTTGCGCTCTGCGTTTTTGGTCGCTTCGATGACGTGCTTGGTGTCGTTCGATCCCGTTCCGGCAAAAACCGGTATTTTCTTTTCCGACGCGTCGACGATCGTTTTGATGACGAGGCCTTGTTCTTCCAAACTAAGCGTCGGGGCTTCGCCGGTCGTTCCGCAGGCAATAATTCCGCGCGTACCGTTTTCAATCTGCCATTGAGTCAGTTTATGAATGCATTTTTCGTCAACCTCTCCGTCTTTGAAGGGGGTGACGAGCGCGACAAAACTACCCTCGAGAGTGATAGACATGTTTTTCTTCTTTCCTTCGGACGGATGAAATATGCATCCGTTTTCAGTTTACAGCGACCATTCAAATTCCTGAAGCAGCATTTTTTTTAGTTCGCCGACTTGATTCATATAGTTTCCGGCAAGGGCATAATTTTTAGCCATGGCCTCAAGGCGACCCCAGTAATCCTTAACGGTCAACGAGGCGAGCGCCTGTTGGATTTCTTCCAGATTGTGGGCGAAGATAATGCCGCGCCGGTCGAAGATATCCAATACGGCGTCCGTTCCCCAGTATATGGGAATGGTGTAAGTGCGGAAGCAATCAAGGAGCTTTTCAGTGAAGAAATTGTCGTTCATGCAATTTTCAACGGCGACATGGAACATGCTTTCAAACGCCGGGAGTTTGCTTTCGCCCAGAGGATACACAACATACTTATTATTGGTCATGTGTTCTTGAACGCGAGTATTTTCTTCTTCGGAAAGAACAATATGACGCGAAGACAAATAGACCCTGAACGGTAAACTGGACGACGCAAACTGCGTCACGACATCGCGACGAAGCTTATAACCTTCAAAATGGGGGGCATTATGGCCCGTTGAAAGAATAAAGCTGACGGTTGCGCTTTTGAGGGCGGGGGTTTGGTTGCAGCGAGTGCCGCCGGCGTCGAGAATGCGAACATTCGGCAAATGAGCCAGCTTACGGTTATAAGCAACAATGAGGTCGTATTCTTTGTAATTATTTAATATCCATTGATCATCCACCATGCCCTGTTTGGGTTCGGAAAAAACAACCAGAACCTTTTTGGCATTTGGTACATGCGAGGGTTGCGGAAACAGCGGATGCAATTCGCATGGAAACGGAAGATCCATATCTAGCCACGAATTGCCGAAGGTTTCCGCTTTCATTTGAATATTGTGCTTAAGGGGTTTGGATAAATTAATGTTCCGACCGACGATATCAGCCGGAACCCGTCCCTACAAGTGGGGTTATGAAGTTGTCATGGGTTAAATAAGGCGGCCATTGAGGCGTACATTCGAAACCAGACGATCCGCCTCGAGAATAGCCCTGTACCACCCAACCGTTGATGTCTTGGGGCCCGGTTCGGTGGCTCCCCGTTTTAAGCCTTGGTATATTTCTCGAACGCCTTCCTCGATTGTTACCGAGGGGGTAAAATCGAGAACCTTTTTCATTTTAACAAAAGATACGTTGTAATTTCGTTTATCGGCATCGTCGGGAGCGATCTCAATTTCTACCGGAAAGGGCATGCATTCGCGTACCGTGTAAGCCAACCCAAGCATTTGGTAATTGTCGCGTCCTTGATTAAAGACTTGTCCATTAACAATGTCGGGCGACGATTTCAGCACCTTGATAAAGCCGCGCGCAACATCGCCGACATGAATAAGGGGACGCCACTGCCGCCCGCCACCGAGAACAATGATTTTGTTTTTGGTTACAGCATGTAAAGTCATAATATTTACGGCGAGGTCGAAACGCATGCGCGGAGACAAACCAAAAACAGTGGCATTGCGTAAAGCCGTCCATGAGAAGTGGGAATCGCCGAGTTTTGCCGTTTCCTGTTCGGCGCGCAGGGAAGCTTTTGCATATACGGAAATGGGCGCAGTAGGTGATGTTTCTTCTAAAGCTTGGCTGCCGCCTGTCCCATAGACGGAGCAGGACGATGATAAAATGTAGCGTTTAACGCCGGCTTCCTTGGCGCATTTTGCGACATGAACACGTCCGGCATAATTGATCGCCTCCGTAAGGGAGGGGTCCAAGTCTCCGCTTGGGTCGTTTGAAAGAGCCGCAAGATCGCAAACGGCATCAACGCCTTCAAGCATTTTAGGTTTTAAATCGCGGATATCTAACCGGATCAGATTGAGGTTTTCCTTGTTTGGGAGATGTTCGAATACGCTATCGCCGAAGAAAAAACGGTCAAGCGCCGACACCCTGTAACCGGCATCAAGCAATTGTTGAACCAGGATGGAACCGATGTAGCCGCCTGCGCCGGTAACGAGAACGTGTTGCATAGAGCTTTCTCCTTATTTTTAATAATCAGGCGGCTTTTTCAATCATCGGGATAACGTCTTTCAGAAGGGTATCGATAACATAGTCTTGCTCATCCTTAGTCATAGATGGAAAAAAGGGTAGACTAAGTGTGCCGTTGCCCCAAGCCGAGGATACGGGAAATTGGTTGGGTGTATAGCCGTATTTTTTAGCATAGTAAGTCAATGTCGGAACAAGCCTGTAGTTAACCGTACACCCGATTTCCTTTGTGCCCATGTGGGTAAGAACGTCATCGCGGATTGAGGGGGGCACATGAATGACGAACAAATGACGAGCGTGGCGACGGTTGGGCAAAAGATGCTGGAACTTGATGGGGGTTTTGGCAAACGCGGCTTCGTAACGTTGCGCCAATTTTTCTCGAACAGGTAGTCTTTGATCAATGGTCGCAATCTGGGGAGGGAGAAGACAAGCCAGCAAATCTGGCAGGTTGGCTTTCATACCCATGCGCGCCATATCCCAATGACGATAGTGTCCTGTCTTAAAACGGTCAGCCGCTCCTGCCGACATTCCATGCAGACGCGTTTGTTGAATTTTAGCGAACAAATCATCGTCGTTCGTAATAATAGTGCCGCCTTCGCCGCAGGTGACGTTCTTGGTGGCGTAAAAAGAGAAAATCGCCGCTGTCGAATCCGCTCCAGGCCTTTTGCCGTCGATTTGGCCTTCAAAACAATGGGCGCAGTCCTCGATAATCTTGACATCGCTACGACCACAGCTCGACAACATAGCACGGATGGCCGCGATATCGACCATCTGCCCGTAGAGATGAACCGGAATAATGGCTCGCGTTTGCGGTGTTAAGGCCGCTTTCACGGCATCGGCGGTCATCAGTAAAGTTCCAGGTTCGACATCCACGAAGATTGGCTTTGCCCCAACCAATTCGACGACGTTTGAGGTCGCGATAAATGTCATTGCTGGAACTATTACTTCATGCCCGGGGCCGATATCCATTGCCATCAGCGTTGCCGCTGCGCCATTTGTCCAGCTATTGACCATCAGGGCATGAGTGCATCCGAAATAGGCAATAAGATCTGATTCAACGGCTTTGCATACGGCGCCGGATGTCAAGAAAGGTGTGCTCAGAACTTTGGCGACGGCTTCGGCATTTTTTGGACCGAGATCGTGACGATAAAAGTCAACGCGCATAATGAACTTTCTATTGAGAAATGCTGCTGCCCGGACAGGCAGACTGAAATGTCTTTTCAGCGTACCAAACGCCGGTGTGTTGCGCAATACTGAGGGAAGGTAAAAATGGCAATGGACGCTGCGTCTCATCCTCGGTATTAAGGATAGAGACCGTGGTTTGTATGTTTTGGAGAAAATAATGCCGCCCGCCATCGTTGACGATCGTCCGAAATATAGCGCTCTTTTTGTTCGGAATAAATTTGGCACGCAGCTTCCGGATTGGCTGCTCCATTTTCAAGATGAAATCGTCGGCGTCTTGTCGCAGGATTTGGATATAACTGTTATTGACGAAGATTTTGATTACGGGGAAATATGCGACAAGCATAACCCGGATTTTGTGATTTTTGATTCGCCGGGCTGTCATCGTTCCGTGCCGTTGACCATAAAGAACAGCAGCGCTCGTCCAGATATTCCTCGAATCGGTTTTTTTAATCAGGATCCGCACGACACATCGCGCGTCATGTACTTGCGCATGATGGACGAGTTGAAAATCGAGAGATTCTTCTCAATCTGGGGAGCCGCAACCATGCGGCAATCGCCGGAGTTGATGGGGCGTGTATTCATTGCGCCGCTTTATTTTGATGGAGAAATGTTCAAAGACTACGGGTTGGAAAAGAATATTCCCGTGAGCGTTTTTGGCTGGGGCGTAGGGCCGGATTTTTATGCTTGGCGCGCGGCTGTCGTGCCCCAGATCATCAATTATTTCCCTACGCTTGTTTATACTCATCCCGGATATGGAGAAACGACGGAACGCTATCGTTTTCCCATTAATGGCGTCGATTATGCCAAGATGCTCAATCGCAGCCATTTTTCGCTGACGGACACAACGCGTCTTGATTATCTTGTTCGCAAACATCTTGAAATTCCAGCATGCGGTGCGGTTCTTGTGACTCCGGCAACGGCGGACGTTTTCTATTACGGTTTTCGAGACATGGAAAACTGCATTATGGGATCCGGAATTGAGCTGTTTCAAAAAATCGCCAGTGTCGCCAACGATCCGAACCTGTACGAAACCATACGCAAAAACGGGCAAAATTTGGTGCGCGATCGTTTTGTCCGTGAAAAATGGCATTTCATCCGGGATTGGTTTGAATGCCATCGTTCATTGCGTCCCGGAGAGACGGTTCAGCAGCAGGGCGTATTTGGGTCCTTTGTCGCTGTTTCAGGCGGCGAGGAAAAGCCCGCGGTTGCTTGTGAGCCTCTTCAGGACAGCGAATTCAGCCTGAACATGAAAACCGCATGGCAGAAAATACTCGTGGGTGAATCTCTGGATGAAGCCGAAGCGATGCTTAATGGCATGTTGACTTGGCTTGGGCATTTAGCCGAACCCTATATGCTTCTTGGCGTTATTGCCTTGCTGCGCGGGCATCCGACTAAGGCAAAAGAGCATTTCTTGCGTCCCTTTCAGATCCGGCATGTCCGGGAACGAGGCAACACATGCCTTGATCCCGAGGAAATAGCCTGGTTGAGCATGACGGGTGTGCTTATGGTGGATCGTGAGTTTACCCAACAGATGCGTTCAGCAGGGGTTGGCGTTCGTTATCTTGGCCTGCGCCGCATGGAATGGCTTTTTGAAAAGCAGGGAAATTTTGATTCAAAGCCGCCTACCGATGTTGTGGCGCGCAAGAGCGATGATCGATTGACGATCCATTGGACGGGGCAACTTGACATCAATAGTTGGGTGGCTTTGATGAAACGTATTATGACTGCTAACAGATAAAATATGGGGCATGCGTGCTGACTTTTCGTAAAAAGCAAAAAAGTAAACGGCTTGTCATTATTGGCGGGTCGACTTGTCTGCTTGAGATTATAGAGCTTATCGCCGATATCAATGCGCAGGAAAAGCGTTATGAGGTTATCGGTGCTCTGGACGACAATGCCGCTTTGCATGGACAGGTTATCGAAGGCGTACGTGTGCTTGGGGGGCTGTCCCTTGCGGCAAAAATGGATGCCGATATTGTTTTTGTCTTTGGGATTGCGTCCTACATGAATCGTTTAAAGCGCATCGAAATTTTTAAGTCGATAGGCCTGCCACGCGAGCGTTTTGTGAATCTAATTCATCCGAGCGCCAAGGTTTATTCAAGCTCCACGATAGGGACTGGATGTCTTCTGTATAACGGCTCGGTGATCATGGCGTGTTGTCGCGTCGGCGATTTCGTCATGATATCCATGAATTCAGTTTTGGCTCCGTACGTGCGTATTGATGATTTTGCGATATTGGCTCCGTTAGTGTTTCTCGGCAGCAATTCGCGCGTTGGCAGCGGCGCTTTTCTCGGCTCGTCCTCGGCCATCATGGAGAAAACGCGCATCGGCCCCGGAGCGATGATCGGTATTTCCAGCGCCGTTTTGCGCGACGTCGTTCCCGGCGCGACAATGATCGGAAATCCGGCGCGGTTAATTGAAACGGTTGAAGTTCCACCGTCTTTGATTGACGCATGGAAAAAACCAACGCCTTAAAGAATAAGCTTATTTAGGCGGTTTTTCAAACCGTTGCGCGGTGTTTTTCAAGTGCTGCAATAATTGCGGCAATACTTTTTAACTCGGGCATCTCTTTTTCAGAAAAGCGCGTGCTGAAAGCGTCTTCAAGCGCGAAAATAAGCTCGACTTGTTTCAGACTTGTCCATCTTGGTTCGGAGTCACGGGTTACCGCCGCATCTGCTGGGATAGATGTATCTAATACCAAAGCGATTAATTCGCGTACTTTAGAGTCGATCTTTTTGTCTGTCATATGTCTTCCCATGAAATCTGTATCGGCAACGGAGTCAATTTACGGCGTAATTCTTGTCCGTCAATCTCTATATATCCCGCCTCGTCGGATATCGGGGTACCGGTAAAAGATTCAAGCCAGCGGCGGGCAGGGTCGTTACGCGGCCCTCGATTGTAGGCAAATGAAACTTTTTTAAGCTGGAGTTTTTGCATTGCCCGGCTAATCGCCATTGCTATCATTAAATCTTCAATGCCGCGTCCCAGAGCTCTGCAGCTAACGCATATTTCATCGACGGCAAGACACGTTCCGTTCTTTGTGCAGAAGATTGCGGCAATGACGCCGCTGTCCGAAAGCTTGTCCGATAAATTGACGGCAATAGTTGCATGACGGGTGTCTTTTAATCGCCGCGCTACTTCGGTTTCGTTGAAGCGCGCCAATGTTAGGACAAACTGGTTGGTTTTGTTGGCGAGATCCGTAAGGCGGCCAAGCAAATTCTGCGGGTCAAGCCAAAAGCGGAGATTGATATCGAGTGAACGCATGTAGTCGATGGGATCTTCTGCTTTTGCTAATCCCTCCGCACGCGCTTCGGATGCTTTAAGGTCATCGGAACGAAGCGTGTCGGTACGGTCCTGATTCCAACGCAAAAGTCTGGGGAATAAGCCGAGCGCTTGCGCGGCGAGAGAGGCATCCGCCGTATACAGAACGGGCGTAGTCGGATGACGCTGCGCAATCTTTCCGATTTCGCCCAGATTGTCGTCGAGCACCAGGATGGCATCGGGGTGAATGCGCAATTGAGTTGCCAGTTCTTGCAAACCACCTGCTTTTTCATTCCAGCCGATGCTTCGCGCGGAAAAGTTACTCCAACGCAGAGGAAAATCAGTGCGCACTGCAAATAATTTTTCGACATCGATAAATTCGTTGCGCGAAAGCAAGGCCAAAAAGAGACCTTGCTTTTTCAAATCAAGAATTTTTTGTTGAAGCGCGCGATGCGCTTCTGTGAGGTGAACGCCTTTAATGCCGTCTTCTCCCAAGACTCCTTCATAAAGTGTATTGTCGAGATCAAGAGCCAAGGCTTTCAGCCCTATACTGACGGCTGCCGGCAACCAAACTAATCCCAAAAGCCGCGCTGTTGCTATCGTCGCGGCATCGCTCATGGTGCTGGCGCTGATATCTTTAACGCGATCATCGAACCAGCAATTACCAAGATTTTCTTGTATGGATTGACGGGGAAATACTTTGCATCCCGGAATCTGGTTTGTAATTTCCGATAGTTTTTGGTTGAGCAACGGTGATGCCCCGCCGCCATCGGCAACAAGGATGGGGGCCGAACTTGTTGCACGCAGGGCTTGGATACGGCTCAACAACCACTGAACGAGGCCTCCGGCGTCGAAGCGATCTGCATACCGGCTGTAATCGAGCCATATCAACTCGCAATCCGCGCCTTCTTTGATATGCAGATTAAGGGCGTCGTCGTAATCGCTGATTGTTATTTCGGCGCGCAGATCGGCATAGGCGAGAAAAGCAGGCAGGGCGCTGGCGACAAATTCAAACGGCATGTTTCGGTGAACACGCAAACGAATCGCGCGACAAGCCCAAGTTGGTTTTAGGGGAAGAAGCTCACTACGACGTGGCGCAGAGGCAAAGATTTTTGGTTGCCAAACGGCTTTAGTAATGGCGGAAGGGTCGATGTAAGAAGTCATGAATAGAGCCGAAATTTCTACGTTGACGCTGAAACTATCTTAAATGTCGTTGGGTCGCAACAAAGGAAGGCACTTAAGCTTTTACTGATGCCGGATCTACAATTGTTTTTCAGCAGGATATCGATTATCGTTTTATCCCCTTTGTTGAGGAATGAATTAAATGGTGGCTGAATCGAAGAAATATGAGAGCAAGTTACACGAAGCTGTAGATTCTCACATCAATGGCCGCATCGGAGATGCCGAGAGGCTCTACCGTGAAGTTCTGGCAGGAAATCCGCAGGACGCGATAGCTCTGCACTATTTGGGAATTATTCTTTATCACCGAGGCGAGTTTGTCGAAGCCGTCGATCTTATTCGTCAGTCATTATCGATTCAGCCCAATTCGGCTGAAGCAATGAGTAATTTGGGATTGGTTCTTGTCGCTCAAGAAAAAACAGAAGAAGCAATCGCTTTGTATCGCAAAGCCATCGCGTTGAAGCCCGACAATGCCGACAACTATAATAATCTTGCTAGCGCCCTCCTGATCCAGAAAAAACTTGATGAGTCCATTGAGGCCAGTCAACAAGCAATTCGCCTGAAGCCGAGTTTTTCAATTGCTTACTACAATCTTGGTATTGCTATCCAACAAAAAGGAATGTCTGAGGAAGCGATCAAGACTTTTGAACGAGCAATAAACTTGCAGCCAAATTTTCCTGAGGCCTATTGCAATATTGGCCTCGCTTATATGGATATAGGAAAACGTGAAGAGGCTATTTCAGCTTATCGGAAAGCCATTGAGCTTAGACCAAATTTTCCTGAAGCTTTTAACAATTTGGGTCAGCCGCTTTGTGAACTGAGAAGAATGGAAGAGGCTTCGGATGCTTATCGACAGGCTGTGACTCTGAGGCCTACCTACATTTCGGCTGTCGGAAATTTGGCTACGACCTTGCGCAAACAGGGAATGCTGGAAGAAGCTTTGCGCGTGTATGAGCAGGGGCTTACTTTTTGTCCGGGGGATATCAAGGCAGAAATTGAAATTATGAATCTGCGACGTCATGTGTGCGAATGGAAAAACTTCGAATCCGATACGCGGCGGTTGCTTGAACTGGCCGATCAAGTTGAGCCCTTTGTTTTTCTCAATGTCCCCTCAAAGCCCGAAGAACAACTTAGATGCGCTCGTAAATGGGCTTCAAAGCTAACACGTGGCACCGCGTTTGATCATTCTCGAGTCCGAACTCCCGGACGTATTCGCATCGGTTATCTTTCGGCTGACTTTCGTCGTCATGCGACTGCTTATTTAATGGCGGAGTTATTTGAACGCCATGACCATGCACGCTTTGAGATTTTTGCTTATTCTTATGGTTATGACGATGGGAGCGCTATTCGCCAAAGGTTAGTACGTTCGTTTGATCATTTTACCGATCTCTATTCGGTCTCGCGAAGTGAATCGGCTCAACGCATTTATGATGATCGGATTGACATTCTGATTGACCTTAAAGGATATACGGGCGAAGCGCGGACAGAAATTCTTGTAAACCGTCCGGCGCCGATTCAAGTAAATTATGTTGGATATCCAGGAACAATGGGAGCCGACTTTATTGATTATATAATTGCAGATTCATTCGTTGCTCCCAAAGAACATCAGCCGTTTTTCGATGAAAAGATCATTCATTTACCTAACGCGTATCAGCCCAACGATACAAAACGTGAAATATCTGATCGTGTCATTATGCGGCATGAATGCAAGTTACCGGATCAAGGCTTCGTTTTTTGCAGCTTTAACGGCTCATACAAAATCACACCTATTATGTTTGATGTTTGGATGCGCTTACTAAAAGCTGTTCCCGGTAGCGTTTTATGGTTGCTGGTAACGACCCCTGTAATTGAAGCAAATATTCGGCGTGAAGCTGCAGTGCGTGGGGTAGCATCAGAACGGTTGGTTTTTGCTGAGGGTATGGATTTGCCACTGCATTTGGCTAGGCATAAGCTTGCCGATCTATTTCTCGATACATTGCCTATTTGTGCTCACACGACGGCTAGCGACTCCCTATGGGCTGGGCTGCCAATCTTGACGTGTGTTGGCGAATCTTTTGTTGGTCGCGTTGCGGGTAGCCTGTTGCGAGCCATGGACTTGCCGGAGTTGATTACCTATTCGGTTGCTGAGTACGAGGCTCAAGCTCTGGAGCTTGCGACCAACCCACAAAAGCTTGCTGAGATAAAAAGAAAATTGACGGATAAATTGCTGACAAGTTCACTGTTCAACATTACTCAGTACACACGCGATCTGGAGGATGCATACACCCATATGTACAATTTGCGGACTGCTGTGGAAAAGACAAGACCAAGGTTTGTTGATTCTCGCTGATGGTGAATCCAAAACAATACCTTCAAGGGGTGATTCTCTTAATTTGATAGATACTCACTAATACCTGGTAACGCATGTTGTTTATGCTATGCCTGAATTTCATTTTAAAATCGTTACGTACTAAGAATCCTTCAAGTGATTGTTGAGCAACTAATGCGCGAAAATTCGCAGCATGAGCATGTTTGATTAGAATGATTTTTGATTATTTCCATACCCTTTACCTTGACAAATAAGTTAACGGCTCGTTAATATTTGAATGTCAAAGTCACTGAGTCTAAAAGGTATTTCTCCCTGCTTGGCGGTTAGGATGACAGCCAATTTGCTCTAACCATCAGGTAGTGTCATGACCGACATCAGCGGTATTTCTCCGGCAATCATTTCGACGCTTCCGACAAGCACCATCAGTAGTCTTACGACTAGTGAGATGGCGCTTTTAACCGCTGCTCAAATTGCTGCGCTGACCTCAACTCAGATACAGTATGTAACGTCTGAAGATTTGCAGGTACTGAGCGTTACGCAAATGCGCGGATTGTCGACAACGGCAATTCCCGCATTAACTGTCGATCAATGGGTGTTTAGCGGCGCGCAGTTGGCTGTGTTAAGCGCGGCGCAGATTCAGTCGATAGAGACGGAGGACTTTGATGCGCTGACGACGACGCAATTGACGGGATTTACGGCGACGCAGGTGGCGGCGTTGACAACGACGCAGTTGAGCGCGTTGACGACGTCTGACTTGGCGACATTGAGCGCGACGCAGGTCAAGGGGCTGACGGTGACGC
>JBAZNY010000006.1:0-124240 GCA_041649025.1 Bdellovibrionales bacterium | reverse complement strand
AGTTTTTTCTGGTTTTTGAAAGAGTGTGAGTGGCGGTTCAACGGAGGCAGCCACAAAGCCCTGTTAAATCAGCTCAAATCTTGGTATCGTTCCGAAATTAAACAGCCTTAGCTACATCAGCCCCTTATTTATTTCTGTTTTGTTTCTTGTTGAATACTTGAAATTATCCGCGTCAAATCGAAAAAAGGTGACTGTTTCTGTCCTGAGATCAACATTTCTCGTTTTCCAGCCCACCTTAAGCCAATGACGACCATTTTGTTCATCATTACCCCACCATTCTCTAAAGCGCCGAGCACTCGGGGGTAGAACCGCACCAATAATATCTTCAATATCTGAAAAGCTGGCTTTCCAGCTATCTGGTCTCAGATTATTGAGGTGGTGACGTAGCGCCAAGTATTTATCCATGTCCCCGCATAGCATAAATTAATGCAAGGTATCTAGTGCTGCAATTTTCTCAAGTATCTCCGCCTTTTTCAAAAACCCGCTCTGCATTCACTTTCGCGTCAAGCTGAGGTGAAAATTGTAATTTTTGAGATTTTTGCGCGGAGCGTACTCTTGCGGTACGTGAGCATCGAAAATCAAAAAAAGCGCGCTTTGCAGCCCGGCCTCACGCGAAAGAACCCGCGAAAGAATCGCTCAATGCCCAACAAGCCAAGCCACCAGCGGCTTCCACACTTGGTGAACCGCCTTCGGGCTCGACATAATGCCAATATGTCCCATCATCGGCTCATGCCTCACGGCATGCGGCAAAGCTTGCGCCAAAGGCATGGCGGATTGCGGCGGCACGATGCGGTCTTTGCCCGGCACGACGACATAAGACGGCGTCATGACCTTGCGCGGATCGATCGTCATGCCTCCGATTTTCCATTTGTTCCTTGCCGTCACGTTGCGCGCAAACCAGTCGCCGAAACACTCGCGCGCCGCAGGAATAGTGAGCGGCACGCCGTCGTTCAGCCAATCTTCCGTCAGCACGAACCGCCGCGCTTCGGCGCTTGACGGGTCATACCCCGCAAACCTTGAAAATTTACGGAACGCATGAAGCGGCTGAAACGCCGTGAAAACGCTTTGCAAGACTTCGACGGGCAGAAATTCGTTTCCTTTCAGAAAAACATCCAGCTTGCTTTCAAGCGTTGCGCCATCCTGACCCATCGCGTCGTACCCCGCGTGGAAATCCCACGGAGTCGCCAGAAGCGTCAAGCTCCGCACGCGGTGCGGCGCAAGCGCAGCCATGGCAAGCGTCAAAGCGCCCCCCATGCAATAGCCCGCAATATGCGCGGGCTGGTCGACCGAAGCGATTCTAAGCGCGGGCATAAGGCGCTGCATCACATAGTCGTTAAGCCCGAAACTTTTTTCGCTTTCGCTCGGCATGTCCCAATCGACAACAAGCGGGCGGAACCCCTGCGCCTTCAGAAAGAGGATAAACGAATGGTCCGGCTCAAGGTCTAAAATCGTAAACCGGTTAATCAGCGACGGCACCACAAGCACCGGAACCGCGCCAACAGCGTCAGGCGCGTAATCGCGCAAACTCGTCGTGCCCGAACGCCAAATGACGGGCGTCGCCTCAACCCCGCGCCGCACCGGATGGTCGCGGTACTGCGTCACGCCGGTCATAAAACCGCGCGCGCGTATCAGCATCTCACGGGTTAAATACGGGCCAAGATCGGCATGCGTAGCGCTAAGTTCACTTAGGCGCGTCAGCGCCGCGTGATTCGAGTTCCGCGACACGTTTTTCAAGCTCGGCCAAACGGAGGGCAAGCTGAGCAACGCGGAGAGGGTCGTCGCCATGTGCAGCGCCGCCCGATGCCGTTGCAGAGGCCGAAGCTCCTGCGGCTGAGGGGTCTGGGGGGACATTGTTTTTGGTTGCGGAGGGATCTTCTTTGGCGCGGTTTGGGTCATCGGGGCCTCCCTGTCGCATCATCGACGCCCAGTCGGCAAACAATCGGCGTTGCGGCTCAAGAAAACGCGTTAATTCCGCGCGCGCTGTCGGATTGTTGGCAAGATTCGACAAATGCTCTTGCCACATGTCGCAAGCCTCCATAGCCAGGGCGTTGATATCGGAAAAATCAGGCGGTTTCGTTGTCATAAGGCGATTGAAGCACAGAACGGAATTCCCGTGAAGGGGAATACATCGTTAATGCGTGATTCCGCACTGCAAACTATTTCTTCCCCTGATACGTCCCCACCAACGACGCCTCGGTTATGATATGCCCCATCATCGCTTTTTCGACATCGGCCTTCGTCGGCGTCGCCGCAAAAGAAAGCGTCGCATCAAGGGCATATAATTTATGGAAATAGCGATGCCTACCGATAGGCGGATGCGGCCCGCCGTAATCCTTGCGCTTGAAATCGTTAAGCCCTACTCCCGTTCCCTTAGGAAGCGTTTGAACGCCTTCGGAAAGACTACTTGTTGAAGGCGGAATATTATAAAGAACCCAATGCACCCACGTCATCTTGGGCGCAGCGGGATCGGGAGCATCCGGATCGTCGATGATAAGAACAAGGCTTTTGGCGGAAGGCGGGACGCCCAAAAACGTCAGAGGCGGCGAAACATTCGCGCCCTCGCCCGTGTAACGAATGGGTATTTCTTTCCCCGGAGCGAAAACGGGGGACTCTAGGATCATTGTCATGGCGTCTCCTCCCCAAGCGGTTGCAGACAGCAGAAAAAAAGCGATAAGGAATCCGGTTAAACGCAAAGCCACGCTGCCTCTGGTCAGGTTAATTTTCACCCACTCAAAATACCCTTCTGCCCTCCTTTCGTCATGATCTATTTTTGGGGAACGTTCTTGCCGTTTATATCCGATTTTCCTTTATCTTTGCGGGCGTTCTGATACACACCTTCTTCCCTATATTTGAGATCGTAAAATTAGAACAAGTTATTGAGCATAAAGAGCAGAGTATGAATAAGTGGTTGTTGCCTATTGAGATGGAATATATGACTGTCGAAGTCACTCACATTTCAAAGGAAGAAATCAAGAAAATCAGAAATGTTTATAAAAGAGAAAAAATTCATGAAACTTTCTACGCTTATGTAATCGACCTTTGTTCAAACGAAGACAACGGCAACTCCGCCGTCGGAATAACCGGCATTCCTGCAAAAATTAAAAAATACCAAATACACCACATCAAGCCAATTTCGTTGGGAGGAACCAACGCCTTTTCCAATCTTGCGCTTGTCCAACCAAGCCTTCACACCAACTGTCACTGGCGCATAAAAAAGGCCTCTAAAAATCTTAGAAAGGGAGAAAGCCGCTTTATCAACATCCCCCACATGCCTTCCATAATATGGTCTTTTAGAAAAGAAAGCGCCTACGCAGAAAACGTTTCTCAATACTGTAAAACCGGCTATAAGCCTCCTCTATGCGCACAAACCCTGCCCCAAAAGAACCGTCTGCCGTTGCTTCCGTTGACGAAATCGTCGCCGAAGCAAAGGCGCACCGTATGTTCATTTTAACAGACGACGAAGACCGCGAAAACGAAGGCGATCTCGTCATTGCGGCCGACTTTGCGACGCCCGAAGTTATTAATTTCATGGCGCATTTTGGCTGCGGTTTAGTCTGCCTCGCTATGGCTCCCGATCTTGTCGATCGCCTGAATTTGCCTATGATGACAAATAATAACGGCGCGCGCTTTCAGACCGCCTTCACCGTTTCCATCGAAGCCCGCGAAGGCGTGACGACGGGCATTTCCGCGTTCGACCGCGCACATACCATCAAAACCGCCATCGACCCCCGCAAAGGCCCGAAAGATATCGTCAGTCCCGGGCACGTTTTTCCCTTAAAGGCGAATCCGGACGGCGTTCTGGGGCGCAGGGGGCAAACGGAAGGTTCGGTCGACGTTATGCGTTTGGCGGGACTTACGCCAGCGGCAGTCATTTGCGAAGTCATGAAAGACGACGGCACGATGGCGCGCATGCAAGACCTCGTTTCTTTTGCCGCCATTCATGATATGAAGATCGGCACGATCTCCGATCTTGCCGTTTATCGCCAAGCCCTTAAAACAGCAGACAAACGCAAGTAAGACAGGTGAAATATTATGGACTCTCAGCGCCCTCCTGCGACTTTTTCTTTTGAAGAACCGCCGCACCTCACGATCATCGAAACCTCCTTTTATCCCGAGGTCACCGCCCTGCAAAGGCAGGGCGCACTAGCGGTTTTGGATCGCGTCAAAGCCACTTATGAACTTCTTACGGTGCCGGGCGCCTTGGAAATTCCCGCTGCGATTTCTTTTTCCATCCGCGCTTTGGATTTCGATCCCGTGCGCCGCCGCAGCGACGGCTTTATCGCGCTGGGGTGCGTTATCAAAGGCGGAACGCATCATGATGAGATCGTATCCTTCGAAAGCGCGCGCGCCCTGCAAGACCTCGCCGTGCGTTACGCGCTGGCGATAGGAAACGGCATTTTAACCTGCAATACGTTAGAACAAGCGATGGAAAGGGCGGATCCCGCCCGTCTTGATCGCTGCGGGGCGGCGGCAGAGGCTTGTTTGCGCATGGTTGAGCTGAAACACAAATTTCACCTGATGCCCAAGCGGCGCTGGATTGCAAAGAAATAATCGCCTCCGGGCGGATGGGAATTTTTATTCAAATGGAAAAAGAAAAGAAAAAACCGGACAATGCCATGCGCCGTTTGGCGCGCCTTGCCGCCGTGCAAGGACTTTATCAAATAGCGCTTTCAGCAGAACCGGCAGAGACGTTGATATGCCGTTTTTGCGACGACCCTTCCGTCCTTTTGCAGGAAGAGCAAACGATCGTCGCCATCGATGGAGAACTATTCGGCGCTATCGTCGCGGGCGTCCACAAGAATCAGTCCGATCTGGACGGCATGATTGCAGGGGCACTTGACCCGCGCTTTTCAACCGATCGCCTGGAGCTTCTGCTGAAAATTATATTACGCGCAGGAGCCTTCGAGTTGCTTCACCGCCCCGAAACCCCCGAAGGCGTGATCGTTAACGATTACGTCGATGTGGGACATGGCTTTTTTAACGCCAAAGAACCTGGGCTTATCAACGGCATTTTAGACCGCTTGGCAAAAAAGCTGCGTTCCTGATTTTTTCATTAACGTCTCATCAAAGATTGTCCTCTAGCCTTCGGCCTATGAAAAAGGCTCCCTTCCTCTTTTTCCTTTTCAGCTTTTTGGCTCTTGGCGCTTTGCAGGAAAACTTCGTTTCCTCGGCGCTCGCCGCGCATGGCGCTAAAAAAAGCGAGGGCGGTAAAGAAGAAAAAGGAGAAAAAAAGAAAAAGAAAGAAGACACCATTACGGGAGGGCGTTTTGACGGGGACCCGGTTTATGTTCATATCGCGCCGATGGTTTTGCCCATTATCAGCAACGACGGCATCGAACAGTTGGTTTCTCTCATCGTCTCCGTTCACGTCAAGGACCTCGACACCGCCAATACCTTACATAAAAATATGCCGCGCGTGGTGGATTCTTTGTTGCGCCATCTTTATGGCGGCCTCGACGAAGGAACTCTGAAAAAAGGAAAGCTGGTCAACCTCGACAGAATCAAGACCACGGCGAAAACCGCCGTCGGCGAAATTATCGGGACAGAAAACATACGCGAAGTTCTGGTCGAGGGCATTGCACAACGAATGCTGTAGGAATGAGGAAAAGCCCCTACTGGAGTCTCCAGTTTCGTATCGCGATGCCGAAAGAATTTTCCTCTATAGGAACGCGAACGATCGACAAAGCCACGGTCGCGCGCTGCCTTCTCGTGACATTGTTATTGGTGGCATAATTCATGATGATCGGCATCTCGACGTTCCATTGATATATATTTTCCGGATTTATGCCTCGACCGACGACAACCGGCGTGTTTGACGGAACCGTCGTCAACACCAACTGGTTTTGCTTAAAGGATTCCCTGACCTTCAGGGTCTCGAAGGATTCCATGTAGGCGGCCCAGCCTTTTTCGGTGAAACGGTTTCTCTGTTTAGGCAGCCGCACATCCATATCGCCGAATCCCATCGTCATAACTTCGGTAATGCTGGTCGTGGCCCAAGACAACACGGCGCGATCCGTCAAATTGGGCATCGTAAGTCCGCTGATCAGTTTGACTTTTCTTTCGGGAGTAAGCGCAAAGAACATATCGACGGGCTTGGCGAACGGCAAAAGAAGCAACAGCAAAACCGCTAAAGAAGCAATAATCCATGTCTGAAGAACAACCCGCTTTTTAAGGCGACGAAAAGAAATGATTACCGATTCTTCGGAAACAGCCGTCCCCTTTCGCGCTGGTGCCGCCGGAGAGGAAGGCTGCTTGGGCGGCGGCTTGAGGAGCGTCTGCATGGAGGTCATCTTCTGCCGTCCGAACTTGTCGGAACCCATTGTTCGATGCTGATGCCGTCCGGATTTTGCAACGTCGAAACGCGCACGATCTGCAGGCGCAACATCGTGTTAATGGGCTGAGGAGGCAAATTTCCGTCGAACTTGATCGTCACGGGAAACTGCACATACCAAGTATAAACGCCGTTATGATCGAAGGCGTTTTGAATTTCCGGCGCGGCATTGATGTCCATCGTCACAACAAGTTTGCGCGCCTGAATGGCATCGATAAAATTCGCTTCTTTCAGCGCCTTGTTGAAGCTCGTCCAGCCTGTCGGCGTAAAACTGCTTGAAATCTGCTGCAATCTGTCGCGGTAATCGTGATAGCCGAACCGCATAATGTTCTGCGCCGTCGCCGCCGTCCATGCAATGACTTGCGCCGTAGATAAATAGGGCTCGCTGAGCGGGACAATGTTGATGATGCGGCCGTCCGACGTCGTCGCAAAATAGACCGAGCGCGTCTTCATCGCTAAAGACAGCCCTACGATCGAAAGAACAAGCAAGATGATGACGAAGGCTTGGACCAGGCTAATCTTCAAGAGCAGCCTATATCCATCGCGATAGAAGGCGTTGCGGTTGAGAATTGTCGCGACAGCGTCTTTGATCGGCATGAGATCACCTTATAGGTTAGGCAGGAAGATTGATATCGGACAGGGCGGCGGCGGATTCGTATTCTGATGAACCTTTACACGACGAACAGATGCGGTTATGGCGCCCCAGAGACGGGAACGGCCGCAAACACATGAGGCAGATGCGCGTGGACGTTTGCACGTCATTGGCGTTTTCTTGTTTTCTGTTTGAGGAGGGGCGCGGCGAAGACACGCGTACCTCTCCGTCTTGCGGAAGCCGACGGCTTCCCGGTTTACGACCGGGCGCCGACCGGCGCGGCAATCCCAAACGCGCGGCGCGCGTCATGATCGCGGCGATGGAACGCCCCAGCAGGGTCGATATCTCTTGTGGCGATTTATTTTGAGACCACAAATCGCGCAAAAGGACGTCCTGTTCCTGCCAACTGGGGCCAACCGTCACGGAAGAGAGGCCGGACGGATCGGCTCCGGTTGAAGAAGGAGTCGCCGGAGGTAATGTTGCGTCGTTATCGCTCACGTAAAAAAACTCCTGAAATAAAGGAGAAAATAATCCGAACTAGGATTAACTCATCAATTACTCATAATCTGTTAAAGAAAATAATGTATTAAAGCGATCGAAGCATCCGTTTTTTCGGGGTTTTTGTAAACAAAATAGTAACGGCTTTTATGGGGTAAAAAAGGCCTAAATCCCTTTATCATCAATATAGATCAGCCCCTCCCCTCATCTCTCTTTTGTGATATACGTCGTTGATGCCTGAACCTCTGGAGCCTATAAACCGACCATCATGAGCGAATCGACTGAAAAACCAGCCCTGACCATTAACCCTCCCTCGCCGGAAAACATATGGGCGGAGATTTCCGTCGCCGTTAACTACCTGACGCGCTTTAACCTGCCCTTTAAAAACGAAATACGTTCGGGCCTCATTCGCCGGTCGATGGTGTGGTTTCCCATCATCGGCGCGCTCATCGGGCTTTCGGGAGCCTTCATCGACTGGATCATCACCCTGATGAGAATGCCGGGCATTATCACGGCAACAGCCGCCGTCGTTGGAATGTTGTTTCTTACGCGCGCCTTGCACGAAGAGGAATTTGCCAATCTGGTCGATATCTATGGGGAAAGCTTCGAAAAAAGCGATCACGTTGATTGGCTGAAAGAAGAACGCACCGTACGTTACGGAACGCTTGGCATTATTTTTGTCATTATTATGAAAATCGCGGCGATAGCCGCTCTTGCCGACAACCTTCTCGTTTTTCAAACTCTGGTCGTTGCCGGAAGTTGGTCGCGCATCCTTATGGTCATTGCGGCAGCGTGGCTGCGTCCCATTGAAGGCGATCCTGTTGCCGATCACTTTCAGCAACCGCCCGCGCTTCGCGTCGTGCTTGCGTTCGGCATCGGCATCGTGATTGCTTTTATCGCTTTGGGAGACAATGCGGCGACCGTTCTCATCGCGGGAACTCTCTCCGGCCTTATTGTCGCGCTGATCGGCGCCAACCACCTGCGCGGCTACAGCGGCGCTCTGCTTGGCACGCTGCAACAGGTCGTCGAACTGACCGTCCTCGGCATTGTCGTGGCGATACAGTAAACTTAATTACTGCTTAGCCCGCTCATATTGAACCGGCCATTGAACATCCTCGCCCAATTCATGCGCGGCATGCAGCGGCCAATAAGGATCGCGCATCAGCTCGCGGCCTATTACCACCGCATCGGCCTGATGATTGGCGATAATCTGCTCGGCCTGCTGAGCGCTGACGATGCGCCCCACTGTCCCAACCGGAATTTGAACGCCCTGCTTGATGGCGTCGGCAAACGGCACTTGATAGCCGGGGCCCGTGACAATCTTCGTCCCCGGTATAAGCCCACCCGTCGAAACGTCGATAAAATCGACGCCGATTTCTTTAAGCCTTGAGCACAGCGCAACGGATTGCTGAACATCCCATCCGCCTTTGTCCACCCAGTCGGTGGCCGAAATGCGCGCAAGAAGCGGTAATTGGTCAGGCCAAGCCTTTCGCACAGCCGCCGCCACTTCCAAAACAAACCTCATGCGGTTTTCTAAACTGCCGCCGTACTTGTCGGTGCGTTGATTGGAAATCGGCGAAAGAAACTGATGCATCAGATAGCCGTGCGCCGCGTGAAGTTCTATCACCTCATATCCCGCATCCACGCATCTCTCCGCCGCCTTGGCAAAAGCCGCAACGATGTTTTGAATCTCCTGTTCGCCGAGCGCACGCGGCGTAGGCGATTTGTCGTCAAACGCAAGCGCCGACGGAGCTACGACATCCCATCCGCCTTTTTCTTTGGAGACGCATCCAGTTCCCATCCAAGGAATGCTCGTCGATCCTTTGCGTCCCGAATGGCCTAACTGAACTCCGGGAACAGCCCCGCATTCTTTAATGAACTGAACAAGAGGCCGCGACGCGATAACATGCGCGTTGTCCCACATGCCCAAATCTCCGGGGCTGATGCGTCCTTCCGGCAAAACTGCCGTCGCCTCCTGAATGACGCACGCCACGCCGCCGATGGCTCGGCTGCCGTAATGCGCCAGATGCCAGATGTTCGGCCTTCCGTCTTCCGAGGAATACTGATCCATCGGCGAGAGAAAAATGCGGTTCTTGAACGTGATTCCGCGTAACGTGAAAGGCGTAAACAGGTTGTTCTTCATCAACGGCCTCTCTTCAAAAACAATCGTCATTCCCGCGAAAGCGGGAATCCAGCGCTCGCGATAGCGAGCCTAAGAGTCAACCGACATTTCTGTCTGAACTACAGCTAACCTTATATGCGTTGCAGACGCAACACAGACGGATTCCCGCTTTCGCGGGAATGACGATTGTGTTATCGTGCCCCGTTCTTTCTTTTCCTTCAACTTAAAACAACCCAATCTATTGATAAATATAACATTTATTCTGCAATGGGGCGAAAGCAAACAGATCGATAATTTATTGCCCTAACATATTGATTATGTTATTCCCTCACCCTCCGGTCGCCCGTGCAGGGTCTCCGGAATGTTTTTTGACCCAAACCGTTTAACTCTATTTCCCTTGGAGGGGATGCTTCGTGCAAGTACTCGTTCGCGATAACAATGTTGATCAGGCGCTCCGCGCATTAAAGAAAAAGCTGCAACGCGAAGGCGTTTTTCGTGAAATGAAGCTGCGCCGCAATTACGAGAAGCCGTCGGAACGCAAGGCGCGCGAAAAGTCCGAGTCCGTCCGCCGCCAGCGCAAAGTCGAACGCAAGCGCAAGGAACGCGAAGGGTTTTAAGCGTTTGAGTCGGGATTCGGCTTTCAAAAGAAAATGCGGTATTGTCTGTTTTGCTTTTGTTTGAGTCTCGCGAATCTTGAACTTTGGCCTTTTTATGCCCCAGCTTTCCATCATTCTTCCTTTTCATAATGAATCCGCAGGCGTCCGCCATTTGCTTCAACGCCTGTATCCTGCGCTCGGCCAGCTTGGTCTCTCATACGAAATCATCTGCGTCGACGACGGAAGCTCCGACACCACCTTTGATGCGCTCGTGCACGAGCGCCAATTCGACCAAAGACTGAAAATCATCCGGTTCGCCCGTAATTTCGGCAAAGAGACAGCCCTGACCTGCGGACTTCATATGGCGCGAGGCGAAGTCGCCATAACGCTGGACAGCGACCTTCAACATCCTCCGGAACTTTTTGCGAAGCTCATCGAAAAATGGCGCGAAGGCTTTCAGGTCGTCTACGCCACGCGCATCGACCGCAATACCGACGACGGCTTCCGCCGCCTGTTTTCGCGTGCGTTTTACGCTATTTTTCATAAGATTGCCGATATAGAGATGCCCGAAGGCGCAGGCGATTATTGCCTGCTCGACCGAAAGGCCATCGACGCGCTTAACGCGCTGCCCGAACGCAACCGCTTCATGAAAGGTCTGACCTCGTGGGTCGGATTCCGCCAAAGTACGGTTCCTTTCGAAGTTGAACATCGCGACAGCGGCCATACGAATTGGAGCTTTTTCCGCTTGCTGCGCTTTGCTTTTGACGGTCTTTCGTCCTTCAGCACGCTGCCTCTACGAATATGGACGTGGTGCGGAGCCTTAGTGTCTTTTGCCGCGCTCGCTTATGCTTTTTATCTCATCATTGTCACCATCCTTTTCGGCATTGATGTTCCGGGTTATGCCTCTCTCATGGTCGGCGTTTTGTTTTTGGGCGGCCTTCAATTGCTCAGCCTCGGCGTTATCGGCGAATACATGGCGCGTATTTTTACCGAAGTGAAGGCGCGGCCTTTGTATTTCATTTCCGAGAAGGTTGGGTTTGAATGAAAAAGGGCATGCGCGTTCTGATAACAAACGATGACGGAATCGACGCCCCCGGATTAAAAGCTCTTGTCGGAGCCGTCGGAAAACTCGCGCCCCATGCCGAAGTATGGGTCGTCGCGCCATTGACGGAACAAAGCGGAGCCTCCCAAAGCTTTACGACGATCAACCCCGTTCGCATCCACCCGATGGGCGAACGCCGTTTTGCCGTGTCGGGAACGCCGGCAGATTGCGTCGTCATCGCGCTTCAGCAGATCATGAAGGATTGCCCCCCCGATTTTGTTTTGTCGGGAGTCAACGCGGGACTTAATATCGGCTTCGACGTCAACCTGTCGGGCACATTGGGCGCAGCGTTTACCGGCCTCATGTACGGCGTCCCGTCTATCGCCATCAGTATGAAGCGCGCCGAGCACAAAGACGTGCGCTGGGAGACGGCGCAGGCTTTATTGCCAGCCCTTCTTACCGAACTCTTGGATAAGGGATGGGAAAAAGATCATTGCCTGTCGATCAATATTCCCAACTTGCCTGCCGAAAAAATTAACGGGAGTTGCTGGACCTGCCCCGCTCATGGATTGACGCCTGCCTTCGCGACCAAACAGGGGCTCGATTTGCGCGACAAGGAATTTTTCTGGGTATACCCCAACCATCACCCCAAAACGGATCTTGCGCCCGACAGCGACGCCGATGCCCTTCAACGCGGCTTTATCTCAATCAGCGTTCTGGCGCTGACGCGCAGCTTTACAATGCCGACATCATCTCCCCCAAAAATCAAAGAATGAGCGAAGCTCGTCCCCCGACATCTCTCTACGTCAGCGCTATTGCGCGGGGAGCCGAACGCGAAGGCGTGCCGATAACCGTCGTCCATCGGGGGGACCCCAATAGCGGCACGATTATTCTGAAAATTAATTTATTGAACGGAACGGCGCGCGTCCTCATCGAAGCGCGGTTTAATGACGAACGCGTTTGGACTCCCGCAACGGGCGAAGACCCAATGTCTGACGCGAAGGCGGAAAGTTATATGGCGCGCCAAACCAACACTGATCCCGATGTCTGGCTTGTCGAAATTGAAGACAAGAAAGGCCGCCTGTGGTTTCCCGGCAAGGTCGTCAACATCTAAAATTTTTCTAACCTGCGGGGCGCGACTTCAATCGAGCAAGCTTGAGGCGAAAATTGCGATTTTCGAGATTTTCGAGCGGAGCGTACTCTAACGTACGTGAGCATCGAAAATCGAGAAAAGCCAATTTGCAGCCCAAGATCGCTCGATTGATGGCGCGCTTAAGGAAGCAGTGGAGACCACGCCGGATCGGAAGCGTCTGTTGGCGTTGATACTTCGTGCTCATTATAGCCTGTTAAATCAATTGAATAGAGCTTCGGCCTCGATCCTCGGCTGGAAGGCGCCTCTTTAAAGTACATGAGTACGCGACCGTTAGGAGCCCACGTCGGACCTTCGACGTGCCACGCTTCTATGAGTTCACGCTCTCCGGTTCCGTCGGGACGCATGACGCCGATGTAGAATCTTCCGCCATGCATTTTTGTGAAGGCAATCAAATCTCCGCGCGGCGACCAAACCGGCGTTCCGTAATTGCCGTCGCCGAAGCTGATGCGCTTGGCGCCGCTGCCGTCCGCGTTCATCACATAAATTTGCTGCGACCCGCCGCGGTCGGATTCAAACGTAATGCGCTTGCCGTCCGGCGCGTAACACGGAGCCGAGCTGATCGAAGATCCGCTCGTCAGTTTTTGAATGCGGTGCGATCGCAGATCCATCGTGTAGATGTTCGAGGCTCCCGAATCCGACAAGGCGAACACGACGCGCTGGCCGTCGGGCGCAAAACGCGGCGCAAACGTCATGTGGTCGAAGTCGCCCAAGACCGTCTGCGCGCCTGTGTCGATATTAAACAAATAAACGCGGGGGCGGTTATTATAATAAGCCATATAGGTGATCTGTTGCATCGTCGGCGAGAAGCGCGGCGTTAAAACGAGCGCGCGACCATCGGACAAGACGCGGTTGTTTTCGCCATCCTGATCCATAATGGCGAGCCTTTTGATGCGTTTGGTCTGGGGACCCGTTTCGGCGATATAGACGATGCGCGTATCGAAATAGCCGTTTTCGCCCGTAATGCGCTTATAAATCGCATCGGCGACAATGTGGGCGACGCGCCGCCAATTGCTGGGAATGGAGAAATAGGCAAGCCCCGTCATCTGCTGTTCCGAGAACGTGTCCCACAGGCGAAATTCGACTTTCAGTTTGCCGCCGGCTTGCGCTTCAATTTTTCCGACGACAAGGGCCTGCGCGTTAAGAACGCGCCAGTCGGCAAAGCGCGGCTGCACCAGAAGTGAATTGGCGTCCTGCACGAAAGAGCGCGGATCAACGGAGGAAAATAAGCCGGAGCGCACCAGATCGTTGGACACGACCTCGGCGATATTGCGCCCGAAATTCGATTCGGACGACGTGGTGCCGTAGAAAGCTGGAATGGCGATAGGAATAGGTTCGACGACGCCGCGCGTAATATCGATTTTCACTTCGGCTCGTGCCGGGTTCGCCAACCCAAGAACGGCAAGCGCGACAAGCGCAATTATGCCCCGAATCCCGAATCCTGAATCCCAAATGCTTCTTGTCTTCATAACATGTCCCTCGGATCAAAAGTGAAATCGATGCGTTTCCATTGCTCATATTTTTCCGGCACAAGTTCCAGCGGACTGCATTTTGGGTTGCGCACGGCGCGCACGGCAGCGTCAGCCGCCGCGCGGAAGAAAGAATCGCTGGCATACCGCCCTTTGTCAACAACCTCGAGATTAGCAACGGTGCGATCGGGGTTGACGTCGATAAGAATCTCGACAACCAGGCTTTGAACGTCGCGCGCGCCGATGGGCGGATTCCAGCACTGCGATATCTGGCGGCGCAACGCATCTTCTTCGGTAATCGTCAGGCGCGAGGACAATGCAGGCCCGAAGCTGGACGACGACGTCGTTTTGGTGTCTGCTTTCTGCTCCGCCGTGTTGGCCGTCTGAACGGGCTTGAGCTTGGCGACGTTTTTCAGCACGCTTCCCAGCAAATCCTGTTGTTGAGCCGCAGGTTTTTCGGCCGGAGCCTTTGGTTTATCCATGGGTTTCGGCAGCACGGCTTCGGGCATAGCTTCCTGTTTAGCCGGACTCGGCGTGGGCGGCTGAGGCTTGGATTCGGCCGGAGGGGGCGGTGCCGCCTTTTGTTCCGGAACTTCGTCTTGAATGCGCGTATTGGTGATTTCGGCAAGCGTCACGATATCGAAAGGCACGGGTTCGTGATGCGACGGCAGCGGCGTTATCAGGCGCGGCAAGCCGAAAAACAAAAACAAAAACATCAGGAAATGCAGCCCCGTCGATACGGCAAGGCCGTTTTTCAGGCTGTCATCGTTGACGGTTGCAATGTATCTCATGGCTTTTGCGCGCGGCCCTTTGGATTGGGAAGCTCAGCAACCAGCGCAACCTTCGTAAACCCGGCAGAGCTGATGGCCCCCATAAGTTCCATAATTCTTCCGTAAGCAAGCCCCTTGTCGCCGCGCACGAAGATGCGAGCCTTGGAATTGGCTCCGGTAATGGCTTTCAATTTCGGCACAATGCTTTCGAGACGGATGGGCTTGTCTTGAAGATAAATGCGCCCCTCGGCATCGAGGCTGATGACCAAAGGTTCTTTGTCCTGATTAAGAGTGTTGGCTTGCGTTTTCGGCAAATCGATAGGAACGGCAACCGTCATCATCGGCGCCGTGACCATGAACACGACAAGCAGCACGAGCATCACGTCGACGAACGGCGTGACGTTGATCTCCGAGACCGGACGCGATTGTCGGCGGCGGCCGCTCCGGCCTCCGCCTGCGTTCATCATCTGTGCCGCCATCCGCTATCCTCCTCTGCGATGGGCGCAGGCGAAGCGCCTCGCGTGTCTTCCAGATTACGCGAGAGGGTCGCGATAAAATCGTTGGCAAAATTTTCAAGCCTCGCTCCGTACCGCCCGATTTCCGTCGAAAATTTGTTATACGCGGTCGTGGCGGGAATAGCGGCAACAAGGCCTACAGCCGTTGCAAGCAACGCTTCGGCGATGCCGGGAGCCACAACGGCGAGGCTTGTGTTTTGCGCCTGCGCGATGCCGATAAAGCTGTGCATGATGCCCCAGACGGTTCCGAACAAGCCGATGAACGGCGCGACGGAGCCGACGGAAGCCAGAAACGTCATCCATGTTTCGACCATCGCCATTTCGCGGCCAATTGTAACCTGCAACACGCGATCGATGCGCGACATGACCGTTGCGCGGCTGGTGGGATTTGCAAACAAGCCCTTGTCTTGCGCGTTGCGCCATTCTTTCATGCCAGCGACGAAAACGGCTTGCATCGGATCGGCGGGGCGCTTGATTTTTTCGAAAAGCATATCGAGCGATCCGACGGACCAGAATCTTTCCTCGAAGTACTCGGCCTTTTCTTTAAGGCGCATCACTTTTCCGATTTTGTCGAAAATAATGGCCCACGTCAGGATCGAGATGATCAGAAGAAAAAGGATGATGACCTTTCCGACGATATCGGCATGGCCGAAAAGCCCCATCAGGGACATGTCGTTGGAAGAAATTGAACCGGCGAGTTGCAGGGCATTAACGGGAATGGCGGGAGAGGCATCCATTGGAACAAACAGGGGTTAGGGGTTTAAGGACAAACGGGGAATCAGGGAACCAAACCGAGAAAAACAAGCCACAATAGTCAACGAGGACAGGTCAAAGCAAGCCTCTCTTCCTAAGCTCTTTATCTCTCAATTTAAAGGATTATTGCCCGAAAATCTGGCGTAATTGAGGCGGAATTCGCACGGCCCTGCCGGAAGTAGCGCCGACGGCAACAATGACGACGGAGGCTTCGACCAAGACCGTTTCGCCGCGCCGGACGACCTGCCGCATCGTTAAGGAGCTGTTTTTGCACTCAGAAATTTCGGTTTCAATGTCCAGCAACTCGTCGAGTTTCGCGGGCGACAGATAATCGATGTCCACATGCCGGACAGCCAGAAACAAATTATGATCGGTGCGCGTCTGCTGGTGGTCATAACCGAACCGGCGCAAAAACTCCATGCGGCCGCGCTCGGCGAATTTCAGATAATTGGCGTAATAGACAATGCCTGCTGCATCTGTGTCTTCGTAATAGACCCGAACCTGAATGTGGTGAGGTTTCTTGGAATCATGCGTTGTCGTCATCGGTCTTTTCCTGCAAATTCGGGAGCCAATCTCCCTGCCGTTCGGCGGGAGGATTAAGACCAATATGCTTATACCCGGCTTCGGTCAACATCCGGCCTCTGGGCGTGCGCTGCAACAAGCCCTGCTGAATAAGATAAGGCTCGATGACTTCTTCCAAAACGTCGCGCTGTTCCGACAACGCCGCCCCCAAAGTTTCGACGCCAACAGGCCCGCCCCCGTAATTTTCCGCAATCAGGCAAAGATATTTTCTGTCCATCGCATCAAAGCCCAGACGGTCTACCTCCAACCGGCCCAAAGCTTCGTCCGCCGCCTTGGCGTCTATTTCCTTGTGCCCCGCCACTGCAGCAAAATCTCGGACACGGCGCAAGAGACGTCCGGCGACGCGCGGCGTGCCGCGCGCACGGCGGGAAATTTCGGTAGCTCCGTCGGCAGTCAAAGGCATGTCGAGTTTTGCCGCAGCACGGACAATAATTTGCTGCAACTCTTCCGGCGAATAAAACTGAAGCCTCAAAGGAATGCCGAAGCGTTCGCGCAAAGGCCGCGTGATAAGCCCGCTGCGCGTTGTCGCGCCGATAAGAGTAAAGGGCGGCAGGTCGATGCGAACCGACCGCGCCGCAGGCCCTTCGCCGATCATCAGATCGAGCTGAAAGTCCTCCATCGCGGGATAAAGGATTTCCTCGACATTAGGGCTAAGGCGATGAATTTCATCGATAAAAAGAACGTCGTGCGGCTCCAGATTTGTCAGTAAGGCCGCCAAATCCCCTGCCCGCGCAATCACGGGGCCGGACGTGGCGCGAAAGTTGACGCCGAGTTCACGCGAAATAATCTGTGCCAATGTCGTCTTGCCCAAACCCGGAGGCCCCGACAATAGCGTGTGATCCAAAGCTTGTGCACGTTGTTTGGCCGCTTCGATAAAAATTTTCAAATTTGCGCGTAGCGTCGGCTGCCCGATAAAATCGGCAAGCGTTTGCGGGCGCAAAGCAACATCCGGCACATCGTGCGGCAAAGCACTGCGTTCAACGAGGCGATCGGGAGCGGGAGCCGTTGCGTTTTTCATGCCGCGCTCTCCTTTCGGCTAAGCTCTAAAAGGCTCGCGCGAATGAGGGCGTCGATTTTTGCGTCAGGGTTATGTTGGCTCGCGGCAGAAACGGCAGCAAAAGCTTCGGCGCGGCGATAGCCAAGATTAATCAATGCCGACAGAGCATCTCCCGCAAGGCTCGGCGGCAACGCCGTGGCGGCGGAGCCGATCGAAGCAAGATGAATGGGGGACGCCATAAACGCGGGCACTTTGTCTTTCAGCTCCGTCACAAGACGCAACGCCAATTTCGGCCCGACGCCGTCGGCCTGCGTCAACAGAACTTTGTCCTGCGCCGCGATCGTATTCCCAAGTTGTTCGGGAGAAACGGTGCTGAGAATAGACAGCGCGACTTTCGCGCCGACGCCCTGCACCGTCGTGAGTAAACAGAACCAGTCTTGTTCAAGAGCATCAATAAAGCCGAAGAGATTGATGGCGTCTTCGCGCACTTGGGTTTCGATGCGCAAACTGGCGGCATCTCCCGCCGCGCCCATCTCGCGCAGCGTCCGGGCAGAGCACGTGACGACATACCCGACTCCGCCGACATCGATGATGACGCGCGATCCCGAAACGCTGTCGATTTGGCCTCTAAGCTTGCCGATCATGAATAACCCGATTATTAGTTCTCTATTTGTACTCCTTTTTGCCCTTTTAGCAAGTAGCGGGTTAAACCCCTTGAAGAACCCGCTCGGACGAGGTGAATGCGAGGAGCTAGGAGCGCAGAACCGGAGCGTACTCTAACGTACGTGAGGATTCGAGCACCGCAGCGACGAAGCAGTCGCCCGTCCGAGTTAGGGTTATGCAAGGGGTTTATGATGTGCATGTGTGATGGCTACCGCCAAAGCGTCCGCCGCGTCTACCGCTAACTTCCCGGAATTAGGCAATAAAATCCCGATCATCGCCTGAATTTGGGTCTTCTCGGCGTGCCCGTGACCGGTAATGGATTGCTTGATCCTGTTGGCCGAATATTCCGCAACGCTTAGCCCGCTTTGCGCCAAAGCCAGGATTGCACTGCCTCTCGCCTGCCCCAACAACAGCGCCGAGCGCGCGTTTTTATTGACGAATGTTTCTTCTATCGCCGCTTCCGTAGGACTGTGCGCCTGAACGATGTCGGCAATGCCTTCGGCCAAAGCCAACAAGCGCGCGGTCATCGGCAAATCCGGCGACGGGCTGATCCGTCCCGCAGCAATAAAGCTTAGTCGGTTTCCTTCTTGCGCAACGATTCCCCATCCCGTGTGCCGAAGTCCGGGATCGATGCCGAGAATGATGCGAGAACGATTCATGACGCCAGTCTATTAGAAATGAAAGCCGCGTAACACCTTGAATTCGCCCGCAACAACTTCAACGAGAGCCACAGGAACACCATCGTATTCAGCAAATACCAGTGGAGCCTCATAAAGTGTGCCGTGTTGAGGTTTGATCAGGATTTTTTGCCCTAAACGGAGGGTATTTGCCTCATCTGGGGTTAAGGATAGGGTTGGAACGACTCCAAGCCCTGTTTTGATAGGCAATAAAACGGTCAAAGCGGCATTTTCGGCGCTTAATCGTTCCAAACGCTCCATCGAAACGGCGTTTTCGATTCCGAAAGGCCCAACTTTGGTGCGCCTAAGGGCGCTTACGTACCCCAGCGTTCCAAGGCGAACAGCCATATCTCGCGCCAAAGCGCGAACGTAGGTTCCCTTGCCGCACAGGACTCGAAACGAAGCGTTATCTTTGTCAACGAATTCAATCAGTTCAAATAGTTTAACAACGACTTCGCGCGGCTTCAGTTCGACAACTTCACCGGCGCGGGCAAGATCGTAAGCGCGCTCGCCCTGAACCTTGATGGCCGAAAAAGAAGGGGGCTTCTGCAAAATAACGCCGGTGAATTCGGGAAGAATTTCCCTCACTTGCTCTTCCGTCGGGCGAACGGGGCTTTGCGCAACAACTTTTCCTTCGGCGTCGTCGGTCGAGCGGGCCTCGCCCCAACGCACCGTAAATTCATATTCCTTATCCCCGTCCATAATGTAGGGAATAAGTTTGGTCGCCTCGCCGAATGCCAAAGGCAAAACACCCGTCGCCAGAGGATCGAGCGTGCCGCCATGCCCGACTTTTTTGCCGCCGAGAAGACGCCGTGCGCGACCCAAAGCTTGCGTCGAAGTCAGACCAAGTGGCTTGTCGAGCGCAAGCCAACCGTGGACAGTTGAACGAATTTCTGGTTTGGACATTTTACACTTTGTGTTTTTGCAGCTTTAGAGTTTGGATTCAACATAACATCGTCATTCCGCAAAATTTTCTCTTCGCCGCTTTTGCGGCGAAAGAAAGTTTATGCGGAATCCGATTTAGTTTTCTTGTAGCAAAAAAACAAATCGGATTCCGGATAAATTCGCATTTTTGCTAAGAGCAAAAAAGCGAATTTTCCGGAATGACATTATTTTATAGGCTAATCCTTTACTTAAATTCTTATCCATTTAGGGTCAGATCGTAAACTTAATCAAGTTTTAAGCGACGCTCGGCATGATCGGCCCCATGTCTTTCTCGCGTCGTCAGAAAGTCGAGATCTTTGTCCGCATCCTGCTTGCGTTTTCTTTTGCCGTTATGGCGGGTCTCTATTTCCAAAACGGCAGTGCTGCCCTCGGTAAAATTGATTTTTCAAACGCCCCTGCGTATCAAACGGGGCACGCCCTATCGATTTTCGTCGTCGGCCTATACGCCGCAATGGTGGCTTTTCTCTACGCGATAAGACTGCCGCCCGCCAGCCGTTTTCCGGGCGTTTTTCCGGCTATTGCCTCATTTCTTGGCGGGTTTCTTTTGTTCGCGCTGCTGCTGCTTTCACCGCGCGAAGACCTGCCGTTTTGGGCTCAGATTTTTTCTTTCCTTCTGATTATTTCCGGCAACGGGTTTGCCGTTTTTATTCTTTCGCAACTGGGGAGGTCTTTTTCGATTTTGCCGGAAAGCAGGCGTCTCGTCACAAGCGGCGCGTATTCCATCGTGCGGCACCCCTTGTACCTGGCCGAAGCCGTCGCCGCTTTGGGCGTGGTGATTATTTTCCTGTCGCCTTTGGCGATACTCCTTTTTGTCGCGCAATTAGGCTGGCAATTAATACGCATTCATTATGAAGAGAAAATTCTGAAGGAAAGTTTTCCGGAATATGAAGATTACGCCAAACGCACCAAGCGCCTTATTCCGTGGGTTTATTAGCCCACCACGCTTCCATCACATTTCCGTAAAGCGACATTGTGGGCGGATGGTTGACGCGCGTCCACGACGCAATGTCGTCCGCGCCTAGATAATAGAGGGGAATAAAATAATGCCCCTGCATCAAAACGCGGTCGAGCGCATGCGCCGTAGCCACAAGTTCTTCGCGCGTCGAGACATTTGAAATCGCGGAAGCCAGAGCATCGACGACGGGATCCTTAATGCCCGCATAATTGCGGCTGCCGTTTTGCGCAGCCGCCGCCGCGCCGTAAAAATAAACCTGTTCATTACCGGGGGACAGCGAATTGGACCATTTATTAGCCGTCATATCGTAATTGAAAGAAGCGAGGCGCGATTGGTATTGGGCGCTGTCTACCGTATGGACGCGCGCGGAGATGCCCAAACGCTTGAGCCCCGCCGCCCAAGTGAGCGCGATTTTTTCCTCAATCGGATCGCTGAGCAAAATCTCGAAGGCTACGGGCGCGCCGGAGGGGGTAAAAAGCGTGTTGTTTTGGATTTTATATCCGCCGTCGCGAAGCATCGATTCGGCCTTCAGCAAATTCACGCGAAACTGAAGTTGGGTGGAAGATTCAGGAGGCGCGACGGATGTCGTAAATATTTCCTGCGGCAATTGCTTGCGATAAGCAGCGAGAATTTCATACTCTTTTCCTCTTGGCAGTCCCGACGCCGCAAGCTCGGAATTCGGGAAATAGCTGCCCGTCCGTTTGAACTGCCCATAGAACAGGTTTTTGTTTACCCAGCCGAAATCGAAGGTGTATTGAAGCGCGGCGCGAAAAACGGGGTCGGCAAATAAAGGGCGCCGCGTGTTGAAAATGTATCCATAGGCCGGCTCCGTCCTGTGATGCTCAAGCTTTTCCAGCCGCACACGCCCGTCAAGGGCGGCGGGAAACGTGTAGGCCTTCGCCCATTTAGTCGGGTCGGCTTCGCGCCTGATGTCGTATTGCCCGGCTTTAAAAGCCTGCAGGGAAATATTGTCGTCGCGGTAATAGTCGATCTGGATTCTATCGAAGTTATAAAGCCCGCGCTGCGCCGGCAAATCTTTCGCCCAGTAATGCGGATCGCGCTTGTAAGTTATCGATCTTCCGATATCGGCTTTGGCGACCTTATAAGGGCCGGAGCCTACGGGAAAACGAAGGCTTGTTTGGTTGAAATCGCGATTCAGCCAATCGTGCCTCGGCAGTATGGGCATCAGACCCATGATGAGCGGCATTTCGCGATCGATGACGCCCCTTTCGTCGGGGTTAAAAACAAATTTGACGCGGCCGGAAGACAGCTTCGTCGCCGACGCGACTTTTTTATAATACGTGCGATGGTTGGGGCGGCCTTTATCGCGCAAGGTTTGATATGAAAAAAGCACGTCGTCCGCCGTGATCGGCGTACCGTCGGAAAAATGCGCGGACTTGTTCAAATTAAAAATGATGCCCGAGCGATCGTCTGCGACTTCGACGGATTCCGCGATCAATCCATAAAGCGTGAAAGGCTCGTCCCAGCCGCGGGTCATCAGGCTTTCGTACACAAGCGACATGGTGCCCGACCCGATGCCGAAAGGCGTTTGCCCGCGCACGATAAACGGGTTCATGCTGTCGTAAGTGCCCGTCGTTCCCAGTTTCAACGTTCCGCCTTTAGGCGCTTCGGGATTGGCGTAATCAAAATGGTCAAAATTCGCCGAATACAAAGGCTCGCCCGCCATCGCAAACGCCGTTTGAGGCTTAGAATACACCTCCGCTTCCGCCGATAAGGACGCAAACAAAACAAGAAATATTAAAAGAAGGTATTTGGACATGAAGGAGAGTTTAAAGCGTGGTCTCAATTTGGCAAGTTATCGTTCAGCGCAATTTGCCTTGTCCGACGTAGCCCTTTGGGCGAAGCCGGAAGCCCAAGATCGCTTAATTGTACACGCTTTAGCCGAAATCGATCCACATCCGCCTGTTCTTCTTCAACGTCGCCGGCCGATCGCGCCCCAGAATCCAGGCGCGTATGGCGCGCAAAGCGGCTTCGAACGTCAGGCCGCGCCGTTCGAAAATCCAAAAAATAACCATGACGAGGACGGCGATAGCGAACGTCCACAAACGCGCATGAACCAAAAACAACAGGATTGCGGAAAACGCGCGCGCATCAAGCGCGAAAAAACGCGCCGGTTTTTGCGTATTGCGCCAATGAACGTCCATAAAAGAACCTTAGGCTAAAAGTTAGGGCATTCAGGGATTAACGTTCAGTATTTAAGAAACACCTTATTATAAGTTACTGTTCTTACCTGAAGGCTAAAGGCTGACCGCCGATCCCGTCCTTACACATCGTCCAGCGTTGCCTCGTCTCCGGCATCGCTGTCGTCGGTGGAGGTAAAGCCCTTCGTCAGAAGCAGATAAGCGCGCCGATCGATGACGCCGCCTTTAAAGGCTTTGGTGGCTGTTTGTTCCATCGTTTGCCCGTAACGCATCAAAAGGCGCTGGGTTTCATACGTCCACTTTTCAATCGGCATGTCGAGAAGCGTTTCGCGCACGCTTTCGTCGAAGACCATGTATTCGCGCAGGCCCACGCGGCCACCGCCGACTTTCGGAACCAGCACTTGCGTGACGATCATGCGCAACGTTTCCATCATCGCAAACGCGCGTTCCGTGCGTTCTGTCGGATCGAAGACGCTGATCATGCGGCGAACCGTCGCGGCCACGCCGATGGTATGAACGGTCGAGTAAACAAGGTGTCCCGTCTGCCCCGCTTCGATCGCCGCTGAAACGGTTTCTCTGTCGCGGGCTTCGCCCACCAGAATGATATTGGGCTTGCGGCGCAAAGCATTGCGGACGCCTGCGGCAAAGGACGGTAAATGGCGGGGGATTTCCGACTGCGCCACCAAGGAACGCGGCCCTACGATGCCGTCGTAAACGTATTCAATCGGCGCTTCGTAGGTCAGCATTTTGCCGCAACCCTGTTCACGCTCGATCAGCATGCGGCATCCTGCCGCTAGCAATGTTGTCTTGCCGCTTCCGGTCGGCCCTGTCACGAGAATCATGCCCTGACGCGGCGACCAGTTTTCGATAAGTTTTTTCTCGACGCCCAAATCGACCAGCGTCGGCGGCAAATTGGGCAGCGTGCGCATTGTGACCTGAACGGAATCGCGCCCCTTGCTGAGAATAGCCGTGATATTGACGCGGAACCGGATGCGCGTATTGCGATCAGGACGAACCTCGTAAGACAAATCGAGATCGCATCCCGATGCCAATTTGGCCAACGCGTCGGGGCCGTAAATCTTGCCGAGAATATTGGCGATGTCGGCGCTGTCCAGATGACGGCGCGTGATGGGAAACAAAATGCCGTCAACTTCGATGTAAACGGGGCGATCCGTCTGCAGCGACGTATCGCTGGCGCCTTGCGATACGCACCATTGAAGCAAATCGTCGAGATGCTCGCCGCCGATGCGCATGGGCTCATTAGGCCACGTGCCGAGCTTGATCGTCAGCTCTTCAATTCTTTTGTTTAGCGATTCGCCGGAGTCCATACGCTGCTCTTGGAGATGAGAGAAGATTGGCCCGTGATGGCCACGCCGCGGTCGCCGATGCGCATCTCTCGCCCACCGCCCGTCACGCCGCGATCGTCGGCCAAGGCATAGGGCTTCGATATCATTCCCTGCGCCAACAGCTCACGGTAACGCACCATGCCGGTGTAGTCGTTTGTCATGCGATCAACGTCGGATTCGAAAGTCTCTTCGGCTTGCTTGATCCCGTGTTCCCAGCCCTGCCGGACATAGGCCACCCAAGCGACTCTTTCTTCGTCGGTTTTAGGGAGCAGGATGGCGGCGGGCAGATCGACGCGCCCCCAGTCCCTTTCCAAATACAAACGCCAGTTACGCGCCGCCGTCACGATGCGGGCAACGCGATTAATGCGATAGATGCGATCCGCAACAGCGGCAGCTTGCCCGCCGGAGCTGACGAGAACGGCCTGCTGCGCTTCGGAAACGATGGGCGGCTCGACCAAAAGGCCGGAGGGCGCTGCAATCAGAAGGCGTGAAAAATCGAACGCCTTTGACATGCTGGTATCGTATTCGGCAAGGCGGCGTTGAATTTCAAAAGTGCGGTGAGCAAGGCCGCCGCGTGCGCCGTAAGATATCGCCGCTTCGCGAATGGCGTCGGCGCGGATTTGCAGACCGATAGCGTTTATTTTAAGCCCGTCGTCCCCTTCAACCGCCGTCTGCTCCTGCAAATCGGCCAACGTCGGCGGCGGCGGCGAAACGCCGATGTCATCGTCAGAAATAATGCCGACCCCGAGAACATCCCCTTCCCAGGCAGAGGCCTGAATAGGCGTCGCGCAAAGCGCAAAAAGGGCGACAGAAACAAGAAGTTTCAGGTTCATTGTCTTAGCGGGACTGGTCAGCAGCGGCATAGCGCACCTCGACGACGCCTTCGTTCTGGTTGACCGAAAGATCGGCGCGGCTTCCCGCTTGCAAGCCGATATCGCGCAGAACATGAAGGATCGGCTGTTGATAAGCGTCGACATTAACAACCAGCGCAACATCCGGCTTGCGCCCGAGAGCGCGGAAACGCATTCCGGCGCGTTCGGCGAGCACCCGCGCGACTTGCTCGATGGGGCCTGACCAACGCAACGTAACGGGCTGTAAAACGCCCGGCGCCGCGTTGGCATAATCCGTTTCCAGCGGCTTCGCGGAAGGATATTTTTGCTGTTCAATGTTCGCGATGCTGTCCAAGGCCTTGGCCGCTTTGTCGGCCGCTTGCGCGAGCTTGACGGAAACGATGTCCGGTTCCGTCGCAATGGCTTTTCCGGCAGGATAATCCGGATCCGGAGTAAACATAGAGTTCCATCCGGACTTAAGATCGCTACACCCAGCCAATAAGAGGGCGGTGCCGGAAATCATGAGTATCTTTTTGTAGGTTGTCATTTTTTCACTTCCGACTGATTCGTCTTTCTTATTTAATACCTTACACCCGCGCATCCTTCAATCCTGATGTTTAAGAAGGTGAAGGGCAAACCCCACAAGACACCCGCCTATGACCACAACCAATAAACCCGAAAACCAATTCCCGGCCAAAAACAGAGAAAAAGAAGCCACAAACAAAAGACTGGCCCCAATGCCGTAAATAATGGTGGCATTTGGCAGGGTTTGAGGCAAGGCCTCTCCCGGCTTTAGGGGGTGTGCGGGTAAATGTCTTGTTTGGGACGATGGAACCGGCAAATTCCGCGTGTTTTTAACTGTAATTGTTGTTCCAAGGATCTTTTGCATCCATCCGCCCATCGGCCCGACTCCTATCTTCGCGCATACCGTTTAACAGGATACAGAGGCACGTCATGTTTGACCAGTCCTTTGCGATCCATCACGGCAATAACCTTGTTCGCATAAGGGATGCCGTGGCGGGGCGTCGAAGAATGATAGGCGGCGATGCCGCCCCATAAACTTCCGGACTCTTCGATTTTTTGGCGCAAAATCCACGCGGCGACATGGACATTGACGCACCCGTTGTCGCGAACCCATGACCGCGCGGTCAGAGCGCTAACGTTCCACGTTTTCTGCAATATCGGCAACCAGCGCGTATTAACCTGCATGGGGCCGAGATCGTAGGAGCCGTTAGAATTCGGCCCCACTTCCTGGCCGATATGGCCGCCTTCAACATTCATGACTCCGATCATGACTGCCGCCGGCACATGATAGGTGTTAGCCGCTAAAAGAAGGCATGCCGCAAAAGCTTGGGCAGTTACCATATATTACCACCCTCCGACGTCGATGCGGGCAGATTCCGGAACGTCCAGATACGTCGCCAGAGTCGCGAGCATGGCCATTCGCTGGTTGAATGTTTGCCATACTTGGTGCATCGGAACGACTTGGCCGTGTTGCGCAAAATAAGCGGCGCGCTCTTCCGTCGGCATATACAGAAGGCGGTCGGCTTCCGCAAAATGCGATTCCATGTAGACTTGCCCCGCGGCCTTAAGAACATGCCAGCACAAGATCCGCCATTCATCCGGCGTCGCGCCTGTCGGCGCCAAAGCGCGGGTAACCTGATCGGCGGTTTTAACGAGTTTTTCGGCAACTTCCGCCAAAAGCGCGTGTTCGGAACGGCCAAAAGAATACTGTGCAACGGCGCCGACGACGGGGACCATGGCTTCCAGCATCTTGGCGCGGAACGTCGCGATGGTGTTGGGAAGATTTTCTTGTCCGGCAGGTATCTGCGCTTTGAATTTGCTTTGCAGATCGATAGCGATCGAGGCGATGCGGTTGGCTTCGTCTTCCGTCAATAAACGTCCGGATGTTTTATAAGTCGAACCAACAACTTGCGCGGCCGCTCCCGCCAAAGCCCAACGCACCCAGGCATCGATTTGATCCTCGCTTGCGCCCACTTGCGCCGCAAGTTTCTGGCTAAGCATAACCGTGCTTTCGACAAGAGGTCCTAAGGCCTCAACATTCAAAGGCGCGGGCGTCCCGCCCCCTTGTTTATTTTGGGATTCGCTCACGGCCTGCAACAAAGGCAGTCCCAATTGGCGGAAAGCCACAAGAAGCGTCTGCATCCGCGATTTGTCGGAATTCTCGTCCATAACCTTATCCTCATTAATGCAAAAGTCCGCCGGCTCCGCCTAAAACGCTTTGCGAAGGGCACCGCACTATAGAGAGCTTCCCTTGCCGCGTGAAGCCCCGTTTCTCATGGGCTCGGCGCTTAACGATGCCATTGAAATGTTAGGAAATAATGAAAGAAACTCTTTTCCGATAAACGCTACCCCCCTGAAAAGAGATGGATATGGATGGATAATAAACAGATTCTAAACACTTTTTTCCTAACAAGGTGCTGTGGTAGGGTTGGGCGCTTGGTTTTACCCAAGTTGCCGATTAAATAAAGGAGCGGAGGCTTTTATCATGAAAAAAATTCTGTTTTTTGTCTCCGCGCTGGGCCTTATCGGCATACTGGCATTGCCTTTGACACAGGCCTTGGCCAACTCCCCCGCCGCAGGGCACCGGGAATTCTCAGCATGTAAAGGGCTGCTCTGCCTTGGCGGATTGCTTCAGGGGCCGGGGCCTTTGATGAACGGAACCGAGAAGGATAACGGTTTTGGGGGACTTAATTGCAACTCCTCCCCAAACAACATGGCGACAAATATAATACCTCACAGTTATTTCCGCTTATGCGGTTATGTCTGTTGCCGTCCTTTCTGCGCGCTCCCCTTGTGTTGGAGTCCGGGGAAAACAGCCTCGTGCCGGCATGATTATCTGGTTTCCGAGTGCACCGGCGCCGAACACGCCTGGGAAGACGACGACACTCTTCCGCATTCGCCGCCTTCAAACCCCGGCGAAGGCCCCGCAAATTGGCCGGATAAAATTGCTTTTCAAAGTTGCCTTGGCCCCACAAAATGCGAGATGAAGTGGACGGGACGCACGGGTGTCGGGCACACCGGCTGGGGATGTCCCAACACTTTAAATGAATATCAGTTCTGTAAGTTTGAGCCCCCTCCTGTGATGCCGCCCACTATTTGCCCCAAAGAAGCGACCAAGCCGTGCGATCAAGGTTTTGACTCCAACGGAGCTAACAACTTCGGCGGGGGAAGCGGATTTGGCGGTGGCGGAGCGAGCGGCGGCGGACGCTAGGGCTTTTTGAAAAGACGAATACACAACCACTAAAAATATTGCTGACGGCTGTTCGTGGGTTGTAATAAGCGCCCTCGCCAAACTTAGAAAATCCACGCTTTAATTATGGCATAATGAGCAAAGCATAAAGCCAGCAACAGGCAAAGAGCGCCGGGCTGCAAATTGCGACCGATTTCGGAAGGCAAATACGGAAGGAAAGACGCCACGGCGTCTACCCTTATCTCTAATCTTTTTTGATGTCCGTCAAAGAACCGCCTCTACCATAAGTTTGGCTTTCGCTTCTTGCCGCAGCCATTGCTGACGTCATGATTTGGCGCTCAAGGAGAAGACTCTGCTCAAATTTTTCCGGAGCATCCAGAGCCTGAGCCATAAGCTGCGCCCTAACCGTAACGCCCAACGTGTTTAGGTACTTTATGTATTCCGGCGAGTCGAGCCTGTAGGCCATATCGGCGCGGGCTTTTAATACGCTTCGCCCTTTGGATTGACAGTCGTCGCTTGTTTTTTGGTCGATAATGTGCCGGATTTCATAATCGTCTTTACAGCGCGCCGCTTGCTGTTCAAGGCGTTTTCCTTTTGTATACTGTACGCGTTCTTCAAAGAAATGCCAGCAGTTGGCAACGATTCTGCTGTCATGGGTTTCGTGCATCATGGCTTTGTTAAGTAAATAGTCCACGTTGTTTTCGGCTGGGCCCGGATCCACCATAGGCGCCGCGTTCAGCGTGATGTTCTGGCAAAAACCCGCCGCCGCATATATCGGATAATCGTCTTCATTAGTTATTTTGTCCGGGAAACGAACATACAAAGGATTGCCCATTTCCGGTGGCTCCGCCATTCCTTTGGGGGCGGAATATTGCAGGGGGCCAAGAAGCGATTCCAACGAACGGTCTTGCCGCTCGTGTTTCCTGTCAAATCTGGTGGTGCAACTCTTGATCTCTTTATTATAAGCCCCCTCCGGATCTTTAAAGGTTATGCCGTCCTTATTTTTCTCAGTGCTGGTTGGATTAAATCCGTTTTCACATCTGTTGTACCAGGCAATTAAAGCCGACTGCGACGTGGGTGCAGCGACTGATTTTACGGCAGCGCTTTTTATCGCTTGATCTGCGCCTTTCAGGACATCCGCAATAACCACGCCGATTTTTTCTGAAAAGCCTTCTACGGTTTTTTGAGTCGGCTCAGGCAAAAGAGCCCCGAACTTTGTGTCGCTGATAAGCTCGCTAAGGTTTTGCGGCACCGGGGCGCGTGCGTATAGGCTTATTTTTTTGTCTGTTCCGCTGCTGCCCAAAAAAGCATTCTGCACAAGCGTGTTGGTGTTGAAAAGCGAGGTGGATGTGCCAATCCCTTCATCCGGAGCGACATTTCCAAAGGTTTCTTTTGTACATCCAGCGCCGCCAGACCAACATCCTCCAATCTCGAACATAACTTGCTGCATAAGATGGTTGGTGTTGTAATACTGTGTCGGATTGCGGCGCCAGTTCAAGATAGTATTTGTGTTAAAATCTCCTGTTGGAAGAAACCCTCCACCCCTTATATTCAGTTGATACGGGTTCGATCCAACAATTGAAGTTGCTATCCACTCCAGCTGGGTATTTAAATAATCATTATCATCGTCTCTGACATAAATGGCTTGCGCGTTGGCGGATTGTGCGAAAGAGGCAAAAAGAGCTGCGCCCCAGATCAGAGCTAAAAACAAATTTCTGTTTTTCTTTTGCATAGGCCGCTCCCGCGCAAAAACGAATTAAAAAACCCGGACGATTCGTCCCGCAAAACGCCGTTGGTCTTTCCTACCATCGACGTGATTCTTTGTCATACCCATATTACCTACAAAATGGTTATTCCAATCTTAATTAGCGGAGTATTCCGGACATTTTTTATCAATTATTTCCGTTTCAGATCAAGGGGCTGCACATAGGCGGCAACTTTTGCCCAGTGGCGGAAACACAGGTCTTTATCGTTGTCAAGATAAATTATTTGGAGTATAGTAGCGGGCAGTGCTGTAGTATGCGTGGCGCGATCCTTCGGGGTTCCGCTCATGCGTCGTTTTAGAAGAGGGGCCGTTCTGATGGCCGGGGTTGTAAACACAGTCACCTTATCTTTAGGAGCTTCTTCGGGCTTCGGGGCATCTCCGTCGGCCGCCTCGAATGCACCTGCGGTTACGGTCGCCTCGGCGGCTGCAGTTCGTAATCCGCAGATCATCCAAGACCCGGTCGCGGGTTTTATCACTCAGTACGTCAATATGAACAGCGGCCAGATTATTTCGCAAGCGCCCTCGGCCATCGCCGTCGCTTATCTGCGTCAGGGGCTTTCTGCCAGCGGCATGCCGACCGATACGGCGATTCCGCCCAAGTCCGTGGCGACGACGGCTTAAGTTTTTCCTTTTTTAATGGAATGAAGAAACGCGTCTTCGCGTCTTTTGTTTTTTATCTGGTGCTTGTTTTTGTCGGCGCGCGAACGGCCGTGGGCGCGGAAGACTGATCCTTCTTTTCGACAAGAGCGCTGTCTTGTTTCGTCATAAAGCCAAGCTCCTTCGTCAACCCCAAGGATCGAATGGCGTTTTGAAGCAAGGTAAGCGTCTGCCGGTCGCTTTGAATGGCGTCAAGCTGCTGCTTTTTGAAATCCTCCAAAGCGGCGCGGGCTTCGGCATCTTCCCTTTTTTTCCGCTCCTTTTCCTCGGCCTCCTTCATAAGCAACTCACGCGCTTTTTTCTGTGCCGAGTCGCGCGTGGAAAAGGGAACGGGCGAGTCGCCTTGCGCGGGCAAGAAGCTCATGCGGACGTTAAGCGGCAGCAATTCTTTGTCTTCATCCTCTCCCAGTTTGGAGAAAACGTCTTTCGAGGATGTCGCCTTCCACTTTTTTTCGGGCAAAGAGACGTCATCCGACGGGGGCTCCGTAAAAAGAAGGATTCTTTTCTCTTTCTCATCCTCGGTCGAATTGACTTGCACGACGAATCCCTTGTTCAACGCCGGCATTGTCGGCGGCCTAAAAACGGCGACGGCTTCATCGGACGTGGGTTTCGATACGACCGGCTGGGGCAGGGGGGCTTCCTTTTTTTCTTCCTTCTTCTGTTTGGAGTTATGACGGCGCAGGTTGTCTTCGTAAGTTCTGGACGAGACCCAACCGCCGGCATCTATGTCAAAAGGCGCTTCGAGGGCATAAGCCGGAAAAGGAGCGCCGAAGGCCCCCAGTCCCGCAACGAGGGTTAAGACACAAACGCCGCGACCGGCTAAGTCCTTTATTTGAAAAACGATGCGCACGTCTCCGGCTCCAAATTGTCTTCCTATCCTGGGACAACTTAAAGTCTACGCCTACATGCCTAACAAAGTCTGAACGCAGCCGGACCGCGCTGCCAAAGGATTATGCATCCATCAATTTTGCTAAAATTTTGCCTAATCGTTCGCTGAAGGCTGCGGGATCGGACAAAGGATCGCCGTCCAACAGCCGCGCCTGATCGAACAGCAACCATACGACGTCTTTAAGGTTATCCGCCGCGCCGGATTCTTTGGCGCGCTTGGCCATTTGCGCGATAAGCGGATGCGAAGAATTGATTTCGAGAATGCGCTTGCTTGGCGTCCGGATTTGGTTGTGCTGCTTCAAAAATCGTTCGAGATGAATATCCAGATCGCCTTCGTCCGCCGTCAGGCAAACGGGGCTCATGGTCAGCCTGTCCGTGGCGCGTACGTCTTTGACCGCGTCGCCGAGCGTCAGCTTAATAAGCGCGATGAGATCGGCGGAAGCTTCCGGCGTTTTGGGCTTTTCGTCATCTTTCTTTTTTTCTTCGCCTTCGATTTTGCCCAAGTCTTCGCCCGCGCGCGTCACGGATTTGAAGGCCTTGCCTTCAAACTCGCCGAGCGCCCCGGGCCAGAAATCGTCGACCGTTTCGGTCAAAAGCAACACCTCAATGCCTTTGGAGGTGAAGCCTTCCAGATGCGGATTGCGCATGAGTTTTTCAACGCTTTCGCCGCAGATGTAGAATATGGACTCCTGCCCCTTCTTCATCCGTCCGACATAATCGGCCAAGGACGCGAGTCCGTCGCCCGCCGTCGAGCGGCAGCGCACAAGCTTGGATACTTCGGGCCGGTGTTCGATGTCTTCGTACAGGCCTTCCTTTAAAACAGCGCCGAAGTTTTCCCATACCTTGGCGTAATCTTCCGGTTTGTCCTTCGCGAATTTATTCAATTCAGACAAAACGTGCTTGGTCACGCCCTGCCGGATTTTGGCGAGCATCGGGTTGTTTTGCAGCATCTCGCGGCTGACGTTAAGGGGGAGGTCTTCGCTGTCCACGACGCCGCGCACAAACCGCAGCCACGGCGGAATAAGCCCCTCGGCCTGATCCGTAATAAACACGCGCTTGACGTAGAGCTTGACGCTGTGCGCGCGCTTGGGGTCGAACAAGTCGAACGGCTTCATGCCCGGCACAAAAAGAAGGGATGTGTATTCGATTTTGCCTTCGGCGCGCCAATGCATCGTCAACGCCGCTTCGTCGAACGCATGCGCGACATGGTGATAGAATTCTTTGTACTGCTCTGCCGTGATGTCCTTTTTAGGGCGCATCCATACCGCGTTCGCGCGGTTGGCGGGTTTCTCCTCGTTCTCCAGATACACAGGTATAGCGATGTGGTCGGAGTATTTGGCGATGATGGCGCGCAGACGCTCGGCGTTCAGGTATTCGTCTTCGCCTTGCTTGAGATAAACGATGACTTCCGTTCCGTTTTCGGCTTTGTCGCCTTCCTCGATCGTAAATTCGCCGCGCCCGTCGGATTCCCATGTCCAGCTTTCGGCGCTTCCGGCTTTGCGCGAATTGACTTCGACGGCCTGCGCGACCATGAAGGCGGCGTAGAACCCGACGCCGAATTGCCCGATTTGGGTCAGGTCGGCTTTGTCCTTGATTTGATCGAGAAACGCCGACGTGCCGGAACGGGCTATCGTGCCCAGGTTTTCAACCAGCTCGTCCCGCGTCATGCCGATGCCGTTATCGGTAACCGTGAGGGTGCGGGCTTTTTTATCGAGGGTTATGTTGATTTTGAAATTAGGCTCGCCGTTAAGGAGTTCGGGACGGGTCAGCGCTTCGTAGCGGAGCTTGTCGCAGGCATCGGAGGCGTTCGAGATAAGTTCGCGTAAAAACACTTCTTTATTGCTGTAAAGCGAGTGGACGACGATATCGAGAAGGCGGCTGACTTCGGCGCGAAAATGCATGTGTTCGGCGGACATAGAGTGACCCTTGGATTTGGTAAAGAGGAAGCTTATGCGAAAATATGGGGGTTAAAGCCCGTTTTGCCAAGGTGTGAATACCTGTTTATTTGCAGGAAAAGACAGGGTATACCGTGCAGTCTTCCGGGGTGGAGAGGTGGCCGAGTGCCCGCGAGCCCCGTGTCGTAGCACGGGGCAGGCTCCGGCGAGCAAACTTTTTGCTTCAACCACGAGGCAGGAGCGGTTAAAGAGTTTGGAGTTTTGCGGAGGGGTGGCCGAGTGCCCGCGAGCTTAGGCGAGCATCCCTTGTCTCAACCACGAGGCAGAAAAGGCTAAAGAGTTTGGAGTTTTGCGGAGGGGTGGCCGAGTGGTTGAAGGCGCACGCCTGGAAAGTGTGTAAACGAGCAATCGTTTCGTGGGTTCGAATCCCATCCCCTCCGCCATTGACCGAAAAAATATTTCACGAAATTCCGACGCCGTAGTCCGGTTACAAATTGATTGTTCTTCAAGATTTTCAATCGCTTCTGTACCAGAGACCGATTCTCCGCTTCCTTCCCCTGCTAATCATTTCGGAACAAATTCTGAACAGAGAGCGCAAATTCTCTGCCGCAACCGTACTAAACGAGAGAAGTACGGTTGCATAGTCGTCAATGGGTTAGAGGATTTTTGATACTCATCCCCTAGGCGGATGGTCATCAAAAGCCCTAACTCGAAGAGCGCTCCGTGATTAATGGAATGGTAGAAAATAATTTGGATCCGAGAATTTTGATCGTCGATGCAAAAAGCGGTATAATTACTGCAATAGTGTAAAATTTTAAAGGAACCACGATGGTATACTCCCGCTTCGAAAATCTGGAGCCGTCTTTAGAAAAACAACCACATCCTCGGCCCAGCCTAAATTTAAATAATTACATAATACCTGCCCGTTTTTTGTTGAATAACGGAACTAATGAAGCCCTTTTCGCCGCAGGCCTGCTTCTTTTGATGGCCGTAGATTCTCTGGCTACAATTGGCCAACACAAGATAGGGAAAAAGAGCGGGGCTTTATTTCAAGAGCAATGGATAAAAATGTTTCCTGTAACAGAAAGGAACGTGTCCGTGGGAAGAGAGTGCTTCGAACAATACCCCTCAGACAAGGACGGGACTTTCCCAGCCGAAATTGTTTGGAAAATTTTTCGAAGTCGGGCAGCCCACAATGGAGGCCGCTTGGATAAAAACTCCGAAAAGGATCTTGGTAAATGGAAAGACGTATATTCTCATTTTGTCTTCGTTAAACGAAAAGATAGGGAGGATGTCCCTGTTTTTTGCCTTAACCCGACGGACGACAGGGGGCAAACAAAAATCACTCTCGATGTCGAGAAAATTCTTAAGAAATTGGAGGGATTAGTTCTCCCAAATGATGAAAATAACAGCGATGGCACATTGCGCGTCAGATCAAGCGCAGCTAACTCTGTCTAGGGGAAGTATTTTTCCTCATTTGCTCGAGGATGACGAAAACATCGTCCAAAAACAACACAAATGAAGAGAATATACCCTGCGGGTAGCAGCCGGACCGCCATTGATACTGAAAACTTTTTCCTGAATGATTCCCGCCCACTCATAAAAGCCCGTTGTTTTGCAATGTGTTCTGCTTGAGGCTGTGAACATGGATTTTTTCTCTCAGCCCAATTTTTGCGGTTTTTCTCCTGAAAAGGCGTTTTTCCTGAAAAGGCTCTGAACATTTGAGCTCCATGTTCAGAGGCTCAAGCGCCTGAATTTCCATGATTCATATTTCTTAAGTTTGTGATCGAAACTGCTTACCGGTTGTATTAATCGGCATAGGGTTTGCGAACACACCGAAAAGGTGCAGAAACTTCAAGGTCTTTCATAAAAGCTTTTAACTCCATTTTTCCAAATAATTCGCCACGATTGCGAGGTGGGCCAAAACTCTCTAAAGGTTATGGTAGCTGTTGACTCGGTACGGCGTATTTAAGTCAACAGGTTAGGTGTTGTGGTTGTATTACGAGTGGTAAGGAGTTGAAACCAAAAACAGACAAAGGAACCTCTATGAATTTCATCACAGAAAATTCGCAGCTTTTAAGTGTTCTTACTGCCGTTATTGGAGGTGTTTTTGCTTTTATAAAATGGATTGATGTTCGGCACATGGAATTAAGAGAAAAACGCTATGCAAAATATATGGAGCTTGTCAGCACCATCTCTGGACGCCATCCTGATGGCAACGCTTTGTGTATCACAGAACAAATTGCCGCTGTCTGGTTTCTTCTCGAATATAAAGAATATCGTGACATTACCTTCAAAATATTTTCATCAAAAGATGTGCTCGACACGGCGAAGGGGCCTACTGCGAAAATTCTTGTTCCCCACATCGAACACCTTATGAAGGAAATCGCCCCATGATGGACTGGATTTTGCCTTTGCTTGGTGGATTAGGAATTGGGACTTTACTAAAAGGTATTGTTGATCACTTCCTTGCCGTTAAATCAAAATCTGATGAGCGCATTTACCTAGAAAAGCGCGAAACATATCTGGGTTTAATTGATGCGATGTATGAGTCGGATGTTCACCCGTCTTTAGAAACTCAGAAAAATTACGGGAAATGGCATAATCGCTGCAAGCTCTACGGTAGCCATGCTGTTGTCGATGCATCTCAACGGTTCATTGATACGAGTTCAGCCGTAACGGGAGAAGCCCGATCCAAGGCCTATAGAGAATTGTTCGAGGAAATGCGTAAAGATTTAGGTGCATAATCAATGCATTAGTGAGATAGTATTTGTCGCGCTAGTTACCTCTGCCCCGCCACCGACACTAATATATCTTTTAACGCGCCCCCTATACGAAACACTCCGCGTTTGACGGAGGCGCATCGGGGTGATGGAAGCGGCGGATGCCCTTGATTTCCTTCTCGCGGCTGCGTGTTTTGGCGATGTCGTAGTTCGACTGCATCCGCATGAGAGTATCCATCTTGACGCCGAACGCCTTTTCGAGGCGCAGGGCCATTTCGCCGGAGAGGTCCGCCCTGCCGTTCAGCAGGCTGGAAAGGGCGGGACGGGAAACATGCAGCACGATAGCGGCGGCGCTGACGGACAGGCCAGCCGGTTCAATGATCTCGGTTCGGATAAAATCGCCCGGGTGCGGTGGTTTTTTCATGATCATTGTATTCTCCCTAGTGGTAATCCTCTACATTCAGGTCGCAAATTCGCTTTTCGTCATCGATACGAAACGTCAAACGATGGTTGCGCGTTACGCTTAAACTCCACACGCCCTTACGGTCGCCAGTCAGTATATGGGCCTTCCATGTTGCGAGCGCCCGCAATTCTTCGGGGTCCTGCATAGCATCAAGAAAAGCCAGCATCTTTCGCAGCTTATCAACGCTGTCCGGCGACAGGCCTTTGGCGCTATCGCCTTCATAAAGGCGCTTCAAACCCTTGTGAGTGAAGCTGCGAATCTTCATGGCCATGACTGTAGCCTGTCGCTTTACACTTGTCAATCGGAAAAGGGCGGTCAGCCGATCGGCTTTATTGTTCATGCGGGGCGCAGGAATGTGCCGGGCTAGTACGTAATGGCGTTGAACCAACCAACGAAGTTTTATTAGGGGCAACAACTGCCCCGCCATTAAAAAAGCCCCCGATTGGGGGCTTTTTTAATGGCGGACGCAGATGCGGTGAACGACCCGCGGGGTTCGACAAAACGCGACGGTCAGGAGCGTTTTGGACGGAGCGCCCTTCGCGCGACGCCCGCAGGGGCAAAAACGCGCAACAAGCGCGTTTTTGATCATTATTTTCAGGAGCGGCAAGCGCACCGCGCTGAGAAGTCAATCCATCCAAAAAATTTCGAGCCGGCTCTTACAGCATGCGTATGCGCGGCTGGGATGCACATGGGGGAACTTCTCGGGACAAAAACGGCGAGACTTCACGGGGCGGCAAAGAGGCCTCTTCACAAGTCAAAGACACGTCCGTCTCTTTCTCCGTTTTTATGAATTCCCTCTCCGCCAGCACCTCTAGCGGATTTTTAACATCAATCAGCCCGATTTTTTTGATGCTTGCCGTCATCGGTTTCCATGACTCTTCGACAAACTCTTCGGCCTCAAGATACGCCATATCGGTTTCGATTTTTGTCAACGTAATGTGGGGCTGCCATTTTTTCAAAGAGCGATAGGGCGGCATGATAAAAGCATCGGAGAATAAATTGAGGGCGCGCGCATAGCAGGCCTTCAATTCTTCGGAAAGACGGGGCTTGATGAAAAGCGTATCGTCGCACTCGCCGCGAAAATTGTCCGTCGTGAATAAATCGATGTTAAAGGGAATGATGCCATCGGCAAATTCTTTGAACTTTTTTATCACGCTTTCCTGATCATTGTCGTCAAACACAAAGAGCGATAGATGCGGCGGCATTTTATATGTATGCCGCAAAAAATACTGGACGGTTTCCATTAAATTACGGCCTAGTTTTTCGTCCAGCTTGGCGCGCAGGTTTTTGATCGCCGCTTCGGTGGCTTCATCGAAGCTAAGGTAAATGTTAGTGCGCATGGAAAACCTCAAACAGAAAAAGGATTTGGCCGAAATCTGATTAAACAATCAAACTTTGGGCAAAGCGGAACTGCCAGCTGGATTCCGGCTTTTACCGGAATAATGAGAAGAAAGAAAACCAACTCGGATTTCGCATAAATTTTCTTTCTAAGCGAACAGAAAATTTTGCGGAATGACGATAGTTTTTATGGGTTCTATCGTTCTCAATTATTTTATATCGATCTCATCAAAATCTATTTCATCTTCATCAAAAAATCCTTTCTTTCAAAAAGCGTTCCTCAAAAATCCGCGCTCTCAATAACCTTCGCATGCCCGTTCAAAAATGAACGTGGCCCGGGCGCCCTGCGTGCGACCGCAGAGCTGTACTCACATACCTCACCAATCGGCACCGTGGTCCGGATCGTACGCTCCGGCTAACACCGCTTCCTTGGCGGGCTACCTTCCGCCTATTCGCGTAACGGAGGATAGCGGGATATGTCATATACCCTATGTGGGAGGATGTCAAGGGAAAGATCACCTGTGATGCAAAATAATTAGGATTTCTCCGTTAACCAACGATGTCGTTGAGATGGCGGGATATTTCCTTTTGTGTTGTGGGTTATAACCGTAATCGCGGAAGGGGGTGATAAAAAGATTTCTGTGCGGATGCCGGCTTTCGCCGGCGTGACGGTTCTTTTTTAGTTTTTTGGATACGCTGTCGGTTGGCAAGCTTGAGGCGAAAATCGAAAAGGAACCAAATCGGATTCCGCATAAATTTTCTTTCGCTTTGCGAAAAGAAAATTTTGCGGAATGACGAAAAAGAAGAGGTGCTGTTTTAGGAATGACAAAGAAAGGCAAGAAAGATGGGTTTCCGACAGCCGCTTCGCGGCTTCGGGGAGGACGGGAAAAGAGAGCTGTTAGAGCCACTTTTTTCTGTGGAAAAGCCAGACGGGAAGAATCGCCGAAATAAGCATCAGCATAACGGCAAGCGGATATCCACCCATCCATTCCAGCTCGGGCATAAAATGGAAGTTCATGCCGTAGATGCTTGCAATAAGCGTTGGCGGAAGAAACACGACGGCGGCGATCGAAAATATTTTGATGATGTTGTTTTGTTCGATGTTCACCATGCCGAGCGTCGCATCGAGAAGAAATCCGGCCTTGGCCGACAAAAACGTTGCGTGCTGATTGATGGAAACGGCATCCGCGATAAGCGTGCCGATCCGGCGCTCGATGTCTCTTTTGCCTTTTGTCTGCGCCGCCAAAAAAGGAAGCAGGCGATTGAGGTTGAGAAGGCTGTCTTTGGCCTTCGTGGAGAGATCGCCGACGTAGCCGACGTTGCGCAGGATGTTTTTGAAATCGACGCTGCCCCGCGGCACGTCGTTGGAGCCGAAAATATCGCGCGACAGTTTTTCGAGATCGCACGTCGCCCGTTCGAGGATGTCGGCAAGACGATCGGCTATTTGTTCAAGAAGACCCAAGAGAATGTGTTCGGGAGTAACCTGCGACGGGGGTTCGCGATGAATGTTCTGAATATAGCAGCTAAAGGGCGCCGGATCGTCATAGCGCACGGTCACAAGGCATCCATTCGTCAAAACAAAAGTGACGGGCGAGGATTCGGGTGAAACCGTCGACGACTTGGTAAGAACGGGCATCGTCATAATGAGGGCGTTCTTTTCGGAATAGAGGCGGCTTGAGGCCTCGATTTCCTGCATGTCGGCGCGCGTGGGAACTTCAAAAGAAAGAAGCCTTTCCACAAGCTGCTCTTCTTCGGCGGAAGGACAAAGAAGATCGAGCCACAGGGTGTTCCGGGGCAGTTTTTCGAGCGGCGCGGACACAACCGAGCGGCTAATGCCTTCCAGGCCTGCGATAAAGAGTGTCAGCATCTGAAGATTCCCCGCGTTTTCCTGCCGTCTTAGAGACTCGCTGTTTTGCCTTCGGGTCTTACTATAAGCAAGGCCGCAAGAGACCACAAGGTGCGCCCGTCCTAATCTTGCGTTAATGGATTTGGCGAAGCGCCCTTTGAGAACACACGCAGATTTTGGGTCACACAATCCGAAGAACGATAAAGCTTTGCGGCGGGCAAAGTTATTCAATCGAATGATTGACTTTTTGCGGCAGGCAACTTAGGATAAAGCTCTCCCGCTAAGGCTTGTCCTCATGAAAAAAGCCGTCGCCGCGTCATCAACCGCCGCCAGAGGCCGTCTTTTAAGCGCCGCGCTTAAAATCTTCGCGCTTTACGGCTTTGAAGGCGCCAGCACGCGCCAAATCACGAAAGAGGCGAAGGTCAACATTGCGGCCATCCCCTACTATTTCCGCGATAAGGAAGGCCTTTATAAAGCGACTTTAGAACACATCGCCGGCATCATCAGAAAAAACATAACCGACGAAGCCCTTTCTTTTCGTCAAACGGCGGAATCCAAAAATCTTTCCGTTGAAGAAAGCCGCGCTCTCCTGCATGGCCTTGTCGAAAAATTTGCGTTCTTTCTTTTGGGCGACAAGGCTTCGGCAAATATCGCCCGCATATTTTTGCGCGAACAAATGGATCCGACCGGCGATTTTCCCGTCCTTTACGACAGCCTGATGAAGCCCGTGCACGAAATGCTGACGCGCCTCGTCGCCCGTCTGGCCAAACTCCCCTTTCCCAGCGAACAGGCGACGCTCTGCGCCCACGCTCTTTTAGGACAACTGGTTGTGTTTAAAACGCATCGCGAGGCGGCCTTCCGGCGCCTCAATTGGAAAAAATACGGCGCGAAGGAAAAAGAAAAAATCGTCAAAACCGTTATACGCAACGCCGATTATGTTCTCGACGCGTATGCCAAAAATTTCTCAGCGAGGCTGCCATGAAAAAAGTTGTTTTTTCCCTTCTTCTCGTCCTCGTTCTCGGATGCAAGCCCGAGACCAAAACGTTCAGCGGCTATGTCGAGGGCGAGTTCCTTTATATCTCGCCAACCACAACGGGCATTTTGCAGAAACTGTCCGTGTCCCGCGGGCAGCAGGTGAAGGAAGGCGACGAACTGTTCGCCCTCGATAAAACAAATCTTGAGGCTGCGCTTGTTTCGGCGGAGTCGGAAGAAGCCCGCGCCAGGGCAAAATTGGAAAACGCGGCCCAAGAATACGACCGCGCCAGCCAGCTTAGTGCGACCAATTCCATCAGCAAGTCCGACGTTGACTCGCGGACAGCCGCCCTTGAATCGGCAAAAGCCGCTCTTGAAATCGCCGCGCAGAAAATTGTGCAGATCAAAAAACAGTTGGATGAAAGTTCACCGACAGCGCCCGGCGCAGGAAATATCGAGGACACCTATTTTCATGCGGGCGAATACGTATCGGCGGGAACGCCGGTTGTTTGCCTTCTGCCGCCTGAAAATATAAAGATTAGGTTCTATGTTCCTCAGGCCAAAGTGTCCCAATTTGCGATTGGCGACAAAATCCTTCTTCATTGCGACGGATGCGACAATCCCCTGAAGGCCACGGTTGTTTTCATCGCCTCGCAAAGCGAATACACGCCGCCCGTTATTTACAGCGTCGAGTCCCGCGACAAGCTTGTTTTCCGGATCGAGGCGAAACCCGAAACCTTCACTCCCGCGCTGAGGCCGGGATTGCCGGTCGATGTCGAGAGAGAAGCCCCATGACTGGCGCAGACTACGCCATCGACGTTCGAAACCTGACAAAAATCTACGGCGGCAAGCCTGTTGTCGATCACATAACCTTGCGCGTTCCGCGCGGAAAAATTTACGGATTTCTGGGCCCCAACGGCAGCGGCAAGACGACCACCATCCGCATGATCTGCGGCCTTTTGACGCCCGATGCCGGCGAAGGAACGTGTCTGGGCTTCGATCTGAGAAAACAATCCGGAAAAATCAAGCGCCGCGTCGGTTATATGACCCAGAAGTTCAGTTATTGGGAAGACCTGACGATTGAGGAAAATCTGGCGTTCGTCGCTGAGATGTTCGGACTCGACCGTCCTCAGGAGCGCGTGAAAAGCGCGCTTCATAATATGGGACTTCAAGACCGTGCCGGACAACTGGCCGGAGCGCTTTCGGGCGGGTGGAAACAGCGGTTGGCGCTCGCAGCCTGCCTTTTGCACGAACCCGACCTTTTGCTTCTGGACGAGCCCACCGCCGGCGTTGACCCCAAAGCAAGGCGCGACTTTTGGGATCAAATCCACGAACTGGCGGATAAGGGGCTTACCGTTCTTGTCAGCACGCATTACATGGACGAGGCTGAACGCTGCCATGCCGTTATTTACATCGCGTCGGGCAAATTGGTCGCGGAAGGTTCCGTCAGCGACGTTATCGCCCAAGCCGGATTAACCACATGGACCGTCCGGGGTGAGCATTTAGCCGTTCTGATGGACGAGCTTCAAAAACACCCCGCCGTAACGACGGCAGCAATTTTCGGAGAGACTTTGCATGTCAGCGGGTCCGATCCGGAAGCGCTGAAAGTTGCGATTGCACCTTTTCGCGCGAAGCCGGGGTACGCATGGGCGGAAGCGGCGACATCTCTGGAAGACGCCTTTATTCACTTTATGGCTCGTTTGCCGAAGGAGGGGTGACGCATGAGCTTTGCCGTAACTCTTTCTTTGCGCCGCACCTGGGCCATGCTGATCAAAGAGCTTCGGCAACTTCGCCGCGACCGCATGACTTTCGCTATGATGATCCTTGTTCCGATCATGCAGTTGCTGCTGTTCGGATACGCCATCAACACCGACCCCAAAAACATGCCCACAGCTGTTTTGGCACAGGACCACGGTCTTTTTTCGCGCAGTTTTATCGCCGGGCTTAAAAATTCGGAATATTTCCTGATTGAAAAAGAGGCGGCGTCGGAAAACGAGGGGCGGCTTCTGCTTCAAGAAGGAAAAGTGCAATTTGTTATCACCATCCCCGAAAATTTTGAGCGCGATATCGTTCGCGGCAAAAAACCAAGCCTCTTGATCGAGGCCGACGCGACCGACCCCACCGCTTCGGCAAGCGCCCTTGCCGCCGTGGGCGGCATCGTAAGCCAAATTATCAAAGAAGATTTTCACGGCGCGCTCACGACCCTGAAAAGCGGCGACGATCCGTTTGACGTGAGGGTTCACCGCCTGTACAACCCCGAAGGTTTCTCGCGCTATAACATCGTTCCCGGCCTTATGGGCATCGTTTTGACGATGACGGGGGTGATGATGACCGCCTTAGCGCTCACGCGCGAACGCGAACGCGGAACGATGGAAAATCTTTTGTCGATGCCGGTGAAGCCTCTTGAGGTGATGGCCGGAAAAATATTGCCTTACATCGCTATCGGGTATGTTCAGGCCTTCATTATCATTGTGGCCGCAAAGTTTTTGTTTGACGTCCCTATTATCGGAAGCCTTGCCTTGCTTTCGGCGACGCTCCTCGTTTTTATTGTTTGCAACCTCGCAATGGGATTCACGATGTCTGCCGGGTCGCAGAATCAGATGCAGGCGATGCAGCTGTCTTTCATGGTCTTGCTACCGTCTATTCTGCTGTCGGGATACATGTTTCCGTTCTGGGGGATGCCGAAGTGGGCTCAGGTTATTGGCAATGCGTTGCCGGTTACGTATTTCATGCGTATCGTGCGGGGTATACTTTTGAAAGGCAGCGGATTTATTGAAATCTGGCCGCATTTATGGCCGTTGTTCATTTTTATGGTTGTTATAACGGTTTTGGCGATGCTGCTTTACCGAAAGACGTTGGATTAAAACGCCCGGAGTGTGGTAGGATATTCTTCGTTCCCGCGCAGCCAAGGAGGCTCCCATGCCCTACCAAGAACCTTCCGACGATCTGTCCCCCGAAATCCGCGACATGCACCGCGCCCTTGAATCTTTGAAAGAAGAGCTGGAAGCCATTGATTCGTACAATCAACGGGTCGACTCCAGCAAAGACAGCGAGCTGAAAGCTCTTCTGGCGCACAATCGCGAAGAGGAGAAGGAGCATGCGGCGATGCTGATGGAGTGGATTCGCCGCAAAAATCCGGCGTTCTCAAAAGAATTCAAGGATTGGCTGTTCACCGATAAGCCTTTTTCTCATAATTAGACGGCGCTTCTCTTTTTGTGAAAGCGCGCCGCAATCAGTCCCGCAAAAGCCAGCGACGTGAAAGCCGCGCCCGCAAGGAATGTCCCCTCGGGGCCATAGGCTCCCCATAGATATCCGGCAAGAGCGCTGGCGGCCAGAAGCACAAAACCGCTGATGAAATTGAACATGCCGAAAGCGGTGCCGCGCCAAGCCTCGGGCGTCGTATCTGCGATGAGCGTCGCCAAAAGACCTTGCGAGAGCCCCATGTGCAGTCCCCACAGCCCCACGCCGATCATGACTCCCCAGATCGTGCCCGTAAAAGCCAGAACGAGATCGGCGAGAATAAGGATTCCCGTGCCGATCATCAGAATAAAGCGCCTGTCCATGCGATCCGAAAGAATGCCCGCGGGATAAGCGGCAAGGGCGTAAACGGCGCTCATCACCACCATGACCGAAGGAACCCAGGTGGAAGAAAGGCCGACGCTTTGGGCGCGCAAAATGAGAAACGCCTCGCTAAACCGCGCTAACGTTAGAACGCAGCCGATCAAAACGACGCCCCAATAAGCACGACCAAGATTTTTGAGTTCGCTTTTGTTAAGGACAAATCGCGCTTCGTTGCCTTTCTTTTTGCGCTCCGGTTCCTGAACGCCGAAAATCAGAAGCGCCACGCAAAGAAGAGCGGGAATGACGGCAAACCAGTAAACCGAGCGGATGTTTCCCGCAAAAACAAGCATGAGAAGGATCGCGAGGCCCGGGCCGACAAAGGCACCTACCGTATCGAGCGATTGCCTGAGGCCGTACGCCGCGCCACGCAATTCCTGTGGCGCAATTTCGCCGATGAGCGCGTCGCGCGGCGCCCCGCGAATGCCTTTGCCTATTCTGTCGATGATGCGCGCGGTAAAAACCCATTCGACGCTGTACGCCAAGGGAAAGAACGGCTTCGTGAGCGCGGACAGGCCGTAACCAAGAACGGCCAACGCTTTGCGTTTGCCGAGCCAATCGCTCAGCACACCCGAAAACATTTTGGATATCGCCGCCGTTCCTTCGGCAAACCCCTCGAGAAGCCCGAGCGAAAGCGCCGAGGCTCCGAGCGTCGTCACCATGAAGACGGGCAAGAGACTATGGACAAGCTCGGAAGAAACATCCATCAGCAGGCTGACGAAACCAAGCGCCCAGATGGCGCGGGGAAGAACTACTTTTTTCCCCGTTATTTCCATATAAGCACTTCGGGCGGCTTGCGGGATGTGGCGGGCGTTTCACCTGCGGGCGCGCCGACGATGATCGGCGCAATAATCGTCGTTCCATCGGGAATTTTTAGCTCGGCTTTCCATTTTGGCGTATTAAGCACCCCGATGGCGAAACCGATAACGCATGTGCCGAGGCCTTTGGCGCAGGCCGCCAGCATCAGGTTTTGCGCCGCCAGCCAGCCGTCCGCCGCGCCCGTGGCTTCTGGGTCTTTGCTGCAAATGACGATGAGCGTTGAGGCGTTATAGAATATGTGGAATTTTGGATCGCTGACATAGTCGACCATATGCCTGGCTTGCTCCGAGGTCTGGCCCGCCTTTTCCTTAAGAACGTGTTCCTTGGCGTCTTCGGAAAGACAGTCGAGCACCACCTTGTCTTGAACGACGACAAAAGACCACGGCTCTCCGTGCATGGCTGTCGGCGCATGAACGGCGGCATCGAGCAAGGCGTTGATCGTTGGGGGGGCTATTTTTTCCGGCTTATAATCGCGCACGGCGCGGCGGCGATAGATAGCGTCCATCGTCGTCATGGATTCTTTGGAATCGGATGGGTTTGAAAGAGCAGACATGGTGTTTTTCCTTATTTGCTTTTTGTGATTCGAATCTATCATTTTTAGCGTTGTTTATCTACTCGTTCGCAGAGGTCTTCTGCGCGATGAGTTCGTCAACAAGGATTGGCAACATCCTCCCTGCGGGTCCTGTGCGTTTTTCGTGAAAGGACGGAGACCGTTCGGTTTCAGCCAAATTGACCTCGATGGTGTGAGCGCCCGCATGCGCCGCGATATCGACGAACCCTGCCGCCGGATAGACAAATCCTGACGTGCCGACGGCAATAAAAAGATCGCACCCCGTCAGGGCATCGACAATCTCATCCATATGGTACGGCATTTCTTGAAACAAAACGATATCAGGCCGCAAGACGCCGAATTCCTTGCACGCGGGGCAAGGCGTTTCTTTGAGGATGTCGTCGAAAAAGGGGGCTCGGCATCCGCAGGAACTACATAAGAGGCTATGCAATTCGCCGTGCATCGGGAGAAGATTCTTGCTGCCCGCGCGTTTATGAAGGGGATCGACGTTTTGCGTGACGACAAGGAGGTCTTGCCGACAGCAGTCTTCGAGCTTCTTAAGCGCGAGATGCGCCGGATTGGGCTGTATGTCTTTTACAAAACAGCGAAGGACATTGAAAAAGGCGTTCACGCCCCACGGATCGCGGCACAAAGCTTCATGCGTTGCGACGTCTTCGACGCGGCGTCCGTGCCAAAGCCCGTCGGGGCCGCGAAAAACGGGCACGCCCGACTCCGCCGATATGCCGGCGCCCGTAAGAACGACGATCTTTTTGAATGGAGAGGACATGATACGTAGAAAAAAGCAAATGGTCTGCCACTTGAAACTCGCGAAGCGAGTGAAATGTGGTCGGGGAGACAACGGCCACAGTCAAGGGGCAAACTCATTCTTTTTCAAGAACAATTTTCCCGGAACCCAAAACATACCCCCAATCCTACCAGAACGTAACTGAGACTCGAACGCCCGACTTCGTTTAACTTTTTTCACGCTACCCGGGAGGCGGCGCAAGTCTCAGAACGACCCTCTCAAGCTCAACCGTGCATTTGATTAGTTCCGCCAAAAGCCGCTCGTCAACTTCGGTATAGCCTTCGTACTCGGCCAAGTTTCGCGCGTCATGGCATTTTGAAAAAATTCGCACATCCGCTTGCTCGATTCCGTCAACCGTATGGCTGAGGCACTGAAAGACCAGAAATCGATTTTCCGAACGATATCCTTCACGCCTTAGGGCTGCGAGAGCAAAGCCATGCGCCGCGTTATAGGCCAAATCAAATCGGCTTTCGGGAGCAAGCGTTGTCTTTTGCGCATCGGCAAGCCGCTTCTTTGCAGAACGGGTCATGCCTTCAAATTCGTCCCGCGACGGCGCTTCAGCCTTAAGTTGGCCGATCTTGGCGAGGTTTTCGAGTTCGTTCTTGCTCATGTTCTTATACCAAACGATCAATGATAGCGGCCACGGGGGGTCAACTTCACTCGCTCTGCGCTCCGCTTATATCTCGTTGAAGAGTTTTTCTTTCTGCATCACGCTCCACGCAACCGCTCGTGACCCAACCGGATTTTCTCATTGGGTCTTTAGGATTAAATCAGAATCGGAACCGATAATGAAAATCTTAGGCTGCGCGGCTATTTTTGCAACGACTGAATTTTTCTGTAAAAGCTTGTGCTGCCATTCTTGGATAGAAAGAATGTTTGGATTGACGTGGCGCGATAGTTGTCGCTCCGCTTTTGACAAGTCTCCGTATAAATCTGTATATGTCAGGTCGTCTCCGATCACCATAAGGTCGATATCGCTCTGGGCCGTGTCGTTTCCTTTTGCGAGAGAACCGTAGACAAAAGCAGCTTTGATTTTTCTGTTGCCCGAAAGGACATCTTTCAGCAAATCGGAAAGCCCCGATGTTTTCAGGATAATGCTTTTGAGTTCTTCAAAAATTGGCGAGGCCTTATTTGCTCGATAATGTTTTTGATTGCCGATGCGCTCAAGCAAAACCAATTTGCTGCGCTCCAAACGTGACAGCTCACGATCAACCGCGCCTATCCCGGAATCAACGCTCCTGACAATTTCGGAAACATAGAAACTACGTTCCGGATGGCCGAAAATTAGCGCCAACACCCGCCGCTGCACATTCGAAAACAGCGCCCCTGATAGATTTAGTGGTTCCATATCATCCATCCCATTTTGGGTAGTATAATACCCAAAATGGGAGTGTTCAAGAATATTTTGTAAGGCCTTTTGTTATCAATTGGTTGCATCGTTATAACGCGTTACTATTCTCGACTTTTGTGGGGTTCTACGCACACGCTCCTGAGCCATAGATCGGGGGGTTAAGCGTCTTGAGACTTTTCGCCGCTGAAATGTTTAAAGAAGCGGCGAATCCACGAAATGACCTGAGTGCTATCGTTCGGTTTGTTCAAGGATGCAAGAGCCTTATCCAAAAGGGCTTGCGGAAATTTTGGCAGGTTCGGCAAATGGAGAAGAGCGTCGACGTAGGCCGGAGAAAATTCCGGATGAGCTTGAAACGACAGGACAGGAGCTCGCGTATAAGCCAATCCGGCAAATGGCGTAAAAGCGCTCGACAATATTACGTCGGCGTGCGGCGGCAGCACTATGACCTGATCTTCGTGAAAAGCCATCAACGAAACCGAAGATACACCGTCCATCCAGCGCTGGGCGTTTGAAACATTGTAGGCATGGAGGCCTAGTCCAAAGCCGTTGGGGCTTTTTTCGACGCGCCCGCCGAGCGCGTGAGCTATGAGCTGATGGCCGAAACAAATGCCGACAGTTGGAATTTTGCGGTCGATAGCCGCGCGGATGAAATCTTCTAAAGGCTTGATCCAGTGCAAGGGATCGTAAACGGCGTCGTCCGCGCCACTGATGAGGTATCCGTCGAATTCGCCGACCGACTTGGGTAGTTCGTTAAAGATGGCGTCAAAGCGTACGGACTCGAATTCGTTTCCCAGTATGTTTTCGCGGAACACGTTTGCATATCCGCCGAAACGCGCGCGCATTTCAGGGGATTTGCTTTCCACCAAATTGAGTATGCCGATGCGCATCTATTTCTTTCCTCTTTTGGAAAGGCGCTTTTTTAAGAATCTTTTTACGGGCCCCTTCAAGAAAGCGAGCGAGTGAAATGTGGTCGGGGAGACAAGATTCGAACTTGCGACCCTCTGCTCCCAAAGCAGATGCGCTACCAGGCTGCGCTACTCCCCGATAAGGAAGATGGATAGTCAAAAAAGCTTGTTTCGGCAACTTTAATAGTGTTGTTTGTTTGACATCACCTTCCTTTCCGAACGATGGGCCTCATGTTCTCCTCTTTCCTTATAGCTATCGTCAAATTTAGTCGTAAGTTTGCTCCTCGCCTTGCCCTTGCGGCGATGCTGATGAGCGCCCTTTTGGGCGTCTATGTTGCCCGAAACATTTCCATCAACACCGATATTAACCAACTGCTTTCCGAAACCCTGGATTGGCGCAAGCGGGAAAAAACCTTGGAGGCCGCCTTCCCTCATAAAACCGACACGCTTGTCGTCGTTATCGACGGCGACAGCGGCGCGAAGGCCGAAATGGCTGCGAACGCGTTGGCAGACAAGATGGCGGTTCAAACCGAGCGGTTTTCTTTTGTCTCGCGTCCCGACGCCTTGCCTTTTTTCCGCACGAGCGGGATTCTGTTTCTTTCGAAAGACGGCCTCGCCGGCGTGCTTGATCAACTCGCGCAGGCTCAACCAATGCTGGGAACCGTGACCAGCGACCCGACGTTGCGCGGATTTCTCGGCACCATCGGCATGATGATGCAGGGCGTCGAAGCGAAAGCCATGGACGCCTCTCAAATCGAACGTCCGTTGACGGAAATTGCGGAAACGCTTCAAGCGGCGCTGAACGAGGAAGAGCATCCTCTTGACTGGCGTAAAATGATGCCGGAAGGAAGCGATCCTTTTGCCGCGCGCGAATTGCGCAAATACATTATCGCAAAGCCTGTCCTGGATTTTTCATCCCTGCAGCCCGGACAAGCGGCGTCCGCCTTTGTGCGGCAAACGGCTGCCGATCTTAATCTTACTTCCGAAAACGGCGTTCGCGTGCGTTTGACGGGTTCCGTCCCCCTGAACGACGACGAGTTTGCAAGCGTTTCCGAGGGCGCCGAAACCGCGCTTGTCGTGTGCAGTCTTCTTGTCTTCGCCCTTTTGTTTTTGGCGATGCGGACGTGGCGCATCGTTCTGCCGATCACCTTTACCCTGATCGCCGGATTGATTGCCTCAACCGCTTTTGCGACTTTTGCCGTCGGATCGCTGAATCTTATTTCGGTTGCTTTCGCCGTTATGTTTATCGGCATCGCCGTCGATTTCGGCATTCAGTTCGGCGTGCGTTACCGCGATGAGCGCAGCCGCGAACCCTCTCATGCCAAGGCGCTTGAAAAAACGGCAAAAGTCATTGCCGCCCCGCTGGCGATGGCTGCCGGCGCGACGGCTTTAGGGTTTTTGTCTTTTACGCCGACAGAGTATCGCGGCGTATCCGAGCTTGGATTGATCGCGGGTTCGGGCATGATTATCGCGTTTGTCTTGAATATTACGCTTTTGCCTGCGCTCATGACCCTCATGAAGCCTCCCGCAGAAAAGGAAGGGCTTGGGTTTTCGGCGCTGGCTCCCCTTAACGCTTTTTTGCTTTCCCACGGCAAGATTCTTTTGCGCGTTTTTCTTGGATTGACGCTCATCGGGCTTATCGCCGCATCGCAGGTTCGTTTCGATTTTGATCCTTTAAATCTGAAAAACCCGGAAGCTGAATCAGTTTCCACTATGTTCGAGGCCATACAGGATCCTGACTCGAATGCTTATGCGGCGCAGATTCTTACTTGGTCCGAAGAAGAGGCCAAAACGCTGGCTTCAAATCTTGAAAAATTGCCTGAGGTCGATCACGTTATGACGCTGAACAGTTTTGTTCCCGAAGAACAGGACGAAAAGCTGGCGATGATCGCCGACACCGCATCGCTGTTAGAAACGACATTTGCCCTCCCCCGCCAACCGGCTCCGAGCGAAGAGGAGACGGTCAACGCTTTTCTTAAAACCGCGGCCTTGCTTAGAAAAAGCGGCGAGAAGCTGCCCGCGGCGCGGAATTTGGCCGATGTTCTGGACAAAATCATTTTAAGCGCTTCGCCGGAGCTTATGCGCCGCACCGAAGATAGCCTTATTTTGCCTCTGCAGGCAAAAATGCAGGAAATTCGCGGACTTCTTCAGGCAAAGGCCGTAACCCCAAGCGACATTCCGCAAGAACTAAAGCGCGACTGGATCTCGAACGACGGGCGATGGCTGATCGAGGTGTTTCCTAAACGCAACACTGACAATAATCCGCGCGAACCGGAAATGCTGAACCGCTTTATCGACGCCGTGCAGAAAACGGCGCCTCAGGCCTCCGGCACGCCCGTTTCTATCCGGGAATCGGGGCGTACAATCGTCTCTTCTTTCATTCATGCCGGAATGTATGGCCTTGTGTCGATTGCCCTTTTATCTCTTTGTGTTTTACGGCGTATGCGTGATGTTTTCTTGATGCTGACGCCTTTAGTTGTTGCCGGAATATTAACGCTGGCAACCATGGCCGTGATCGGCCTGCCCTTGAACTTTGCCAACATTATTGCCCTGCCCCTGTTGTTCAGTTTGGGCGTTTCTTATGCGGTTTACTTCGTCTTTTTCGGGCGTTCCGGACGACGGGATTTCCTGCAATCCAGCATGGCCAGAGCCGTTCTGTTTAGCGCGGCGACAGTGTTTATAGCCTTTGTTTCTTTAAGTTTTTCTTCACACTTAGGCACTCAGGGCATGGGGAAATTATTAACTATTTCTCTGTTATATTCCCTCTTGTGCACGTTTTTCATGCTTCCTGTATTGTACTGTTTCAGGAAAAAAGATACGTTGCCATAGATTGCTGGTGCCTCATCTTTCCGAGATTAATCATGCTTTATCGCCGTCTATTTCTTGTACTCGCGTTTTTGTTCCTTCCTTCTTTGCTCGCTGCTTGCGCCGAGGTGCCGAAGTCGCCCGAAGCAAGGGCTGAAGAGCTAGCAATTAACGATCCTTTGGAACCGGTGAACCGCGCTATTTTTGACGTCAACGATTTTCTGGATCGTTTGCTGATCAAGCCGTTGACTGAGCTTTATCGCTTTACCGTTCCCGACTATGTGCGCGAACGCGTCGCCAATGTCATATCAAATATGGGCGAGCCCGTCGTCTTCGCCAACAATTTGCTGCAAGGCGAGCTTTCGCGCGCAAGCGTTACGGCCGGACGCTTTGTCGTCAACACGACGGCAGGCGTTGCGGGTATTTTTGAAGTGGCGGACGAATTGGACCTTTCCAAGCAAAGGGGCGACTTTGGTCAGACTTTGCATGTGTGGGGTCTCGGCAGCGGGCCTTATCTCGTCTTGCCGTTATTTGGGCCGTCGTCCTTCCGTGACGCTACGGGTCTTGGCGTCGATATGGTCATGTCGCCGTGGCAGTACGCCGTCGCGATGGGGGACAAGACCGCTCAGGACACCTTTATGCTTACCAGCTTTTCCGCCGACGGCCTGACGCGGCGCGAGGAAAACCTGGACGCTTACGACGCCTTGCGTAACGGCTCTTTGGATTTCTATGCGCAAATGCGTAGCGTCTATCGCCAGTATCGCAACAAGCAACTTGGCATCCGGGATCCCGATCTTGCGAACGGATACAACGGGACTATGGAATAAAACTCCGTTTCATCCAAGGTTATTTCTTTAGCAACGCAAACCATCGTGCGCAGACGTCCAGGTCGCGTTTGATATCGGCGTGGCGGCTTTGCGAAACGGGGTCTTCGCCCCACTTTTTGTTTTGCCAGTTATGGTCCAGCTCGGCAGCTTCAAAAACCGCCTCGGCTCCTGCCCGCCCTGCCATCAACGCAAGCCCTAACACCAGCGAGCCCAATGTTCCGCAAGCTTCGCTAAGCCCCGTTAAAAGAAAGGCATCGCCTTTTTCGATCTCCCGGCGTAAGGCGGCAAGAGCTTCCTTGTTCTGTTCAAAAGGAACAATACCCTGTCCCGTGCGCAGATCGGCAGTAAAGGCTTCTTTGCACCAATCAAGGTAAGGCTGCCATGTTTTATTCTGCTCGGCCACGAGATCAACAGGGTCTGTTGCGCGCTGGCAAAGCAGTTCAGTTTCTCCATAGCGCATGATGCCTTTAATAATATTTTCGCGGTTAGGAACCGAAACGTCGATTGCCGTTAGCGCCATTTGCATGAGGGGCATTTTGCGCACGTCGATTTTTTCGCCCTGCGAGGCGAATTCTTCGCCAATCGCTTTGGCCAAAGCGCGCGTCGGAACGACGATGGGCGCATGAAGCGGCGTCTTCAGTATTTCATCGTTCTGAAAGACGGTATATCCGTTACCTTCGGCGCGAATGGAAAAAATGGGGCGGTTAAGTGTCATTGCTTTTCTTCCGGTTCTTCTTCGGTGTCTTCGTCCGCGTTGTCGTCTTCGTCGTTATCGCGGAAAAACAGATTTCGGATAAAGCCCGGCGTCAGCAAAGACACCGGATTAACTGAAACTTTGGGCGCATTGAGCTTCCCGTTAATTTTGTAAGAGACCGCAAGAACGCCCTGATCTTTTCCTCCGGTAAGCAAATCTCCTATCAAGGGAATGGCGTTTAGCACCTTATTCACGGTGCCAAAAGGAACAAGCGTTCCCTGCAAGTTTGCGTTTCCGGAATCCGCATCGACCTTGCCGTCGATGTTGATCCCGATGGACGTGCCCGCAGCGTGCGCGCGCGTGATCGTGATTTCATCGCCATGCCAGATGAATTCGCCCCCGAAGCGGTCAAAATCGGCGCTGTCGGTTACAAGCCCGGAAAAGCCGAACGGCGACGTAGCGTTGAGCAAAAGAGCCAGAACAGGGAGCTTTTCGACCGTGAAATTGCTGATCTTGGCGGTTCCTTTGATGATTTCCGGACTTTCAATAGTGCTTTGACCCGTTACGGTTATTTTTCCGCGCTTGATGGTCTCGGTAAATCCAAGCCCCTTCATCATTTTTCCGAAATTATCGCACGCAAGTTTAAAAGTACGGATTCCATCCGCTTTCGGCGTCAGAATAATGCTGAGCGGCATATCGCCATCCGCCAGCCCCTGAAGGCTTATTTCTTTCCAACCGGATTTATCGCGCGAAGCAAGCCCTTTGACTTTGTCGATCTGGCCGTTCTCGGCGGTATAAAGGCGATCGACCTCGAGGATGTATTTTTTAAGGGGCGGGCTCTTGAGGTCGGAATCGCCGCCGCTATTCAGGCCCGATACATCTAAGGATTTTCCCGTCGCCTCGAAATGGAGCGCGCCGTTTTTGCCAAAATCCTGCGTAAACTTTATGTTTGCGTCCGTTCTCCCCAGAATAAACGGCGAAAAATCGAGGGACAGTAGGCGCGACATGTCGGCGGAAAGGATCGCCGTCCCTTTTGCCGACAGGTGTTCGCCTTCTAAAGTAAGGGGCGAAATCACGACGGGCTTATCCGATAAAGCTTCCGCCGAGAAAGCCAAAATGGCGCGGGTTTTAGCGGGCTTTTTCCAATTCAACATGTCGACTTTTACTGCCGCCGCTGTCATGTTGAGGGCTCCCGAAAACAGCGTTTTGTTTTTGGTCGGCTTCGTCATTTCAAACAGGGCATCGATATTGCCTTGGGTCCCTTTAAAAAAGGTTATGCCCATGTCGTTCCACTGATTATCCCGAACCGAGCCTTTTGCCGTGACGTGGCGCAAAGGCGTCCCCGGCTTTTGTTCGAAGCTCTCTTGCCAGACAATCTGGAACGGCGCCTTGCCCAGAGCCACGCGCCCCTTGAGATTGAGACCCGCCGTATCAAGCGTCATCGCCAGATTTCCCTGGTTGATGGGGATGCCGGGAATCAGCTTTGTCGAAGCGACTTCTGTCGCCTTGGCCGTGGCATCAAGGGCTATGTCCTTCACTTCAAGGCTTTTGAGCAGCGGAAACCGGAAATTGAGAGTGCCTTCTATTTTTCCGTCCAAGTCATCGGGTGACATTCCCAAGGCTTTCATGTAGCCCAACGGCGGATGATCGACGAGCCGCAGAATCTCCGGCAAGGGTCCTGAAACCTGCATGGGGATTGTGATAATCTGGTCGATCTCCGAAAGACCCTCAATTTGAAGCGTAAACGGTGAAAGGCGGATGTTTCCAATGCCCCCGCCTGTAATTTGCACGTCCATTTTCTTGAGATCGAACGTTGCGCTGGCACCAACATTTTCAACGGGCGGCATTCCTTCGATGTAGGTTACAAGGCCGCCTGACGCCTGGATTTTGCCGCTGCCCTCTTCAATCAAAAGACCGGCGAGAGTGTTAAAGGCCGCCGATCCCTTAAGCGTCACCTCGGCATGATCGAATGTTCCTTCGTGCAAATTCGAGGTCAGCCAATAACGCGGGTTCGGTAATACCGTTTTGGGCCAAATCTCGCCGTATCTGTTCATGGGCAGGTTATCGATTTTCACGTCGGCGGAAAAATCGAGGTCTTGCCCCTGTTTCGACGACGGCGTCCCGTCGATTTTTAAATCAAGCGTAGGGCCATTGAAATCGATATGCGCCGCCGACACAGTCAATTTGCGGGTCACCCTGTTGTAGTGCGCGTCAATATCCAGGCTTTTGACGGGGCATGGATTGTCCCAAAGATCCGGAGAAGACAATTTCCCTTCATCGCCGTGGATTTGCGCCGAAACTTTTATGAGCGTCAGGCTGCCGTCAAAAATGAGCTCGGCCTTTCCGGTGAGGGGCACCTCGACCGGCACCGCCGCCTCAAGCCCCGAAAACCCCGCGCTGGTGCCCGCGATGAGCGAAGGAATCATGTTGTTGAAAACAAGGGTCAGGATGTGCTGCTGAACCGTTGGGTCATAAATGTAATGAATATTGAGCGACGTTGACGTTTCCGCCTGAGGAACTTCAACTGTTATCTGACCGTCAAGCGCGCCGTATTTGAGCGCGCGATTAAAGTCGCTGATGCCGTTTCGCTTAACCGAAATCTCGGGAACGGAAATCAACCAGTTTTTTTGCGTTTTTTCGTCCGCGACATCGAAAACGGCGCTCGTCACGGCTAGCTTATGCGTAAACACCGCATACGAAAGATGTTCCGCAATTCTTTGAACGATGCCGCCGGAAGGTTTCGGCGCCGGTTTGTCGGAAAACATCCCGTTGACAACGACACCGCCAAAAATAAGCAAGCCGTCTTTATTGCGATCAAGTTTGATTCGGGGGTGATCGATAACCAGTTCTTTCGGCGTTAGTTGACCGAAGACGAGTCCCATAACGCTGATTTTCGTATCGAAGGTGGGGATGTCCGCAATTTTGTGTTCTTGGGAATCGCTGATTTTGACGTTTCTTGCGCGAAGAACGAGCGCGCTTTCCGACCCGCTCCACGTCAATAAAATCGATTCAAGATCGGCCTTGCTGCCCGGAATAAGGCTCTCGATTCCCGTTTTGAGATAGGGAGCCAGAAAATCCGAACTGACCGGAGAAGAACTGATCCGCCATGCCAACAAAAGCGCGCAAATAGCCGCGACGCCGACAAGCGCGGCGAGGATCTCGACGATATAGCGAAGGGGACGTAACATGCGGCAGTGTTGGATAAAGGCCTTTGACGAATTTTCAAACGGGGCTATCTCTATCACAGAGACGGAAATAACGCCAACAGACGGAAAAATAACGCTAATGCCCCTGATTTTGCCCATAAACGACCAATCTATCGCCCGTGCTGTGGCCCTGTTGCGAGAGGGCAAGCTTGTCGCTTTTCCGACCGAAACCGTTTACGGGCTTGGGGCAGACGCAACAAACGGGCGCGCCGTGGCCGCCATTTACGAGGCCAAAGGACGCCCTGGCTTTAACCCGCTGATCATTCATGTTGCCGAGACGAGCGCTCTTGATTCCTTGATCGAATGGAACGACAGCGCTCGGCTGCTGGCGTCGAAGGTGTGGCCCGGCCCGATGACGCTTATCTTGCCGCGCAAAAATGATTCCCCCGTATCTCTTTTGGCGAGCGCAGGATTGGAAACGCTTGCCGTGCGGATTCCGTCGCATCCGAACGCTCAAAAATTGCTGCGTGCCGTCGGTTTGCCGATTGCGGCCCCCAGCGCCAACGCTTCGGGCAAACTTAGCCCGACGACGCCTGAACACGTTGCCGACTCTTTGGGCGATAAGGTCGATCTGATTTTAGCGGGAGGCCGTTCGCCCATCGGCGTTGAATCGACGGTGATCAATCTGGCGTCGTCGGAGCCGATGATTTTGCGTCCGGGCGCCGTGACACAGGAACAGCTTGAATCTCTTTTGGGCTGCGCGGTTGCCTTGTTTGAATCTGCGGGCTCCTCCCCCGATGCGCCGCCGTCGCCGGGCATGCTGGCAAGCCATTATGCGCCGCACTTGCCCGTTCGCCTGAACGCAAAAACAATCGATGATTCCGAAGCCTTTTTGGCTTTTGGCGACGATCGTTCCGTCACCGGCGGCACGGCGCGTTTAAACCTGAGCCCGGGCGGCGACTTAAACGAAGCCGCTGCAAATTTGTTTGCCATGCTGCGGGAGATGGATAAACCTTCATATAAAGGGATTGCCGTTGCCCCTATTCCGAATATCGGGCTCGGCGTGGCCATCAACGACAGATTGCGGCGGGCGGCGGCAAAGTAACGCCAACGGCACGATGAAGGGACTCGCATGGGCCTCGAGCGGCTGCGGGAAGCGCAGAGCGTAGGGGCGTCAGATTGCGCGGCAACCTTCTTTGATCCGCTGATATAACGCCTTGCATCAAGATATTGTCGGATTCGTTTTTGTGCTATGTTTTTGAGTCTCTCCTTCAGCTCCTTCTTTCAAATGTCTTTTGTCCCCAATCCCTTCGCCGGTATCGAAAGCCCCTTTTTCTGGCCTGTGGGCCTGGCGCTTTCCATGGAAAAAGAAGTTTTGGAATCGCCGGAAAAGAGCCGCGCGTTTTTTGAAAACATCGCAAAAAACAATGTCGTGCGCCTTCCTCTTGTATGGACAACGCCAAACAAAATTATTTACGTTCGCCCCGCTTTTACCTTACGTGATTTTTCGACTTCTTATGCAAAAAACGAAATACCGACGCTTATCCTGCCGCCCTACGCCGGACACGCATCGACCATCGCCGATTTTCAAAAGAGACAAAGTCTTATTGAAACGCTTTTGCAAAAACACCTGACCCGCGTTTTTTGCATCGAGTGGCATGCCGCCACGCAAGATACGAAGGATTACGATATTGATAATTACCTGGCCGAACTTCATACCGTTGTGAAAGATTTGGGAGGGCGCGTTAATCTTATCGGTCTATGCCAGAGCGGTTGGATAGCCGCCCTTTATGCGGCGCGTTATCCGTTGCACGTTGCGGCGATGGTATGCGCCGGAACCCCTCTTGATACCCTGACAGACTGCGGCGGAGTCCGCGAATTGGCGAACGCCTTGCCGACGGCTTTTTACGAAAATCTTGTCGCGGCGGGAAACGGCTTGCTTGAGGGACGTTTCATGCTGGAGGGATTCAAGAGCATGCATCCCGATCTACACATGATGAACAAATACATTTCCCTTTACGAATACATCGACGATCATAATTTTCAGCACAGGACAAAGGCTTTCGAGCATTGGTACAAAAATACGATCGAGTTGCCCGGGCGTTGGTATTTACAGGTCGTTCAGATGTTGTTTAAAGAAAATCGTTTTGCCAAAGGCGACATGGTGGCGCAGGGACAACGCTTGAAACCGCAGATGGTTGTTTGTCCGACCTATCTTTTGGCGGGGTCGGCTGACGACATTGCGCCAAAAGATCAGGTTTTTAACATTGCCAACTCATTGGGAACGCCGAAAAACAAAATCGTTAAAACCCTTGCGTCAAGCGGGCATATGGGTTTGTTTATAGGAACGCGCGTGCTGAGGGAAAAATGGCCCAAAATTGCCGCGTGGCTGCTGAAACAAGAAGTTTAATCCATGTTTCCTCCGAATATTAATGCTCTTGCCAAAGAAGTTATCGCCGCCTTTATCGCGGCAAAACATAAACTTGTGACGGCGGAATCCTGCACGGGCGGTTTGATTGCCGCCGCATTGACGGACGTGCCGGGCGCATCCGCCGTTTTGGAGCGCGGCTTTATTACGTACAGCAACGAAGCCAAAACCGAGGTTTTGAGTGTTATGCCGGAATTGATCGCGCAGCTCGGCGCCGTAAGCGAGCGCGCCGCCGAGGAAATGGCGCGTGGCGCTTTGGAATTTTCGCACGCCGACGTGGCGATATCGGTGACGGGCATCGCGGGGCCAGACGGCGGCACGGCTCAAAAACCAGTAGGATTGGTTTTCTTCGGGCTTGCAACGCGGCAAGGCGTACTGATGAATTACAAATGCGTTTTTTCAGGTACGCGCGAAGTTATAAGGATGAAGGCCGTAGCTGAGGCGTTGAAGCTGGTATTGACGGCCGCAAGCGACAACGATCCTGAAACATCGCCGATGTCAGGCCAAAATAATATCCGGACATAAAGACGGTTTACGGCACTGATGCTGAGCCGGCTTCCTTTGCTTTAATTATTTCTCTCCGGAGAGCCTGGCACTCTGTATCGAATTCTTTCGGGTTTTCTTTTCCTGCTCGAAGCGCGGAGTCTATCCATTGATTCCCGGCATTTGTATTGAAATCATTAATTTCATGGCCACATGAGCCGTCTTTAAGCGCTTGCCCATAAATTAATTGGGACGGAGCGTCTCCACGATGGGCGCTCACGCATATTTTATTCATAATATCTTCAAACGTGTCTTCAGGCATTAAAGCCCCCTATAAATCAATGAATGTCACGTTTCTACCAAACGTAGAGAATATTTTTGCCTTGTTTTTTACTTTCGTAATTGTTCCGAATTTTCGGGTAGATAACAAATAAAATAATCGGTTTTTAACCTTAGGCGATGCAGCCGTTTTCAATCTGAAGCGCCTGCGCATAGGGCGTAAGCGGCGCGAACGTTTCCGCGTCCGTTCCGGTAAACCAAACTTGCGCGCCTATCGAGAGAATTTCCTCGAATAAAGCTTCGCGGCGAAAATCGTCGAGATGCGCCGCAATGTCGTCGAGCAAAAACAAAGGCGTCATGCGCCGCGTTTCCGATAAAAGCCGTACATACGCCAACATCAGGGCAATCATCAGCGCTTTCTGTTCGCCCGTCGAGCACAGTTCCGCCGGACAATTTTTTTCGCAGTGCCTGACGCGCAAATCGCTGCGGTGCGCGCCGACAGCGCACGTTCCACGCATGGCGTCCTCTTCGCGCGCGCGAACAAAGGCGGTGCGCAAGGCGTCTTCAACGGGCAAGGCCGGCATATTTTTCAGCATGTCTTCCGCCGTGCCCCGCACGTCGACCTCGGCGCGGGGAAAAGCCTCGCCGCCCTCTGCAATCGCCGTGCGCAGACAATCGATCATGTGCCGCCGCGCCGCCGCTATCGCCACCGCCGCCTGCGCCATTTCGTTTTCCAAGGCCGACAACCACAGGGCATCCGCCCTTCCTTCGCGTAACAGGCAAAGTCTTTCGCGCATCGCTTTTTCATAAACGCGGACGCGGCCTCCGTGCGCCGGGTCGAAACTGTAGACGAGGCGATCGAGAAATTTGCGCCGCACGGAAACGCCTTCGGCCAGCAAGCGATCCATGTCGGGCGTGATCCACGCCATGGCAATATGCTCGGCGAGCAAACTCTGGCCGCGCGTCGGCTTTCCGTCGATATGAACAAGCCGCCGTTCGCCCTCGGAATCGTTGACGGCGTTGTCGCGCCCCGTGCCGATGCGCAGACTGCCCGTATTTGTAGCGAGCTCTATCGCAACCGCCCAAGGCTCGGCTTTAGCCGTGTTTTGAAGCTCGGACAAAGAGCTGTGGCGCAAGCCGCGCCCCGGAACCAAAAGGCTGATCGCTTCAAGAAGGTTGGTTTTGCCGCTGCCGTTCGCGCCCGTTAAAACGATGGGCGCGCCGTCAACACAGAGGCGTAGGCTTCCATAGTTGCGGAAGTTCGAGAGCGTGATTTGGGAAATGGAGAGAGGCTTTTGGTTCAAACTCCGGGGTTCGGAATAAACATCCCTGAACGCTGAATGCTGAATGCCGAATGCCGTCTTAGCCTCCGGCATAGTTGATCATCCCCGTCCAGAAGCGTTCAAGCTTGCGTAAGACGTCGCCGGCCTGAAGAAGCTCTTCGGGCGTAATTTTAGCGGCTGGCAAAGCTGCTGATTGACGCTCAAGACTTTCGCTGAGGCTTTTGTGTAAAGTCAGGCCTTTGGACGACAACTTGATGCGTACCGAGCGGCGATCGTGCGGGGAACGCTCCTGAACGAGATACTGGTTTTCGACCATTTTCTTGACGTTATAGGAAACATTCGAGCCGAGGTAATAGCCGCGCGCTGTAAGTTCGCCGACCGTCATTTCATCGACGCCGATGTTGTAAAGGATCAACGCCTGAACGTTGTTGATGTCTTGAATCCCCGTACGATCAAGGTCAGCCTTGATGACTTCGAGAAAGTGACGGTGAACGCGTTCGATGAGCAGAACGGCTTCATAATAAGCTTGGCGCACGGTAATCCCCCTTGACGGGTCTAGATATCTGGCAAGGATCGCATACTTGCGGCCCAATAGCCATTGATGCACCTATTAGTATTGATTTTACGTTAAAAATCAAGAAAAGCGCATTTTTCCTATCTGCCGACCGTTCTCCGAAGCTCGCAGGGCGTAGGAAGGCTCCTGGCGGAGAAAGAAGGCCCAATAGGCAATGTCGTTAACCTCTCTTGCCTTCTGACGGCGCATAAGGCATTCTGCGCGCACGTAACTTCTGCCAACTTCCGGTCAGAGACCCCCTTTTCACTAACCTCACGAGGAAAAACGATGAGTAACGCGTTTATACTGATTTTCAGCTGCGGCATTCTTGCCCTGGTTTACGGACTGTTGACCGCGCGCTATGTGCTGTCATCCTCCGCCGGTACTCCCAAAATGCAGGCGATTTCAGCGGCCATTCAGGAAGGCGCTAAGGCCTATCTGAATCGCCAGTATATGACGGTTGCCGCTGTGGGCGTCGTCATCTGCATCGTTTTAGGCTCTTTTCTAGGCCTTCATGTCGCGATTGGTTTCATTATCGGCGCCGTCCTTTCGGGCGCTGCCGGGTACATCGGCATGAACGTTTCGGTGCGCGCCAATGTGCGTACCGCCGCAGCTGCCTCGAGCGGCATGAAGCAGGCTCTTGGTATTGCGTTCAAATCAGGCGCTATCACGGGCATGCTTGTGGTCGGTCTCGGCCTTTTGGGCGTAAGCGGCTATTATTACACATTGCTGCAGTGGAAAGGCGGCGTTGACGACGCTTCCATGCGTTCGATTATCGAAGCTCTTGTCGCTTTAAGTTTTGGCGCCTCGCTGATTTCAATCTTCGCGCGTTTAGGCGGCGGCATCTTTACCAAGGGCGCCGACGTCGGCGCCGATCTCGTCGGTAAAGTCGAAGCCGGAATTCCGGAAGACGATCCGCGCAACCCCGCCGTCATTGCCGACAACGTCGGCGATAATGTCGGCGACTGCGCGGGCATGGCGGCCGATTTGTTCGAAACTTATGCCGTGACGATCGTAGCGACGATGCTTTTAGCCGCTACCTTCTTTGCCGGCGAAGCCCGTTCCACGATGATGATTCTGCCGCTCCTTATCGGCGCGGTATGCATTGTGGCGTCGATTTTCGGCACATTCTTCGTCCGTCTTGGCGCAAAAAAGAACATTATGGGCGCTTTGTATAAGGGCCTGATCGTCACCGGCGTCGTTTCGGCGGCGTTCATCGTCTCGACGATCAGCGTTTTGATCGGCATGGACACGCTCGTGACCATGGTCGACGGTACGATGATTTCGGGGTCGCAAATGGCTTATTGCTCCTTCGTCGGACTTGCCGTAACGGCTTTAATGGTCGTGATCACCGAGTACTACACGTCGACGGCCTATCGTCCGGTCAAGTCTATTGCGGAAGCTTCCGTCAACGGCCATGGCACGAACGTCATTCAGGGTCTGGCTGTGTCGATGGAATCGACGGCCTTGCCTGTGGTCGTTATCTGCATCGGCATCATCGTGGCTTACACCATCGCGGGATTGTTTGGCATCGCTTTGGCGGCAACGACGATGTTGGCGTTGGCAGGCATGATCATCGCGCTTGACGCGTATGGCCCCGTGACCGACAACGCCGGCGGCATTGCGGAAATGTCCAACATGCCTAAAGAAATCCGCGTAACAACCGATGCGCTTGATGCCGTTGGCAACACGACGAAAGCCGTGACCAAGGGTTATGCGATCGCCTCGGCCGGACTTGCGGCTTTGGTGTTGTTCGCGGCCTACATTCAGGATTTGCAGCATTACTTCCCGTCCATCAACGTGAAGTTCGAATTGCAGGATCCGTATGTCATCGTGGGCCTGTTTATCGGTGGGTTGCTGCCCTATCTGTTCGGCGCTATGGCGATGACCGCCGTAGGCCGCGCAGCCGGAGCGGTGGTGCAGGAAGTGCGTCGCCAATTCCGCGAAATCAAGGGCATCATGGAAGGCAAAGCCAAGCCCGAATACGGCAAGGCGGTCGACATGCTGACCAAGGCTGCCATTCGTGAAATGATTGTGCCGTCTTTGTTGCCTGTCGCAGCACCTGTCGTTCTGTACTTTGTGGTGCGTCTTGTCGCGGGACAGGCTCAGGCCTTCACTGCCTTAGGCGCAATGCTGCTGGGTACGATTGTGACGGGTCTCTTTGTCGCCATCTCGATGACCTCGGGCGGCGGCGCTTGGGATAACGCCAAGAAGTACATCGAAGGCGGCCAATATGGCGGCAAGGGTTCCGACGCGCACAAAGCCGCCGTCACGGGCGACACCGTCGGCGATCCGTACAAGGATACCGCGGGCCCTGCTGTGAATCCGATGATCAAGATCATTAACATTGTGGCGATCTTGTTGTTGGCGATTCTCGCGGCTTAAAGCGTTTTATCTTTAAAAGCCCCGCCCGAAAGGCGGGGCTTTTTTTATCCCAACAAACCGAGGTATGATGGGGCAATGACGGAAACTGAACAGCGCCCCGCTTTACGCCTTTATGGCCGCCGCAAAGGCCGGCCTTTGCACACGCGCAAAAAACTGTTGATGCAGGAGTTGCTTCCCAAACTTCTCATCACGTTGAAAGATGATACGCCCCCTCTTCCGCATGGCCTCTTCTCCGAAGGCAACGAAATCCCCGCGCCTCCGCCAGTTTGGATGGAAATCGGCTTCGGCGGAGGAGAACATCTTGCGGCGCAGGCAAAGTTACATTCGGATATTCGGTTTATTGGTTGCGAGCCCTTTATCAACGGGGTTGCCGGTTTGCTTGATATCATCGACCGCGAAAAACTGGAGAACATCCGCATCTTCAATAACGATGCGCGGCTTATGCTTGACGCGCTTCCGGACGCGTCCCTTGATAAGTGCTTTCTTTTGTTTTCCGATCCGTGGCCGAAAAAACGGCATGCCGGGCGTCGATTTATCGGCCCCGATAATCTTAGCCGCCTGTCGCGCGCCCTTAAACCAAAAGCGCTTTTGCGTCTGGCCTCCGATCATCCGTCCCATATTGAGTGGATGCGCGAATGCCTTTCTATTCGTCCGGACTTTACCTGCGTTTACGCACGCGCCGAACCTCCGGAAGACTGGATTCAAACGCGCTATCAGGAAAAAGCTATGCGCGCAGGACGGCAGCCGTTTTTCATGGATTATCGGCGGAAAGAAAGAGAAGCGGTTTAAAGAATAAGGACGGCAGTGGTTAACAGCAGCCCGATGCCGGCAAAGACGGCCATTCCGCCGTAAACGAGAAACCAGCGCACAAGATAGGAGCGAAGATAGGGAGCTCCTTCGTTTTCCGGAGAGGAGAGATCCCAAACAGGCCGTTCTCTTTGTGTGCCGTAAACCCATAAAACGAAGCCGCCGACAAAAAGGAGCGATAGCCCCCAAAGGGTCATCCATGTCACTTGAGAAAGCGTATACATATTCTTTTCTCCCTATCTTTCGGGCTGACTCCACCCATTGGGTCCCAGAAACTGCATCGGTCGAAAACGGGATTTATAGGCCATCTTGCGCGCTTGCCTGATCCAAAACCCCAGGTAAACAAAAGGCAAGTGTTGTTTCCGAGCCTCTTCAATAAGAGACAGAATCAACATGGTCCCAAGGCTACGACGGGGTTCAACGGGAGTAAAGAAGCTGTACACGGCCGAAAATCCGTCTCCGACGGAATCCGCAACCATGCAGCCTTTAAGAACGCCCGCATCGTCGCGCAAACAATAAAGGTGCGTATCGGCGCGGCCTTCTTTCAGCATCGCTTCAAAATCATTCTCGTCCATATGCGCCATGTCGCTGTCGCCATGGCGTATTTTCTGATAGGCAAGAAAAAGATCGAAAAGCTCGGCGCTTGTCCAAACGGGCGCGCTTTGCAGGTGCAAATCCCGATTGCGCGCCTCAATGCGCCGGAGCGAACGCGAGGGAGAAAAAAGTTGAACGGGAACGCGAACGGGGACGCAGGCGTTGCAATCGTTGCAGGCCGGGCGATAAACGATGTCTTGACTGCGCCGGAACCCGGCGCGGCAGAGCGCGCCATTGATTTCCGCATTTGACGTCTCACTGTTATCGCAAAGGCGCGTAAAGAGTTTTCGTTCGACTTGAACCGGCAGATAGGGGCACGGCAACGGGCCCGACAGAAAAAACTGTAAATCAAGAGCAAGGCCAGGAGGAATAATGGACATAAGTCCACGCTAATCCGCGATTATTCTGAATGGAAGCACGAATTGCTAAATTCATTAATATTGCGATTGTCTTTTTATGACAATGACAAAAACGCAACGATTTTTTCCGACACTTCGGCAGGCAAGGTAAAGTCGACGCGTGGGTGGCGGAACGGAACCCAGGAAAACCGCGCGTACCATAGTTTTCCCTGATGCGGTGGCTGTTCATAATTGTAAAGAGCCAAAGGCCGATAACTTTCTTGCTCAACATCGAGTGAAGACAAGTTGTTCGTTTCGGAACTATAAATCTTTAACGCAGCTCGTTTTGCCGCCTGTTCTTCCGGCGTTAACGTAAGGGTGCGCACGGTTTCGTCCGAGGAAATAAAGCTTTGCGACCGTATCTTCCCGCCGAAGAAATTATATTCGGCAAATTCCAAAACGCTGATGCGGGACCTTAGTTTGAATCCTATGGCGTTCAGCGCATCATGATCCGGGTTACCCCCTTCGTAAGCCGGGACCCATACTTGATCGGGACGATATTGTTCGATCGCCGCCAGAACTTCTTCATACACGCGGGGCATTTCGCGCCAGAGCGCTCGCGCCGGTCGCATGCCCCACCCAACCGGTTGCAACCCGAGAGCTATCGCCGCTTTGTCCGCCTCGGCGCGGCGGATCGCAACAAATCGATCGTAGTGTTTACGTTGCCACGGCCACAGGACCTCACGCGCAAGGCAGCCGTGCGTAAGATAAAGAACCGTAAGCGTGGCGCCTTGCGCCCGCGCGCGGCTTGAGGAGGCGGCGCAGGCGACAACCTCGTCGTCGGGATGAGCCGCAAGAATAAGAATGCGTTTGCCGAACATCATCTTTTCTCCTTCCGCATGACGCTTTGCCATAAAGGCAAAAAATCTTCCTTCAAAAGAACGTCCCATCCCGCGAGTTTCTCGCGTCGAAAAGCGAAAGCGGCGGCGCGCATCATCCTTTGCTGCGCTTGGTTTTGAGCCAAAGAAGACAGCGCGTTTGCCCAAGACCCCTCATCGCTATCGACCTCTTCAATTGCAGGAGTATTACCGTAAAGACTCGCTATGCCGCTTAATCTTGACGCCAAAACAGGACATCCGCAAGACAAGGCTTCAACGCCCACAAGGCCGCCGATTTCGATGTCGGACACCATGGAAAGACAGTCGACGGCCGCATAGAGTTTTGCCAGCCTTTCCGGCGGCAATAATCCGGTAAGCGTGACATTATCTCCCAGAACGGCTTTGGCCGCGTCGCTCATCGGGCCAAGCCCTGCAATAATGAGATGAAGCTTGGTTCCGCCCTTAAGCGCTTGGGTACACGCTCGAAGTAACAGCGGGATGTTTTTTCCGGCATCGACGCGGCCGACAAAAAGCGTCAGAAATTTTCCAGGCGCTATCCGATAATCGCGTTCAATTTCGGCGCGGGCTTCGGGATTCTGCGTAAATATTTCTTTATCGACGCCCATGCGCAAAGACACGATGTTCTCGGCAGGCAGCTGCTCCCGCGCCATCGCTTTGTCGTCGGGACGCATCGCTAAAACTGCCGCACAGGCGCATATATGCGCTCTGAGCCGCTTTTCTTTGCTGCGCCGTTGACGTGCCGATATTTTCAACAGGGAATCAAGCTTATTGCCTACTTTTTTCCCCATAAGATTTTGCAGCGTTTGCTGCGTAAACAATTCGGCATAAGCCGGTGTGTCGGTATGAAAAGACGAAACCAGAGGAATGCCGTACCGACGCGCCACGCGCTCTGCCGTACGCGCAAAAGCGAAATAGCCGTCCGTCGCATGAAGAACATCGTACCGGGAAAGCTCTTGCCTTAACGAGGGATGAAACGGCGCAAGGTCGGTATGCGCCGGAACGTAGGGCAAAAACTTCAGGCGCGCCGTGCTGAAAACAGGGGATAAATGCCGAAATTTGACGCGCGGCGAAAGAATTTCGTCCGGGCCGGAACCTGAAAAATAGACGGTCAAATCGATGGGGGCGTTTTCTTTGGCGCAGGCCATCGCCAGACGCTCCCAATATTTGACATGCCCTCCCGCCGTTTGATCGCGGGGCAAATCGACAAGAACGGCAATACGCGGCGGTTTCATCATGTCCCCGCGATGGTCATGGTTTCGACGCAGAGCGTCGGCGCGTCGATGCCGTAACGAAACTCAAGGTCATTAGCCGCCGTCGTGTTTAAAAACATGTTCTTGAGATTTCCGGCAATCGTCATTTCGTTGACCGGAAAAGAAAGCTGTCCGTTTTCGATCCAGAATCCGGCCGCCGCCTGACTATAATCGCCCGTAACGCCATTAATGCCCATGCCCATGGTTTCGGTTACATAAAACCCCTGAGCAACGTCGCGCATAAGCTCGGAAGGAGATCTGTTTCCAGCCTCCACATAGGTATTGGTCGGCGATGGCGCAGGGGTCCCGCCCGAGGACCGCGCGGCATGCCCTGTGCTGTGCAGTTTTAATTGCCGCGCTGAATGTAGATCGAGAAGCCACGTCGTCAGGACGCCGGCATCGATGAGTTTGCGCCGTTGGGGCATTAGGCCTTCGACATCAAAAGCGCGGGAACGCAATCCCCGCGCACGATGAGGATCGTCGACAATCGTAATGGAATCCGGAAATATTTTCTGTCCGAGCTTGTCTTTCAAAAAGCTCGTACCGCGCGCGATAGCCGCTCCGGAGATGGCCCCGATCATCGTGCCGACAAGGCTTCCTGAAATGCGGGAATCTAAAAAAACCGGAACGCGGGCCGTGGGCATTTTACGCGCGCCCAGACGGGCAACGGTGCGCTCCCCTGCCCTCTGCCCGATCCATGCGGGCGACGGAAGATCGGCGGCAAAAACACGGGAGGCCGCTTCATAATCGCGCTGCATATGATCGCCTTCTCCGGCGAGAACGCACGCGCCGAGGCTGTATCCGGTGCGTCGCGTCGTTCCGGAAAAGCCGTTGCTGGAAACAAGGGTTGTGCTTGCTTTTCCCCAGCCTGCCGAAGCGCCCTCGGAATTCGTTATGCCTTTGACGGCGCGTGCCGCGTCTTCGGCTTCGCGGGCGCGCGCGATAAGTTGCTCGGCGGAAAATTCGGTTTCGTCCGCCGTTTCAAGCGTGGGATAGCTTTGGGTCACCTCGTCCTGTGACGCAAGTCCGCAAAAGGGATCTTCCGGCGCTAAGCGCGCCATGGCCACGGCACGGGAGACCAGTTCTTTCAAAGTTTTGGCGCTGCGCTCCGTCGAAGAAACGATGGCCTGCCGCTGCCCTACAAAAACGCGCAGCCCCAGATCTCCGGATTCCGAACGCTCCAGATTTTCAAGCGCGCCGAGGCGCACCGAAACCGACAGATCGGTTGAATCGATTAGCAAAGCATCGGCGGCATCGGCCCCCGCTTTACGAGCAAGGGTTATCAAATCACCCAAAACATCGAGAGCTTTCGTTGTCATTATCGTCTTGCGCCCTTTTCATGCCATGTCCTGATATTACCCAAATCGACATGAAGATGGTTGTCTTCGGGATAATAAGCCACGCCGCCGCGCTGCATCGTCTTGGCTATTTCGCAAATAGCCTTGCTGTTGACGCCGGTGATGCGGAAATCTACCGCCCAGCCGTGCATGTGTAGGCTTTCCTTCGCGACATTGCTATTTTTTCTTGCCAATTTTGCATTGGTTTTCGGTGAACGATAACCGGAGAGAATCTGAAAAGGAACGGCCTCCGGTAAACTCAGTCTTTTCCGCATATCGACCATATAGTCGATGAGCTCGGGATCGATCTTGCCAACGGCGTTGAGGTGTCGATCGCGCATCAATGTGTTAATTTTTTTCATCGCCGCAGGGTCATAACGCCCTTTATAAAAATAAACGACATCGATCTTTTCATTTGTGTAGGGATAAACCAATACAATGCGCCGTTTTGTGTCGTGATCGGGTTGGGTTTTTTCCATTCCGCGCCCCGAAAGAACATAAACGGAAGGCGTGCGGCCCCTGATGCTGCCGCACGCGCATAAAACACAGATCAAGAGGAGAACGCCAATTTTTTTCATTCTTTGATTTCCGCCAAACGATATGTTCCCGCTTCATTGATAAGCCAGTTTTCGCCTTCTTTATCCAGTTTCCGGCGCAACTGATAAACATGCGTCTCAAGCGTATGTGTATCGATGCGTTCGTCATATCCCCAGACGTCAGCAAGGATGTCCTGACGCGTCGCCGGATTCTTGTTTTGCGCCAAAAAAACCAAAAGCGCCGTTTCTTTTTCCGTCAACCGAAGGGGTTCGGATTCATTATCGCGCAAAATGCGGCGGCTTTGTGGTTCAAGACGATACGGGCCGAACGCAACAACGCGATCGCGCAAAAGGGGCGCTGTTTCGAGATAATAGCGCAGTCTTGAGATCAGATGACCGAGGCGAAGGGGCTTGGAAAAAGTCTCCGTCACATTTGGTCTATCGTCTGCGCCGCCCAGCATTAGGATAAGAGGGGCGTTCGGTTTCTCATTCAAAGACTGAATCTGGGCTTCTGTCTTTTTTTCGGCTCCTGCGGCATCAACGACGATAACCGCCGACGCATGGCCTTCCGCTTGTTTCAGGGCATCCTGCAACGAATCGACGACGCACGGATCGCCGAGCTCCGCCGTCTTGATTTGCTCGATCACCGCATCGCGAAGCGCCGGTTCAGGAATAAGAAGAAAAAGAGTGGGCATTAGCTATCGGAACCTATGTTCAAAAACCGCATTTTAGCAGTTATCGGAGCCATTTTGTCTATTCTGCATTCGTGCTAGTTTCCAAACTCTTAACCCTAGGGTCTGGACCTAAATAATAAAGGAGGTTCTGTTTGCATAGGAAAGCAAAATGCGAGGCGACAAGCGACGGCGTACCCCATGTACGCCTAGCGCAGTCAACAAAGCAGTTTGCCTCCCTATGCAAACCCAATTGGGCGTGGCATAATTTTTGTCCGGCTTCCTCAAAGGCCTAGCGCGTAGTCCCTGCTACGCGTCGTCGGCCTTTTCGTCGCCGGGACGAAAATTCTGCTCGCGCAGAACCCCTCTATTATTTAGGTCCAGACCCTAGCCTCAAGAGCCGTTAATTCATGCCTTCCTCAGTTGCCCATAAAGCCGGAGTTATGGGATGGCCCATCGGTCATTCCCTTTCGCCCCGATTGCACGACTTTTGGCTGCGCCATTACGGCATCAAGGGAAGCTATGAAGCTTTTGCCGTAAAACCGGAAAATTTGCCTTCCGCGTTGCTGGAACTAAGAACCAAGGGATTGGTCGGCGTCAATCTGACGATTCCGCACAAGGTCGCGGCCTGCAAAATCGTCGACTCCCTTGACCCCACCGCAAAACGCATCGGCGCGGTTAATCTCGTGACCGTCGATGCACAGGGGCGTTTGCTTGGAAGCAATACCGATGCCTACGGCTTTTCTGAAAACCTTTTGACGTCCGGATTTAAGCCTGCGGGCGACGCGGCTTTTGTGCTTGGCGCTGGCGGTGCCTGCCGCGCCGTTCTTGTCGCCTTGGAGGATATGGGATTTAGAGAAATTCTCTTGGCAAACCGCACAAAGGAAAAGGCCGAAAAACTGGCACAGGAATTTTCGACGGCGCAAACTAAAATTGATTCGGTTTCATGGAAAGAAGCACCACACACCTTATCGAATGTCGGTCTTTTGGTTAACACAACGTCGCTTGGAATGACGGGGCAGCTTCCATTGGCTTTTTCTTTGGAAAAACTTCCGTCCTCGGCTTTCGTTGCCGATATCGTTTATGCGCCCGTTGAAACGGGCTTGTTGCTAAAAGCCAAACAACAAGGGTATCGGACGATCGATGGATTGGGTATGCTGTTGCATCAGGCGCGCCCTTCTTTTAAGGCTTTTTTCGGGCGCGATCCGGAAGTAACGGAAGAATTACGGCGCTTCGTTTTATTGGAGAAAAAAGAAACATGAAGGATTTTTTTGTCATCGGCGCAACCGGCAGCATGGGCGTGGGCACCAGCACAATGTCGAATATCCTTGGCGAGGATTTTGGGTTTCCGATTTTCAGCGCCGATAAAGCCGTGCACAAAATGTACGCCCCGGGCGGCGAGGCCGTCGAACCTGTCGGCGCAGCGTTTCCGGAAGCGTTTATAGACGGGGGCATCGATAGCGACGCTCTTTTCGACGTCATCCTGGGCGACCCTGAACGTTGGAGCCAATTGGACAAAATCGTTCACCCCCTCGTCAAAAAAGCCGCCCTTGCCTTCCTTGACGAGCAACGCGAAAAAGGCGCCCCCGTAGCGATCCTTGATGTTCCTTTGTTGTATGAGGCGGGCCTAGACGGCCTCTGCGACATAACGCTGTGCTCTTCGGCCCCCTTCGACGAACAAAGACGCCGCGTCCTTGAGCGCCCGAATATGACTGAAGAAAAATTCCGCGCCCTTCTGGCAAGGCAGATGAACGATGACAAAAAACGCGGCAGAGCGGACCATGTCGTGCCGACAGGAACGAGCCTGGCCGAAACTAAAGAATTTCTGCGCACGCTATTCACCGAGCTTGGTTTGTTAAACGAAAAAAGCCAGCCCCGCCTCACGGGCTCCGGCGTTTCTTGCGCGCGCGACAAGCTTACGAAAACAACGCTTTGATTTTCGACAGCACGTCGAGATGGACAAGATCGTTCCATGTCGCGAAAAGCATCAAAGACACGACGAGAACGAAACCGACGCGCATTCCTGCTTCTTGGGTTTTTTCGCCCAAAGGCCTTCCCATCAGCTTTTCAAGCGAAAAGAACAGCAGATGCCCGCCGTCCAAAAGCGGCACGGGAAATAAATTGATCAGCCCCAAATTGATCGAAAGAATGGCGATAAACCAGAGCATCGCCCAGAGGCCGTCTTGGGCTATATCGCCCGACATTTCGGCAATGCGTATCGGCCCCCCGAGCTCTTCCGATCCCCGAACGCCCGTAACAATCTGGCCGACGGCTTTAAGCGTATCGACGGACATATTCCATGTTTCAAGGGTCGCATAGCGCAAGGCCTCTAAAGGTTGTCGTTTAATATGCTCAACCTTATCGGAAACAATGCCGATTCTGCCCATGCGGTGTTCGCCGCCAAAACGGTCTTTTTGAACTGTAATTTCAGGCGTTAAGGAAAGCGTTTGCAGTTTTCCGGCGCGTTCGACAACCATTGAAACCGGCGCGCCTGAATTCATGCCGATAAGGCGTTTGATGTCCTCGAACCGGGAAATTTCTTTTCCGTCGATGGAGGTCACCTTGTCTCCCGCAAGCACCCCCGCCTGCGCTGCAACGCCGTTTTCCTGCAGCGCGCCGACCATCGGCGGGGAAAAGGGTTGTCCTTGAAAGATGAACAAGACCGCCAAAACCAATATCGCGAATATGTAGTTCGAGACGGGGCCTGCTGCGACGACGGCCATGCGTTTGCCGACTTTTTGATGATAGAAGGCGACACTTTTCTCTGCCTCGGTCATCGTTTTGACTTTTTCGTCCGGCGTGCTGGCCGCATCGGCATCGCCGAACATTTTGACGTATCCGCCAAGCGGCAACCAGGCAACCTGCCATGCCGTGCCCGATTTGTCCGTCCAGCCGAAGAGCTTGCGCCCAAAACCGATGGAGAAAGACTCGACGCGAATGCCGCAAAGCCTTGCCACCAGATAGTGGCCGAACTCGTGCACAAACACGACGGCACTGATAACGACGATGAAGGGAAGCGCGTACTGCTGAAGAAGAGAAAAAACGTGTTGCATTAACGTCCTGTTTTTCGTGAGGAATAAGTTTGCCGCCCCTATATAGTCATTCCCCTGGCCCCTATGCAAGCGAAGGCCGTAAAAACCACAATTTCGCCCTTATTTTTGAATCGGACAAAAAAGAGAAAATCCGGCGCGCCGTTCTTCTTCTTTCTCTTGTGATTTCAAGCCGCAAACCCTAGACTAAAATGCCCGTTTGCCTCTCTCATCAGGATAATCTATGCCCAAAAATATGTTTCGGCTTTTTGCCCTTTTTGTTCTTCTTGCGGGGTTTGCCGCGCATCCTCTCTTCGCCAAAAACGCCCCTGACGAGCAAAAGGATGAGGCCAAGACCGCCGAAAGCTCTTCCGACACTTTCAAACAACTGACCTTATTCTCCGATGTTCTGGAACGCGTGCGGGCGGATTACGTCGATCCCGTCACGGACAACAAGCTGATCGAGAACGCGCTGAACGGCATGTTATCTGCCCTTGATCCGCATTCCAGCTATATGAACAAGAAAAGTTTTCAGGATATGCAGACCCAGACGCGCGGCGAGTTCGGGGGCCTCGGCATCGAAGTCACGATGGAAAACAGCATCGTCAAAGTCGTGTCGCCTATCGACGACACGCCGGCAGCCAAGGCGGGCCTTCAGCCCAACGATCTGATTACCCACATCAACACGAAGCCAGTTACGGACTACACGCTGAACGAGGCTGTCGATCGGATGCGAGGGCCTCCCGGCACAAAAGTTGTTTTGACCATCCGTCGTGGCGGCCTCTCGGGGCGGCCTTTCGATGTAACACTGACGCGCGCCGTCATTCGCGTGCAGTCCGTCAAGTGGGAGCCCAAGGAGGATGTCGCTTATATCCGCATCGGCACGTTTAATGAACAAACGCAGGTCGGATTAAACAAGGCGTTGGCTGAAGCGGAAGATAAGCTGGGCAAAAAGCTTATCGGTTACGTTATCGATTTGCGCAATAATCCCGGCGGTTTACTGGACGAGGCTATTTCCGTTTCCGGCTCTTTCCTTGAGGCCGGAAAAGAGGTCGTTTCGACACGGAGCCGTCATAAGGAAGAAGACCAAAGTTTGGTCGCAAAGGGCGGCGACAAGACGCAAGGCAAACCGATCGTTGTTTTGATCAACGGCGGCTCGGCTTCGGCCTCGGAAATCGTTGCCGGCGCTTTGCAGGATCACAGGCGCGCCATTCTTATCGGCACAAAAAGCTTCGGCAAGGGCTCCGTCCAGACCATCATTCCCGTATCGGGTGGCGGTGCGATGCGCCTGACGACGGCTAGGTATTATACGCCGTCGGGGCGCTCCATACAGGCGCTCGGCATTGAGCCGGATATTGTCGTGCAGCCCGCCAAGCTGGAAAAAGTCGCGTTTGGCCCCGGCGTTCATGAGGCCGATCTTAAGGGCGCCCTGCAAAACGAGGCATCAAAGGAAGACAAGGATAAGATGAGCGAGGCGGCGTCCGAGAACGACGAAGAAGGCGTTTTCTCTTCGCGCGAGTTGGACAAGGCGAAGGGCAAGGACAAAAAATCAAAGAAGGATGAGCCGCCCTTTGACTATCAGCTTGCGCGCGCGCTTGATCTCATTCGCGGCATCCATTTATATGGAGCGAAGACCGCGAAATAAGCTTTTTATCAATTTTCATCGGGGTCTTTTGGCAAAAATGGTTAATTTTTGCCTTTGCTGCCGCATTGTTCTTTGCAAACATGCGGCGGCGTTTTATGAGATTAAACCCTATTTGTTAACCGAGGTTAGGCTATGCCCCATTCATTCGATCCAACCATCATACGCGAATACGACATTCGCGGAACCGTCGGCAAAAATCTTAACGAAACCGATGCGAACGTTTTAGGTAAAGCTTTCGGCACCATGGTCGCCCGCGCAGGCGGCAAGCGCATTGTTGTGGGATATGACGGGCGCACGCATTCGCCGATGTTCGAAAAGGCCTTGATCGAAGGTCTTGTTTCAACGGGCGCCGTTATCGAGCGCGTCGGACTGGGTCCCACCCCCATGCTGTACTTCGCTGCCGCGCACGGCAAAGCCGACGCCGGCATTATGGTGACAGGATCGCATAATCCCCCCGATCAAAACGGATTCAAGATGCTGATTGCCAAACATCTGACGGGCGGCGGGCCCATTTACGGCGCGGCAATTAAAAAGCTGGCGGATATGGTGGCTCAAGAGGATTTTGTTTCCGGTAAAGGCTCCGTTTCGACGAGCAGCGTTTCGGACGCCTATATCACGCGCGTTTTGCAGGATTATCAGGGCAAGACCCCCCTGAATATCGTCTGGGATTGCGGCAACGGCGCTTCAGGCGATATCATAAACCGTCTGACAAAAAAACTTCCCGGAACGCACACTATTTTATTCGGCACCATCGACGGCACATTTCCGAACCACCATCCCGATCCGACAGTACCGAAAAACCTGATCGATTTGCAAAAGGCCGTAAGGGAAAAGGGAGCCGATTTGGGCGTCGCTTTCGACGGCGATGCCGACCGCATCGGCGCAGTGGATGGACAAGGGCGCATTCTCGCGGGAGATCAATTGCTCGCGATATACGCTCACGACGTTTTGAAAACCCATCCCGGCGCGACGATTATCGCCGATGTGAAGGCTTCTCAGGTTCTTTTCGACAAAGTCGCTGAACTTGGCGGCAAGCCTCTCATGGGCAAGACGGGGCACTCCCTGATTAAGGCCAAAATGGCGGAAACGAACTCTCCGCTAGCGGGGGAAATGAGCGGTCACATTTTCTTTGCCGATAAATATTACGGTTATGACGACGCGATCTATTCCGCCGTGCGTTTGGTGTCGCTGATCAGCGCGTCCGGAAAATCCCTCGCAACCTGGCGCGACGGCTTGCCGCAAACGGTCAACACGCCCGAATTACGCTTCCCCGTCGATGAGGCGCGCAAATTCGCCGTCGTCGAGGAAGTGAAAGCGCGGTTGCAAAAAGCGGGTGCGAAGATCAACGACACCGACGGCGTGCGCGTTTTAACGGCGGACGGCTGGTGGCTTCTGCGCGCCTCGAACACGCAGGCGGTTCTTGTCGCCCGCGCCGAATCCCAGAGCGACGCAGGGCTCGCTCGCCTGAAGGGATTGCTCGTCGAACAACTGAAGGCGTCCGGATTACAATGTCCGATTTAAAAACGGCGGACTTCGATTTCGACCTGCCCCAAGAACGCATCGCCCAGAGCGCCTGCGAACCTCGCGATCATGCGCGGTTGCTGCGCATTTTGCCCTCATCGCTTGCCGATCATCATATTTATGACCTGCCGGATTTGCTGAAGGCGGGAGATTTGCTGATCCTCAACGATACGCGCGTTATTCCGGCGCGGATATACGGCAAGCGGGGTGAAGTTCGCGTTGAGCTTTTGTTACACAAGAAAAAATCTTCTTCAGAATGGCTTGCTTTTGCCCGTCCCGGAAAACGCTTGAAGATTGGAAACATAATTCAATTCGCTCCGGATTTTTCTGCGGAAGTTCTTGAAAAACACGAGGACGGAGAAATTCTGGTGCGTTTCAATGTTTCAGATAATGCTTTTTTGGGTTTGCTGCACAAATATGGCGAGCCGCCCCTGCCCCCTTATATCAAGCGCGCCATCGGCGCGGCCAAAGCCGACACGGGTCGCTATCAAACCGTTTATGCCAAGCGAGACGGCGCGGTTGCGGCACCGACGGCCGGCTTGCACTTTACGCCGGAGCTTCTGGCAAAGCTGGCGGCAAAAGGCATCGGACACGTCAAAGTAACGCTGCACGTCGGCGCGGGCACTTTTTTGCCCGTTAAAGCCGAGTACATTAAAGACCACGTCATGCACGCCGAATGGGGCGAGATTTCTGAAGAGATTGCCTGTCAAATCAATGCAGCGCGGCGCGAAGGGCGGCGCATCGTCTGCGTGGGCACGACTTCCTTGCGCGTTTTAGAAAGCGCGGCGGATGAAAAAGGCGTTGTTCGCCCCTTTTCCGAAGAAACATCGATCTTTATCGCTCCCGGATATCGTTTTCGCGCGGTGGATGTTTTGATGACCAATTTTCACCTGCCGCAATCGACGCTTTTTATGCTTGTAGCGGCCTTTTTGGGGCTTGAAACTATGCGCAAGGCCTATGCTTATGCTATCAAGGAAAACTATCGTTTTTACTCATATGGAGATGCCTGTTTGTTAGAGAAGGAGAAATAAATGAGCTGGGATCAAAAATTTATGAGGCTCGCGCAGCATATTGCGGGCTGGAGCAAAGATCGGGGCCGCAAAGTCGGGGCCGTTATTGTTGGCCCGGATAATGAACTTCGCTCGACGGGATATAACGGCCTTCCGCGCGGCGTGCGCGACGACGTGGAAGAGCGTCACGGCAAAGAAACGGGAGAAAAATATTTGTGGTGCGCTCACGCGGAACGCAACGCCATTTACAACGCCGCCCGCGTTGGCATTCCCGTAAAAGGCTGCCGTATTTACGGCACTCTTTACCCCTGCGTCGATTGCGTCATTGCTCTGATCCAAAGTGGAATAACAGAACTCATAACGGCAAAGCCTAACTTTAAAGACCCGCAATGGGGCGAGGGTTACAAACGAGCGGATATCATGCTCAAAGAGGCAAAGATCAAAGTGCGTTACATGGACATATAGGCAAGGTTTTTATGACAGCTTTTAGTTTTACTATTTCTTCGACGGATAAGGCCGCTCGGCGCGGACGCGTCACGACGGCGCACGGCACGTTCGAGACTCCAGCGTTTATGGCAACCGCCACCGCCGCAACTGTTAAAGCGATGCCTCCGGATATGGTGCGCACGTCCGGCGCAGAATTAGCCATTTGCAATACATACCACCTGATGTTGCGCCCCACCGCCGAACGCGTGAACCGCTTGGGCGGTTTGCACAAATTTATGGACTGGCCCGGCCCCATTGTGACGGATTCGGGCGGCTTTCAGGTTTTCTCGCTGGCCAAGCTTCGCACGATCGACGAAAAAGGCGTGACTTTCCGTTCGCACGTGGACGGCAGCAAACATGAGCTGACCCCTGAGCGCTCGATGGAGATTCAGCATCTCTTGGATAGCGACATCACGATGGCCTTCGACGAATGCACACCGTTCCCCTCAACGTGGGAAGAAGCCGCCAAATCGATGCGCCTGTCGATGCGGTGGGCGGAGCGCTGCAAAAATGCGTTCAAGCCGCGCGAGGGTTATGCTCTGTTCGGGATTAATCAGGGCAATATCTTCCGCGATCTGCGGCTTGAATCCGCCGCCGCGCTTACCGTGCTCGATACGGAAGGCTATGGGATCGGCGGCCTCGCCATCGGCGAAGGCCAAGAAAAAATGTTCGAAACGTTGGATTTTACGATCCCCGCGCTGAAGCCCGAAAAACCCAGATATCTGATGGGCGTCGGACGTCCCGACGACATCGTCGGCTCGGTTTTGCGCGGCGTCGATATGTTCGACTGCGTCATGCCGACGCGCTCGGGCCGCACGGGGCAAGCTTTTACGCATCGCGGAACGGTTAATATGCGAAATGCTCGGCATTTGGACGATCCGCGCCCCTTAGATGAGCGTTGTAGGTGCACGGCCTGCACAAAACATTCGCGAGCTTATCTGCATCATTTGTTCCGCAACGAAGAAATGCTGGGGCCTATTCTTCTCACGGCTCATAATTTGCAGTACTATCAGGACTTGATGCGCAGTCTGCGCGAAGCGATTGAAACAAAAACCTTGGACGCCTTTGCCACCGCCTTTTACGAGGAGCAAGCGCGTGGAGATATTGATTTGAAGTCATGAGACTGTTTTTTGCCTTCCTGCTCGTCCTTTTTCTTTCACCCCCTTCCGTTTGCGCAGCGGAAGAAGTCGACAACACGTCGCATTTGCCCATCCCCCGTTTTGCCTCGCTGAGAAGCGGCGAAGTCAATATGCGAACCGGCCCCGGCATGCGTTATCCCATCGACTGGGTCTATACGCGGCGCGGCTTGCCCGTCGAAATTACGGCGGAATACGACATCTGGCGGCGGGTACGCGATCCGAAGGGAACGGAAGGCTGGATCAGCAAAACAGAATTAACCGGCAAGCGCACGGCTGTTGTCGTCGGAGAGAAATGCGAGCTTCGCGATTCCCGTAACGATCAGGCCGCCAGCCGCGCGCATCTTGACGTTGGCGCCATCGGACAGATCTCTTCCTGCGGAAAAGAATGGTGCAAAATGAAGTTTGACGGCATCCGTGGCTTTTTACGCAAAGACGCCTTCTGGGGCGCGTACGCGGACGAAACGTTCGACTAAATAATAATTATTCCGGCTGCCTGTACGCCGAGCACAGCGATCCGCCGCCCGGTATGGGCATGCGACCGGAGCAATTCGTCGGCTCCCATCCGCGATGGCGCATACATTCGGTCACGACCAGCGCGGGCTTCTGTTGGCACGTTCCTTCGTCGTCGGGGGTCACCGTTACGCTGGTCTGGGCGTAGCGTTGCTTATCCTTTTGAAAATTCACGGCGTCGCTATGCGTCGCGTTTGCCGGAAAAATACCGCAGTGGCACTGGCTAAGATCAAAATCGAGTTTCTTCTGCAACTTGTCTGACGCCATCAGCACATTGGGTTCGCTGATCGGGCGCCAGAACTGGACGGAGTCCGACGAAACCGTCTGTGAAGAGGAACACGCCGCGACAAAAACGGCGCTGGCGAGAAAAAGGGCTGTGAAGTAAGAGCGCATGAAAAACTCCATAATCTAAAAGACGCGCCATAATCGGCGATTCCAGCGTTTAAATCAATACCTTATACAATACCTTATAGAAGCCCTAAATTCTTAAGGCTGACCACCTCGTCCCTCCCGATAATGATATGATCGTGAACCACTATTCCCAAAGGACAACAGGCCGCCACAACGGCACGCGTCATAGCAATGTCTTCCTTGCTCGGCGCCGGATCGCCGCTGGGATGATTGTGAACCAAAACAAGGGCGCCCGCGCCCATTTCCAACGCCCTTTTGACAATTTCGCGCGGATAAACGGGCGTGTGGTCTATTGTCCCCCGTTGTTGAACTTCGTCGGATAACAACCGGTTTTTCCGATCAAGAAAAAGCAACCGAACTTGCTCGACCGATTCATGCGCCATGGCAAGACGGCAATAATCGATCATTCTTTGCCAGTTATTAAGCAATGTGCCGCCGACGATTTCCTTTTTTTGGGCGCGGAGAGCGAGCGCCCCGGAAACAAGCACCGTCGCCGCCGCGTTTTCGCTGAGCCCGCTTTGAACGAGTCTTTCCGCCGGAGCATTAACGAGCACCCAAAGGCTTTTGAATTCTGTCAGCAGTTTTTTGGCAAGCGGCTTGACGTCGCGTCGCGGAACGGCGGCAAACAACAATATTTCGAGAAGCTCATAATCCTGAAGCGCCTCTGCACCGGAGCGCAAAAACCTGTCACGCAATCTTTGCCGATGGCCGAGATAATGAGGCCCGTCTTCCGTGCTCATGGGTTTTTGTTTTGCCATGCTTACGCTGATAACCCACCGGACCTCTTGTTGGCAAGAAGCTCTAAATCAGTTCCTTTAGATTTTTCTGCGGCCTCGGTCCGTAATGACTGATGACTTCGGCTGCCGCAAGAGCGCCTATTCTGCCGCACTCAGGGAGAGCCTTTCCTTGAGCCAAACCAAACAAAAATCCTGCCGCAAAAAGATCGCCTGCGCCCGTTGTGTCGATCACCTTGGCCACCGGATGTGCGGGGACTTCGTACATGTCTTTGTCCGAAGCGATGACGGCGCCTTTGGCGCTGCGCGTAACGACAACGATGTTGGCGTGCGCGCGCGCGGCCACCAAGGCCGCCCAGATATCCTGCGTCTGATAAAGCTCTTTAATTTCGTTTTCGTTGGCAAAAAGAATGTCGATGTCTTGGCGGATCAAATTTAAAAATGCCGTCCTGTGTCTGGCAACGCAAAACGTATCCGACAACGTCATTGACGTTTTGCGTCCCGCATCGTGAGCCACGCACGCCGCTTTACAAAACGCCTGCTGTGCCAGCGGTTTATCAAACAGATATCCTTCCAGATATGTAATTGCCGAATCTTGCACGATTTTTTCATCGACATCGTCGGGGCAAAATTCGACGGCAGCCCCCAGATAGGTGTTCATGCTTCGTTGTGCATCCGGCGTCACAAGAATGAGGCATCGCCCCGTCGACAAATCGAGCGTTGCGGGCGTTGCATAATGAATGTTCTGCGCGTGCAGATCATGCGTGAAAATCTCACCGAAAGAATCGCATCCGACCTTTCCTAAAAACGCGCAAGAAATTCCGAGAGAGGCGGCGCCGAAGAGGCTGTTGGCTGCAGATCCTCCTGAGGACAGTTCAACCGCCGCCCCGGCCTTCTCGTAAAGGACACAGGCTTTTTCTTCGTCCACAAGCGTCATTGCTCCTTTAACAACGCGATTTTTCCGCAGAAAATCCTCGTCAGTCGAAACAATAATATCAACAAGGGCGTTGCCGATGGCACAAAGATCAAACATGGTTTTCGGGATCAAAAAAAGCGGTGGATAAAACGGCGCAAGGAATCCGTATATCGTCACAATTTTTGTGTATTTACAAGGTTGCCTTGTATCAAATGGCGGCAAGAACGCCACTCTGGTTTTTTCCCCTTATCTCCTTGCCTTCTTCGTTAAAAATGTGTTAACGATTGAGCCTTCCCTTGTACCTTATTCCGTAGGAGCAACGAATGTTTGGACCCAGAGACAAAAACAAAAACGACACGCAAGAAACAACGTCAGAAGAGGCGTCTTCTGCTGTTGCCCTCCAGACATCCAGTCTGCCGCGAGCATCATCCGGATCAAATCGCCGCCTGCCAGAAGTCAGCCGCCGCGCAACTTCCGGTAGTGCTGATGGCCGCAAGCTGATTGTCGGTGATGGACTGTCTCTTTCGGGTGAAATTACCTCCTGCGACATCTTGGTCGTTGCCGGCAAAGTCGAAGCTAAGCTGACGGACGGAAAACTGCTTGAAATTAACGAGACGGGCCAATTCCGCGGCAGCGTCGAAATCGAAAACGCCGACATCGCCGGACGCTACGACGGCCAATTGGTCGTTCATGGCCGCCTGACGGTGCGCGCCACTGGCCGCATCAGCGGCATGGTCAAGTACGGCGAACTGGAAGTCAGCGCCGGGGGTCAGATTATTGGCGAGATGCAGGTTTCGGGCGGTGGCGCTGGCAATAGCATGCCGACGGTTTCCGGAACCGGCGGATTCAAGAGTGCTGCGAAGTTTACGGCGCTTATCGATGACGCCTCTGCTGAAGATCGCAAAAGCGCTTAATCTCAAGCGCATTTCTGAAATACAAAATGCCGCGTTTTTTAACGCGGCATTTTTGCTTGCATGACAAGCGGTTACTTCGCTCCCGCGCCGCTTATCAAACAAAACATTTTTTGATTATTCTCGTGTGCATCGCAAAATAAACGTGACAAAGTATTAAGATGGGTATATTAGTTAACCTTAACAAGTGAGGTATGCGCCTTGCTTCTTTGTCCTTATTCAGAGCCTTATGGAGGCATGATGTCGAAGCCGTTTACGAATCCGTTTTTCGAGGCGGATATGTCCAAGATGTTCGATATGCAAAAAATGATGGGGGACATGGATATGTCTAAGATGATGGACATGTCAAAAATGATGGATATGTCAAAAATGACCGACATGTGGAAAAACATGTATGGAATGGATATGTCAAAGATGGCGGATATGTGGAAAGCCCCGGAGATGGCGGACATGTCCAAGATGATGAGCGCCTTTAAAACGCCCATGTTCGACATTGAAGCCATGACGGCGCTTCAGCGCAAGAATATGGAGGCTTTTGCCGCTATGAGCCAAGCTTCCTATGAAAGCATGATGGCTCTGTGCCGTCGCCAAGCCGATAGCATTCGTCAAGCCATGGAAGAAATGATGCAGGTTATGCAGGGGATTATGGCCTGCCCTACACCGGAAGCCAAGGCGATGAAGCAAGCGGAAATCAGCAAAGCGACGATGGATAAGTATATCGCCAATCTGCGTGATGCCTCCGAGACTCTTGCCAAGTGCAATACGCAAGCGATGGAAACCGTCGGCGCTCGTCTGAACGAAAGCATGAGCGAAGTGTACGGAATGGTTAAGAATGGCGCCGTGCGTGCGGCTTAGGTTCTTGCCATTTTAGTGTCTTTGAGAAAAATTCTTTTAACGGGCATGGTGCTTCTCAGCATTGTGTCCGTTTCTGCTTGTGGAAAAAAACCGCCCCATGTTGATCCGCCCCTGGGCGTCGAAGAAACGGTATTCCCGCAAGTGTATCCAAACCCGTCCGTAAACAAATAACGCGCCGTCCGCTTTTTTGCAGCACGATGATGTTTATTTCCTTTTTTGGTTAAGGGTATCTGTTCTGTTGTTTTTAGTGATTTTATTGGTGTTTTTGTAGTTAGCGCGTTGCAAAAAGGCGCTGTTTTTTCTGTTTAAAGCCCTTTATAGTTCCGATCCTTCTACGGTCTGTATTTTAAGAGATGTCGGCCTTTGCGCTTAACGACCAGGGATTCTTTCCATGAATTGGCTAACAAATTTCGTCCGTCCCAAGATCCGCGCCATTGTCGGCCAGAAGAAGGATGTTCCCGATAATTTGTGGGAAAAGTGTCCCGGGTGCAGCGCCATGCTGTTCAGGCGGGATATGGAAAGCAATATGAATGTGTGCCGCACGTGCGGCTGCCATTTAAGCCTAGATCCCGTCAAACGCTTGGAGAGCCTGTTCGACGACGGCAATTTCAAATACATCGAAACGCCCAAAGCGCCGATTGACCCCCTGAAATTCCGCGATCAAAAAAAATATATCGATCGCCTGAAGGACGCACAAAGCAAAACCAAACGCCAAGAGGCCATTGTCGTTGGCGAAGGGGCGGTGGGCGGCGTTAAAACAATTATGGCCGTTTTCGATTTCAGCTTTTTGGGCGGATCGATGGGGTCTGGCGTTGGCGAAGCCCTCGTCGCCGCCGCCGAGCGCGCCGTGGCAACGCGGTCCGCGCTTGTCGTCCTTCCGGCTTCAGGCGGCGCGCGCATGCAGGAAGGGATGCTGTCGCTGGTTCAAATGCCCCGCACCGTCATTGCGGCGGATATGGTCAAAGAGGCAAAGCTGCCTTTTGTCGTCATTTTGACAAATCCGACAACGGGCGGCGTTACCGCCAGCTTTGCCATGGTGGGCGATATTCATATCGCAGAACGCGGCGCGCTTATCGGTTTTGCGGGCTCGCGCGTAATCGAAAACACGATTCGGGAAACGTTGCCCCCGGGATTCCAGCGCGCGGAATATCTTTTGGAGCACGGGATGGTCGATATTGTCGTTGAACGCAAAGACCTGCGCGATACGTTAAGCCGTGTTTTGCGCCTTCTTCGCGGGGGACGATCCGTCAAGGCGGGCGGTCTTATGGGGCCTGTTCCACACGGCGCGCGCAACGGCAAAAGAATTTAGCGCCGAAGAAGTCTATTTGGCCTTCGCCTTGCTGTCCAAATTGTTTTTTCCCCACAACAGATGATCTTCTCTTTGACCATTTATCTGTAAATAAGCCTTAGCGTATCCTTCTTCTTCAAACCCGCATCTTTGTAAAACCGTTTTACTGGCTTCATTTTTGGGCAGGCAGCTTGCCTCAACGCGTTGCAGCTTTAATTGTGAGAAAGCAAAAGAGCAGACAAGCCCCAGCGCTTCGGTCATATATCCCTGCCCTGTATAGGGACGCCCGATCCAATAGCCCACGGTCCCTTTTTGCGCGGCCGCTCGTTGAATGTCACTGAGCGTGACGCCCCCGATAAGAACGGGAGCCTGCTTATCCCGCGCAAAGATGGCAAAGGCATAGGCTTTTCCGCTGCGCCAATCACGCCAAGTGCGGCGCAGAAGAGAGCAATAATATCCGTAGGTTAGCGCATGGGCGGGCCATTTGGGCTCCCACGGTTTTAGCGTATCTTGGCTAAGATCGCGCAACGCATGCCACGCCCTCCAATCTCCGATCTCCGGCATTCGCAGCATCACGCGGGGGCCCGTCAACTGCACGTCAAAGGGCGGGCGCGGAGTCGATGGGGGGCGGCGGAAAAGAGAAGCTATAAAATCGATCATGCAAGCCGTGCGGATATTTTTTCGTATTCCTCGAGCGCGTCGACGGGGCCTAGCGCCGTTAAAATAAGTTTGCGCCCAAAAAGTTTTCGCGCGGCTTCTTTGACGTCGCTTTGGTTTACCGCCAACAATCTTTGTAAAATCTTTTCGGTCGGAACTGGTTTCCCGTAAGCAAGGATTTGGCTGCCCAAAACCTCGGCACGGCGCATGACGCTTTCCTTGCCCATGAGCAAATCGGCGCGCACTTGCGCTTTGGCGCGCTCGAGTTCGCCCGATGTAACGTTTTTCTTTAAATCATTGAGTTCGGCGCATACGACGGGGATCAATTCGCGCAGGCGCTTGGGGTCTGTTCCGGCATAGATTTGGAAAATACCCGCGTCACTGAAACCGGAATGTGCCGAGCTGATGGTATAAACAAGGCCGCGTTTCTCGCGCACTTTTTGAAAAAGACGCGAGGATGCGCTTCCTCCCAAAATGAGCGATAAAATTTGCGTTGCGTAGTAGGCGGCTTTTGCGTGATAGCCCGGGCCCGCAAAACCGAGAATAAGATGCACTTGCTCGATTTCCTTGGACAAAAGCTTTGCGCCGGAAGAAACCCGCGCCTTCTCTGCGCCGGCTTTTTTGCCGCGCGGCAAGCCGCCAAAACGACGGCGAACCATTTTCAAAAACGCCTCGTGGGTAATTCTGCCCGCAGCGACAACGACCATGTTTGCGCCCGTATAATGCTGCGAGACGTAGCCGGTGAGAGCGGGGCGCGGCAGTTTCGCGATAACGTCCGCCGAACCTAAAATCGAACGCCCGATTTTCTGCTTGGGAAGCGCCAATTTGTGCATTAAATCGAATGTATGGTCGTCCGGCGAATCCAGATCGCGGCCTATTTCCTGAATGACGACAAGGCGCTCGCGATCCAATTCCCTGGGGGCAAAAGCGGAATGGCGAAGCATGTCGGAAATAATGTCGAGTGCATTTTCCGTCTCTTCCGGCAAAACGCGAGCGTAATAAACCGTGGCCTCGCGCGAGGTATGCGCGTTCATTTCGCCGCCCTTGTTTTCTATGGCGGAGGATAACGCGTACGACGAACGTGTTTTTGTCCCTTTAAACATCATGTGTTCGACAAGGTGCGCAACGCCATTGGCATTCCATGGCTCGTGACGGGAACCCACCCCTATCCACGCGCCTGTAACGACGCTTTCGGCGTCAGGCATTGTGTCCGTCGCCACGCGCAATCCGTTGTCGAGTTCCGTAACTTGAATGGTCATCTTTTTTTCCGTTCTTCAATAAAGGTCTTAACTTTTTGCACATTTGCAGGTAATCGTGTTAGACGCTCCGGCTTGCCGATCAACGCCGCTATACAGGGCGGCAACGGTGGCGCAAAACCCAGCGCTTGCTTGATCGTTTCCGGAAACTTGGCGGGATGCGCCGTGGCAAGAAAAACGACGGGCTTGAGTAAACGCGGCTTAAGCCTCTTCGCAACACTCACCGCCACCGCCGTGTGCGGATCGAGGACATATCCGTATTTTTTATACGCTTCTGCTATCGTCTCAAGCGTTTCTTCGTCGTTTGCGCTTCCTGCGGCAAAAACCTTTCGCACCAATTCGAGTTGTCTTGGTGAAACGGAAAAATCGCCCTTGGTTTTCAAATCGTCCATCATCGCGCGCACTTGAGCCGCATCGGAATCGCATAAATCGAACAACAGTCTTTCGAAATTGCTGCTGATTTGGATATCCATGCTCGGGCTGAGGGTTTTGCATACGGGCTCCGGCGTCATGTGCCCCGTAGCAAAAAAACGCGTTAGGATGTTATTGCTGTTGCTCGCAACGACCAGCTTCTCGACCGGCAATCCGCACTTCATCGCCGCGTATCCGGCAAAAACATCGCCAAAATTCCCCGTCGGAACGACAAAGCTCGGCTTGCCTTCGACTTTAAGCGCGGCGGCGAAGTAATAAACAATCTGCGCCAAAACACGCAGGATGTTGATCGAGTTGACTGTTGTAGGATTCCACGTCTTGCGGATTCGTTCATCGGCAAAAAGCGCTTTCACAATGCCCTGGCAATCGTCGAACGTGCCTTCGATAGCAAGGACATGAACGTTGGCCGCATCGACACAGGTCATCTGCTTGCGCTGGATATCGCTGGGACCTTCGGCGGGATAAAGAATAAAAACGTCGATGTTTTCACGATTGGCCAAGGCTTCGATCGCCGCCGATCCTGTGTCGCCCGACGTTGCGCCAATGACGACTTTGCGATTGCCGGAATCCCGCATAAAATAGTCGAACATATGACCGACGAATTGTAGCGCGACATCCTTGAACGCCAGCGTCGGACCATGAAAAAGCTCAAGAACGCTATTTTTTCCCATCTCGCGCAGGGGAGTCACGTCGGCAGCGTCAAAGACGGCATAGGATTTTTGGATAATCTCGCGAAGATCGATAGCCAGCACAACATCGCGCAAAAAAGGCTGCAAAATATGAAAGGCAATGTCTTGATAAGATTTGCCGCGCAAGGCCGCAATATCTTCTGCCAAAAACTGCGGCCATGCTTTAGGGAGATAAAGCCCGCCGTCCGGCGCAAGCCCCTCGAGCGCCGCGCGGCGTAAATTTGTTTCCGGCAAATAGCCCCGTGTGCTGCGAAAAAGCATGTTTATTTTTCTATGTCTTTGGTTGCCGTTTCCAGCCAAGCTGCCGTTGTTTCGTCGATGAGCGGACGAAGCGTTTTTTGCACCCGACGATGATAGGCGTTAAGCCACGCATATTCGGCTTCCGTCAACATTGAGACGTCGATCAACCGCCGGTCGATAGGGGCAAGCGTTAATACGTCAAAGCCCAGCGTTTTGCCTCTTCCCTCCGCCATCCCGACGATTTCGACAACAGCAAAAAGATTTTCGATGCGAATGCCGTACCTGCCTTCTTTATAAAATCCGGGCTCGTTCGAAAGAACCATGCCGGGCTTAAGCGGTGTCTTATTGCGTTTTGAAATGCCCGGAGGACCTTCATGAACGCCCAAATAGCATCCGACCCCATGCCCCGTTCCGTGGCTGTAATCACGCCCCACCGCCCAGAGATGTTGCCGCGCCAAAACATCAAGATCGGCGCCCGTCGTCCCCTCGGGGAAACGGATCATCGCAAGAGCAATATGCCCTTTGAGAACGCGCGTAAAATTCTCGCACATTTCAGCCGACGGAGATCCCAAGGCTATCGTGCGCGTAACGTCTGTCGTGCCGTCCAAATATTGCGCGCCGCTATCAAGCAAATAAAGCTGTCCCGAAGACAGCCGCGCATTGCTTTCTTTCGTCACACCGTAGTGCACCATGGCGCCATGTTCGCCTGTCGCGGAAATGGTGTCGAAACTGGGGCCGCAATAATGGATGTTGGCTTCGCGAAAAGCCTCGAGATTTCGCGCGGCATCTATTTCGGTGACTTGCTCTTTTTCCCAATAGGTGTCGAGCCACGCAAGAAAGCTTGTCAAAGCAGCCCCGTCGCGAATATGCGCGGCGCGCATTCCTTCAAGCTCGACGGCATTTTTGATCGAGCGCGGCAAGGCGCAAGGGTCTTCTCCCTGTTCAATCCGGCCCTCGGCAGAGGATAAACAATCGGCAATCCAGCTTGGTGTATGCATTGGATCGACAAGAACCGTTTTTCCGGATTGCGCCAATCGTTTAAGAGCAGACGGCAGCTCGTCCGGGGACAAAATGGTCACGCCCCATCCGAGGCGATGGGTCAAAGGCTCCGTTATTTTCCCGGAAGAAACAAACCATTCCGCCGATCCATCCTCCCTGAGAATCGCATGGCTTAACGGCAGCGGTGTGTGCGGAACATCTCCCCCACGAACATTAAGAAGCCAGGCAACAGACGTGGGGTCGGCGATGAAAGCAGCGGCAACGTTTTTTCTATTCAGAAAAGCGGCTATTTCCCGCCTTTTTTCGGCAGAGCTTTTTCCCACATAGGAAAGATCATGAACAAAAACAGGGGCCACAGACGGCGCCGGCTGATCGTCCCAAATAACATCGACCAGATTACGGGCAACAGGAACGGCCTCGGCTCCGATTCGAGTAAGCGCTGCTTTTAAATGCGTGACGCTTTCGATCGAATGAAGCCAGGGATCGTAGGCAATCTTTTCTCCCTTACTTATGTTTTCTTCCAGCCACGCTAAGGGCGTTTTTTCTGCCGTATCGAACAAAGAGAAATTATCCCGGGCCACTTGTCGGGCAACCTGCAAGATATAGCGCCCGTCGGTAAAAAGGGCGGCCTTATCCTTCAAGACAACGATCGTTGCGGCAGAGCCCGTGAACCCAGACAAAAACGCAACTCTCTCAGCGTTGGGGGGGATATATTCGCCTAGATAGTCGTCGGTTCTCGGCACAAGAAAACCGTCAAATCCGGCGATCGATATCTCGCGGCGCAGGGCAGAAAGTCTTTTGGAATAATCGGGGGTCGTCATGCCCTTATATATGCCCTATTTTTTGCATGAGTCCAACCGTTCCCGTTTGTTTTTGGCGGAACGGCGGCGAACGGGACATTTTAACGCAAGCACCGACCACTCCCCGAGCGTTAGGCGCTCAACCAACGCGAGTCCCTGTTTTTCATGTGCCAAAACAACCTTTTTCTCCTGAGATTTTAGGATGCCGGAAAGGATGGCTATGCCGTCTGGACGCAAGTTGTTTTTTAGATCCTTGGCCATTTCGCATAAAGGATTCGCAAAAATATTAGCCATAATGAGATCATAGGGCGCGGCTTTCTTTATAAGCGACGCCGCATAGCCGTTTCCGCAGCTCACGCGGATTGATGCGTGAAGACCGTTGGCGCGGACGTTTCTTGCCGCAATTTGCGCCGACACCCGGTCACAATCGACGGCAACCGCCTTACCGCCCGTTCCAAGAACAAAGGCCATTGCCAAAATGCCGGACCCGCACCCGATGTCGGCCATGCGGCGAAGACAAGCCTTGGTTTTCAGAATTTTATCGAGCATCAAAAGACAGCCGCGCGTTGTCGGATGCTCCCCCGTGCCAAAAGCGTTTGTCGCATCGATTTGAATCGCCGTGCGGCGATCAGGGATCTTCTTTCGGTGCGGCGCACTGTGGATCGTCCATCGCGCAATTTCGAGGGGGGGGAAATCTCTCGCAACTTTTTTTAGCCAATCACATTTGGGCACGGCACGAACAGTAAAGGCGGGACACCGAATATTTGACGCCTTTGCAAGAACCGCCAATTTTGCCCGAAAAATCTTGGCTTTCGGTTTGTCGTCATAAAGAGCCTCGATTTGCGCCGTCTTCCGGCGGGGAGGAGCAAGAACCGTGACGGCAACGGCGTCTTCGCCCAAAACCTCGCCAAACGCTTCGACCGCGCGCACGGGAAGGGAAAATTTCAGAAACCAGAGGTTTTTTCGGGCAGGCATACGGTGGCTTTCCTCAAAATGAGGGGTTTATCTTTTTTTCTTTTTCTTGTCTTTATCCTCGTATGGATTTTCGCCCTTCTTGAGCAGCCACCGGATGGGCACGCCCTTAAGATTAAAGGTGTCGCGCAGCCCATGCGTCAAAAAGCGTTGATAGCTTTCGGGCAACTCTATGGGTTTATTGACCCACAACGCAAACGTCGGCGGACGGCTTTTGACCTGCGTCATGTAGCGCAACTTGATCCTTCTCCCCGACGTAATGGGCGGCGGGTGCGTTTCTTCCATATCCTGAAGCCAGCGATTGAGCTTGCCTGTCGAAACGCGCACGTTCCAATTTTCATACATGCGCATCGTCTCGCGCATCAAGTCTTTTAGACCCCCGCCCTTAATCGCGCACACTTCCACCAAAGGAAGGCCTTCGACCTGCGCTAAAGACGCTTCGGCTTTTTCGCGGATTTGCCGCAAAGCAAGCTTTTTGTCCTCGACCAAATCCCACTTGTTCAACGCCACGACCAGCGCACGGCCTTCTTCGATGACATGATGCGCAATAACAAGCTCTTGTTTATCGAACGGCTGAGTTGCGTCCAAAACCAAAATGACCACGTGCGCCAAACGTATGGCGCGCAACGTTTCCTGAACGCTCATGCGCTCGAGAGTTTCCGTAATGCGCGCGCGGCGGCGCATTCCCGCAGTATCGACGAGGCGTACGGGCTGGCCGTGATATTCCCATGCAATCGGAATGGCATCGCGGGTCAGGCCAGGTTCTGGCCCCGTCAGCATGCGATCCTCGCCGATGAGCTGATTGACGAGCGTCGATTTTCCGGCGTTAGGTCGTCCGACAATCGCAAGGATAAGGTTTTTTTCTTCGCCTTCTTTAGCTGGCGTGTCCCCCTCATCGGGAATATGTTTCGACAGGGCTTCAAAAAGATCCATCATGCCGTCGCCATGCGCGGCAGAAATGGGCATGGGATCGCCGAAGCCTAACGATACCGTTTCTTCCATAGCCGCCGGCAAAACGGCTCCGTCGCACTTGTTGGCCAACAAAAGGATGGGCTTTCCCGTTTTGCGCAATTCGCGCGCGATGGCGGCGTCTTCCGGCGTCACCCCTGCGCGCGCATCGACGACAAAAAGGACAACGTGTGTATGCTCTAGCGCCTTTTTTGTCCGCTGTGCCGTTCTTGCAGAAAGACTGCCTTTGGCGCGAACATCTTCCAATCCCGCCGTGTCGATGGCGCGAAACGTCAAATCAAACAAATGTCCGTCGCCCTCGCGCCAGTCTCGGGTTACTCCCGGCTGATCGTTGACGAGCGCCATTTGTTTTCCGACAAGGCGGTTAAAGAGCGTGGACTTCCCCACATTCGGGCGTCCTGCAATGGCAACGGTAAAGGTCATGGGGCTACCGCAAAGCGATGAGCGTGCCGTCGTCGGTCACGACATAAAAAGCGCGATCGACAACAAGGGGGGATAGATACAGAGGATCGCCGAGATCAATCTTCGTTTCTGCCGATCCATCTTGAGACGAAAAGCTTGCCATCTTTCCCTGTGAATTGACCATCCACAATTTTCCGCCGGCCAAAACGGGGCCCGCCCAAATAAGGGCATCGGAATCCTTATCTTCCGGGTCAACATATTTGGGCAGAGCCTTCGCCCACAAGATGCGCCCATTCGACCGCGCCAAAGCGATAAGCTGACCGTTGCTTCCATAAACGAAAACGGCGTCTCCGGAAACGACCGGCGTATCGATACCCCCAATATCGGCCTCCCAAACACGCTCGCCCGTTCTCTGATCAATGGCGGCAAAGCGCCCGCTGTGGCTAATGGCATAGAGGCGGCCACGATCGACGACCGGCAAGCCGCGAATGTCCGCAATCGCGGGCAGCGCGCCGACTTGAGCGGCAGAAGCCAATGAATAACTCCACGACATGCGACCGTTTTGCACGCGCAGGCCGAAAATTTCGCCTGAATTATAGGCGACAAAAACGGAGTCTCCCTGCGCGGCGGGACTAGAGGCGCCCATAAGAGTCGCGTTTTCCGTAATCCCCGAGTGATGCCACAGAATTTCGCCGGTCGCGGCATCAAGCGCATTAAGCTCGTTGTCGACGCTAACAACATAGACGCGGGCGTTGGCCACCGTTGGCGCCGCGCGCAACGGCTTTAACAGGGGCCGACGCCATTTAATTTGACCCGTTTTTGCCTGAAGCGCACAAACATCGCCAAAACCCGTCGTCGCGTAAAGCATATCGCCGTCAAGCGCAAGTCCTCCGCCGATGGCGGCGTTTTCGCTGTTTTTAGGCGTTGTGTCACGTTCCCATATTTTATCGCCGTTTTTAACGTTGAAAGAGCGCACGAGCCCCTCTGCGTCCATCGTATAAATCCTTTCGCGCCCGACAACGGGGTGCGCGAGAAGCTTATAATCAGAGCTCGATCCTTCGCCGATGCTTGTTTTCCAAAGAATTCTTGGCTGGTGGGACGCTTGGGCATGAGGCATGGCGTGTTCGCTATCATAGCCCGTCTGCGGCCACGACAAATTTACGATTTCCCTGGAAAGAACTGGCGCCGTCCCCTCAAGCTCTTTATCGGGGTTCAGGGTTCCGATCTGTTCAATGGCGGCAATGCGCTCGCCTTTAATCGTCGAACCAATTTTGTTTGAATCGGCATTACAGGCGCCCAACAAAGCCGCTGTAACAAACCAAAGAACGCGCGCATTTATTTTTCCGTTCATGGCTCCCCGGCTTTAATTAAGGGTACGCAAAATATCCGCGGCTCGCTGAGCGATGCTTCGAGGGGCGCGGACGTCTTGCGATAATGGGATAAAAATTTTCCTGGCCTGCGCCCTATCTCCCGCGCGAAGCGCGACATAGCCCTGCATCTCGCGCGCCGAAAAACGCCACGCAGAATCTTCGTCTGCCAACGGCTGAAGGCGAGCCGCAAGCTCCGCCGACGCGCCCGTGTCCAATTGCGCCTGAACGGAGAGCAGTGCCCCCAGTTGGCGAACGGCGGGGTCTGCTTGCGTATCGATTGCGACTTTGTCAAAAAACTCTATGGCCTTCGATCTATCGTTGTGACGAAGAGCTAAAGAACCTGCACGTAAGAGCGCTAGAGCCGCGTGGCTTTCTTTAGCGTTTTCTTCCGCAAATTTTTGCAGCGCTTCAATATTCTTTGACGTATCGGGCAAAAGACGCGACGCGAAAAGAAATGCAGTTGTCACCTTCGCATCATGACTGGCCTTCCATGACCGGTAGGCCGTCGAGCTGGCGGTTGAAAGAACGATCCCAAGGGCAGCAACAATGATCCAGAACCCATACTTCTTCCACAACGCTTCAAGCTTCTGGCGCTCGAGATCTTCTTCGACTTCTTGAAAGAGATGAGGGTCTGTCATGGAACAACACTATGTTTGTGGAACGTCTTTTTGCGTTAGAAAAGAGGGGCGCCTCCTTATCTATACGCAAATCCAAACATAAAGTCTTGTCCCCTGAAGCACAAGAGTGGTTAAAAAAGACCGCCGGGGGTTTGCGGGAAAGGTCTTAATTTTCACTCTTATTTATGCTTGACCATTTGGGCGGCGGCGCGTATGAGTCCGGCCTCGCGCCCCGACTCCTCGGGAGTGGTGCGATGTGGGAAGTCATTAACTTAATATACAAAACTCGGAATTTAGGAATATCGTTATGGCCAATCATAAATCCGCCAAAAAGCGCGCCCGTCAAACAGTAAAGCGCAATGAAACCAATCGCTCGCGACGCTCTGCCATCCGCACTCTGGCCAAAGAAGCGGAAGCGGCCATCTCTACGGAGACGCCCGCAAACGCCTTGACCGCACGACGCAAGGCTGAATCCGCTTTGGCAAAAGGCGCCGCACACGGCACGCTGCACTGGAAGACAGCAGCACGGAAAGCTTCGCGTCTCGCCAAACGCGCAAAAGCTGCCAAGAAAACGTAAGTAGTTCCCTCTTTTTGTTTTAATTTCGTTTGTCACACATATAGGTGGTGTATGTGCGTTTTTGTTTGTCGTTTTTTATAGATTTTTTTGGCGTGCTTTTCTTTTTTTCTTTTTGAAAAAATTAATCGTAATTTTTGCGCTCAAAAATTTTGCTGCGTTCATTTTAATTAAAAAACGATCCTTGGTCTTTTCTGTCTTTTCTCAAAAAAATATTTTTCTGTCGTTCCCCCTTCGGACTAGTGGACAAGGCGGTGATGTTTGATCTATGGTCGCCTTCGTCTTCAAGTGGTGCGTCCTTCATAGATATAGGTCAGAAAATATGAGCGGTTATATATCACGGCTTTTTCCTGATTGTTTCTGTCTTCGCGCACACCTTTTTTCTGTTCGATTTAAGTCCTAATTTAGTTTTCTTGCAAAAATCCGGGGAACCGTTCTCGGGTTGCAAGAAGTTTTTCGGCAGGCTGTTTGATCAATGGGGTTGTGATGAAGGGTCAAGAGGCAAGCGCAGGTTCCCAAAAATCGAGGGATGTTTCCGAAACGGCATTTGATTCTTTGCGCGCCGCGTTGCGCAAGCGTTTTGGAGAAACGGCCTATCGCCGCTGGCTTGAACCGATGACCGGAGAAGTTACGCGTTCAAACGAAGGGTCTTTAAGCGTTGTGCTTATTCTTCCAACCCGTTTTATGCGGGATTGGGTTGACGCGCATTATGGCGAAACGATCCGTTCTTTGTTGCAAGAAATCGCCCCCCGTTCTTCCGTTTCTTTTTCCGTCATGTCCCCGCTAGCCAAAGCGACGCAGGTCAAGAACGCCATCGACTCGGCATCTGCTTCTCCCATCGCGCCGATGGGGCGTCCATCTGTTGCGGCTTCTTCGGCGCCGCCTTCCTCCGGCTTTGCCGGAGATTTGTCTGCGGATCTTGATCCGCGTTTTACCTTCGACAATTTTGTCGTCGGCAAACCGAACGAGCTGGCCTATGCCGCCGCGCGCCGCGTTGCGGATACGGAAAACCCCGCGTTCAACCCGCTGTTCCTTTATGGCGGCGTGGGCTTGGGCAAAACCCATTTGATGCACTCCATCGCCTGGCACATTCGCACCAATTATCCTCATCGCCGCGTCATCTATATGTCGGCGGAAAAATTCATGTATCAATTCGTGCGCGCGCTCCGGTTTAAAGATACGGTTTCGTTTAAAGAGCAGTTCCGCTCAGTCGATGTTTTAATGATCGATGACGTGCAATTCATTGGGGGCAAGGACTCGACGCAAGAAGAGTTCTTCCATACTTTTAACGCGCTGGTTGATCGGAACCGCCAGGTTATTATTTCCGCCGACAAATCGCCCCAAGACCTTGACCGCATGGAAGAGCGCCTGCGTTCGCGCCTCGGTTGGGGATTGGTTGCCGATTTGCACCCCGTCGATTACGAATTGCGTTTAGGCATTCTGCACGCCAAGGCGGAAAAGCTCGGCTGCCCCGTTCCCGATAAGGTTATGGAGTTCCTCGCCCACAAAATCGCCTCGAATGTGCGCGAGCTTGAAGGCGCGCTAAACCGCATCGTTGCGCATGCGCAACTCGTCGGACGCACAATCTCGTTGGAAATGACGCAGGAAGTTTTGTCCGATATGCTTCGCGCCTCGGAGCGTCGTATTACGATTGACGAAATTCAGAAAAAGGTTGCCGAACACTACAACGTTCGCGTCGCCGACATGCATTCCGCGCGCCGCGCCCGCGCTGTCGCAAGGCCGCGTCAGGTAGCAATGTATTTAGCCAAGCAACTAACCCCTCGGTCTTTGCCTGAAATTGGCCGAAAATTTGGCGGACGCGATCACACAACCGTTATTCACGCCGTACGCAAAATTGAAGAGCTTTCCGCTTATGACTCCTCCTTCCGCGAGGACGTAGAGCTGTTGCGTCGTTTATTACAAAACTAGAATTTTTCTTAACGAACCAAGCGCCCCGCGCGCAGGTGAGTTTAGAAAAATCGTATCCCCGCGAAGGCGGGGATCCAGGCAATATTGAACCAAGCGCCCCGCGCGCAGGTGAGTTTAGAAAAATCGTATCCCCGCGAAGGCGGGGATCCGGGCAATATTGAACCAAGCCCGTCAGGGCGCAGGTGAGTTTAGAAAAATCGTATCCCCGCGACCTGTCCGGCGTAGCTTTGGCGAAGCCGGAAGGCGGGGGTCTTGGTCGACAGCCAGTGTTTTTACAAAGCCTGGATCAACGACGGCATCGCGTAAAAAAACAAGCAGCCAAAACTTGCGACCGTTAGAACGAGGTACGTTAGTTGCGCGCCCAGAAACCGCAGGGCATCCGCCCCCTGTGTGCGGTTGCTTCCAAAGGCGTGCATAAGCCTGGCGGCCACCAAGGTCGCGCCCAACCCATGAATAGCAAAAACGGGCGTACCGCAGGCTTCGACGCCGGCAATAAGAAGGAGCGTTAACGGAACATAATCCGTAAAACTGCCAACAAGGGCCTCGGCTCGCCGTAGGTCGGGGTCGTCTTGACCCCCCTCCCTGACGGCACGCACCCAATGTTTCATCATGTTAAATGAAAGAACAACCAGCAAAAGACCGAGGATGCCGGCGTAGAGCAAAACAGCGTGGATGTACGTCATGGGGCGCCTTCTTTGGTTAATTTTAAGCCAATAAATTATAGCCCCTATTTGGTTTTTCCTGCTATAGGGGTCTTGAATTTCGAAAGAAACGTTGAGTATAAACCTACTATTAACTTTCATATGGTCAAACAATTAGATTGGGATCGATTTTTTATCACCCCTGGGGATGTTCTTTGTCTTATATGCCTCTTAATTTCCGGTCGAAACCGGGGCTGCTTTCCTTGTTAACAGTCGGCGGAGTGCTGGCTCTTTCGGGAACTTTCTTTTCTGCCTACGCTGCACCTATCGCTGATAATAGCGGGGCAGCCGCATTTGCCGCACAGGCCGCTCCATATACAGCCTCAGAGTCTTCGGCGTCCGCTTCCTCCGCTTCGGGAATTGATATTCCTTCGCCGCCCCCTGCTCCGGCTTTTTCTTCGGACGCGAATCAGTTGGCTCTTCAGGCCGAACAAGCCGCTTTACAGGCCCAAAACGATGCCGACGCAGACATGCGCAAAAGGGAATTAGACCACAACATCAAGTCGTTCGACCGGGCCGCTTCGGGGTTGATGCCCTTGTCCCCCGATCAAATTCGGGAATTTATGAAGAAGCTCCAAAAAACGCAGGACGCCTCGATCATGCCTTATGAAGGCACGCCTAAGGGGCTAACGCGTATTGCAACCATCTCGCTTGATCCTGGCGTTGAGCCTCCGCAGGTCAACCTTAATTCCGGCTTTGTCACGACAATCACGCTCGTCGATGCAACGGGAGAACCGTGGCCTATTCTGGACGTTGGCGTTGGCGGCAATTTTGAGGTTTCTCCCACGCCGGCAGGAACGCATGTTGTGCGCATTATGCCCCTAACCCGAGTCGGTGTCGGCGATTTATCGATTTTGCTCAAGGATTTGCCAACCCCCGTCATTCTTCGCCTTTCCTCGGGCGGCCCCACGGTCGATCTGCGTTATGACGCGCGCATCGGAAGGCTTGGCCCCGGCGCAAAACCCCAGATTATCAATCGCCCCCGTCTTGTTGCCGGCGATGAAACCCTGACCCTCATTCTTGAAAATGCTGCGCCGGGCACAGCCAAGCGGTTAAAAATCGGCGGCCTTGATTCGCGCAGTTCGGCTTGGGCTATCGGTGATAAAGCCTATGTGCGAACGCCGCTCACCTTGCTGTCGCCCGCATGGAATGCAAGCATAGCCTCAGCCGATGGGACGAATGTTTATGAAATTGGCTCTGCACCCGTTCTTTTGTTATCCGATAACGGCGCCTTAGTCCGCGCCCAGATTTTGCGAGACGAAGATCATGACAAATAATTTTGAAAACGAAAATGACGAAGACTTCGTCGAAGCCGAGCCCGGCACGTCAAGCGCGCCTGAACAGGGCTCAAGCCCTTCTGGAAATTTGGCTGAAGCTTGGCGGACAAAGCCTCTTTTTAAATTCATGGTGCTCATTGTCGCTGTTTTTGCGATTGGCGCCGCTGCCATAAATTTCTTTGGCGGAAACAAGGCGAATGTAGAAAGCGCGCGCCTCGGCAAACCCCCGGCACTCAAAGAAGCTCCGGGCGGAACCGCTTCTCCTTACATGCGACAACAAACCGAACTCGCCAACACCGAACGCGCAGAGCAGGCTCTTGCCAGCGGAGGAAGTGCAATTCCGACGCCTCTGGGACAACCGACGGACGTTAGCGGATTTGGCGGCAACGGCAGAAAAGACGACCCCCTTAAAGAGCTCCGCGCAGAAACGGAAACGCTGAAAAAACAAGTTCAACAACAGCAGCAATTTCAAACGCAGCAAGCCCAGCGGAGTCAGCCCGAAGCGTTCGACAGTACGCTTGCCGAAGCGATGCAGCGTCAAATGCAGCAGTTATTGTCCAGCTGGACTCCGCAAGGTTTAAAAAGCGTTCTCGTAACCGATCCCAAAGATATGAAAGCTGAAGAAGCAAAAGAAGCCGTGGCAGCGGCGGCAAACCCCACAACAACACCAAAAGCGATGCAGAAGAACGTAGTCGACGCGGGAACCGTCAGCTACGCTCAGCTGTTAACCGAGGCCAATTCAGATGTTCCCGGCCCCATCCTCGCTCAGATCGTTTCAGGCCCTCTGGCTGGCGCACGCGCGGTTGGTTCCTTTCAGGCTATTCAGGGTTATGAAAAATATCTTGTGTTGAAATTCACCCTTGCCGATAGAAAGGGGAAGGATTACGCGATCAACGCCATCGCGCTGGATCCGGACACAACTTTAGGCGGAATGGCCACCGAGGTTGACGAGCGTTATTTTGCGCGCGTTGTTCTTCCCGCCGCCGCAGGGTTCTTGGAAGGCCTTGGCTCTGCCATGTCACAGGGAGATTCTTCGGTTACAACGAGCGGCTCAACAACGATTGTGGCACAGGCGGACAAGGGTTTTAATCAGGGCATGTATCAAGGGTTGAGCTCGGCCGCTCAAACGATGGGGCAATTCTTTCAGCAACAGGCAAATTTGACAAAGCCGCTCATTCGCGTTGCCGCCGGGACCCCTCTTGGTATGTTCTTCGTTGCTCCCGTTAAAGAACCGAACAACAACGAAACGCTCTATCAACAAAATCAAACGGTTGGCTACCCGACGGGTTATTATCCCCCCATGAATACCGCCCCTGGCGTTCAAGGAGCGGTGGGAACGGGCATTGTAGACCCCTCTCTCGGAGCCGGGGCTATACCCTATCCAAATTATGCAACACCCGGCTATAATGGGGCGTACGCGCCCAACAACTACCGGACGAATGTCTCTCCCTATACGCAACAAGGATACGGACAGTAATCTTAAAAAATATTCGGGTTGTTCTTCCTGATAAAAATCGCAAGGAGTTAGCTTATGACCGATACCTTTGGCTCTGACCCGCACGAAGAGGATCGTGAAGAGACGGTAACGAGTGAGAGCGACGTCACGCAAGAATCGGAGGATGTCGTATCAGATCAGCCCTCCCAATACGAATTTGAAACCCCAGACGATCTGGCAAGCGTCCCCGCGCGGCGGTCTCCCTTTTTACCGATAGCTGCCGCTATTGGCGGTGTTCTTTTGTTGGGTTCCGTTGCCTGGTGGCAACTGACGGGAGGAGCTTCTTTCTCTTTGCCCTCTTCCGTTGACAAGGTTGTTACCGGCGATTTCTCCTTGCCCTCTTTGTCCTCCGCGCCCACGGTCGAAACGGCCCCCCCCGCAACGGATGCGGACGCTTCCGGCGTCTCCCCCAAAACGGATTCTTCTACACAAAAAGAAGAAGCCCCCGCAGACTTTCCTCTTGAAGCCTCTTCTGGCGCACAGCCCATCTTATCGGAAACGCCCGTGCCGCAAAACAAGCCTGTCGAAGATATTCCTCAGACTGCGCCCGTTGCCGCCTTTATTCCAGCCCCATCAACAGCGCCTGTCGTAGAGGTCGCTCCTGTAGCCGTTAGTACGCAAGCAACGGAGCCCTCTGATCGCCGCGTTGAAACGCTGACCGCACGCGTTGACAGTTTACAGAAATCCCTTGATCAAGCCAATCAGCAGGTAGGGCAGATGACTGCGGCTCTTGCTGCCGCGTCAAACACCCAAACGTCTTCGTCGTCCACGGCCAAAGAAATGCAGGCCAAAATCGATAAACTTGAGCAGCAGCTCGCCGCAACCAATCGCCCTGCGGCTGTTTCCGCCGAGGCTCCTGTTGCTGCGACGCCGAGCGTTTCCGAGGAAGCTACGCCCGCGCCTGCACCCAAAGTTGAGAAGGCGGCCCCCGTTAAACACAAAGCCGTTCGCAAACCCGTACGCAAAGCAAGCAAGCCTGCAGAAGTAAAGCCCGTTAGCGGCTTGGTTTTGCGCGCCGTTTCTTCCGGTCATGCCTGGATTTCGAAGGGCGCGACATCGCCCGAATTAACGGAGGTTCTTGTCGGCGATAAACTCTCTGGTGTTGGCACAATTACCGCCATCGAAGAGCTTAACGGCAAATGGATCGTCCGCGGGACAAAAGGAAGCATTCAGTAAGCCGTTATTGAACAATTAGCAGGATTAACCCCGTCAAGCTCCGTTTGGCGGGGTCTTTTTGGGGGTAAAGAATCTGCCGCATTCTCTTGCATTTTTGCCTTAAAACAGCCATCTAGTGGGCATAGACGGTGGTGTTTCCCTGACTTTTGGCCTCATAAATGATCTCTTCCTTTATCCGCAAACTGTTTGGTTCTCATAACGACCGCGTTTTGCAAGCACAGACTCCCCTGATTGCCCGCATCAACGCTTTGGAGCCTCAATTCAAAGCCTTATCCGACGAAGGCTTGCGCGCAAAAACCTCAGAATTTCGCGAGCGCCTGAAAAAAGGCGAAACGGTGGACGCCCTTTTGCCGGAAGCCTTTGCGACGGTACGCGAGGCTTCTATACGTACTTTGGGTCAGCGTCCGTTCGATGTGCAGCTGCGCGGCGGCATTGTTTTGCACCAAGGAAAAATTTCTGAGATGCGCACCGGCGAGGGCAAAACGCTGGTTGCCGTTTTGCCGAGCTATTTAAACGCCCTCTCAGGCAAGGGCGTGCATATCGTCACCGTCAACGATTATTTGGCAAAGCGCGATAGCGCGTGGATGGGGCGCATCCACAATTTTCTGGGGCTTTCGGTTGGATGCATCGTCCACGGACTTGACGACAACGAGCGCCGCGCCGCCTATGCCGCCGATATCACGTACGGCACAAACAATGAGTTTGGCTTTGATTATCTGCGCGATAATATGAAGTTTGCGCAAGAAGATCTCGTTCAGCGCCCCTTTAATTTCGCGATTGTCGACGAAGTCGACAGCATTTTAATCGACGAGGCGCGTACACCGCTGATTATTTCGGGACCCGCGGAAGACTCATCGGAACTCTATATGCGGGTTGATAAAATCATCCCGGACCTCGCCCCCGAGGATTATGAAAAAGACGAAAAAAGCAAAACGATTGCGCTGACCGAGGTCGGGAATGAAAAAATTGAACGCCTTTTGGGCGATGCGGGGCTGTTGACCCCCAACACCAGCGGCGGCCTTTATGATTCCACCAACGTTATGATCGTGCATCACGTCAACCAGGCTTTGCGCGCACACAAAATGTTCGTGCGTGACGTTGATTACATCGTTAAAAACGACAAGGTCGTCATCATTGACGAATTTACGGGCCGCATGATGGAGGGTCGCCGCTTTTCCGATGGTCTGCACCAGGCCTTGGAGGCCAAAGAGCACGTTTCCATCCAGCGCGAAAATCAGACGCTGGCGAGCATCACCTTCCAAAACTATTTCCGCCTCTATCCTAAACTATCCGGTATGACCGGCACGGCTCTAACCGAAGCTGCGGAATTTGCGGAAATTTACAACCTCGATGTTCTCGAAATACCGACCAATGTGCCGGCCATCCGCGAAGACTTGAACGACGAAGTTTACGGCACGATGGCGGAAAAAAACGACGCCATCGTCAAGCTTATCGAGGAGTGCCGCGCCCGTGGGCAACCGACGCTCGTGGGAACCGTCTCGATCGAAAAATCGGAATCTTTATCGGCCATTCTTAAGAAAAAAGGCATTCCACACAATGTGTTAAACGCAAGATTCCACGATCAGGAAGCCGGCATCATCGCACAAGCAGGCCGGCCTGGAGCCGTTACTATTGCGACAAATATGGCTGGCCGCGGCACGGATATCCAACTAGGCGGCAATTTCGATGCACGGCTCGCGGAGCTTTCCACGAACGGAACGCCGGACGAAAAAACCGTTGCCGCCCTACGCCAAGAAATCGACGAAGCGCGGGAAAAAGTTCGCCAAGCGGGCGGCTTGTTCGTTATTGGCACCGAACGTCACGAATCCCGGCGCATCGACAACCAGTTGCGCGGCCGCTCCGGTCGTCAGGGAGATCCTGGCGCATCTATGTTTTTCCTCTCTCTAGAAGACGACCTGATGCGCATTTTCGGCGCACACAATCAAACACAAGCGATTTTAACAAAGCTCGGGTTGCGGAACGGCGAAAAAATCGCCCACCCCTGGATCACCACGGCGTTGGCAAAAGCACAGCAAAAAGTTGAGGCGCGTAATTTTGACATTCGTAAAAACCTGTTGAAGTTCGATAATATTATGAACGACCAACGTAAGGTCATTTACGAGCAGCGTCGTGAAATTATGGCCGCGACGGACGTCTCTGACATCATCCGCAACTTGCGCGAAGAAGTCATTCACGATTTTGTGTCCAAGGCTATTCCCCCGCATTCTTATGTTGAACAATGGGACGTCGCAGGCCTGGAGGAACGCATTAAGGACCTTCTGGCACTTGAGTTGCCCATTACGGCATGGGTCGCCGAAAACGATATTGCCGAGGTTGAAATTGAAGAGCGCGTCGTTAAGGCGGCGGAAGAAAAGCTGAAAGAAAAAACAGCGATCATCGAAGAAACCGCCATGCGGCATGCGGAAAAAGCTGCTCTGCTTGGCACGCTTGACCAAGCATGGAAAGAACACCTGCTTGGTCTTGACCAGTTGCGTCAGGGAATTCACTTGCGCGGATATGGACAGCGGGATCCTTTAAATGAATATAGCCGCGAAGCTTTTGGCCTGTTTCAGTTGATGCTTCTCGCCGTCCGCGAAGAGGTTACCAAAACCCTCATGCAAGCCGGGATGCGCCTCCCCTCGATGGAAGAAATTCTGGAGCGCCAACGCGCTGCTGCCATGACGGAATTAAGCGGCGCCGAAGCGGGAGACGCCATGCCCTTTGGCGCCCCAACCGTAGCCCCCCCCTCCCAAGGAGAGTCGCCCCAAAGACGCGTCCTTGCGACGCCCGTACAGCATGCCGCATTCGATCAATCCAATCCCGATACATGGGTTGATACCCCGCGTAATGCGCCCTGCCCCTGTGGGTCCGGGAAAAAATATAAACATTGTCACGGGGCTGTTCATTAATGCTCTTTCCTTCGTTCCAGGCCGTTTTTGCGCCCAAAAATTATCCGCGTGCCATATTTTTGGCTCTGGTTGTTTTTTCCTGCTGGCCTCTCGGCGATGCTTTTCTAAAGATGGCTCGAGAAGCCGACGCGCCCCTTGGAGAAGTTCTTCTAATATGCGGCCTTAGCAGCATGGCGTCCGTTTTTCTCCTGTCTGCAGCGCGAGGGCAGCTTGCCAATCTGCGTCCGCACAATTGGAAGCCTCTTGTTTTGTTAGGCTTGTGTCAATTAACGAGCTTTATTTGTTGGGCGCTTGCCCTTCCCCTTTTGCCTTTAGCGAATATATATATTGTTTCTTTTCTGACTCCCATGGTCGTCGCCTGCATGGCGGCTGTTTTTTTGAAAGAATCTTTTGGGTGGGCGCGCGCCGGGGTTATTGTTTCGGGCTTTGTTGGCGTCGTGGTTGCCGTCAATCCGTCAAATCTCTTTCAAAGTCTTGATGCTGGCCTTCCCTACGTCTTTCTTTTCGGCAACATGCTGGCTTCTGCCGCACAAATGTTTCTCCTCCGCGCTGTTGCTGAAAAAGAAAAAAACGAAAGCACCGCGTTTTACTCCCGCGCCATCATGGCCGGGGGAGGCCTTCTTTTCTGCCTTATCCTTGGATTTGTTCCCATAAAACCGTGGGTTTTTCTCGCTATTTGCGGCTCAGGCGTCATCGGCGGCCTGGGGTGGGTTTTGCTGGCGGAGGCGTACAAATGCGCTTCTGCCGCAGTCGTTGCCCCCTTTCAATATTCTCAGATAATTTGGGGGGCGCTGATTGGCTATTTGTTTTGGGCCGATGTACCGGATGTTCATCTGGTCTGCGGCGCGGTAATTATTATTGTGTCCGGACTCTTGCTCGTTCGCCACGAACGCCGTATCAGCCGGACGATGCCTCGCGTGAATTAATTTATATCGCCTTCGTCAAATCCGGCACTATCGAAAACAAATCGCCCACGATACCGTAATCGGCAACCGCAAAAATAGGCGCGTCGGGGTCTTTGTTGATGGCAACGATTGTTTTGCTGTCCTTCATGCCCGCCAGATGCTGAATGGCGCCTGAAATGCCGATAGCGATATACAAATTTGGCGCAACGATTTTTCCCGTCTGCCCCACCTGACTGTCGTTCGAAATAAAGCCCGCATCGACCGCCGCGCGCGAAGCCCCGATGGCCGCATGAAGTTTATCGGCAAGGGGCTCCATAATCGCTTTGAATTTCTCCGCCGAATCGAGGCCCCTGCCACCCGAAATGACAACGCTGGCTGTTGTCAACTCAGGCCGCGCCGATTGGGTTAATTCTGCGCTTACGAATTTAGACAGGCCGGCATCTCTCGCCCCTTCAATTTTCTTAATAGGAGCCTTGCCGCCGGCGCCTGCTTTATCGAAAGCCGTTCCACGTACCGTAATGAACTTGATTTTATCGATGGATTTAACGGTTGCGATAGCGTTGCCGGCATAAATGGGGCGCAGAAACGTATCCGCGCCTTCAATGCCGATAATGTCGGAAACAAGGGCCACGCCGCACAGCCCCGCCGCGCGCGGAAGAACGTTTTTGCCGAAGCTCGTTGCGGGCGCCAGAATGTGTGAATACGAAGGCGCTAGCTTTGCAATAAGCGCCGCGACATTTTCCGCTAAAAAATTCGCATAAACGACGTCATCGGCAAGCAACACCTCGCCGACGCCCTGAACCGCCGACGCCTCTTGGGCGACGGGATCGGCATTGTGTCCCACAACCAACAACGTGATCGGCTGTCCTAGCTTGGCGGCCGCCGTTATGGCGGAAAGTGTCGCGGCTCTCAGGTTTTTGTGATTATGCTCGGCGATAACAAGCGTTGCCATGAGGATATTCCCTTCAGATTGCTTTGGCTTCGTTCCTGAGTTTATCGACAAGCGTTGCGACGTCAGGCACCCTGATGCCGCCCTTGCGGGACGGCGGCGGAACGACCTTCAGCGTTTGAATTGTCGGAGCTAGATCAACGCCCAAATCCGCTGCTGCGACTGTTTCCAAAGGCTTTTTCTTCGCTTTCATAATGTTAGGAAGCGTCGCAAAACGCGGTAAATTTAGCCGCAGGTCTACCATAATAACGGCTGGCAGTTTAATGAGGATGGTTTCCGCCCCCCCGTCGATCTCCCGCGTTACTTTTGCTTGGCCTTCTGCAATTTCGATTTTTGAAGCGAACGTTGCCTGCGACCACCCCAGCAGCGCAGCCAATATCGCCCCCGTTTGATTGTTTTCCTGATCAATGGCTTGTTTGCCCATGAGAATAAGGTCGGGCTTTTCTTTCTCGACGATTTTTACGAGCGCGCGCGCCACGCCCAAAGACTGAACTTCGGCGTCGGAAGAAAGGTGAATGGCACGGTCGCACCCCATCGCTAAAGCCGTACGCAATGTCTCCTGCGCCGCAATAGGGCCAAGGGTTACGACGACAACCTCCGTCGCCAAGCCCTTTTCTTTCAGGCGAACCGCTTCTTCGACGGCGATTTCATCGAAGGGGTTCATCGACATTTTGACGTTTGCGGTTTCGACGCCGCTGCCGTCTGTTTTGATGCGGACGGCGACGTTGTAATCAATGACTCGCTTGACGGTGACAAGGATTTTCATTTTTTCTTCACGCAGTTTGACCCGATTCGACGCCCGTTGCATCCAAGGCAGGATATAAGCGTCCGGAAGACACCTCAACAAAAAAGCGGGCGCTGTTTGTTAACAACGTCCGCTTTTTATGTCTCGTCAGCTAACTTAGGCCTGTTTTAACGTCAGGTCTTCGCCTGTCGCCTGATCAACAACCTTCATCGACAGCTTAACTTTACCGCGATCATCCACGCCCATTACTTTGACTTGGACTTCGTCGCCGACTTTGAGAAAATCGGACACGCGCTCAATACGCTGCGGCTTAATTTCCGAGATATGAACGAGGCCGTCCCTTGCTCCAAGGAAGTTCACAAAAGCCCCGAAATCGACGATTTTGACGACCTTGCCTTTGTAAATCGCGCCAATTTCCGGCTCTGCAACAATGCCCTTGATCCAGGCAATCGCGGCGTCCGCAGCCTTTTGATCGACGGCGGCAACCTTGATCGTGCCGTCGTCTTCAATGTCGACCTTGGCGCCCGTCGTTTCGCAAATTTCGCGAATGACCTTGCCGCCCGAACCGATGACTTCGCGGATTTTGTCCTTAGGAACGGTAATCGTTGTGATGCGCGGCGCGTTTTGATTAACGCCGTCACGGGCCGTATTGATCGCCTTAGCCATTTCACCAAGAATATGCAGGCGCCCCGCTTTAGCTTGATCAAGCGCAATACTCATGATTTCTGCCGTAATCGAGGTGATCTTGATGTCCATCTGAAGCGCTGTAACGCCCTTTTCGGTTCCCGCAACTTTGAAATCCATGTCGCCGAGATGATCCTCGTCGCCAAGAATGTCGGTCAAAACCGCATAACCGCGATCTTCCTTGATAAGACCCATCGCGATGCCCGCGATCGGCGCCGGCATCGGAACACCCGCGTCCATCAAGGACAGCGAAGACCCGCACACGGTCGCCATAGAGCTGGAGCCGTTTGATTCGGTAATTTCCGACACCACGCGAATGGTGTAGGGAAACTTATCCGCAGCCGGAAGCAACGGGTGAACCGCGCGCCACGCCAGCTTACCGTGACCAATTTCGCGGCGTCCGGGACTGCCCATGCGTCCAGTCTCGCCGACCGAGTACGGAGGGAAATTATAGTGCAGCATAAACGGCTCGCGATATTCTCCCGCCAGCGCGTCGACGATCTGTTCGTCCTGTCCCGTGCCGAGCGTCGTGACCACAAGCGCCTGCGTCTCGCCGCGCGTGAACAAGGCCGAGCCGTGCGCACGAGGCAAGATGCCGACTTCACATACGATGGGGCGAACCGTTTTGGTGTCGCGGCCATCGATGCGCTTGCCGGTATCCAAAACCATGGCGCGCACGTGGTCGTATTTTATCTGCTCGAAGCATTCTTCGATATGTTTGCCCGAAAAGTCCTCTGGCTTAATTTCCGCCAAGGCCTTTTCTGCAGCCGCCGTCAGCATGGCAAACCGTACCTGCTTGGCGGTTTCTTTATATGCCGCGACGATTTCTTTTCCGACCAAGCCCTGCACCTTGGCAAGCAACGCCTTTTTATCGTAGGCGGGCGGAGGCAGCTCGCGGGGCTCTTTAGCCGCCATTTCCGCGAATTGAATGATTAAGTCGAGCACAGGCTGGAAGCTCTTGTGGCCGAAAACGACCGCCTCCAACATCGTTGCTTCGGGCAGCTGCTGAGCTTCGGATTCGACCATCAGAACGCCTTCCTGCGTTCCCGCAACAACGAGATCGAGCTGCGAGCCGACTTGGTCTGCAGGAGTCGGGTTCAACAAGAAGTTTCCGTCCTTATATCCTACGCGCGCCGCGCCGACGGGCCCGAAAAACGGAATGCCGGAAATCGTCAAGGCGGCAGAGCAACCGATCATCGCCACGACATCAGGGTTGTTTTCCAGATCATGGCTTAAAACAGTCGCAATAACCTGCGTGTCGCACAAATAACCTTCGGGAAACAGCGGGCGGATGGGGCGATCGATAAGGCGACTAACTAGCGTTTCTTTTTCGGAGGGTCTGCCTTCGCGCTTGAAAAAGCCGCCGGGGATTTTGCCTGCGGCAAACGCTTTTTCCTGATAATTGACGGTAAGGGGGAAGAAATCCTGGCCTTCCTTTGCTTTTCTCTCGCCGACGACGGTGCACAAAACCGTTGTGCCGCCGTAGGTAATCAAAACAGCGCCGTCTGCCTGGCGCGCCACGCGACCCGTTTCGAGCGTCAGCAATCTGCCGCCCCATTCCATTTCCTTACGATAAACTTTGAACATTTTGTCCTCTTTCTTCCTTGGGGCTTTTCCCCGTTTGAATCCCGCCCGACCCTATGCCAAGCGGCCTTTCATGCTGCTCGTCGCTTCATGAATTTCGTGTTTTGCTTATCGGCCAACGCACAAAACCGCGCTCTGCAATTGTGCTGCGCGGAAAGTGCGAGGCCAAAAGGCATGATGTCACTTACGCAGACCCAGCTCGCCGATCAGCTTTTCATAAACTGACGGCTTGGTCTTCTTGAGATAATCCAACAGGCTGCGGCGATTGCTGACGAGCATCAACAGCCCGCGACGCGAATGATGGTCTTTCGCGTGCTTTTCGAAGTGTGCCGTCAGATGGTTGATGCGTTCGGTCAAAATTGCGATTTGAACCTCGGGTGATCCCGTATCGTTCTTTGCGCGCGCGTGCTTGGTAATGACTTCTTTCTTGCGTTCTGCATTTATCGACATCGTCCTCTCCTTTACATGTAAAAATTAAAAACGCCGGGACCAGGATGTCGTCCAGTTGTACCGACGCGAGAGGTGGGTTTATGCACAAAACAAGGGGGCTTTTCCAGAAGATTCTGCTTTTTAAGGCTTTTTTAGTCTTCTGGAGCCCCGCAACCCCCGCAGCGGCTTGAAAAAAGCGCTCCCGGACCCCGTATACGCCTTTTCTCTTCATTAGACATTTGGCCGTCCCGCCTCTATTGTTCGGGTATGATTTTAGAATGGCATCACTGGGCAATTTTGGGCGTCGCGCTTGTTGTGGCGGAACTGTTGGTTCCAGCGTTTGTGCTGGTCTGGTTCGGCTTAGGTGCGCTTGTTGTCGCCCTTCTGCTCGTTTTGTTGCCAAGCGCCAGTTTTATCGCGCAGCTTCTTGTGTGGATTGTGGCCTCGGTATCCCTCGTCCTGCTTTGGTTCAAGGTTTTCAAGCCGCACCAGCATAAAAGTATGTCCGGACGCTCGTCGGCGGAGGCCGTGGGCGAGGTCGGCCTTCTTGTGAGCAACATCGAGCCTTTCGGAAAAGCAAAGGTGCGTTTTCAGATTCCCCTTCTTGGTTCAGACGTATGGGAATGCGTTGCGGACGAAAAAATCGCGGCGGGAAGCCGAGTTAGGGTTGTCAGCGTCGAAGGCAGTCTTTTAAAAATCGCCAAAAACACCTAGAGTGAGCGCCTCTCGCTCGCAATAAACCCAAAATAAGGAGAAGCCCATGACCGGCGGACAATTTTTCACTCTCGTCCTTGTCGTATTTGCCATCGTTACCGTCTTAAAAGGCGTGCGGATTGTCCCGCAGGGTGAAGAATGGGTCGTCGAGCGCTTGGGCAAATATTTCGGCACCTTTATGCCGGGATTAAACTTCATGATTCCGTATCTGGATCGCGTCGCAAGCCGCGTCGTCACAAAGGACATCATGCTTGACGTTCCCCAACAGGAAGTGATTACGAAAGACAACGCGCTTCTGATCGTCAATGCGATTGCCTTTGTCAAAGTCACAAATCCGGTCAAGGCCGTTTACGGCATTGTCAATTTTGCGGACGGCATTCGCAATTTGATTATGACTGCGCTGCGTTCAATTGTCGGCGAAATGGAGCTGGACGTCGCTTTGTCCTCGCGCGACAAAATCAAGGCCCGTTTGCGCGAAAGTATCGCCGAGGAGGTTTTGGATTGGGGCCTGACGGTTAAATCGGTCGAAATTCAGGACATCAAGCCCTCGGCATCGATGCAAAAAGCGATGGAAATGCAGGCGGCCTCGGAACGCGAACGCAAAGCAACGGTAATCCGCGCCGAGGGCGACAAACAATCAATGATTTTACAGGCCGAGGCGCGGCTGGAATCCGCCCGCCGCGACTCTGAAGCGCGCGTGATGCTGGCCACAGCTTCCTCTGAGGCAATCAAGAGGGTGACCGAGACAATCGGGGACAAGGTCGGCCCGATGTCCTATTTGCTTGGGGAAAAATACATCGGCATGCTGGAAAAGCTGACAACCTCGGCCAATAGCAAGTTTGTGCTGATCCCCGCTGACATCCAGGATACGGTGCGCGGGCTTTTAAGTCGCACGAAATAGTCCTATTTCACGCCCGTCGAGCCGAAGCCGCCTGTCCCGCGCGCTGTCGTGGAAAGCTGTTTGGTTTCTTGCCATTCAACGCGGCCATACGACGCTACAACCAGTTGTGCGACGCGCATCCCCCTCGTGACGGTGAAGGCCTGGTTGCCCAAATTGGCAAGGATGACTTGTACCTCGCCGCGATAGTCCGCGTCGATTGTCCCCGGACTGTTGAGAACGGTCACGCCGTTCTTCAAAGCAAGGCCGGAGCGCGGGCGCACTTGCGCCTCGTATCCTTCAGGCAGGGCTATCGTTAGTCCCGTCGGGATCAGCTTGCGCTCTCCCGGTTGCAAGATAACATCTCCTTGCACGGCGGCGCACAAATCCATGCCCGCAGCATGCTCTGTCGCATAAGCGGGCAAATCAAGATTTTCTGCGTGGGGAAGCTTGGTAACGGCGACGGAAACAGCGGGCATAGAAACATCCAAACAAAAAAGCGTTTTGACTAAATCGTTAGACTGCGCGAAGCGCGGGAAACCGCGACTCCTCTTTCACAAGGGGAACAACGGAGTCCATGCCGCAGGCAAAAAAGAGCGCCCGCGGCTGTCCGCCAAGACCCCTTATAAGAACAGAGCCTCCGGCCCCATACATTTTGCGCGCGATATCCAGAAAGGCCCGAACGCCGGCGCCCGTCATGTACGAAAGGGCGGAACAATTCAAAATCATCGTCCGCGCACCGCTATTGATACACAAAGAGGCGTCTTCCTCAAGGTCAGGCGCGTTCGCGCTGCTGAGATATCTGTCTACATCCAGAATTCCCGGCTCTGTAACGCGCCATGACTTTGCTTCGACGTTTTTTTCCAAGATCGCGCCTCTTTCTGATGAACTAATGTACCTCTTTTTGCTTTGCGGGGCAACGTGTTCCTTGTTTCCTTTTCCCGGATATAGGGTTAATTCTCCAAGAATTTTGCTCTGTTTTCAAGCGCAGGCTAAGGCTAGGGCTTTTCCCGCATCAAGCGTGCCGTTGTAAAGGGATCGGCCGAGAAGAAGGCCCGAAATACCGGCGTTGCTGTGCGCCTTAACCTCCGCCAGGTCTTGCAACGAATGAACGCCGCCCGCCGCAATAACAGGGGCCGTCAACGCAAAAGCAAGATCGATGGTTGCCTCTAAATCAACCTCGCTGAGCGCGCCGTCTAAATTGATGTCGGCATAAATGATTTTGGCGACCCCTGCCTCCTCTGCCTGCAAAGCAAGGTCGAGCGCCTTCAACGCCGAGGTGTTGGCCCATCCCGTTCGTGCAACAAAGCCGCCGATGGAGTCAATTTTTACGGCGATTTTCCCTGGAAATTTTGCCGCCGCTTCGCGCATAAGCGTGGGGGTTTTTTGCGCCGCCGAAGCAAGAACCACGCATTGGGCGCCTGCATTTATCCACGATTCAACAGATCGCATGGTGTGAATCCCGCCGGAGATTTGCACCGGAATCTTTATCTTTTTAATAATTTCTTCGATGCAGCTTCGGTTTTCCGGAGATTCGGCAAACGCGGCATCCAGATCGACAAGATGAAGCCACGGAAATCCGGCAGCCTCAAAAGCAAGCGCTCGATCCAGAGGGTTTATGGCCGCCATTTCCGTTGGCTGAAAATCACTGCTGCTGTGGGGGAGGTACGCGCTTGCGCCGCCTTTGACATGAAGAGAGGGATACAGTGTGAGCATTCTGGGGCTTGGTTTTGAGTCAAAAAAGCAGGAATGTGTTAGGATCAGGACCTAATTATTTTGGGAGGTTCTGTTTGCATGGGAACGCGAAATGTTAGGAAAAGACGCGATGCCGTGGCAGGCCCCACGGCAAGCGGCTTTGACGCGACAGTTCGCGTTCCTATGCAAACCCGAAGGGCGCGGGTTAAAGGCCGTCTGGACGTCGCTAAAAAACTTGTCCGTATCACCTGATACGGCCTGCGTTTTTTGGCTAGCCAGACATCATTTTCCCTCGCGCAGAACCCCCAAAATAATTAGATCCTGACCCTAACATACCCGTGTTCTCTAAAAAAGCTTCTCTTGTTTCTTACAAAAAGAGCCCTATTTATCCCTTATGTCCCCCGCTCACCCTCGGTATCATCCATGATCTCCTCCCCCTCCCCCGTCTGGCATGGCACAACCATTCTTGCCGTGCGAAAAGGAAATAAGGTCGTCATCGCAGGAGACGGCCAGGTATCCATGGGCGCAACTATCGTCAAAGGCAATGCGCGCAAGGTTCGTCGCTTGAAGTCGGGCACCGATGGAGCGGTTATTAGTGGTTTTGCCGGAGCGACTGCCGATGCCTTTGCTCTTTTCGAACGCCTAGAAGGCAAATTAGAAAAGCATCCGGGTCAACTTATGCGCGCCTGTGTTGAGTTAGCCAAAGATTGGCGCACAGATCGTTATTTGCGTCACTTAGAGGCTATGATGGCTGTTGCAGATACGTCAACCAGCCTTATTTTATCGGGAAACGGAGATGTGTTGGAGCCCGAAGACGGGCTGATCGGCATCGGCTCCGGCGGGCCTTTCGCTTTGGCTGCGGCGCGCGCGCTGTTTGATATTGAGGCTCTTGACGCAGAAGCCATCGCACGCAAAGCCCTTGGCATAGCGGCGGGCATTTGCGTTTACACAAACACGAACGTAACTCTGGAAAGCATAGAGTATTAAATTAATGACCCCCCTTTCTCCCAAAGAAATTACGGCCGAGCTTGACCGTCATATCGTCGGCCAACACGACGCCAAACGTGCCGTTGCCGTTGCCTTGCGCAATCGTTGGCGCAGACAGCAACTGCCCGAAAGTTTGCGCGAAGAAGTTGTGCCCAAAAACATTCTGATGATCGGCCCTACCGGCGTCGGAAAAACAGAAATTGCGCGACGGCTCGCAAAGTTGGCGCAAGCGCCCTTTTTCAAGGTCGAAGCCACTAAATTCACCGAAGTGGGGTATGTCGGCCGCGATGTCGAGCAAATCATCCGCGATCTTTTGGATGTCGCGATTAAAATGGTGCGCGCGCGCATGGGCAAGGACATCAATCCGCGCGCGCAAAAGGCCGCGCAGGAACGCGCCTTAACTGCTTTGGTCGGAGATGGCGCAACGCCTGAAACGCGGACGAAGTTCCGCCACATGTTGGAAAACGGCGAGCTTCAGAGCCGCGAAATCGAAATAGAGGTTCAGGAAACAGGCTCCTCCGGAATGCCCCTGTTTGACGTGCCGGGAATGCCCGGCGCACAGATGGGCATGATTAATCTGGGCGATGTTTTCGGCAAGCTTGGCGGCGCGCGCACAAAAACCAGAAAGCTTCCCGTCCTCGAAGCGCTGAAGGTTTTGCAGGACGAAGAGGCCGACAAGATGTTGGACGCGGATAAAGTTGTTTCGGTGGCCATTGAAGAGGTCGAACAGAACGGCATTGTGTTTTTGGATGAAATCGACAAAATCGCGGCGCGTTCCGAAAATTTTCGCGGTGGCGGAGACGTAAGCCGCGAGGGCGTTCAGCGTGATTTGCTGCCCCTTATCGAAGGAACGACGGTTTCGACAAAGCACGGCCCCGTGCGCACAGATCATATTTTATTTATCGCCTCCGGCGCTTTTCATATGACCAAGCCGTCCGACCTGTTGCCCGAATTGCAGGGGCGGCTGCCCATTCGCGTCGAGTTAAAGCCTTTGTCGCGCGAAGACTTCCGCCGCATTCTGACGGAGCCGGAAGCAAGCCTTATCAAACAGTATAAGGCCCTGTTGGACACCGAAAAGGTGACGCTTGATTTCACCGACGACGCCATCGACGAACTTGCCCGCCTTGCGACGGAAATGAACGGCAGCGTTGAAAATATCGGCGCGCGGCGTCTGCACACCCTTTTGGAAAAACTCCTTGAGGAAATCAGCTTCAACGCCAGTGAAGCGCCCGGAACCTTTGTAAAAATTGATGGCGCCTATGTCCGCGAACGGCTCGGTGATTTTTCTCAAAACGCTGATTTATCGAAGTTTATTTTATAACTTCGGAGCTTTCTTTGCTTTTGTTGCGTCCGTTAACCAACCAGCCCTTTTTGGGTAGTTAATTACCTTTTTGTTTGAAATTAATTCTTTCGCCGCGTATTATCTCTCTAGAGATTTGGTTGTTTTCAACGGAGCGTTTAATGCGTACTAATTTTTTTACAGACAACAACATTTCTAATGAAGAAGCAGATGAGGCGATTAGAAACCGTCACACGCTGGAGGATCCTGCTGCAACGCTTAGCGCCCTTTACTGGATGAATCTTTCCACCCCGACTGTTGAGCTTCCGCTCACCCCTGCTACCGGCCGCAAACCCGAGACTACGCGTACGGCGACAAACCAGTCTGCTTTGGGGGCTTCTTCTTTCCCTGCGCCGACCGTGGCTTAACGAAAAAGTCCTTTTTTATAAATGTTTTTGTTTCGGACGCTTGTTTTGCGAACTTTTCGTTCCGCTCCTGTAATCTTTTAAAAATATCTGCCCTTCCCACCTGTTGGCCTTTTCTGTCGGTTTATTTCGGCTCCAAAACAAAATATATATTTTGGAACATTTAGAGAACTTCCCGTTGACTTTGCCGCCCGCTTTTGCCTACTGTCGCGCCGCCTAGAGTAGAGCGGGCAGCGCGCGGACCTCCCGCGGTTGCCTTAGTAGGCGTTGGTTGCCGGAGCCTGATGCTCGATATCAAAATCGGGTATTCGCTCCGGCCCCGATGCGCATCGGCACTCGGCTATCCTTCCCGTATCTGGCATTCTTTCAAAATGTCTCGGGCAATCGGCGCAGCGACCCCGGCCCCGCTTCCCCCGTGTTCAACCACGACGGCCGCCGCATAGCGTGGAGATGAAACGGGTGCATAAGCAACAAAGAGCGCGTGGTCGCGTTCTTTCCATGGCAAGTCTTCGTTTTTTATGACCCCCGCCTTGTGTTCGGCTACGCTAATTCGCCGAACCTGTGCCGATCCTGTCTTGCCTGCCATCTCCATGCCGTTCTCTTTTATGCGCGCCCCAAAAGCCGTCCCTTTCGTTGTGTTGACAACATTGAACATCCCCTCGCGCACAAGCGCTAGATGTTTGGGGTTTAGCCCCATGGAGGGCCATGTTTCTGCTTCTCGCTGTTTCTCTCCGACTTTTTGAGCAACGTGTGGTTTTACGGCAAAGCCATTGTTCGCAATTCTTGCCGCCATAATGGCTAATTGAAGCGGGGAGGTTAAAAGGAATCCCTGTCCGATCCCCGTGACAAGCGTTTCGCCCTGCTGCCACTCTTGATGTCGTGTTGTTTTTTTCCAGAATCGATTTGGCACAAAGCCTGGGCGCTCATGCGGCAAATCGACATCGAGTTTTTTGCCAAACCCAAAACGGAGCGCCATGGCTTGGATCTTGTCGATGCCCACGCGTTTGCTCAGATCATAAAAATAGGTGTCACAAGACCCCGCAAAAGCATCGACCATATTAACATAGCCGTGGCCGCCCTTTTTCCAGCAATGGAAAACGTGCCCCCCGAGCTCATAGTGGCCGGGACAATAAACCCGCGCTTTGGGATCAACGATATCCGCCTCAAGCGCCGCCAGCGCCGTAATGGGCTTAAAGGTCGAGCCCGGGGCATAAACGCCGCTGATGACTTTGTTGAGCAGCGGCGCGTGAATATCTTTGTTCAAAGAATCCCAGTCGCTCTGGCCTATTCCGAACGTAAAAAGATTCGGGTCAAAGCCCGGCTGAGACACCATCGCCAGAATTTCGCCCGAATGAACATTGAGAACAACGGCGGCGGCCCCCGCCTCACGCATTACGCGTTGTTGTACATATTGTTGCAGCCCTATGTCGAGCGCAAGCGTCAGGTCTTCTCCGACTTTCGGGTCGTGCCGCATAAGTTCACGAACCACGCGCCCCCTTGCGTTCACCTCAAGCTCTACGTCGCCGGCTTCGCCGCGTACGTTCTTTTCGTATTGTTTTTCGGCCCCGTTTTTGCCGATGTGAAATCCCGGAAGGCTTAAAATGGTGTCCTCCGAATTTTCCGCTTCGCTTCGCGATGCCGGGCCCACGTAACCAAGGATGTGCGCCGTTGTTTCGCCATAGGGATACGCCCGCACCTCGCCCGCATCAATATCAATGCCGATAAGATCCGGTGAATGAACGGCGATGGTGTCCATTTGGTTGCGCGTTAGGTTGTCGCGCACGATTATCGCGTTAAAGCCGTTTCGTTCTTTCATGTCGCGCTCAATGCGCCGCATCTCGTCGTCATCCAGATTTATGTACGCCCCAAGTTTTTTTAAAAGAGCCCCGAGATCGTCGACTTGCTCTGGCAATAAAACAACCCGGAAGGTCTGGTCGTTCTGCGCCAAAGGAACCCCGAAGCGGTCAAGGATGCGTCCTCGCGGGGGTGTAATAACGCGCAGGCTGATGCGGTTTTCCTCGGCCATTTTGCGATACTCGCCCCCCTCAATGGCCTGTAAATAATAGAGTCTCCCTGCGAGAAGCGAAAACAGCGCCGCTTGCGCGCCCCCGACAAGAATGGCGCGACGAGAGAAGACGTGGGACTTTTCGGTGTTACTTGGCATTGGTGTTCGAAAACTAGTTTGAGCTCAACGCGACACGCTGAGTCTGAATGAAAACCCAGCACGGCAATGGGAAAAGAACGATCGTAAGGACCAGTTGTACCAAAACAGGAAGAAGCGGCGCAACCTGCCAATTAAGAAGCCCCAGCGCCGCCCATTGTATCAAAGTGAACGGAACGACCGCCAAGATGAACCCGAACCACAACATTAAAAAAGAATGTCCGGCGAAAAAACCCCTTTGGCGCCAAATGATCTGATGCGCTGCCGTAAATAGAAGGGCGGACAACCCCGGGGGCCCGCCATTAAGAAAATCGCTTAATAGGCCGGCGGCAAACGCAATCATGGGAGAAAAAAGATCTGGCCTGTGCGCCGCCCAATAAAAAAGCGCGATAAACCCCAGGGCCGGCCGCACGAACCCCGAGTACGGCAGCGGCCACGCGCCGACCTCGAGAAGCGTCATCAAAAGGGTCAAAAAGGATGGAAGCGCCGACCTTAGCCAAAGATCAAGCCTTTGCCAAAAGACCTCCATTACTTCTTTTTGCCTTCTGCGCGCAGTTTGTTTTCGATGGGATTAAGAGCCCCGCCTTCGAGAGAAAAATCAACGAGACGAACATACGTAACCCGCCCGAGATCTGCTGCGGGAATCACGTCAAATGTTCCGTGTTCCGTTTCTCTCAAGACCCCTATCGGTAAATTCGGCGGAAATATTCCTCCGTGCCCGGAGGTAACAACGCGCGCCCCGCCAGAAACAGAGGCGTCGCGCGCCAGAAAAAGCAGCTTTGGTTGGGGTGTGTTGTCTCCGGCTAAAATGGCGCGATCTCCCGTTTCCGCGATCATAACGGGGATGCGGGAATTAAGATCGGAAATCAGCCACACGCGTGAGGACCACGCGCCAACCTCGATCACCCGCCCGATCAGACCCTCACCCGTCATTGCGGCCATGCCTTCGCGCACGCCATCGCTTTTCCCCGCCGTAATAATAAGTCCGCGCGCATGGGCTCCGCCTGTATCGGCGATAACGCGTGCAGAAACATATGTTTGTCGCGGCTCTGTTTTAAATTTTAGGAGTGCGCGCAATTCGCGATTTTCTTTTTCGAGCGTCACGACGGCATTTTGCCACTCAATAAGATGTCTGTTCTCTTCATAGAGCCTTTTGTTTTCCGCTCGAAGGGAAACGATGCTGCGCAACGAGACGCGAGCGTCTTCAATGATTAGGGCGGGTCGCGCAAGAACGTCCAGAAGTGGGGCAACAATATCCAGAGTATGCGTCCGCAAGGAGGAGATCGCCTCTGGCTGCGTGCGGGTTAAAATAAGCAGAAAGGCCGCAAGCCCAACGAAAAGGACAAAAGAGAATCGCTGAAAAAAACCGCGCCACGACAAAACCGCGGCGGCTGAAAATCGCCTAGAAGAAGAATGACGTACGGACATGGCGGCGCATCAAAAGTAGAGTTAGACGTTTCTTAACCTATACCCACCGGCCTGCCAATAGTTTAATAGAAAAAGGATAAAATATTCTTTACGCCTCGTTTAAGCTCTTTTTGGCCTCTTTTTCCTTCTTCCGCGACAAAAACATGACGATTTCCGCCGCCGTCTCTTCTATAGAGCGCCGAGAGACGTCGATGACGGGGCACTTCAGTTGTGTAAAAAAGCGCCGCGAGGCCTGAAGTTCTGCGCGAACTGTTTCCGGATCTGTATAAGGCGTGTCTTGCTCTTCTTTTAACATTTTTAGCCGCGTGCGCCTTGTAGCGATTAGGCTTTCAGCGTCTTTTATAAATCCGACAATAAGCGGTTTTTTCATCGTTGAAAAATCCGGCATCTTTTGGCCAGGAATAAACGGGACGTTTGCTGCCAGAATACCTCGTCCGGCTAAATAAATACATGTCGGCGTTTTCGATGTGCGAGAAACGCCAATAATGATGACTTCCGCCCCTTTGAGTTTTTCCTCTCCCTGCCCGTCATCTTGTGCCATAGCAAAATTCATCGCTTCTATGCGTGCAAAATAGTCCTCGTCCAACGCGTGTTGCCGCCCCGGATTATGCGCTGGGGTTTGTCCAAAGAGCGCGATCATTCCTCTAAGGATAGGGCGAAGGACGGAAATACATGGAATTTCGTTCTCGAGACAAAACTCTTCCAGGGTCGTCCTTAGTTTTTCGTCAACAAACGTATAAAGAACCAACCCGTAATTTTCCCGGATTCCTGACAACACTGTTTGCAAGAGAAGTTGAGAGCGGATGAGATTCCAGTGATGCTTCTCAACATCTACCCCATCAAATTGAACGAGACAAGCGCGCGCTAACGACTCTATTGTTTCACCGGTTGAGTCAGAAACAAGATGGATATGAAAGGGCATCTTTTTGCAACCCTGTGGGGATAAGTTTGCTTGTTCTTCGGAAGGCGCTTATTTAATACCCGAAGAGAATCTTTCTGCCTAATTTTATCCTTCGGGGAATATTTTTCATTCTTCCCCTGTGAAAAGCAGGGATAAAACGAACAACCTTTCCCCGATACTCACAGGGTTGTTCAACTATGGGTTAACAAAGAATTAATGGAGTCTTATAAACAACATAAATTATTAACCCTATTTAATATATATCCGTCCCTGTGCCTGATTTCTGTAAAACTTCTTCTCTCCCTTAATCCCCATTTTCTTCTCTACCAACTTCCTACTACTACTTAGATCTTATATATAAGACAGAGAAAGAGAGTCTATCATTCATCTTTCTAAAATCAAAAACACCAACAACAGAAAAAACTTTTTAAAAAATAAGAAATCAGAAAATATGGTTAATGCTTATAGCAGAAGGATTTCTTGACTTTCTTTCTTTAGTTGTTTAAAAAAGTTTCGTCTCGGCGCGTTTTTTTTATTTGTTTAACTTCTCGATTGCTGAGATCTCACCCAAACTTTGGCGACTTTCAGTCCGTTGTATCGGACAATAAACGCCCAAATTCCCGATCATACGAAGGATAAAATGACATCAACAAATTTACGCGAATTAAAAGCCAAAACCCCGGCTGAACTTCTTACTATGGCAGAAAAGTACGGCGTTGAAGGTGCAAGCGCCATGCGCAAACAGGATATGCTGTTTGCTATATTAAAAATTGTAGGAGAGCAACCCAACCAAACCATTTCAGGCGAAGGCGTATTAGAGGTTCTTCCGGACGGCTTCGGCTTTCTTCGTTCTCCGGAAGCAAACTATCTCCCGGGGCCGGACGATATCTACATCTCCCCCTCGCAAGTTCGTAAATTTAATTTACGCACAGGAGATACGGTTGAAGGAGAAATACGCTCGCCAAAAGAAGGCGAAAGATATTTCGCGCTTCTTAAAGTCAACTTAATAAACTTCGAAGATCCGGAAAAAGCACGCCACCGCATCGGGTTTGATAACCTGACGGCGCTTTATCCAACAAAACACCTTAAGCTGGAGATGCCGGACCCAACCAAAAAAGAATACACGGCGCGGATCATCGATCTTGTTTGTCCGCTTGGAAAAGGACAGCGCGGCCTCATCGTTGCGCCCCCGCGCACCGGAAAAACGGTCATGATGCAAAACATCGCTCATGCAATAACAGCCAACCATCCGGAAGTGTATCTCATCGTTCTCCTCATTGACGAACGCCCGGAAGAGGTCACGGATATGGCGCGCTCGGTTAAGGGCGAGGTTATAAGTTCCACATTCGACGAACCGGCAACGCGCCACGTGCAGGTAGCCGAGATGGTTATTGAAAAGGCAAAGCGGCTCGTAGAACACAAACGCGACGTTGTCATTTTGTTGGACAGCATCACTCGATTGGCGCGCGCCTATAACACCGTTGTTCCCTCATCAGGAAAGGTTTTAACCGGCGGCGTTGACGCGAATGCACTACAGCGGCCCAAACGGTTTTTCGGCGCCGCGCGCAACATCGAAGAAGGCGGCTCTCTGACCATTATTGCAACAGCGCTTATCGACACCGGCAGTCGTATGGACGAGGTTATTTTTGAAGAGTTTAAGGGAACGGGAAATTCAGAAATCATCCTCGATCGCAAGCTCTCAGATCGTCGGACATTCCCGTCGATAGACATAACGAAATCAGGAACGCGCAAAGAAGAATTACTGGTTGATAAGGCCACAATTTCTAAAATGTGGGTTCTTCGCCGCGTCCTTATGCCCATGGGCGTTACCGATGCGATGGAGTTCTTGCTCGATAAACTCAAATATTCGAAAACGAATGCAGACTTTTTCGATAGCATGGGGCAGGGCGCCGGGAACGAAAACAGCGGCGGCGGCGGCGCACCAACGGTACAACGCGCAACCATCGCGCGGCGCAGCTCTTCTTCGGGGTCGACAAACTCGAATCCGGACAGAGACTAAAGAGAGCTATTTCTTTTTGACTTCTAGGGCGCCGTCTTCCGGCGCAGGCTTTGCCAGCTCAACACGATTGCGCCCATTCTTTTTGGCGGCATAAAGCGCCGTATCTGCGCGATGCAAGAGGTCTTCAATATGGCTGTCCTGTGGGGAAAGCTGGGCAATTCCAATGCTGACAGTGCAAGAAACAGCAACGTGTCCGGCGATAATAGGCTTTTCCTGAATATGCGCACGTAAACGCTCCGCAACGTCAAAGGCCGCGGCTGAAGAAGTTTCGGGCAACACAACGGCAAACTCTTCGCCGCCAACGCGCCCTATAGAATCCGACTGGCGCAGGCTTTCAATCGCGCGCTTTACAACGCCTTGGATAATGGTGTCCCCGGTCGCATGACCAAAGGTATCGTTAATTGGTTTGAAAAGATCGATGTCGATCATCATGGCCGTCAGGTCGCGAGAGAAGCGCCGGGCACGACGAACCTCCTGTTCGGCCAAATTCTGGAAATGTCGGCGATTGCTGATGCCGGTTAGCGCATCGGTTGAAGCCTGCCGGAAAAGCTCGGCTTCTAATTCTTTGCGCTGGGAAATATCGTTGAGGGCAACCAAGAAAGCGGGCGCGCCGTTATAATCAAGAAGAATAGCGGCAAGCTCGGCAATAAAAACGCGCCCCTGCGCTGTTTTCATGCGAACCTCAATATCTCTTATGTCCTGAACGCTTTTAAAGAGATTGTGAAGATTGACCCGATCTTGCGGATCAACGTACAAATCAATGGCTTTTGCATGAAGGAACTGGCTGGCGCTTCTTTGAAACAATAAGCAGCTTTTGCGATTGACGAACAACAACTGCCCGTCGGAGCGGCGTGCGATATAAACGGGGTAGGGAAGTATTTCCAAAACGGAGCGGAGCTTTTGCTCGTTTTTCAGCAAACTATATTCAAGCTCAACCTGTCGTGTAATATCGAAGGCCGTCAGCATCATGGCGGGGCCGCCCGGCCATTTAACAATACGCAATGTTAAGGCGATCCAAATTTCCCGCCCGCTTTTGCAAACCGCGCGCGAACGCCCAATCACGGACGGCTTCATCCCGCGCATCATTTCGTCGTATTCCACCTCGAAACGCGGCCAAAGATCGTCGGGAACCAGCGAGCGTAAAAGGGGGAGGGCAAGAACTTCGTCGACGCCGGAATAACCGAACACGTCGGCAAAAGCTTTATTGACATAAAGCGCCTTGAAATTGCGATGGACGAGAATCCCCTGAACGGAATCGTCAAACAACGACTTAAAATCAGGAGCTCGTCTTCTTTTTTTTCTGCGATCGGCGTGTTTAGGGTCGCTCTTCCGCCGATCGGGATGGGGAATGGTGTGTTTTGTTGTCATGAACGGGAAATCACAATGATGAGAACCCTGAAAATTAAGGTAAGCAAGTATGCCCAATTTTTGGCAAGACCAACAGCCCTAAGATGTAGGCGGGGGTGAAGGCTCGTCCCAATGGGTGTTTTCAATCACCCTTAATTTTGGCCCCCCCCGCTTCTTCGGGGCGCCCTTATGAAGGGAGTCTAGCTCCCGTTGTGCCAAAAGAAGCGCAATTTCAGGAGAGCGCATAATGTCGGAGATCTCTTTAGCGGTGCGCTCCAAATTGTGGGGATCGGAGACGGGGACGCTCAAAATGCTGTTTTCCGCCATCCAGACGCCGTAGTAAATTAACCCAATTAAACAGGACAAATCGTGAAACAAACCGCCAATGCGAGCGGCCATAGAATAAAGCGCCGGACTTTCCCACCCGTTTTTTAACGCCACGCGCGTAAGGGCGTGAACAAAATCATTCCCGAAGATAGCGCTGTCTGGCTGGCCGGAGACAGATGAACGAAGCCATTTTTTTATGGCCGTTTTGTTTTCGAGCAGAAATTCCGTTTCCGGATCAAGGTGCATCGGAAGCCAAGAAACCTCGTCGAGCTGTTCTAAAACGGCCGTTAGCCCAAGCCGCTCGGCGCGGATGTAGGAAAAGCCATACGTGTCTCGACAAAAATCTTTTGGCAGGGGGGCGGCGGCAAGAATCTCTGCGCGATCATGCGAAAGCTTTTCGCGCGCGATCTCGAAATGAGCCTGTAAGTCTTCAAGCGTTAAAAGCCGTCCCACAAAGCCCCCTCTGCTTTGGCCATGAGATATCCCACGCAATCAGTTTACGAAAGAATGATAAGGATATTGTTAATTAGCGTTTTTCTTAGCGAACCAAGCCCGTTAGGGCGCAGGGAAGCTTAGAAAAACGCGTATCCCCGCGAAAGCGGGGATCCAGGCAAAACAGAACCAAGCCCGTTAGGGCGCAGGGAAGCTTAGAAAAACGCGTATCCCCGCGAAAGCGGGGATCCAGGCAAAACAGAACCAAGCCCGTTAGGGCGCAGGGAAGCTTAGAAAAACGCGTATCCCCGCG
>JBAZNY010000005.1:0-124294 GCA_041649025.1 Bdellovibrionales bacterium | reverse complement strand
TGTGAGTACAGCTCTGCGGTCGCACGCAGGGCGCCCGGGCCACGTTCATTTTTGAACGGGCATGCGAAGGTTATTGAGAGCGCGGATTTTTGAGGAACGCTTTTTGAAAGAAAGGATTTTAAAATGAAGTAGTTTTAGTGATTTGAGAACGTAGAATAAAATAAACACCCGTCCCGGCCTTTGCAGGAATCCGCCCGCGCCCCCGCCTTGCCCATTTGACGGCAAGAACGCCAATACCTACTCTTCCACCCAATAATTCGGAGCCTCGGCTGTAATCTGCACGTCATGCACGTGGCTCTCGCGCAATCCCGCGCCGGTGATGCGCACAAACTGGTTTTTAGTCTGCATGTCGGCAATCGTCGCCGATCCCGTGTATCCCATCGCCGCGCGCAAGCCGCCGACCAATTGATGAATGATGCTCTGCACGGGGCCTTTGTACGGTACGCGGCCTTCGATGCCTTCGGGAACGAGCTTGCCGCGTTCGCAATCTGCTTTCTGGAAATAGCGGTCTGCCGATCCGCCCGCCATCGCGCCGACGCTTCCCATCCCGCGATATGATTTGTATGACCGCCCCTGATACATGACGACGTCGCCCGGAGCCTCGTCGGTTCCGGCGAATATCGATCCCAGCATAACGGCGTCCGCGCCCGCGGCGATGGCTTTCGCAATTTCACCCGAATAACGAATGCCGCCGTCGGCGATGACGGGAATTTTATGTTTTTGACAGGCTTCGGCTACGTCCATAATGGCGGTCAACTGCGGCACGCCGACGCCCGCAACCATACGCGTGGTGCAAATGGAGCCCGGCCCGATGCCGACCTTAACGGCATCCGCGCCCGCTTCGATCAACGCCTTGGCGGCATCGGCCGTGGCAATGTTTCCGGCCATGATCTGCGTGCCTTTGGAAAGCCTGCGCACGGCATTGACCTGCTCCAAAACGCGCGATGAATGGCCGTGAGCGGTATCGACGACGATAAGATCAACGCCGGCCTCGACCAAAGCCGCAGCGCGAGCCAGTCCATCCGCGCCCGTTCCTACGGCGGCGGCGGCGCGCAGCCGACCTTTTTCGTCTTTGCATGAATTGGGGAACGCATGAGCCTTCTCGATGTCCTTGACTGTGATAAGGCCGATGCAGCGATAAGCGTCGTCAACGACCACGAGTTTTTCAATGCGATGTTTGTGCAGCAACTCTTTCGCTTCGCTGTCTTTCACGCCCTCGCGGACGGTCACGACGGTCTTGGTCATCAGCTCCGCAACGGGCTGCCGCATATTGTTGGCAAAGCGAACGTCGCGATTGGTGATAATGCCGACCAATTTGCCCGTAGGCTGCTGGACGACGGGAATGCCGGAAATTTTAAAATCGGCCATAAGCCGCAAAGCGCCGGCCAAAGGTTCTTCGGGCGTAATCGTGATGGGATTCACCACCATGCCGGACTCAAAGCGCTTAACGCGCCGGACTTCTTCGGCCTGCTGAGCGGGAGTCATATTGCGGTGAATGACGCCGATGCCGCCCGCTTGCGCAAGGGCAATGGCAAGGCGGCTTCCGGTAACAGTATCCATCGCGGCGGAAAGAAGAGGAATGCTAAGGGATATGGTGCGCGTCAAATGCGTGGTTGTCTGCACGTCGGACGGCAAAACGTTGGATGCGCGCGGCACCAGCAGCACGTCGTCGAATGTCAAAGCTTCACGGAGTTGCGCCATTTTCGGGTACCTCGGGTTTCCTCGTTAATGGCAAGCATGTATAAGGCCACAGGCCCGTACAGGTAAAGCCCTAATTTGGTTGCGCGCTGTTTGAAGAACTCAAAGCGTCTTTTCATAAGGTTAGCAGTAATTTTCTCACCAACTATACTTAACTCCGCCGGTAAGGGTGTGAGAGCCTTGATGGGCGGAGAGTGCGGCGTCATAGCGTGCGTAGAGGGAGAGCGTCGGCTGGTCGCCCGGAGTGTATGAAAAACCCGCGCCGGTGGTGACGGCATCGCGGCCGGGATTGGCGCCCGTGGTCGTGAACGATGAGGCCCCGACATCGGCGAAGGACGCGCCGACGGAAGCGACGGGGTTCAGAACGTCATGCTGCCACCCGAGGCTGAGGTGGGGACGCACGGTGTCGAGAATGCCGTGATTGTTCTCGCGCCAGACGGTGTGTTTTGAAGACAGCGTCGCGCCGATGGCGGTCTTCAGAAAATGGTGGTCGCTGTCGCGGATAGAAAGGTTCGCGCCCGGCGCTCCCGTTTCGGTGTAGCCGTTTTCCCAGTTATAGGTATAGCCAAGGCCGATGCGCGGGGTCAGCGTCGTCTCGTCGTCGTCAAGTTCCATCCGGTAACTTAGACCTGCGTCAAACCCGACCCCGTAACCGTCGGTATGTCCGTCGGCGCGTTGTCCCATAAAGACGATGGTGCGACGGCTCTCGGCCTGGTTATAGCTGAGAAGAACGGAACCATCGGCTTCCAGCTTGTCCCAAACGCGGCTGCCGTACAGGCCGATCATATAGCTCTGTTGTTCAACTTCCTGCGTCCCCCCGTTCAGGCTCATGTTTGTCTGAACGACGCCCGTGGCGATGCCGATGCGCTTGTACCGCGAGGGTTGAGCCTCGATGCCCAGAGTAACCCCGCCCATCGTGCTGCTCACATAATCCCCGCCGGAAACATGCAAGTTCGATGTTCCGCCCACGCCCTGCATCCAAACCGTATAGTCGCTCTGGCTCCCTCTATCGGGGCCCCAGTAGAGGCCGGATGCGTCGGCGACTTGGACTTCGCCCTTAAGTCCAAAGTCTTCAGCCAGAGTAAAGTGCCCTGATCCTCCGGCCAGACGGGCTCCGATGCTCCCGAACACGGCTTGTAAGTTGCCGCTGGCGGCAGAAGCCAGTTGCGGAGCCGCAAGACTGGTCAGTTGGTCAAGCCCCTCGGCCTGATCGGCCGGAGCGAGAGAGGCGACCTCTGTCAGGACGGTATCAAAGCTGCCGCTTGTCGTAGAGGCTGAAAGAGCGTCGAGCACAAAGGCAAGGCCTGTCTGGTTCCCTGTATCGGCATTCGTGGCAAGATTGGTTTGACCTTCGTCAATGGTGAGAGCGACGGCAGACCCGGTGTAGGTAACGTCAAACTCGACAATCCCGGGGGCGGTGTTGGTGACGGTAGAGAATGTACCGGAAAGACTGTTGGCGGAAACGAGGTAATGACGGGCCCTGTAATATGTTCCCGCCTGCGGAGTAATGGTTATGGTGCCATCAATCGCCGCCGTCCCGTTGACAACCAAAGCACTAGCGTCCGACGGCGACAACGTCGCGATCATCGAAGCCCCCGCGTTCTGGGTATAGTCGCCGGAAACGCTCAACGTTCCTATCGTCCCGCTTTGCGAGACGCCGGGCTTGATGGTCGCACCGCTAGCAAGCGTGGTCGCGCCAATAGCGCCCGTCCCCTGCACCGTAGCGCCGCTCGCGACAGTCAATGTTCCGCCCATGCCGCCGTTGGATTCCAAAACGACGCCAGATGCCGCCTGCATCGCTCCGGTAAACCCGCTGCTGTCGCCGGAGAAGACGATGGTCCCCGCCTTGACGTTGACAGTGCCGGAACCCGACATCGCCGGATCAAACGTATATGCCCCGACATCATTGATATTAAACACCAGCGTTCCCGTGCCCGCCCCGAACACGACAGAGTCCGCATCCAGCGTTCCGCTCGCCGCCGCCGCATCCCCCGCCGCCGCTCCGATGTTCAAGGTGCCGGAAATGCCGCTTCTGTTGGCAATAATAACACCACCGCTGACCGTCAAAAGAGCATCATCCTCTATCGTCAGCTCACCAGTCCCGTAATTGCCAACAAATAAATTTCCGGTGTTTGTCCACGTCGAGCCTGAACCCGTTATTACAGCCGCGCCTGTTGATCCGACATCATAACCAATAATACAACCAACATTGCTAACAGCTCCCCCATTTTGGACACTCAGTGTCCCGCTGCTAGATTCTCCCACATAAAGGCCGCTAGAAAGAGACCAGCTTGATCCAACGTCAGAAATCGTCACAGTACCGATTGAGCCGCTAAAATGGCCAATGTAGCCTTTAACATTGCTCACAGAAGCCCCATCCTGCACATTCAAAAAGCCGGCGCCATAGTAGCCGACATAAAAATGATTATTAGAAACCCAATTTGATTCGGCCCCTGAAATGGTTGCAGTGCCGGTTGTGCCAACCTCATCGCTGAAAAAAGCGGGCCCGGATGTAATGCTTCCGCCGGACGATACATTTAGTGTTCCGCTTGATCCATTATGAACGCCAAGAATAAGATTTCCCCCACTGCTGATGCTTCCATTATTCATTACATTTACTGTACCTGCTGTTTGATGCCCTATTTGGATACCGCTTGAATTTGTCCAACTCGACCCTAAGCCCGAAACAGTCACTGTACCGGTCGAGCCACTATAATACCCCACATACCCGTATACATTAGTAACGCTGCCTCCAGATGAAATGGCCAGAGTTGCTGAACCATAACGTCCAACGTATAGATTGCTGGTATTAGCCCAACTCGATCCTGTTCCCGTAACTGTTGCAGTTCCAGATGACCCTGCGCTATATCCGACATAGCCCGTTGTATCGGAAAGGCTCCCCCCACTTTGCACAGTGAGCGTGCCTCCCGCAACGGTCGTACCGACTTCGACAATGGATGCAACAGCCCCCGTCGCATCGACAAGCGAGGCTGACGCGCCGGAATTGATGATGGTGGTATCTGCCGATGTCGGAAGTGCAGCGGGCGACCAATTCCCCGCCGTAAACCACGTCGCGCTGCTGCCGCTGTTCCACGTCACTGTCGCGGCCAACGCATCGCCCCCACCGGCCAAAACACAGCACGGCAGGCACACGGCCCCGACGATGAGTCGCAAAGACATTCTCTTCATGGAATCTCTTATGGGGGATAGGGGGTGAATAAAGAGTAAAAACGTATGCCGCATTTGCTCTTTGGCGTCGTTTTTTCAAAAATGCTGCGCAGCATTTTTCAATTCAGGTGCAGCATTTTTGATTTATACAAGGCAGGGGTAATCAAATCGGAAGACTAAGCCTGACCCGATCCGTTTTTCGCCATTTTATCTTCCAGCGCCTTCGCCGCCTTGAAAAAGGCCTTCTTGGCCTCCTTGGAGAAAGGGTTTTCGCGTTCGATGGCGCGGAACAGCTCGTCCGAGTCGTACCGGACCATCTCGACCATCTGCTGCATCAACTCATAGGTATAAGTCGGAAAACGCATCTCGGGCAGGTTCAAGGAAAGAACGATTTTTGCCAGCATGTGCGTCAGGCCCTGAACATAAGCCGCCTCGCGGTCATGTTCCTCGGGCGTCACTTGGGTGACGCGCAAGCCCAATTTTGCGACGCAAAAACGGGCGACGCAGGCGCCTTGCCCGCCGCGAACCTCGCAAATGGCAATGTTTAAACCCTTGATGCCGCTCTTGCCGCTTTGAGGCCCGAAAAGGGGATGCGTTCCGACAATCGAAACGCTCTTGGGCAAAAGTTTTTTCATCGCGGCGCAAGGCTTGATCTTGACCGAAGCGACGTCGATCACAAGAGCGTTTTTTTTAAGATGCGGCGCAATGTCGGTCAGCGTCTTTCTGATTTTCTGCACAGGCACGGCCAGCATGACGATGTCGCATTTTGCTGCCGCCTCTAAATCCCCCGTGCGCGCCTTGATTTTTTTGGCAAGCGCCGAAACGTCCGAGAACGGGTCGTGCAAAACAAGATCGAAATGCTTTGCCAGATGCTGTGCGGCAAAAGAGCCAAAAGAGCCGACGCCGATAAGCCCGAAAGAGTCCTTGCTCATGGAAGTTTATTTTCTGCCGGATTTCAAAGGAGCGGCATATCCGCCCAAGGGCGCGAGATGCTGCAACCGGCTGCCGAGCATGGCGCGCAGGCGAGACAGACGCGTATCATTGCGTCCGACATAACCTTCTGTTTCAACAAGATAAAGCGTTGGTGCCGAACCGCCCCGACCCATGGTCTGAGCCAGCAACTGCCGGACTTTGTATCCCGCCTTGCCCAAGAGGCGTTTCATTTCGCCTTCCGGAACATGGACGCATTGCAACGCCAAGAAACTGTAATCGTCTCCCGTCAGTTCGGGATAAAGTTTTCCGATGACAAGACCGCTCGGCATGGATTTCCGCGCGTTCGAACGCCCGGCCTTCAGAACTTCGAAGGGCAAGGTGGCAAAAACAGTCAGAATGTTTTTCTTATCGCCGGCCAGAAGAGGCCACCACGCGTCCTTGTCTTTAATCTGCGGGAAGGGGACGACGGCAATCGTCGCTTTTTCGGCCTGAACGGCCTTAATCGCGGCAACGGCAGAAGGCACTTCCATCAGCGGCGTGAAAGAACCGTAGAAATCGCGCGCGAGATCCCACAAGTCGGAATCTTTGGCGGGAACCGTTACGGCGACCTTCAACGGCCCTTCAAGAAGCGTAAAAGCCGAAATCATCTCGCGCCACAAGCGCACGACCAAGCCATCGGGAATTTTTCCCTGCGGCCGCCCCGCCAGCGCGCGCACCATCTGCGCTTCGCGTCCGGGACGAATATAGAGGTGCTGCTTTCCTTTCAGTCTGCGCACGTGATCGATAATCTCGGCCCTTTCGCGCAACAGGTCGTGCAGCACGGAATCGATTTTATCGATCTGGGCGCGAAGGTCGGCCAGAGCCTGCTTATCGGGGTTTACGGTAACGGTTTTAAGCGACATGGATTTTCCTTAATATATTCATTGATGCGCAGAATAGAACTAAATCGGGCAAAAGTCCAAAAATACCTTATACCGCAGGGCTCTTTACCCTGTTTTTTCTAGAAAAAAGAGGCGAAAAGCTTTTGAAAAAAACTTAAATGGGCAGGGGAAGCGGCAACGGCGGCTCGATATAACGCACCCGTTTTTTGGCGCCTGCGATTCCGCGGATTCTTTTTTGAGCGACGATGAGAAAGACGCCGCCGCAACAAAACGGCAGGAAAGGCGCAATTTTTTCGATTTTATAGGAGAAAGAAAAAGAGTCTTCCGATTTTCCCGGCGGCGCAAAAAGAGCGGAACCAATATGCAGGACGGAAAAGCCTTGAGACTTTAAAGCCTTTTTGATTTGCGAGGCGGAATAAGCCTGTTCCTGGCCAAAGGGCGCATCCGGGTTTTTCGCCCACGCGCTATGCCGCCGCGGAACAATCATCAAAAGCCGGCCTTCGCCCTTAAGGACGCGCCAAACCTCGCGCAGCAAGGGCTCAATTTCAGAAAAATCTTTTGCCGCATGCAACGCGAACACGCAGTCGATGTCCGCGTCGGGAAGCGGCTTATTTTTTGAATCGACCAAACAGGAAAACATGTCGCCCTGGGCGGACGTCATGCGCCCCGGAACATAGGGCAACGACCCAAGCAACAAATCGCCGCATCCAAGCGGCAGAATTCGTTCATCGGGAAAACAAGGACAAAATTTGCTCGCCTGCGCGCGCAAAACGGCCAACGCTCTGTCGCCCTGCGGGGTTTGGTAAAAACTTCGTGAATCGATGGAACTATTCATTAGAAGCCAATCGACAGGGGGGCGGCTGCTGTTAATAGTCTTTTAGCACAAATAGACGACAGTTAACAATTGCCGCGCCGTAATATTTATGGTGTCTTTTCGAGCGCGGCCTGATAAAGGTTTTTGACATGTCTTTCTTGATCGAAACTCTTCCGGCGCTGACGGATAACTACATTTTTCTGATTAGCGACCGCGATTTAGGTTTGGCGACTGTCGTCGATCCGGGCGATGGCAAGCTCGTCTCGCGCGCGCTGAAAGAGCGCGAACTTTATCTCGCGCTTATCCTCAACACGCATCACCATCCCGATCATATCGGCGGCAACGTCGCGCTGCAGGAAGAATTCGGAGCGCCCGTCATCGGACCCATGAAAGAAAAAGGCCTTATCCCCGGGATATCGCGCGCGGTCGAAGGCGGAGACGTCGTCACGTTTTCGACCTTGCGCGGACAAGTCATAGCGACCTACGGCCATACCGACGGGCATGTCTCCTATTATTTTCCGCAAATCAAAGCCCTGTTTTCGGGCGACACCCTTTACCCCTTCACCTGCGGCCATTTGGACGAAGGCAACACGAAACAGATGTGGGAATCGCTCAAAGCCCTGCGCGCTCTGCCCGACGATACGCAGATTTATTACGGGCATGAACGCAGCGAAAGCAGCGCTATATTTGCCCTGACCATCGATAAGGAAAACGAAGCGCTGAAAGCCCGCGTTTCGGAAGTCATCGCGTTGCGCAAACAAGGCAAGCCGCCGGTGCCGACGTTGCTGGGCGTCGAGAAGCGCTGCAACCCGTTCTTGCGCACCGACCAACCTGATTTTCGCAAAGCCTTGGCCAAAGCGCGCATTGCGCCCGAGGATGCCGACCCCGCAGCCGTATTCGGCCTATTGCGTTCGGCGAAAGACCACTTCGGCCAGCAGAAGATTTAAGAAAAATTATATGCTTTCGTCCTTCGGCGGTTCTTCCGAGCGTATCGCCTCGGTCCACCGGCGCTCGAAGTGGCGCAGGGTCTGATACGTAATCTCGATCTCCTGCCCTTCGTTTTTGACCAGATTCTCGGACATCGTGACGTTAAGCTGGGTCAGGATTCCAAGAATCGTCCGCCCCTTATCGGACAACTTAAGCTGCGCCGAACGTTTGTCGCGCAGAGAGGTTTGGCGATCGACATATCCGCCGTCGACCAGATTCTTCAGATTATAGGAGGCGTTAGAGCCAAGGTAATATCCCCGCTCGATCAGATCGCGAACGGATATTTCTTCATTTCCGCTTGTGCCCCCAATAGTGCCTAACATGACGGCCTGAACGGGGCTGATGTCGAAAAAATTGTGGCGCGCCAATTCAATACGCACGACATCGAGATAACGCCTGTGCATGCGTTCGATCAGGCGCGGCAGGTCTTGCGCGGCCTGATTTCTTGGTTCAAAAGAGGGACCCTTGTCTTCCATGCGGAAAAACCTACCTAAAGAAAAATAATAATTGGTAAATGGACGTTTCTGGCACAGAATGCAGCTCTAATGACGGAGGTTCCCCCATGCTTTCCACGAACAAGGTTTTTCTTCTACTTGCGGTTGTCGTTCTTGCGGCTTGTGCCTCCCGCGCATCGCCGGAAGACGCCAAGATGGCCGTCGCGCTAAGCGCGCAAGGCAAGGCTTTGCTGTCTGCCGGAAAAACGTCCGAAGCGCGCGACATCTATTTCAGCGCCACCTCGCGTGACGATCAAAACGCGCGGGCATGGAACGGTCTGGGCGTTTCCTATGATTTGCTGCACAAGCGGGCCTTGGCGCGCGATGCTTACGAGCATGCGATCGATCTGGCGCCGAAAGACAGGACGGCGGCCAACAACCTCGCGCACCTCTATCTCGAGGAGGGGAACGCCGATGCGGCTGTCGAGCTTTTGGAGCCGTTTGCAAAAATGAAAAATGCGCCGGATGCGCTAAAACAAAATTATGCTAAAGCGAAAAAAATTGTTTTGGACAAAGAAGCCGAACAGGAAGACCCGCACGCCGACCTCGGTTCTTTTCCGACCGAAGGCTTGGCGCAGGGCAGGATAGCGAAGGTCAAGCCTTTGCTGGAAGGCATGGAAGGCCTGTCCTTTCTCGTTGCCCCGGATGTTAAGACCGAAGAAAACATGCCCTTTTTCGCCGCCAAAGTGGAAAGCAAGAATCCGCAAGCGGTTTGTCAACGCCTAATTTCCAAAGGGCTTCTGTGCTCGTTGCATGGGAAAAAATAACCCCCGCGTCAGGAAAGTTTTTTTATGGAGCCTTCGTTATCTATTTCCGAACCTTCGGTTGCCAAGGATGCCGTCAAGGATGTGACGGTCGCGAATTTTAAGGCCGATGTCTTGGAGGCTTCGCGTCAAGCCCTCGTGGTGGTTGTTTTCTGGACGCCGCGGGATAGCCTGTGCAAGCAAATGGCGGCCGCGCTGGAAAAGGTCGCGCGCGCCTCCAAGGGCGCCGTTAAACTCGCCAAAATCGATATCGATCGTGACCAGACGATTGCCCAGCAAATGGGCGTATCGTCGGCGCCTTCCGTCTTTGCTTTTCATGCCGGTCGACCCCTCGATGCCTTTACCGGGGGCATGCCCGATGCGCAGATCAAGACATGGATCGATCAACTATTGAAGACAACGGGCGTCGGCGGCGCAGAAACGGCGGGGCTTGAAACCGCTTTTAAGCAAGCGGCGGACTTTCTGGAAAAAGGCGACGCCCAGATGGCGCGCGCGATTTATGCCGATATTTTCGAAATGTCGCCGGAAAACGCGAAAGCCTATGCAGGGTTGGTGCGTTGCCTGATGGAAGAAGGCGAAACGGCCAAAGCGCGGGAAAAATTGGATACGGCGCCTGCCGCGATAGCCAAAGACAAAGCTCTGGATTCCGTCCGTGCGGCAATCGAATTGGCCGAGCAGACCGGACAGAGCAAGGGGCAGCTTGAGAAACTTGAGGCGGCGCTGGCTCAAAATCCCGCCGATCCTCAGACGAAATTCGATCTTGCTTTGGCGTATTATGCCGCGGGACGCCACGAAGAAGCCGTTGATCAATTGCTCGATATCATACGCGTCGCGCGAAAATGGAACGACGATGGGGCGCGCAAGCAGCTGGTCAAATTTTTCGAAGCCTTCGGCGCGACCAATCCTTTGACGATAGCCGCGCGCAAGCGCCTGTCGTCCATCTTGTTCTCATGACAAACACGCTGCTCTCGGCTCAAAACTTTCTTTCGGCCTTGCCCGAGGAAATTCCGGTGTATCCTCTCTCGGGCGTCCTATTGCTGCCGCAGGCGCGCCTTCCTTTGAATGTTTCCGAGCCCCACGACAGAACGATGATCGAGGACGCGCTCGGCAAGGGCCGCCTGATCGGCATGATCCAGCCCACCACGGAGGACGACGTCGATAATCCCCCTCTTTACTCGGTTGGTTGTGCCGGACGCATCACGTCGTTTAATGAAATCGACGATGGCCATTTGCTGATCGTCCTTACCGGCTTGTGCCGCTTTCGGGTGTTATCGGAAATGCCTCGCGTGCGCCTTTACAGAACCGTTAAGCCCGAATGGACGCCGTATCTGGCCGATCTGGGGGAAACGGATCCCGCGCTCATCGATCGCGACCGCCTGATCGAGTTGATGCGGATTTATTTCAAAAAGAATTCGATTTCCGTCGATTGGAGCGTCGTGAAAAATGCGCCCGACGATATTTTATTGCCGACGATCATCATGATCTGTCCCTTTGCGCCTAATGAAAAGCAAGCCCTTTTAGAGGCCAAAAATTTTGCCGCCCGCGCCGAAATGCTCGTTGCGCTTCTGGAAATGGCGGCCATGCCGCAAAGGGAAAACGAAGCCGAAATGCGCCATTAAGAGAGGCTAAACTTATTTTTGTGCACTGAAGGCGGGAAAACGCGCCGCGACTTCCCGAACGATCTCTGCGGCGGCTTCGCTTTTGCTCATAACGGCCAAAGGTCGCGCGTTTGCTCCGCGTTCGACGAAGATAATCCGGTTGTCGTCTTTGCCGTGCGCTTGCGAGGAGCCGACAAGATTGGCGCAAATAAGGTCCGCGTTTTTCCGGACGAGCTTTTCTTTCGCATAGTCGAGGATCATGTCGGGGTCCGTTTCCGCCGCAAAGCCGCCGACGACAGAGGGCCTTTCCTGAGGATGAAACCCCATGGTTTCCAAAATGTCGGGATTTTGGTCGAGAACAAGATCGTATTTCTGATTTTCCTTCAGGCGAAGCTGAAACGGTTGTTCGCAGCCGAAATCCGCTACGGCGGCGACGCCGACAAAAACATCGACAGGCAGATTTGCCAGACAGGCGGCAAGCATGGATTTGGCCGATGTCGTCCGAACAATTTGAATATTGGCGTGCGTCGCAGGCATCGACCCCGTCGGCCCGGCGACGAAAATAACCTTTGCGCCGCTGCGCGCAAAGGCTCGCGCCACTTCGCTTCCCTGTTTTCCCGAGGAAAAGTTCGTGATCACATCGCCTGTCGCCGTCACCACTTCTTCCGTGGGGCCGCTTGTGATCATGACTTTTTTGCCGTTCAGCGTCGGCACAGCGCCGGAAAGCAGCGGCTCCTTTCCGGCGTCCAATGAAGGTGGCAAATAATAGGAGTCCTGCTGCTTTCCTACGATGGGGGTTAATTCGGCCAGTCCTTCCGGAAGCGTCGGCGAAGAAAAGGTCTCTTGCCAAGAGTTGTATCCCAGCACGGGCACGCCCCACGCGCCTGCGCGTTTTTCGATGTCCACATTGCCGACGACACTCATCGAAACAGCTTCTCCGGCAAAGGCCTTCATCTTCAGTTTGTTTTTAGCGCGCTCAAAGGGCCTAATTGACGCGGCAGAGGCAAGGCAAAGAACGGCATCGTAAGAGTTTTTTGCGAGAAGCGCCTCCACGGCCTTCAATGAATCGTCCGCCGACACCACGCTTGTTTTGTCGGCGAGCTCCTGAACAAGGCGGCATTTGGGCGGCGAGATTAGATGGCCCCTGGGCGCGACAACCGTGACTTCCGCGCCTTGAGCGGCCAAGTTAGCGGCAACGGCATATCCCTGACCTTCAGGGCGGCGGTGGTTGGCATAATGCCGGACTCCATCGATATCTTCGCGAAGACGCCCCGCCGTAACAATGATTTTTTTGCCAACCAGATTTTGTGCGAACATTTTTTCCTCGTAACTAGCGCGACGCCGGAGTCTTAGATTGGTCGTCCGCGCCGTAATTCGCAAGCCCCGATACATCTTCGATAACGTCGAATCCGTCGCGCTGAAGAACAAAAGCGCTGGAGGGAGAAAGCGTTTGCAAACACGCCTTTGTCGTTACGACGGGCGCTTTGGATGCGAGATAGACGCCTAGAAAAAGCGTATCGGCCTTGCCTTCCGCCATTGCGGTTGCCAACGCATCGTCAAGAAAAGGGATAAAGACGCAAGCGGCGCGTTCCGGCAACCGGATGTGTTCCATGCCGTTAAATTCCGGTATTTGAAAATAATCCGCGACGACCGGTTGCTGCGTCAGATTTTCCAAGGCCACGCGATACCCCGCCCATGTTTGATCGATGACGTAGTCCGCAAGCATTCCCGTTTTCCTGATGTCGGCGACAACTTTTTCGACGTCGGTCCACGAAATATTTCCGCCTCCCAAAGCGACAAGAACCCGCGTCTGCCCCTTCGGTGGATGGTAGGGCGCCTTTTCTTTCTTACACGACTTTTCATAATAAGAAAAAACGGGATGCTGCCTGCCTTCCGCGGCTGCGCGGGTTCCCTCGATCATGTCGTTGACGTCGATCATGCGGCCAAAGCCGTCGTCGCCGCAGGCCATGTGTCCTTTGGCCGGGCCGAGAATGACGGCGCCGGCGCTGCTAAGGGCGGCGCAGTTTCTCTGCACGGCGGGATGATGCCACATCATGTAATTCATGGCGGGAGCCAGCAGAAGCTTGCTGCCGTTCCGCTGCGCGTCGAGAACATTGCGTGCCAATTCGGAGGAAGCATGGGCAAGCTGGCTTAGAAAATTAGCGCTGGCGGGAGCCACCAAAACGACTTGCGAGGAGAAAAAAACATCTTTTTTGTCCAAGCGCGAAGAATCGTCCGTCAGAACGTCGTTGCCCGATGCGGTTTTGGCGTCTTCAACGGAAACCCATTTCCATTGCAGGGGGGCGCGCGTCAAAAAAACACTGACGTCATACCCGCCGCCTCGCAAAGCGGTGATCATAGGAATCGTTTTGACCGCCGCGATGCTTCCGGTCACGAGCAAAGTAAGGCGCTGTCCTTTATCCACCGCAAACCCTTTTTTATAATCCGCCCATGGCGGTCAGTTTATCGCGGCGTTCCGCAAAACGACCGCCCAGAAAATCGGTTGTCAAAAAGGCATCAAGACAATCCAGCGCCACTTCCTGTCCTGAAACATGGGCCCCGAGAATCAACACATTGGCGTCGTTATGCTGGCGCGCCAGGCGCACCATGGTTGTATTGAGGCATAAGGCGCCGCGAATGTGTTTGTAACGGTTCGCCGTCATGGACATGGCTTGTCCGGTTCCGCAAATCAAGATTCCGAGATGATCCGGATGCGCGTGCAGATCTGAGACGACTTTCTGCGCAAAATCTCCGGCATCGCAACGATCTTCGCTCATTGTGCCGAAATCGATGACCTTGATTCCACGTTCTTTCATATGCGCAGAAAGAATGGATTTCAGGGGGAACCCGCGATGATCGGAAGCAATGGAAACCGTTTTTTCAGTCATAATGAACACCTTAAAGGAGGAAGGCCGAGAATACTCGAACAATTATATCTTTAAAAGCTCCTTAAGTATCAGTTGATATGCTTTTGGCTCGCGGGGGAGGCTCCATGGGACAAGCTAAAAAAACAGGCAAAAAGAGGCAATTTATCATTGCCGGTGCTGCGACGCTTCTTATTTTGGCGGGTGCTGGCTTTTCTGTGGCCGGAAGAGGGCTGATTTCCACGGCGTCCGCAGCCGAACACCATCAGGCCGAAGCCGAAAAAGTCGAAATGACCTATGTAGAAATCCCGCGCATGACGGTGTTCTTTAAAGGCAATGTACCGAAGCAGATGCGGCTTGATGTCTCGTTGAAAGTCGCGAGCAAGGACGTCGTAATTCTTGAAGGCTATTTGCCCCAGATTCAGGACAAGCTTAACGCCTGCCTGCCCAGAGCAAAAATTGAGGACCTTAATAAACCTCGAGGCATGCGTTTATTCCGCACAGAGCTGCTTTGGGAGGTCAATAACATCGGAATACCGGTTCCGGTGCAGGATATAATGCTGCAAAATATGATCATCATGTAACTTGTAATTCTTCCGCCGCTTCCTACATCACTGGATATGCTTCTCTTTGCGCATAATTCAGGCAAAGGGTAGAGTGCTTTTAACGGAGCGGGGATTCATGGACTTCGAAAAATTTACCGAACGATCCCAGGGCTTTATTCAGGCGGCGCAGATGGCTGCCATCGGCAAGCGTCATCAAACGCTGCAACTGGATCATTTGCTGAAAGCCCTTTTGGACGATCGCGAAGGCATGGCGGCCGGACTAATCCGCGCAGCAGGCGGAGACCCGCAAAAGGCTTTACGCGAAACCGAGAGTAATCTCGGAAAAATTCCTCAAGTTTATGCGGAAGGCTCAGCCGATCAGTTGCGCCTGTCACCCGAATTCGCGCGCTTTCTGGCTTCTGCGGAAGAAATCGCCAAAAAGGCGGGCGACAGCTATGTGACGGTCGAACGCATGTTGCTGGCGATGGCGCTGGCCAAGGATACGTCGGCGCAAAAAGCGTTGGCCTCGGCCGGTATGACGGCGGAGGCGCTCAACCGCGCCATCAACGACGCGCGCGGCGGACGCACCGCCGACAGCGCGCAGGCCGAACAAGGCTACGACGCTCTTAAAAAATATTCGCGCGATCTGACGCAAGCGGCGCGGGAAGGCAGTCTGGATCCCGTCATCGGACGCGACGAAGAAATCCGCCGCACGATTCAAGTTCTGGCGCGCAGGACGAAAAACAATCCGGTTTTAATCGGAGAGCCAGGTGTCGGCAAAACGGCCATCGTCGAAGGCTTGGCGCAGCGCATTATTCGCGGCGACGTGCCCGAAAGCCTGAAAGACAAAAGGCTTCTCTCCATCGATCTCGGCGCGCTTATCGCGGGCGCGAAGTTTCGCGGCGAATTCGAAGAACGCCTGAAGGCCGTGTTGGCCGAGATTTCCGCGGCTGCCGGAGAAATCATCGTTTTCATCGACGAACTTCACACCCTTGTCGGCGCGGGCAAAGCCGAAGGGTCGATGGACGCCTCGAACATGCTCAAGCCCGCCCTGGCGCGCGGCGATTTGCACTGCGTCGGCGCGACGACGCTCGACGAATATCGCCAGAACATCGAGAAAGACGCGGCATTGGCGCGGCGTTTTCAGCCGATATTCGTCAGCCAACCGACTGTGATCGACACCATTTCCATTTTGCGCGGCCTGAAAGAAAAATACGAAATGCACCACGGGGTGCGCATCACCGACGGCGCGATTGTGGCCGCCGCGACGCTTTCCAACCGCTATATTACCGACCGCTTTCTGCCCGATAAAGCCATTGACCTGATTGACGAGGCTGCGGCGCGCCTTCGCATGGAAGTGGACAGCAAACCCGAAGAAATCGACGAGCTTGACCGTAAAATCATTCAGCTGAAAATCGAGCGCGAAGCGCTGAAGAAAGAACAGGACGCCGCTTCGAAAGAGCGCCTCAAGAAGCTTGAAAAAGAACTCGGAGAGCTTGAGAAAAAATCCGCCGACCTGACCTCGCGGTGGCGCGCCGAAAAAGAGCAACTCGGCAGCGCGCAGAAAATACAAGAACGCCTGGAACATGCTCGCGCCGAACTCGACACCGCGCAGCGCAAAGGCGACTTCACCCGCGCGGGCGAGTTGACCTACAGCGTCATCCCCGATCTGACCCGCAAACTGGAGGTCGCGCAAAAACAGTCCGAAAACGCGATGCTCGACGAGGTCGTTAAAGACAGCGATATTGCTTCTATTGTAAGCCGTTGGACGGGCATTCCCGTCGATAAGATGCTGAGCGGCGAACGCGAAAAGCTTTTAAAGATGGAAGACCATTTGCGCCAGCGCGTCATTGGCCAGGACGAAGCCATCATTGCCGTGTCGAACGCCGTTCGCCGCGCGCGCGCCGGTCTTCAGGATCCCAACCGCCCGATGGGCTCGTTCCTTTTTCTTGGCCCCACGGGCGTCGGCAAGACGGAATTGACCAAGGCTCTGGCCGAGTTTTTGTTCGATGACGAACAGGCGATGCAACGCATCGACATGTCGGAATATATGGAAAAGCATTCCGTCGCGCGGCTGATCGGCGCGCCTCCGGGATACGTCGGCTACGAAGAAGGCGGCGCGTTGACCGAGGCCGTTCGCCGCCGCCCGTATCAAGTCATATTGTTCGACGAAGTCGAAAAAGCGCACGCCGATGTTTTCAACATTTTGCTGCAAGTGCTTGACGAAGGGCGCTTGACGGACGGGCAGGGGCGCGTGGTCGATTTCAAAAACACGCTCATTGTCCTGACGTCGAATTTGGGATCGGAGGCGATTGCTCAAGACGACGGGGATGAATTATCCATGAACACCAAGAACAAGGTCATGGAATCCGTGCGCGGCCATTTCCGCCCCGAGTTTCTGAACAGGCTCGATGAAATTCTGGTTTTCCGCCGCTTGTCGCGCTCCGATATGGCCGCGATCGTCAAAACTCAGATGAAGCGGTTTCAGCGCCTGCTGGATGATCATAAAATCACGCTCGATATGTCGTCCGCCGCGCTCGATTGGCTGGCAGAAGCCGGATACGACCCCGTCTATGGGGCAAGGCCGCTCAAGCGCGTCATTCAACGCACGCTGCAAAATCCGCTGGCTCAGGATATTTTGGCCGGAAATGTGTCGGACGGGCAGACGGTTAAGGTCGATGCGGGTTCGGATGGTTTGGTGCTGAAATCGAAAAAGAAATAACCGACCGCAGGTTCTCCCTTCTTGCTTCCCGCCCGTAATCCCTTTATAAACCCGCCAGCTTTAAAATTTCAGGAGTACCCCTTATGGCTATCGAACGCACATTTTCCATCCTTAAGCCCGACGCCACGCGGCGCAATCTGACCGGCAAGATCAATGCCATTTTCGAAGCCAAGGGCTTTCGCATTGTCGCGCAGAAAAGAATTCACATGACCCGCAAGCAGGCCGAAGGTTTTTACGCCGTGCATTCGGCGCGCCCCTTCTTTAACGACCTGTGCGAGTACATGTCTTCCGAACCCGTCGTGGTTCAGGTTCTTGAAGGCGAAAGCGCCATTGCCAAGAACCGCGAAATCATGGGTGCGACCAATCCCGCTAATGCGGCTCCGGGCACCATCCGCAAAGAATTTGCCTTGAGCGTTCAAGAAAATTCGGTTCATGGCTCCGACAGCGCGGAAAACGCAAAAATCGAGATCGCGTATTTCTTCAAGCCAGAAGAGATAGTTGGATAGAGATCCCCATTAAATAGAACCGTCATCCCCGCGACGGCGGGGATCCCATTTGTTTTCTTGTTGCTTTTTCTGCTGTTTTTGCATTAGGCTCGGCGGGTTAGAACATTTTTGAGGCAGCAGACCTGTGTTAATGAATCGAGTTCTTCTGACATTGCGTTGTACGCGGAGCGACCACTAGAGAGTCGCACGACCCGTCAACGCATCCCAGCCCCAAACCAGGGGCTTTTTTATTGCCCAAAAACAACCCCGTTAAAGCGAGCCCAAGATGAAAAACCTCCCAGAGCGAAAGTGGCAACCAAAGAAGCGAATAGAACACATTCCTGCGCTCCCCATCATGCCGGAAGTCGAGTGGAATCAGGTAAGCATAACCCTCACAAACCAGTCGGATGAAGATGGGGTGTACGAGGCGCTCGAAAAACTGAATATATCTTTCAAGGAGTACTGGCGACCCATTTTCACGCCGTTTTATAATAAGAAGGTGGCGATCTTTTCGAAAGAACAGGAGCTTTCCACCAGTCCTTCGGAGCAATCCGAGCAACCCCTTCCTCCGAAAATCTGCCCCATTCCTCCGAAGACGCTATTCGCATGGGCGGAAGAATTTGCGCCAAAGTACGGAATAGTCTGGATGCCATCGCCATCGCGCCCCGCCGTATCTGCGAGAGGATTGCAAACGACAGGCTCAACAGCTACTTTAGAGGGATGCGAGATATACTAAATCTTTCCCGTCCCTTCGACGCTCACGTGCATCTGCGCGAGGGCGCGGTGTTGCGCGCGGTATTGCCGTTTACGGCAAAAGTTTTCTCTCACGCGATCGTTATGCCCAATTTGCACAAGCCCATAACGACAAAGGCTCAGGCTAAAGCCTATCGGGAAGAAATTCTGGCTGCGATGACTGCGGACGCCGATTTTACGCCGCTGATGACGTTGTATTTGACCGATACGACGGATCCCGACGATTTGGCGCAAGGATTTGACGAGAAAATCGTAACAGCAGCCAAGCTTTATCCCGTCGGGGCAACGACAAATTCCGAACATGGCGTTTCGGACATCAAACGCATTTATAAAGTTTTGGTTCGGATGCAACGCATAGGAATGCCTCTTTTGATCCATGGCGAGGTTACGGATCCGAGTGTCGATATTTTTGATCGCGAGGCCGCCTTTATTAATCGCGTGCTGATTCCGCTGCGCCACGATTTTCCGGAACTTAAAATCGTTCTTGAGCACATTACAACTAAAGAAGCCGCTTCTTACATTGCTGAAGAAGGAGAGAAGGGTCGCTTGGCCGCCACCATTACGGCGCACCATTTACACATCAACCGCAATGCGCTTTTGGCGGGAGGCCTGCACCCGCACTATTACTGCATGCCCATTGCCAAGCGCGAAAGCCACAGACAGGCAATTCTTGAGGCCGCGACGTCGGGTAAGAAGATGTTCTTCTTGGGAACGGACTCTGCCCCGCACGTCGATGCGGCCAAGGAAAGCGCCTGCGGATGCGCGGGCATATTTACCGCCGCCAACGCGTTAGAGCTTTACGCGCAGGCGTTTGACGGCGCGGGGAAACTCGAAAACCTCGAAGCCTTTGCGTGCCGCAACGGAGCCGCGTTTTACGGACTTCCGGTGAATGCCGCGAAGGTAACGGCAAGAAGGGAAGCCCCGGAAGACATTAAGCCGATCTTAACAGAAGATGGGCAGAAAATAACAGCGTTTACTCCTTCCTCGCCTCTCCTCTGGCGGACGGTTTTGTGATACATAGTTGCATGGCCGCCAGGAATGTTTCGGAGAATATAAGATGCCCACATCGCTTGGTAATCTGCCCTTTATCGATCTCTATGTTTGTCTCGAAAAAACCGAGAAGGCATATTTTCGTTCAAAAGACCGGACGCAAAGCATCGCAAGCCAATTCGTGCCGCCGGAGTATCAAGACGTCATCAACCGTTTTGTGGACGCAATAAACTTAAAGCTTCAAGAAAAGAATGACGGCGCGCTTACTTTTGACGGAATACGTTGTCGTCTGGCGCGTCAGCAGGTGTCCGATGGTTCTCATTGGGTCTGCGCGCGCCGCATCGAAACCGAAATTCCCGATATTGATAAACTCAATTTGCCGCCCGTCATCGTCAATCACATGAAAGGGCTTGGCCGACGGGACGGGCTGATCGTTATTTCCGGCGCGACAGGCCATGGCAAAACGACAACCGCTGTCGCGCTTTTGGAGCATTATCTGAAAAATTATGGAGGCACGGCAGTTACGATTGAAGATCCCTGTGAGTATATAATGGCCGGACGCCACGGAACCAGCGGCCAATGTTTCCAGATAGAAGTTATGGAGGAAGAGGACTGGGCGATATGCCTGAAGCGCACGTTACGCTGGTCTCCGCGCTATATCTTTGTGGGTGAAATTCGCACGCCCAAGGCGGCGGAACAGTTATTGAGAGCGGCATCGACGGGACATCTTGTTATCACGACCGTCCATTCGGGGACGATGGAAGAAGCGCTTATGGGCATCATCTTCCTTGCCGAACAATCGATGGGATCCGGGGTGTATAATATGCTAGCCTCGGGTCTAACGGCTCTGGTCAATCAGACGCTGGGAGATTCAAAGCCGAATCTTAAGTACTTATTTACCGAAGAAAACAATAACGGCGATCCTGTGCGTACGCTTATCCGTGAGGCCAAGACCGGCATGTTGGCGACGTATATCGATCGTACTGCCGCGCGTCTGCAGGCGGGAGCTTTGCAGAACGGCAGCGTAACGGGGGGCAAGAAGACATGACCACAATGAATCTTCAGGGGGAAACTCCCAGCGGCACAAAACTGCGCGATCTGCCCTTCATGGATTTATATGTCCGCATTGACGAAGGTGGCAAAGGCTTCGCGCGCTACCGCACCCCCGGACGTGATTACAGCAATAATTGGAGCCGCGTACTGCCCGAACAATATAGCGCGGAAACAAAAATTATCGCGGACGACCTGCTTAAAAATATGGAAAATTCAGACGCCGCGTTTCAATACGACGGGATGAGATTTCGCCAATCGTATCAAAAACTGGCCAATGGCCAGGCCTGGGTCATTCTTCGCCGCATCAACGCGCGCGTTCCCGAGCTTGAAGAGCTTTCGGTCGCGCCCCAGCTTATCACGCACTTGCGCCGCTTCGGGCAGCGCGACGGATTGATTCTGATCTCGGGGCCGACGGGACACGGCAAAACGACGATGAACTTTTCCCTTCTGGCGGATTATCTGAAGCGTCTCGGCGGCGTCGGCATAACGGTTGAAGATCCCGTAGAATATTCGTTGGATGGGCCCGTCGGCGAGTACGGATATTGCTATCAAGTCGAGGTTGAAGACGAAGATTGGGCGACGCCCTTAAAGCGAGCTTTGCGGTGGACGCCCCGCTATTTGCTGGTGGGCGAGGTCAGAAGCCCCCGCGCCGCCGAACAAATTCTTCGTGCGGCGACGACGGGCCATTTGGTTCTGACGACCATTCATGCGGGCTCGGTTGAAGAAAGTCTTATGGGCCTGTTGCATTTGGCAGACCAGTGCGTAGGTAACGCCGCCTCGTATATGTTGGCGCAAGGATTGACGGCAGCCTGGCACCAGACCCTGACGTCGGCGGGGCCTTATCTGCGCTATGTCTTTACCGAAGAAAACAATAACGGCGATCCGGTGCGCGCCCTCATCCGAGATAACAAAGTTGGCATGATCAACAGCTATATCGATAAACAGATTGCGCGTATCGATGCGCGTTCTGGAATGGATCCTATTTCCGGAAAGAGAACGTAATACCGAACCACAAATGAATGGCTCTGTTTAGGTCACGAGCGGTTGCATGGAGCGTGGGGCAGGAAAGCTGCGCGGCAACGTTCATTGGTCTTTTGATATGGGGCGAGATCGGTTTGTTTAAATATGGCAGAAAACAATAAAATCAGCCTTATGGGCCTTGATTTCGGCGAATTAACGGACGCCTTGCTTGCGTGCGGCTTGGAGAAATTCCGCGCCAAGCAAGTCTGGTCCTCGATTTACCGTCTGGGCTTGCGCGACTTTGAGTCAATGACGACGCTAGCCAAGCCGATACGTGAGATGCTGGCCGAGCGCTTCACGATCGAGCGTCCGACGGTATCCATGTATCAGAAATCCCAAGACGGTACGCAAAAGTGGCTTCTGAAAATGCCCGACGGCAACGAAGTCGAATGCGTGCACATTCCCGAAGAAGATCGCGGCGCTCTCTGTGTTTCGAGTCAAATTGGCTGCGTCATGACGTGCCGTTTTTGCCATACGGGAACGCAGCGGCTGGTGCGCAATCTCGAAGTATCGGAGATTGTAGGGCAGGTGATGCTCGCGCGGGATTATCTGAAAGAATGGCCGGGCGCGGCGGGTACGGAAAACCTTGTCAAAAAGAACGAAACCCAAAACCCCGACGATGAGGAGGGCGACGGAGGCGGCCTGACCAACATCGTGATGATGGGCATGGGCGAACCCCTCTATAATTTTGATAATGTTTCCAAAGCGGTGCGCATCTTTATGCACAACGAAGGCATTGGGATCGGCAGGCGTCGCATAACGCTTTCGACATGTGGCGTTGTCCCGATGATCAAGCGTTGCGGCGAAGAGCTGGGCGTTAATCTCGCCATTAGTTTGCATGCGGTGACCGACACCCTGCGCGACCAGCTTGTGCCGATTAACCGCAAATATCCGATCAAGGAATTGTTGCAGGCCTGTCGCGATTATCCTGCCGCCAGCAACTCCCGCCGCATTACGTTCGAATACGTCATGCTCAAAGGGGTCAACGATAGCTTGGCGGATGCCAGACAATTGGCGCAGCTTTTGAAGGGAATTCACGCGAAAATTAATTTGATACCCTTCAACCCATGGCCGGGCGCGCCCTATGAGGGTTCGGACTGGAGCACGATAGAAAAGTTCGGGGATTTAATTAATGCCGCCGGGTATGCAAGCCCCATACGGACGCCGCGGGGACGCGACATTATGGCGGCGTGTGGCCAGTTGAAGTCGGCCAGCATTCTGCTTTCTGCGGCAGAACGCGAAGAAATGAAGAAAAGGATTGCCGAAAAAGAAGCCGCCCAAGGAATAAAATCTTAGGGTCAAAACCCTAGGCCGTTTTGGCGGCTGTGCTGGCATGCGGAACTGCCGCTGCTTCGCCTTGCGGATCGCGCAAGACATAGCCGCGACCCCACACCGTCTCGATGTAGTTGTCGCCGCCTGCGGCTGTCGCAAGTTTCTTGCGTAATTTACAGACGAACACGTCGATAATTTTCAGTTCCGGCTCGTCCATGCCTCCATAGAGATGGTTCAGGAACATTTCCTTGGTTAAGGTCGTTCCCTTGCGCAAGGAAAGGAGTTCGAGAATTCCATATTCCTTGCCCGTCAAATGAAGCGGCGTGCCATCGACATCTACCGTGCGCGTATCCAGATTAACGATCAATTTGCCGGTGCGGATGACGCTGTCGGAGTGACCCTTGCTGCGGCGGATGATGGCGTGAATGCGGGCAACCAGCTCGCGACGGTCGAAAGGCTTGGTCAGATAGTCGTCGGCGCCAAAGCCCAATCCCTTGATCTTGTTATCGAGTTCCGTAAGACCGGACAGAATAAGGATTGGCGTTGTCACTCTAGCGGCGCGCAGACGGCGTAAGACTTCGTAACCATCGATATCGGGCAGCATCAAATCGAGAATGATGATGTCGTAATCGTAAATCTTTCCGATTTCCAAACCGTCTTCGCCCAGATCGGTCGTGTCGACGATAAACCCCTCGGCTTGCAGCATAAGCTCAATACTTTTGGCAACGGAGACATCGTCCTCGACAAGCAGAACACGCATAGCTTTGCCTCGTAACTGTTAAAGGCCTCATAATCGTTAAGCATACTCTAACACAGGTTTTAATTAATGGTAAGCTTTATTAACAACTTGGGCGGAAAAAGAGGATTTAAAAAAAATATCATTTATTTTCAACTCGTTATTATGACAATTATGGTAAAGAAAACCACCCCTTTAACCTAAAAACGATGGTGCGGTGCGATAGAAAATAAAGAAGTCATTTCTCAGATTTAATAATCTGGGTGATGGTTTGGAAGGGAATTTCGATATGTTCTTTGTCGAAGCGTTGCTTGATCCGAAGCAAAAGCTGACGCCTCACATCGTTTTGTTTTCCGGGGCGCGTCCGCAAGCGAGCCCTGACAACGATCGAGGATGACTCGAATTTTTCTAAGCCCATGACTTCAATGGGTTCCAAAATAGTTCTCTTGAAAACAGGATCCTCCTGAAGATCTGCCCCGATTTCTCGCAAAACCTCCATAACGCGTTTTATGTCGCAATCGTAAGATACACCGATGTCCACCAAGGCGTAAGCAAAGCCCCTTGACATATTAGTGATTTTTGTCACTTCGCTGAAAGGCAAAATATGCAAAGCCCCGTCGATATCGCGTAAGCGGATGGTGCGGATATTAAGGGCTTCGACCATGCCGCCGAAATCATCTATTTTAACGATGTCGCCAACGGCAACGGCGTTTTCGGCGACGATAAATAAGCCAGTGAGAAAATCTTTAACCAACGTTTGCGATCCAAAGCCGATGGCAACGCCGACAATACCGGCGCCAGCCAGCAGGGGTGCAATATCGACGCCGATGACCGAAAGGCAGGTGAGGACGGCAACGGTGGAAAGAAGAATAAAGATCGACGTGCGCACCATCGGCAGCAACGTGTGCGCGCGTGCCGATGCGGTGGGCGTTTTTCCGTCCTTCTCGCGGCGGCCTAGGTGCCGGTCGATGGCGCCGTGAACGAGTTCGTAGAGAAAGGTCAGAAGCAAAAGCGTTAAAGCAATCGATATAAACGCGCCCCAAAAACGCTGACCCAGGGGCGTTGCAAGCATACCCTTAACATTGACGCCCCATGTCGCGGCGATGCCTGCGGCGGAGGCAATCCAAAGGACGGGCCCCAAGAAAAACGCCAAGACCTGACGATGGAGTAGGGGGGCGTTGCCAAACCGAGGCGTTTTCCAGGCTTCAATACCGACAAAACCAAGGCGCGCCACGAACAAAATAATGATGCTTAAGATGGTGCCGCGCAGGATCAGGGCAAAGCTATTTTTAATGTCTACGAGGATGACAATGAGGCTGATGATCAGATAAATAATCGCCAAACTAAACCATCGCCGCGCAAGCCAAAGACGCAAGGCATGAACAAATCCCGTAGATTTTTCGTCGAGAGTGCCCCTCAAAATTCCGGCGACAAAAAGACGCATTCGAAGAATGCCCGCGATAGCTAAGACCGTTAAGGAAACGGCAAACACATTTTGAAAGACGAGGACAAAACTTGCCGGGACGCGCAAAGCGGCAGCGACATCGATCAGAAAATATCCGCAGATGATGCTAATATTGAAGGCGTTCAGCCATCGACACGCCGAGATGGCCTGAGGCGTAGAGAGGGGCAAAATTCGCAAATAAGACGTTGAGGGAGAAAAAAGCCCCCGCAAAACTTGTCGAAGGGCATAGCTTAAGGACAACGCGTAAATAACATTTAAAATTACAAAACGCTGTATTCGCTGCGTTTCGTTTTGTTCCAAAAGAAGCAAAGCGGCTCCCAAAAAAACCAAAACAGGGACAAGGCGTAAGAAGAACAACCCCAAAAGCAAGCCAACCTGCTCAGGCAAAGACTGCCTTTTGCGTTTTAAACTGCGGCGTACAGGAACGAAAAAGAAAAAGAGGGCAATGCCAAGCAATGCGGACGGAACGACAATGACCAAAACATTTTTGCCTAGGGAATTCCACAAAGCCATGCGACGTGAATCGTTTGTCTGATTATCAATCCACTTGTTTAAGTCGGATAAAGCTGCCGTAGGCGCGGCAAATGTCGCCTTGTCAATTTTCAACGCATCCACGGCCTTAGCCAGCGTGTTGAGAAAATTGGTCGCAAAGGTATCTGCAATTTGTTCGGAAACGTCGTCAACGCTTGCTTCGGCGGGAGCGGGCGCTGAAGGAGGGGGCGCCACCAAAGAGTGAAGGGTTTGCCCTAATTGTGTCGCCGCCGGAGTCAGGGGAACGGAAACCGCTGGAACCGGCGCTGTTTTGGCGGCTTGAGGCGGGGCGCTTAGGCCCGCGGGTTGCTGTGCATTTGCTGAGGGAAGGAGGACAAACAAGCCTGCCAGAACGATCAGGGAGCAAAGGAAGGTGCTAATTCTTTTCATGATTTTCCGCTCATTCGAGGTCAGGAAACGTAAAGGATAAATGCGGCGGAAATAGGGAAAAACGTTTCAAATGGAATCCTTTAGGTTCAAGAGGCAGACAAACGACAAAACTTCTTCGCCTGGGCGGGGAGCCCAATAGGGACAAAAATCGTTTTTTCGTTCCGAAAGCGATACGGGCTTTGGGGAGTCTGTTTCCTGCGTTTGTGTTTGTCCAGAACTTTCCGCCCTTTTAGGCGGGCGACCAAAGTGCGTTTTATGTAAGTAAAAGAACACTGTTGCACAAATCCCATGTTGCTCTGAGGCTTATCTCCATATAGTATTTGCGAATCACCATTCGGGTTTTAGAGACAAAGGGCCGTCGACATGCCGAATAAAATTCTTCCCTCATCTTATGGCGCTGCAACGCTGATTTTATGCCTCGCCTTTTCGGCGGCGCCTGCGCACGCCGGATTTCAATGGGTTGCCCCCAACGAAGGCACAACTTATAGCCCCGCTGTGGCGGAATCTTACGCGCCCACATCCTCGGCTGCCGTTAAGGAGCCTGAGGTCGTCTCGCCTCTTGTGATCTCGAACGATGCAAGGGCGGATCGTACAGCAGCAGAAACCCCTCCTCTAACGATACTTCCGAAGAATGAGCAAAAACTGGATCTTTCAACGGCGACCATCAGCTTAGCGCCTTCTTCCTCGGAGTCCGATCCCTCTGCCGCTGTTGTTCAGGGGTTTGCCACGCAGGTTCCCCTAGCGTTGGCGTTGCGCCAACTTTTGCCAAACGGCACCAGTTTTTCAGTCGATCAAAACGTCAGCATCGATACGTTGGTCTCTTACAAAGGCGGGAAGCCTTGGGAAGAAACGCTCAATGCAATGCTGGCGTCCGAAGGGCTTGTTGGCCATAAGCAGGGAAACGTCATAACCGTAAGCCGCGCCGATATTCCGGGGGCCGCGATTGAGAGAAAGCAAACGCTTCCGCCGGCGGCTTCTTCAAAAACACAAAGCGTAATGAATATGCTTGCACCAGTAACGTCGCGGGCGCCCGTTCCCTCAGTTAATATTTTGTCCCCGGACGGCTGGGCGGCGGAACAAGGTGAAACCCTGCATAAGGTTTTATCCGGTTGGTGTAATCGCGCAGGCGTCGAACTGAAATGGCTTGCTGAATACGATTATCCCATCGAAGGCTCGGCTCATTTCAGGGGCGGATTTGAAGATGCGGTTCGCAATCTTCTCGCCGGCTTTGATGGGGCGCGCCCGCAACCGATAGGGGCGCTCCACACCAATCCTCAAGCGCGGCAAAAAGTGCTGGTCATTCAGACGCGCGGCAACAGCTACACGAATTAACGGAGAAGCCGATGGCATTAAGGCAAGCGTTGAGACACAAAAGCGCTTTCAGACAATGGGTCGCTTATGTCTTTGTTATCGGATGTTGCTTTGCTTTGGCCAGTTGTGATCAAACAGAGAAAATGAGGAAGACGATTGATCAAAGAACCAGCGAGGCTCAACAATTATCCAATACCGCGACAAATAACATCCCCAATCCAGCTAATTACAATCCCTTAACTGTTACCGATAAAGTTTGGGGCGGAAACATCGCCGTCAGGATGCACAGAGGAATGCCGCTTCCTTTGCGATACGAAGAGTCGCGCGGCGTGACGCTGGTCTCGTCCGAGCCCATGTCGCTTAACGCCATTGCCAATGCCGTTAGTGCGCAAACAGGCATTCCCGTTCGCCTTTCGGCCCTATCTCTTCCGGCGGGAGGAGCCGCAAGTTCATCCTCTTCTTCAGATCAAGAAATGCCCGTTTCTTATGAGGGCCCCCTTTCGGGGCTTCTTGATCGCTTAAGCGCGCATTTTGGCGTTACCTGGCGCTTCGATGGTTCCGCAATTTCTATTTTGCGTTATGAGACCCGCATTTTTGTCGTGGAGGCGTTGCCGGGAACGCAGGAAATCAACGAAGGAATGAAAGATGATGATAGCAGTTCATCGGGCAGCGGTTCCAGCGGCTCTACAACAACATCGTCAGCAACAACAAACACGCTAACCCAAAATTCAAAGACATCGATGTCGATCAAATATTGGGACGAATTATCTATAGCGCTGAAGGCAATTATCGGCGGGCAAGGATCCGTCGTTATTTCGCCGTCCATGGGCACCATTACGGTAACGACGACGCCCGATGTTATGACAACGATTTCAGACTATATTGGCAAGGAAAACAAGAGACTGTCGCGGCAGATCGCAATCAGCGTTCAAATCTATACGGTCAATCTTGGAAAGAGCGAAGACTTTAGCGCCACATTCACCGGCTTTCTTAAAAGAATCGGAAACGCGGCATATACCTCCGCCGCCGTTCCTGGAGTTATAAATACGGATGCTCTTGGGGGGCTGGGTAATCTCAATATTGCCATTCTTAATAATCCGAGCGGAAAAGCATATGCGGGAAGCGTCTTTTCGGCTCTTTCGACAATCGGAGATACGTCGCAGGTCGCTCAATTTTCCATGACGACGCTCAACAATCGTCCGGTATCCCGCCGCGTCGGAACGGACAGGGCTTTCATTCAATCCGTTACGGAAACCGCAACAACCACAATAACAACCCAAAGTACCTATACGCCGGTTATTTCGACGGTTCATGAAGGGTTTTCGCTCCAGTTGACTCCGCGGTTACTTGATGACGGGCGCATTTTACTTCAATATTCGCTTAGCTTGGTCGGGCTTCAAACGCTCGGAACGCGGGATTTCAATACGGGAACTTCGAACGTTCCTCTTTCCTTGCCGGTAACGGATAATCGCCTTTTTGTGCAACAGTCGGTGCTGCGTAGCGGACAGACGCTTGTGATTGCGGGCGTTGATCAAGAAACAACGCAACAAAACAAACAAGGCGTAGGATCCCCGGAGAATTTCCTTCTTGGGGGAGGAACCTCTAGTGATCAGGCGCGCCTGATGATGTTCATGGCTCTGACGCCTCAGGTTATGGACGTTTCCTCGGATGGGGAGCGCAACTGATGGCAGCCGGTGTCGTAACCGTCGGTCGTCACCGCTATGCCGTAGGTCTCTATTGGGAAAACAGCCCCGGCAAGGGGCGTGTCGCCCAGATAGCCAAAGAAGCAGCGGAACAACCGGGACAACAAGCCGATTTCTACGTTGTTCGCGCAGGCAACAAAGAAGGCCGCGTTCCCCAATTTGGTCTTTGTTCCAAAGGCGGGGGGCAAGAACCGGGAATGCCTGTTTTGGCCGCGTGTCTGGCCGCACAAATCCCAGGAGCGTGGGCGGGGGCTTTTCGCCTTAATGAGGGCGTTGTCCTCATCATCGTTCGCGACGACCTGATCGTTCCCGACGGCGATCTTTTTTTTCGCGAAGAAGCCGAAGCGCGCGATCGCCTGATACAGGAAATCGGCTATGGCGGTTTGCAAACGATTTATGCTCCGGAAGCGTGGTCGATCCCCGGCGCGGATACAATTCCGCTGACGTTGCTTCTTAATGATCAGGCCGATATCCAACTTCAGCAAGTTACGCTTTCTCCCAAAGTAAAAATAGCCATCGCTGGTGCTGCGGCGGCCTTCGTGCTAATTTTGGGCATAGTTTGGTACATGCAAAACGCTGCCGATGAAGAACTGGCGCGGCAACAACAACTGGCGCTTATTCAAGCTCAGCAAGCAGCGGGCATGTCGTCGTTCGGCCAAACACCTCCCCCTGAACCAAAATACGAAAGAACGTGGGAAAGCACGCCGCCCGTTCTTGCAGTTATTAAGGCTTGTAAAGAAGGTCTGGACCTTGTTCCCTCTGCGGTTTCCGGATGGAATCTTTCAGCCTTGTCCTGTAACGGGTTGGGCATAAACCTCTCCTGGCAGCGGACAAAAGGGGAAACAGCCCCCCCCAAAGGGTCAAGTGTTAATGATACGGGAGCAACTGCCGTCCAGACGCTGCCTCTTCCCCCGCTTCAGCCGCGCGGAAACGAGTTATTAAAAAATATTGATGAAATAACAAACCGTTACCTACTTCAGAATTGGCCCGGATCGATCAGCCGGGCCCCAGACGACCCCCTTCCTCCCCCTCCGGAAGGGTATACAGGGCCGTGGAATCCCCCGCCGGCTCCGTGGGTTAAGCGTTCCTTTACGCTTAATGTGGCAGAACTACCGGGAGGACTCCCGGGATTTATCGGAGATTTACCCGGAGCCATCATTAACAGCATGAGCTTCTCGCGTGGCGGCGGAGCTTCTGCGTGGGTTGTCGAAGGGGTTATCTATGAGAATCGCAAATAGCTTTTTCTTACCGGAAACATTTATTGCAAAAACAGAGGCGGCGCTTTTTGTCGCTTTAAGCGTTTTCTTTTTTACTCCGGGCACGTTACACGCGGCGGACACCATCCAAACCACCTCGAGTGGTCTGCCTGTTTTATCGGTAGAACCGCCCTCTGCACCGGCTTCTGTACCGGTGAGCGCAACAGGCTCTTCTTCCATAGTTCTTTCGGCGGAAGCTCCGAAAATCCAGAAGGAAAGCATCGACAAGAATCTCTCTGCGATGGAAGACGAAATATCTGCAAATGCAAAGAAAGTTGTTAAGCGTCTTGACGTTGCTTCCGATACGACCTCACTCGCGGATTTAAATAGCGCAAGGCAAACCGTTACGCGCATAGAAGCGATGATTGAAATTGAGAAGCGGTTGAAAGAGCTTGAAAAATTACGCGGCGAACGAGGTGACTTCCACGCCCCGCCCTCCGTTTCTTCCTCGTTGGCGAACGCCATTCCGTCCAGCGCCTTGATGCCGTTGCCGTCGGCCGTTTCTTCGGATTATTCCGCGCCGGAGGGGCGTAGAGCCAAACCTTCGAGCTCAAGCTCGTCCCGTCCTGAAATATCGCATATTTACGGGACAGGCGGAAGATATACGGCTGTCTTGAGGCTTTCCAACGGCGATTTAAGGTCGGTCAGGGTCGGCGATAAACTTTCCGGCGGCGATACCGTTCGGGCTATTTCCTCATCGTCCGTTGATGTCGGAGGAAAAGAAAAAGCCTATACCCTGCGCGTTAAAAACATTGATATGGTTTATAGTTCAATGCGTTAATTGGTGCAGGCAAAAATTATTATGTAGGCGTTGCCCTGATTATGGGCGTCCGGCTTTGATCCTTCGGCAAAAATTCAAAAAACAGCAGGACATCTTTGCGCGAAAAAACAAGCAGCATTTTTAGCTCTTCTATGCAAAGCCAAAGACTGGTGTTAAGATGCCGCGTTTCTCAAAAGGGCGCGACAAAAGGCGACAGGATGTTGCTCGACAAACCCGGCGGTATTGAAAAATACAGGCTACCCTTATCTAAAGTCGCTCCTTTCCTGTTCCATCGGCGCAGGTTTTGTATTGTTGGCATGTCTTAAGTCTAGAGGAAGCCCGAGTGTTCAATTTCGCCGATCTGATGGGAAAGAAGCTGAAGGCCTTAGGTCGGCCTCAGGTATCTGCGCTTAAAACAAGGGAAAAAACTCTTTTTTCAGAAAAACAAAAGCTTGAAGAAAACACGCCGGAAGGATCGGCTCACGCGCAGCCCAGTCTTTCAACCCCGGCCCCTGTTTCGGCCGCCCTTGATAAGATTAAACTTGAAGACGAACGTACGCTTCCCCTTCTTTTTACGGGTTCCGTGCTCACGGCGACGAATGGCGCTTTAAAAATTCCGGACGAGGCGCGCAATCTTTGCGCCCTTTTTGAATCAGGATTATGGCTTGTCAGCGCCTCGCATCGCCGCTCGCCTCTCGTGACTTCGGTCGCTCAGGCCGCCAAGCGCCAGGGATACAAAGTTGATGAACCCCGCTATGTGACGCCGAACATTATTATTCAGGCGTATATTTATGCCGATCGCAGCGACACCAGCTCGCACTATGACGTCAATGCCGCCCGCCGCCGAATTGTGGCGACACTGGAACAAGCGGTTCAAATGGGGGCAAACGACATTCACGTCGAGTCCGTCAATGGCCGCGCCGTTGTGCAGTTCCGCATCGACGGTTCGCTCCGTCGTCAGGATGTTTGGACGCAGCGCGAGGGCGACCAATTTCTTGCGGCTGTTTATTCTCACTCGATAGGCCAGTCGGGCGCGACGGCGAATTTTCAGGAACCCCAAGCCGCGATGTTGACATCGGACGCGCGCGGCGAGGAAGTCATTACGCTTCCCAAAGGCGTCATCAGCGTCCGGTGCCAGTGGGTTCCGTTGTCGAACGGCGGCGCTTACTTGGATATGCGCCTCTCCTACGATTCCGCCCATCTGTGGGGCGAAAACTTTGTTATGGCGGATGTCGACTCCCTCGGCTTTTCGCAAGAGCAGCTGCACGTCGTGCAAAGCCTGCGCGCAGCGCCCGGCGGTTTGCGCATCTTTTCTGGCCCCGTCAATCAAGGCAAAACGACGACGTTGCGCGTCGTTCTTAACCGGCGCATGGCCGAAACGGAAATGCGGCTGAACTGCTTGATCATCGAAGACCCGCCGGAAGGCGGCGTCATTGGCGCGCGTCAGATAGGCGTTTCGGCGTCGGTTAAAGACGAACAGCGCGAAAAGACGTTTGTCGAAATCATGCGTTGTGCCCTTCGTCTTGATCCCGACATCGTGATGTTGGGCGAAGTGCGCGATTTGCAAACAGCCCAATTTGCCTTTCGTTTGGCCCTGACGGGACGCCAGGTTTATACGACAAGCCACGTTTATTCGGCGCTCGCAACGCCGAAACGCCTGCGCGACATTGGTATGGAGCCTTATATTGTTTATGACCACAATCTTGTGCGCGGCATGGCATGCCAAAGATTGTTGCGCAGCATGTGCCCCCATTGCCGCATTCCCCTTAAAATGGCATGTGAGGAATTTGGCCCCACGGCGCGGGATACTGCCCGCCGTTTGCGCGCGGGGCTCGCCATTATGGATGCGAGCCGGAACAAAGCAAACGTCGGCAGACCGATTATGGATTGTCTGGTTGAGCAGGACTTAAGCAATGTCTATTTTGCCAATCCGGATGGATGCCCGAAATGTTATAAAGGGCGTTCGGGGCGCACGGTAGCGGCGGAAATCATCGAAACCGATGCCAAGCTTATGTCGCTGCTTTCGGATAATCGCGAAGAAGAAGCCGAAAAATATTGGCTATCTCCGGCGGGACTTAACGGCATCACGATGCTTCAGCGGGGGCTTGAGAAAGTGCGGGCGGGCGAAGTATCCCCCGACGATGCCGAGTTCGAATTGGGCATTTTTGCGCGTCCGCGCGAACTGAGCGAAGTTGAAGAAAGATTGGGCCCCTTGCCATGAACGAAATTCAAGAAAAATTGGCGCAGCTTGAACACAAGCTAATGAAGTTCCAGTTTCGCAACAACCGTCGAGTCCGCTACCGCATTTATCGCAAGCTCGAAGGCATGCTCAAATCGAACGAAGCGCTCTCGCGTTCGCTGGATCGCCTATACCAAAACGTGACGGAAATGGGCAAGTATCCAAACCGTCCCGCGGCCATTGCGCTCCGCGAATGGTTTTTAAAAGATCGCGCCGGTATTTCCCTTTCTAAAGCAATGGATGGCTGGGTTCCTACGGGCGAGCTTTATCTCGTCCGCGCGGGCGAGGAATCCGGCGCGTTGGCCAAAACACTTTCATTTATTCAGACGATGAGCGAGAAGGGTCGCGCGATGCGCGAGGCCGTAACGTATGCCGTGGGCTACCCCTTCTTCATCTTTCTATTAGTGGGGTTTGTGATTTGGACGTTCAGCGTCAATCTTATCGCCAATATGCGCGCCAACGCGCCAAGGAACGTTGTCGAGTCGATGGGGGCCATCGTGCCCTTTTCTGATTTTGTTACGACGTGGGGACCCTTCATCGTTCTGTTTATTATCCTTTTGATCGTCGCCATTTCGTCGACGCTCTCTTTCTGGCGTGGCCCCTTGCGCGCAAAATTCGATCTGTATGCGCCATGGTCATGGTACCGCGTTTTGCAGGGCAGCAGTTTTCTCATGGGTCTTTCGGCTCTTTTGGGAGCGCAAGTTCCTCTTAAGCGCTCGCTCGAAATTCTCGAAGAGCAGGGAAATCCATGGATTAAAGAACGCATCAGCGCCGCGCGGCAGAAGGTTTTGCGCGGACACAACCTCGGCGAAGCTTTGCGGCTCACCAAGATGAACTTTCCGTCTCCTGACGTTGCCGTTGATCTCGAGATTTTAGCCGAACGCGCGGACATAGGCGTTGTCATCGAAAAGGTCGCGGAAGAATGGATGGAAGACCAGGTTGACACTATGAAAGCGCAAGCCGGCGTCATCCGCAACTTCGGCATGGCAATTGTCGGAGGTATCATTGCGTGGACGATGATGTCGATTTTTAGTGTCGTCGGCGAGATGTCGAAAGGAACCGGCACAGGATATTAATTAGAACATCCTGTTAGTCCGCGTTTTTCTCTCGTTTTCCGAAGAGAGCCGTGCCGATGCGAACTTCCGTGGCGCCACAGGCGATGGCGGTCTCGAAATCGGCGCTCATTCCCATGCTAAGGTGCGGCAGCGATAAGCGTTGAGCTAAATCGCGCATCGCGTAGAAATAAGGACGCGGGTTTTGGCCCTCAGGGGGAATGCACATCAAGCCCGAAACAGAAAGCCCATAAACATCGCGGCAAGAGGCAAGAAAAGCTTCGGCCTTATCTGGCGCGATTCCTGATTTTTGAGGCTCAAGCCCGATATTGATTTCGATATACAGCCGTGGGGTTCGGCCTGTTTTGCGTATGGCTTTGGCAAGAGCTTCCGCGAGTTCGGGACGATCCAGCGTTTCAATAACGTCGAATAAAGCGACGGCAGCGCGCACTTTATTGGTTTGCAGAGGACCGATGAGATGGAGCTCGATGTCAGGATAGTCTTTCCGCAAAAGCGGAAATTTTGTTTGCGCTTCCTGCACGCGATTTTCGCCGAACAAGCGTTGTCCTGCTGCCAAAGCCTCGCGCACGGCCTCAATGCTCTTGGTTTTGCTGACGGCGATCAGTGTGGCGCCTTTCAGGCGTTCGCGGGCAAAGGCAAGATTGGAGGCAATAGAGGTCATGGCTTTCCGGCAACGGTATTCGTTGCGCGATGCCAAAGGTTGACGTTTTTGTTATGCGTTTTCAGATCGGCGGCAAAAGCATGTCCGCCGTTGCCATCGGCGACGAAATAAAGAAAATCATTATTTTCAGGATGCAAAACGGCCTCCAGAGAAGCGCGCCCCGGGTTGCAGATAGGTTGCGACGGAAGCCCCGTATTTACATACGTGTTAATCGGCGATGTAATAGAAAGGTCGTTGCGCGTTAATGCCCGATCAAGCGCTATCTGTCCGTTGGTCATGGCGTAAATAACCGTCGGGTCGGACTGAAGGCGCATATTCTTGCGTAAACGATTGAAAAACACGCCGGCAATACGGGGGCGTTCTTCCGCCTTGCCGGTTTCTTTCTCGACGATAGAGGCGAGAACGACGGCCTCTTCAATCGATTTAAGGGTTCCGCCCATGTCGCGATTTGCCCAAAGCTCGTTGAGTTTTTCATGCATTGCGTTTTGCATGCGCGCAATAATGGAAGCGCGATTGTCGCCGTAGCTGTAGTGGTAGGTTTCCGGCAACAAGGATCCTTCAGGGGGAAACTCTTTAATGGAGCCGGTCAGGACGGGATTATCGTTTAAAAGACGCACAATTTCCGCCGAAGTAAGGCCTTCGACTGCAGTAAATGTCCTTATGACGGAATGTCCTTCATGCATAAGAACCGCAAGATCAAAGGCGCTGATGCCTGCAGGAAGGACATATTCGCCCGCTTTTAAAGAGCCCGTTATTCGTGCGGCAACGTTAAAAACGGAAGAAAAATAAACGGCATTTTCCTGCGACAACTGTGCGCCGATATCAAAGATGCTCGAACCATGCGCGATAACAACCGTTTTTTCCTGTTCCAAGGGTCCGGACGCATACAAAGCGACGACACCCAGAACGGGAGATAAAATCGCGATCAGAATGAGTATTGAAAGACCGGTTCCCAATGACTGCAGGAAAGAAAAATCCTTGGGAAAAGGAATGTGGGGTGGTTCAGGCAGGGGCACGTGCATACCGTTGAAGATGAAGGCAGAAGGGGATTCGGTCAAGAGGAGGGAAGTAAAGCAATGTTTGTGCCCGATTTATTCATCATCGAAACAAAATCCGGAAAGCTTGTCGCGATAAAACTCCCGTCGTCGATGCTTACGGATTCTTTCGTCCGCGTCCCGAGAACAAGGAAGCTCATGGCAATCCTGTGATCCATGGACGTGTCGATGCAGGTGCCGCCGAGCGGAGGAGCACCGGTTCCAAAAACAATCAAATCATCACCCGCCACTTCAACCTTGACTCCGCATTGAGAAAGTCCGCGCGCCATAAGACTGAGCCTGTCGCTTTCCTTGACCCGCAGTTCGCCAAGTCCGCGCATGCGCGTCGTTCCTTTGGCACAAGCTGCCGCGACGGCAAGTATCGGATATTCGTCAATCATGCTCGGCACGTGCTCGGCGGGCACATCGACGCCCGACAAGTCGCTGCCAAAGACGGTAAGGTCGGCGACGGATTCGCCGCCTTCAACCCGTTGATTTTCAATGTTAATCTTTGCTCCCATGGAGCGCAAAACCTCAATCAATCCCGCGCGCCTTGGATTAATGCCCACATACCTGAGCGTCACGCATGACTCCGGACACAAAAGCGCGGCAACGAGAGGAAACGCGGCAGAGCTCGGATCGGCAGGCACGCGGATATCTTGCGCTTTCAATTTCGGTTTGCCTGTGATCGAAACCTCTTCTGTCCCGTCGCTTCGTTTTTCGACGACGATTTTTGCGCCAAAACCGCGCAGCATGTTTTCCGAATGATTGCGCGTCGGCGTAGATTCAATCACTGTTGTTACGCCGTCCGCGCTCAACCCCGCCAGCAAGATGGCAGACTTCACTTGCGCAGAGGCTACCGGCAAAGTGTAGGTAATGGCCGCAGGATGCGCTGCGCCTGTGACGGTCAGAGGCAATTTCCCGTCCGTGCTTTCAAAGCGCGCGCCCATAAGAGACAGGGGCTCGATAATGCGCTTCATGGGTCTTTTGCGCAGAGAGGCGTCGCCGTCAAAACGCGCCGAAAAGGGTTGCCCCGCAACGAGGCCGATCAATAAACGTGCCGACGTACCGCTGTTTCCTACGTTCAGAATATCTTGCGGTGCACGTAATCCCGCAGCGCCGACGCCCGTGACTTGCCAAACGCCAGCCCTGTCCTTCTGAATAGTTGCGCCCATGGCGCGCAGGACGGCGATTGTGCTTTGAACATCTTCGCCTTCCAAAAGCCCCCTTACGGTTGTCGTGCCTTCCGCAAGCCCGCCCAGCATAATGCTGCGATGGGATATGCTCTTATCGCCAGGCGGGTTGATATCGCCGGACAAAGCCTGGCAGCGGGATGAAGAAAGTTTTTGAGGCGTGGGCATATACTTAAACCAAGTCGCGAAAGGGACAGCCTAGATGAAAACAGGGAGCGTTTCCACGTCAAACCTATATTTTAAGCCATTTCCCCCTTGATAATCGCTAAAAAACCCCAATCTTGCGAATAACAACCGATCGAACTAAACAACTTGCCAATTCTTGAGCTGAGATGACAAAATAGGCGGATGAAAGAAAGAGCAATGAAAGATCCTGAAGTTCAAGCCAAAGAAGCGGCGGCGAGCGCCGAAGAGTCGCCCGCTGTCCTCCCCGAATCTATCGAAAGCGTCGAGTTTGCCGAAAAGCGCATCGCCGATCTTGAAAAGCAATTGGCGGAACTGAAAGACCGCGTTTTGCGTGAAATGGCCGATGCCGAAAACACGCGGCGGCGCGCGCAAAAAGACCGCGAGGAAACGTCAAAATACACCATCGCCTCTTTTGCCAAAGAGATGTTGGCGCTTTCCGATAATTTCAGCCGCGCTCTGGAATCTGCGCCCACGAACAATGCCGATCCGGCGGTTAAGAATTTTATTGTGGGAATAGAGGCGACGGAACGCCAGTTTCTCGCGACCCTTGAACGCTTTGGCATTAAGAAAATTAATCCTTTAGGTCAGGTTTTCGATCCCAATTTCCACCGCGTGATGATGGAAGTCGAAGCGACGGATCAACCTGCCGGAACAATTGTTCAGGTATTACAGGCGGGCTATATGATTCACGACCGCCTTTTGCGCGAAGCGTTGGTAGCGGTAGCCAAAGGCGGCCCGACAGAAGCCTTGCGCGTCGATACGTCGGCATAGGGGCTGGCTCCTCATCCCCCGCTTCTAGGCAGCCCCTGAAATATCTGTTACAAACGAAAGCTCTTCTCGCGCTTAAAGGAAAAGACATGAAAATCGTCGTTACCATCATCGGTCAGGATCGCGTCGGCATCGTCGCCAAAGTCTCAACGGCCATGGCCGACGTCAACGTCAATGTTTTGGATATCAACCAAAACATCATGAACGGCTTTTTCAATATGGTCATGATCGCCGATATGGGCGCGGCCAAAATTTCCCTAAAGGAATTGCAGCAAAAACTCGGCGAAGTCGGGAAAGAAATTGGCGTCGAAATTAAGGTTCAAAGCCAAGATATTTTCAACGTCATGCACCGCATCTGATTGGCATTAACATGTTATTAATTAAAGAAATTTTTGAAACCAACCGGATGATTGCCGAGAACAAGCTCGACGTCCGCACCATCACGATGGGCATTTCCCTGCGCGGGTGCAGCCATCCGGACATCAAGGTTTTCTGCAAAAATATTTATGACAAAATCACGATGACGGCGAAAAATCTGGTTCAGGTCGGCGAAGACATCGAAGCTGAATACGGCGTTCCCATCATCAACAAGCGCGTTTCCGTGACGCCGATCTCCGTCGTTGCCGAAAGCTGCAAGACCGACAGCTATGTGCCTGTCGCCGAAGCGATGGACAAGGCGGCCAAAGAGCTGGGCATCAATTTCATCGGCGGCTTCACGGCGCTTGTCGATAAGCACGAGACCGAAGGCGATCTTCTTCTCATCAACTCTATTCCGGAAGCGCTGGCGCGAACCGAGCGCGTTTGCTCATCGGTCAATATCGGCACGACGAAATCGGGCATCAATATGGATGCCGTGCGCCGCATGGGACTCATTATCAAACGTACGGCTGAATTAACGGCGGCGCGCGACGCCATCGGGTGTGCCAAGCTTGTGGTTTTTTGCAATGCCGTGCAGGATAACCCGTTTATGGCGGGGGCTTTTCATGGCGTGGGCGAGGGCTCTTCAGCCATTAATGTCGGCGTCAGCGGCCCCGGAGTTGTTAAACGCGCGCTTGAAGACGTGCGCGGCCAGTCCTTCGATGTTGTTGCCGAAACCATTAAGCGCACGGCGTTTAAAGTCACGCGCGTCGGGCAGCTTGTGGCTCAAGAAGCATCGAAACGCCTCGGCGTCAAAATGGGAGTCATCGATTTGTCGTTGGCGCCCACGCCCGCTGTCGGCGACAGCGTTGCGCATATTCTGGAAGAAATGGGAATCGAAAGCTGCGGCGCGCCGGGAACGACTGCCGCTCTTGCGCTTCTTAACGACGCCGTCAAAAAGGGCGGCCTGATGGCGGCCCAGCATGTTGGCGGCCTTTCCGGCGCGTTTATTCCCGTCAGCGAGGACGCGGGCATGATCGCGGCTGTTGAACGCGGCAGCCTGACGCTCGAAAAGCTTGAAGCCATGACGTGCGTTTGTTCCGTAGGCTTGGACATGATCGCCGTTCCGGGCGATACTTCCGCGGCGACCCTTTCGGCCATCATTGCGGACGAAGCGGCCATCGGCATGATCAACAACAAAACGACGGCCGTCCGGCTGATTCCCGTTCCCGGCAAAAAAGTCGGCGATAAAGTCGAGTTCGGAGGTCTCTTGGGATACTGCCCCATTATGGCCGTCAATTCCTTCAAGGCTGACGATTTCATCGCTCGGGGCGGGCGGATTCCCGCGCCTTTACGCAGCCTTACCAATTGAGCGATCTTGGGCTGCAAATCAGGATTTTTGCCTCAAGCTTGCTCAATTGAAGCCCTGTTCTAAAAAGATTTTGTTTGAACGAAAAATGCTTTAAAGTCCGGACTCTAGTCTTTCGGTTCCGAGATTCGCAATTTTCCCCATGTCCCAAAACGCTTCCGATGCTTTAGCTTTGCCCGCGCGCCACGAGACTTTTCTCGCGCGGTATCCGCGCAATCTGAAGCTTTTTGTAACAGCCCTCATTTTTGCCTTGATGGTTCTTCCTCCGGCGTGGATTCACGGACAGCATCGCGGCGTGATAAAGAATATTCAGACGTCGGCCCTCTTTCCTCAAGAGAAAGAAATCGAGAAATGGCTGCAAGGGAACCGGAAAATTGAAACGGACGTCAATGCTCCCGCGCTTAATGATCAAGACGATCGCAATGTTAAATTGGTTCAGGCTCCCAACAGCAGGGTGACTTTGGATACAGCGGAAGGCAGCCTGCCGCGCATTGGGGAAGACGGAGCCCGTCCGTGGCAAGTCTATGCGCGCCCTTTTAATCTGGCGGATAAGCGTCCGCGCGTCGCCATCGTTATTACAGATTTAGGCATGTCGCGCGGGATTACCGATCAAGCCATTGCGCAAACGCCGCCGACTGTTACGTTATCGTTTAGTTCGCAGAGCCCCGTTGTCGGAGCCTGGAGCACCCGCGCGCGTCAGGATGGGCACGAAATTCTGCTTCAGGTTCCCGTCGAGCCATTCGATTATCCGCAAAGCGATCCGGGCGCCGACACGCTTTTGACCAATTTGTCGACGGGCGAGAATCTGACGCGTCTTTTAAAGGCATTGCGGCGGTCGACCGGATATGTCGGTATAACGACGACTTATGGGTCGCGCTTTACTTCAGACCCGACGCGGTTTGGGCTTATTCTGCAAGAAGTCAAAGATCGCGGGCTTATGGTGTTCGATTCCCGCGTCGTTCCGCACGGGGTTGTGACGGACATGGCGCGCAATGCGGGCGTTCCCGTCGCGACGATGACGCAGCGCCTTGACGTCGATCTGGATCCCCAAGCTGTCGCAACGGCATTTGAAAATCTGGAAAAAACGGCGCGCCAAACGGGTCGTGCGGTAGGTATTATGACGGCAACGCCGGTCATGATTAATCAATTGCAAGCGTGGGCGAAAACGTTGCCGGAACACGGCATTGCGTTAGCGCCCCTTAGTACGATGGTTCAGTAACGATGTCCGATATCGATTTCCAACTCTTGCCGTATCGTAAAGGCGTGGGCATATGTCTTTTTAATGCGCGTGGACTTGTATTGGTGGCGGAGCGCCGCGACAGGCACGGAGCCTGGCAAATGCCCCAAGGCGGCGTGCAAAAAGGCGAAGAGCCCGCCCGTGCGGTTTTGCGCGAGATGAAAGAAGAAATAGGAACGGATAACGCGCGCATCATCGCCAAGGCTCCGGAAATTTTTCGTTATGAGTTTCCAGACTGGCTGCAAAACAGAAGAATCAGCAAGGACGAACAAAATCACGCCATTTTTCGCGGCAAGTACCGGGGTCAGGAACAGGAATGGTTTGCCCTGATATTTCAGGGGAAAGACAACGACATCGACTTGTCCGGCATCAACGAACCCGAAGCACCGGAATTTGTTTCGTGGAAGTGGATCCCTTTGGAAGAAACGCCGCCCTTGATCGTCAATTTCAAAAGACCCGTCTACGACAACGTCGTGAAAGTGTTTGCACCCATCAGCGAGGCTATTGCCTCCGGCAAAGAATTTCCGGAGTTAGTCGGGTAACGCCTCGATCACCACAAACGCCTGCGCCCAAGGAGCGTCGTCGGTCAGGCTCAGGTGAATAACGGCTTTTGTTTCCTTGGGCGTCAGTTTTTTCAACTGCTTCAAAGCGCCGCCTGTCAAAGCCATGGTTGGTTTGCCCGAAGGCAGATTGACAACGCCCATATCGCGGAAAAAAACGCCGCGATGAATGCCGGTGCCGAGAGCTTTGGCGCAGGCTTCCTTGGCGGCAAAGCGCTTGGCATAGGTTGCGACGTTGTTTTTTCTGCGCGCGGCTTTGGCCTGCTCGACGGGCGTAAAAACACGCTTTACGAAACGCTCGCCGTGTTTTTCAAGCGTTTCGCCGATGCGTTCGATGTTTGTTAAATCGCTGCCGATGCCGATAATCATGGGGGGAATATAGCACGCTTAACGCCCGTTGGAAGCCTATCCGGCCACGCATTCATATGTTTCCAGCCCATAATATCCACATGGACAGGGAAGCGGTGTAGCCGGTGTTGCGCGGCCGCGGTTTGCGCTCGCAAAGTCGGCAGCGTGGCTTGCTTTGAGTGCGGTAAGTCCGACGGTGGAGTGCGCAAAGGGATGCCACAGGTGCGCTTGATCTACGACAAAGTGCTCCGTTTCATTTCTAACGCCGAGGTAACAGGCGTCATGCTTAAGGGTCGAGTAAGAATGATTATAGTCGGGGTACATGGCGGACTTTCTATGTGTCGTATCTTTTAAGGCCGGTAGAGAACGAAAACATGGGCGGTCTATAAGCTGCAACGGGACCGCGGCTCCTATGACCTAAGACTGTCCGAGACGCTTTCCCGAAAGCGCTCCCTTTTGCTCCCTTAGGCGCCGCCACCGGAGCTTGTCCGGATTGAGGCCTTATATCGGCACCGCTGATTTTAGTGCCCTTATGTACTGCGGTTACGTTGTTACTGCGTTTATGCCAATGAAGATTCGGCTGGGGCTCTTTGATTTTATTCTGAAGACCGGGGCCAACGGAGGCTAAAACAAACTCATTTCGGGTGGACATGGCCGCAGCGGTATTCCTCAAGGGATCATAACGATTTGAGGCGTGGCGCGGTAAAAAATTAAGTTGTCCTGGGTACATAATAAAAACCCCTTCAAATACCTGAGAAGCATACCACAAAAACGCAAAAGAGTCGCTTTTTTACATTACTTTCACAGCTTTTTGTTGGTTAACCCCTTGGATTCCGATGACAAAGGCGATATTGCAGCGGTTGCCCAGTTTTGCGATGTTATCCCTTCAACACTTTGTCTTTATTTGGAAAACATATGCCCGCCGTTCAAGCTTCCTTTTTTCCCGACCTTCCGGCGGCTGAAACGGCGACGCCATTGCTTGCCCAGTATTTTGCGATCAAGAAAGAACATCAGGATTGCCTGTTGTTTTTCCGGCTCGGCGATTTCTACGAAATGTTTTTTGACGATGCCGTCACGGCATCGAAAGCCCTCGACATCGCGTTGACGCGGCGTGGGCGGTTTCAAGGGCAGGATGTGCCGATGTGCGGCGTGCCCGCCCATTCCTACGAAGGCTATGTGGCTAAATTGATCCGCGCCGGATTTCGCGTCGCTATTTGTGAACAACAAGAATCGCCGGAGGAAGCTAAAAAGCGCGGGAATAAATCCATCGTCACGCGCGACGTCATCCGCATCATCACGCCCGGGACATTGACGGAAGACAGTTTGCTCGATGCGCGCGAGGCCAACATGCTCGCGTGCCTGACGAGTGTGGGCAACGACATCGCCATCGCGTGGTGCGACATCGTGGCGGGGCATATTTATGCGCAAGACGTATCAGGGGTCGATTTGGCGGGTGTTCTGGCGCGTCTCGATGCCAGCGAAATCCTGATTGCGCAGCGCCTTGTCGAAAAGCCCGAATTATTCGAGATTTTAGCTCCATGGCGCGCGCAACTTGCGCCCCAGCCGAACGGGCGTTTCGACAGCGACAACGCCAAACGCCGCGTGATGGAGGTTTATGGGGTCGGCGATCTTGCGGCCTTCGGCGATTTCTCGCGCGCGGAAGTCGCGGCGCTGGGCGCTCTCCTCGATTATGTCGAATTAACACAGAAAACGGATCTCAAGCATTTTTCGCGGCCTCAAAAGGCAGGCGCCCTGCAAGTCGCCATCGACGCTTCGACACGGCGGAATCTTGAACTGATTCGTACGCTGTCTGGTGACAGACGCGGCAGCCTTCTTGATTCAATCGACAGAACGGAATCGGGAGCAGGAGCACGGTTATTGGCGTCCCGCCTGACGGCCCCGTTGACGGACGTTGCCGCCATTATTTCGCGCCTTGACGCCGTGGAATATTTCGTCGGCGCATCGGCGCTAAGAGAAAAAATCCGCGCAGGATTGCGTCGCGCGCCAGATTTAGAGCGAGCGCTCGCACGTCTTGCCTTGGGGCGCGGCGGCCCGCGCGATCTGGCCTCTATTCATGACGCTTTGAAACAAGCCGAAGAGATCAAGCATGCCCTCTTGGAGGCATCAAAAATGCCCGCGTGCTTGCGTGAAGAGGCAAAAAATCTTGGCGAGCACAACGCGCTGATCGATAAACTGGAACGTGCCTTGGCTCCCGATTTGCCGATGCTGGCGCGCGACGGAAACTTCATCGCGAAAGGCTTTGCCGCGCAGTTGGACGAGCTTGTGACCTTGCGCGACGACGGACGCCGCCTGATCGCGGGATTGCAGCATAAATACATGTCCAGGACGGGCGTGGCGACGCTCAAGATCAAGCACAATCAGGTCATCGGCTATCACATCGACGTCACAAGCTCGCAGGCCGACAAACTCCTTGGCGATAAAGACACGTTTATTCATCGCCAGACGTTGGCCTCTTCGGCGCGCTTTACGACAGTCGAATTGTCGGAGTTGGAACGCAAAATAACCGAGGCGGCCGATAAAGCATTGGCCGTCGAAATGCAATTGTTTGAAAGTCTGGTGCAGGATGTCGTTTCCCGCCTCGAGGATTTACGCAACACCGCGCAGGCGTTGGCGTCTTTGGATGTTTCTGCGGCCTTGGCGGAACTGGCGGTCGAGCAACACTATGCGCGGCCTTCCGTTGATAATTCTCTGGCATTCAAAATTACAGGTGGCCGCCATCCGGTGGTCGAACAGGCGCTTGCCAAAAACGGCAATAACGCGGCGTTCATCTCGAACGACTGCGATCTGGCTCCCGAAAAGCGCTTATGGCTCCTGACGGGGCCGAATATGGCCGGCAAATCGACGTTTTTGCGGCAGAACGCGCTGATTGCGCTTTTGGCGCAAATGGGGTCGTTTGTGCCAGCCAAAGAAGCCCACATCGGCGTCATCGATCGTTTGTTCAGCCGCGTCGGCGCAGCGGACGATCTGGCGGCGGGACGTTCGACGTTCATGGTCGAAATGGTCGAAACAGCCGCCATTTTGAATCAGGCCAGCGAACGTTCCTTGGTTATTCTCGACGAGATCGGACGCGGCACGGCGACATACGATGGGCTTTCTATTGCATGGGCAACGCTCGAATACCTTCACGAAAACAATCGTTGCCGCGCGTTGTTCGCGACGCATTATCACGAACTGACTGCCCTCGACGACACGCTTTCTTCCCTGTACTGCGCCACCATGCGGATCAAGGAATGGGAAAACAAAATCATCTTCCTGCACGAAGTGATCAAAGGCGTCGCCGATCGTTCGTACGGCATCCATGTTGCGCATATGGCGGGGTTACCGGCCTCGGCCATCGCGCGCGCCACGCAGGTTCTAACGGAAATTGAAAGCGAAAAGGCCAAAACCGGAAAAACAAAAGGCGATCTTGCTAAAAACCTGCCTGCTTATGACGCCAAGGCTGTTCCTCTACCCAAAGCCAAGACGATGAGCAAGGAACTCGAAGCCGCTTTATCCGCGCTTGATCCCGACGCTTTGAATCCGAAGCAAGCGCTCGAAGCTCTCTACAAAATTAAAGGGCTAATCTAATGCCAACTGTTTCATGATCGTTTGTGTAGGATGAAAAATATATTTCCCCTCCCCTCGCGGGAGGGGTCAGGGGAGGGGGAGATATGCTTGGCAAAGCAGTTCAGAATCGAAAGCCACCTTTCTTGTTGAACTCCCCCTCCCTAACCCTCCCCGCAAGGGGGAGGGAAGAGTTTTTGTGTTTTTCGTGAGAATTTTCCTTAAGCGGTTGGTATGATTATCCATGCGCATTACTCTGACGATAGATTTGGAAGACCCCTCGTTGCGATACGCACCCGACGGGCGCTATGTCGTGATGACGCGGCAGATTTTGGAGTCGTGCGACGCCCTGAAGTGCAAAGCGACATTTTTTGCTATTGGCCGCGTAGCGCAAACGACGCCTCGGCTCATCCGCGACATAGCGGAGAGGGGACATGAAATTGCCTATCATTCCCACAACCATGTGTCATTGACCGAAGAAGATCCTGCTCGGTTTTTGCGCGAAAGCCGAGAGGATAAAGACAGGCTCGAACAACTAGCCGGAAAAAAAGTTATCGGCTTCCGCGCCCCGCGTTTTTCCCTGACGCCGCAAACCTTGTGGGCTCTTGATATTTTGGGCGAACTTGGCTTTCGCTATTCGTCCAGCATTATGCCGACGCACATTTCGTTGTTCGGCTTTCCGGAAACGCCTTCAACTCCTTTTTTCTGGCCGAACGGCATGATCGAATTTCCGTTGCCCGTGGCGGTGCTTGGCAAATACAAGCTGCCGTATTTAGGGGGAATATACCTTTACACGATGCCGATGTTTGCCGTTCGCGCCTTTTTGAAGCGCGCGGAAAAAGACGAAGTTTTGTGGACGTATGCGCATCCTTACGATTTTGATCGGGATGAAAAGTTTATACGCATGGCAAACGCGCCGTTGTGGATAAGCTATGTATTGTGGCGCGCGCGAAAAAAAGCTTCAAAAAAAATAGCTAAAATTTTAGTTATGGGCGTGGCGCCCCCCTTATGTGAGCGTTTACCTTAACCGTGGAAAACAAAGGATAAAAGGACCTATATTCATTGTAAACGCGGCAGAACGCCTTCATTTTCTTCATACTTTTTCATGAGTGTTGCCGCAAATTAACCTTACCGATTAGGCATATTTTAAAAGTTTCAGTGTATTCTCGCCTTTGTATCGAGGAATCCTTTTTTATAATTTTTTTATGGAGTTTCATTATGAGTGATAAAAAGCCCGCCTTCACGACGTCCGGCGATCAAGTCAAGATCGTCCGTATTTCACGCGATAAAGATCTTAGCCATCTTCCGCCGCCTAACACAGAACGTTGGGTCGTCCGCCGTAAGGCGCAGGTGGTCACGGCAGTCCGAAACGGATTGTTGTCATTCGACGATGCGTGCCAACGCTATCGTCTATCGCAAGAAGAGTTTCAATCTTGGATGAATTTGTTGGACAATCATGGCGTTCGCGGCCTTCGCGCGACGCGCATGCAGGAATATCGTTCGGCTGAAGAACGTCATTCAGCAGAAGCAACAGCAGAGTAGTGTACCTCGGGGGGTAGGGCCGAAAGGGAGCGGGAAAAGCAATTTTCCTGCTTCCTCTTTCCCGAAATTCTAAGCCCTCACCACATGCACATCCGTTACCGGCTTTTTGCCGTGGATTTCATTAAGGTGGCGTCGCACAGCAAGAGCGACCGCATGCCGAACGGCGGCATCGTCAATCCGCGTTGATTTGGGCATAGCCTCGACGGTATCGTGAGCGAGCGCAGCCAAATCGTCCTGCAGCGTCGTTTCTTTCCCGTTTTCTATGACGCCCATCAGCGTTACTTGGGGTTCGTACAAAACCTTGCCTTTAGCGTCCATCACCAGCGAGATGACGGCGGCTCCGTTAATTCCCATTTTTTTTCTGTCTTTGGAAACGTCGGTATCAAGGCGGCGTAAAGCCTTGCCGTCCAACCCCCAACGCCCGCAAGGAACTTCGGCAACAACCTCATGAACGCCGGGGCCAAGGCGGATAATCTGCCCGTCCTTCGGGATTATCGTGTTTTTAATGGAAGCCTCGGTCGCGAGGCGCACGTTTTCGTTCTGATGGCGCGTTTCGCCGTGTACCGGCAAAAAGAGGAGGGGCTTAACCCAACTATAGAGCTGCGCTAACTCATCCTGCGCGGCGTGTCCCGACACATGGACCGGCGCGTCATTGGGGGTGATAAGAATAAGGCCCTTGGCGATCAGATTGTTTTGAAGCCGCGCAATATCCTTTTCGTTGCCCGGAATATCGCGCGAGGAGAAAATAACCGTATCGCCGGCGTCCAGATCGACTTCGGGATGATCCTCGATGGCGATGCGGCACAGGGCGGCGCGTTTTTCTCCCTGACAGCCCGTCGCAATAATGACGATTTTGTCTCGCGGCGACAGCATCGCCTCGTTTTCGCTTAAAAACTCGTCGAATTCCGGCAAATAGCCGCATTCATTCGCGACCTCTGCATTGCGCCAAAGAGAGCGCCCGACCAACGTTACATAACGTCCTGCGCGCTTGGCGGCCTCGGCAATGGATTTTAACCGCGCGACGTTGCTTGAAAAGCAGGTGACGATAATGCGTTTTTTAATTGTCGGGAAAAGAGTGTCGAATTCGTTTTGCACGGTGCGCTCGGTTCCTGAATGCCCCGCAACCAAGGCATTGGTCGAATCGCAAATCATGGCCATCAGCTTTTCATCGCGAAGAGCCTTGAGTTTGGCGTCGTCGGTTGTCTTCCCGATGATGGGATCGGGATCGAACTTCCAGTCGCCTGTGTGCAGAACAGACCCGTTTTTTGTGCGCAGGACAAGCATCTGCGCTTCGGGAATCGAATGCGTCACGGGGATGTACGCGCCTTTGAAGGGGCCGATTTCAAAACTTCCGCCGGAAGGCACTTCAATGATTTTTGCCAAACCTTGAAGCTCGGCGTAGTCCAGTTTGTTACGGATCAGTTCCGCCGTAAATTTCGTTGCGTATATGGGGCAGCGCAATTGAGGCCACAGATAGCCGATGGCGCCGATATGATCTTCGTGCCCGTGAGTAATGACCATGCCGACGATATCGTCGCGGCGTTCGGCGATAAAGGAAATATCGGGCGTGATAATGTCAATGCCGGGCGTCGTTTCGTCTCCGAAGGTCACGCCGCAATCCACGATCAGCCATTTTCCGGAAGTTCCGTAGAGATTGAAATTCATTCCAATCTCGCCCGCGCCTCCAAGAGGCAAAAACCACAGCGCATCATCGGGCGGACGGTGCGTCTGTTTATGCGAATTCTTCATTCACTCAAGCTTTCATATTATTTAAAGGAGGGTAGCTATAAGCCGTTTCGACGCAAAAATCTAATCCTTATCGGCGGGCTTATTTCAGCCCGTAAAAACGGTAAAATTTTAATCCCTGCTCCATCGCAGCCATGCGATGCGCCCACGTTGTAATGCGTTTTTCTATAGCTTTTTTTGTTTCCGCATCCGGCTTGGCGCCGGAGGCCAAGAATTTAGCAAAGCGTACAAGACCGCGTTTGACCTCTTTTTTATAATATTCCGTTTGATCGTCGTGAACGCGCAAACTAATGCCGGCCTTCGCCCACAGCTCGGCCATTTCCACCAAACTTGCCGGCTGAGCGTCTTTTTCATAGGCTTTCCAGGCAACAACGGCAGGCTGATTAAGCGATTCAGAATTAAGAATATAATCGGTGAAAGAAAGCTGCACTCTGGGCTTACAGCATCCGACAATTGCCCCGATAAATTTCTTCTTATCCCCCACGCGATAAAGCGTTTCCCGCGCAATGATGCAGTCGTACTTGCGCGTTTCGACAAGATTCAAAGGATCATACGCCGTGATCGAGTCGCGTTTGCCAAGCCCCAAGCCGACCGAAAGAGCCATGCCGCGCGCCGCGATCTCCGGATCGGGTTCGCGCCCGTTGATATAGGTTCCGTATTCCTCGGATGTTTTGCGCATGCGCGCGCCGAGTCCTGCAGCCAGATCGAGCGCGCTCATATCCTTCGTAAGGCTTAAGGGCTTGATCAAAAGATCGGTGATGTATTCGTCAGCGGGAGTAACGCACCCCTCTCCCCACATTTTTTCGGAAACTTCGCCGGGAGCGGCATGCCAAATACCTCTTGGAATTTTTGGCTCAGCGGGCTTCGCTATCGGCGCCGGCTCGCTTTTTACTAAAGGAGCCTCCTTTTTTTTAAACCTTGGCGCAGGCGACTCCCAATTTCCGTCTTTCCAGAAATCCTCGGCAATGCCAACGAGTTCCCGCCGAAGAATCGCCAATCCGCGCCGCATCTTAAGAGCGGGAGACGTGAAAGCACCGTTTTCTACTGACGAGGGCGAGGACATTGAGGAAGCCAAAGAAGGAAGGGGGTCATCCTAGCACAAAAAATATGGTTAAAAAGCCCTTCTCTTAATCGTTTTTTCCTCTCATTTCCGGAGAAATAGCTTTGGGAATCAGGCATTCCCCTGTGTTTCCGACAGCATGGCGGGGCTGATGCCGATCTTGGCGAGCGCGCGCTCCCATTTGGAATCGAGGTTTTTGTCGAACAGAATTTCCTCGTCCATTTGCACGGTAAGCCAGCCGTTACTTTTAAGCTCTTCCTCCAACTGGCCGCCGCTCCATCCGGCATAACCCAGAATCATCAAGGCATGAGAGGGGCCTTTGCCGTTGGCGATGTCCTGAATAATTTCGGTCGTGGCGGTGACGGCGACAGTGTCGTCGATTCTTGTCGTGCCTTCACTCAGATAATCGTTCGAGTGCAAAATAAAACCACGCCCCATTTCAACGGGGCCGCCGAATTGGATGGGAATATCGGGCGGAGTCCCCGAAGCCTTAATGTTCAATTGTTCAAGCAGCATTGGAAAATCGGCGTCGCCGAATATGCGATTGACGATCAATCCCATCGCGCCGCTGGGACTATGTGAGCAAATATAAATAACAGAGCGGACAAACCGCGGATCGGCCATCCCGGGCGTGGCGACGAGCAATTGCCCCGTCAGCCAATGGGGAGACGTTGGCAAATCAGGCTTGTCAGCGCCTTTGCCGAGCTTGCTGATAGGGGAGAACATTTCTTTCATAACATCACGCTGTGTTCTTCTCTTGCATATTCTCGCCCAACTTGCGATTCTTTGGTAGCATAATTTGCGTGAGACGGGGCTTAGGGGTTAGACCTTAAGGGGCAGGGTTCTTTTTCGGTGCGCTAAAGTTAGAGAAAGAGACAATATGATCCGGTTTCTTCTTATCTTGATCCTTTCCGTTCTTCCGACCCAAGTCTTTGCTTTGGCTGGGGATTGGAAGGAAGATAAGGACGTTGCCGTTAGACTTATTTCCGGCGTTTCCGCCGTGGGGAATAGTGCCGCGCTTCCTCTGGGCTTGGAAATAAAACTAACGAATGGATGGCATACCTATTGGCGTACACCGGGTCCTGCGGGGCTGCCCTTGCAACTCGATTGGAGTAGGGGACAGACGGAAGATAATAATCTTCAATCTGCAACAATCCACTATCCTGCGCCGCGTCGGTATACGTTTTATGGGCTGGAAACGATCGGTTACCGCGACCACGTCGTTTTTCCGATAGAGGCAACGCTCAGTAAAGCGGGAAGCGCTTTAAATGTTGAGCTGGGGGTTGATTTTCTCATTTGTTCTTCGATTTGTGTGCCCAAGCATTTCGATTTAGCCTTTTTAGTGCCGGAAGGGGCGACAGGCGTAAGTCCCGAATCCGATCTCCTGCAAAAAGCGCGAGATCAACTGCCGACGGATCCGGAAAATGCGGGCATTCTTCTAAAGGGGGTTACAAGCGACGGGAAAAACCTGATCCTTACGATTTCCACGCGTGGGAGGATGGTGCAGCCGGATGTTTTTGTTGAAAATGATAAAAACATAAGTTTTGGCGCGCCGGAAATTGCAACTGATCCATCGGGTTTCGATGCGACGCTTAAGGTCAAGCCCGTCGATACGCTTCCCGAAGGCCTGTCCTTGGCCAATCTTCCGATGACGCTCACCATCGTCAACGGAGATAACGCCACGGAAATAAAAGCCGTAATACCTTCCGTCCTGACGCCTCCTCCCGCGTATATTCCGCAAAGAATAAGCTTTAAGCTTGCCCTTCTGTTTGCCTTTATTGGCGGCTTTATCTTGAATTTGATGCCGTGCGTACTTCCCGTTTTGTCGTTGAAGATCATTTCCGTCGTGAGTCACGGGGGCGGCGATAAAGGCAAGGTAAGGCAAAGTTTTCTTGTTACGGCTGCCGGAATCCTCTCCTCTTTCCTTGTGCTGGCTTCTGGTACGGCCGTTCTGAAGAACACGGGGATGACGCTTGGATGGGGTGTACAATTTCAGCAACCGGCCTTTTTAATGTTTCTTGTCCTTCTGTTGACGTTCTTTGCCGCCAATTTGTGGGACTTATTTGAAATATCTCTCCCGCGTTTTCTCGCCGACCGGATGGACAGCACGTACCATCCCAAACTGGCCGGAGATTTTGCAACGGGAGCTTTTGCAACTCTTTTGGCGACGCCTTGTTCAGCGCCGTTTCTCGGAACGGCTGTCGGCTTTGCTCTGGCATCCGGAATTAAAGAAATTTTCGCCGTTTTCATAGCGTTGGGATTGGGTATGGCGTTGCCGTATTTTGTCGTGGCGCTTTTCCCGCGTGCGGCCACGCTTTTTCCAAAACCGGGCCCGTGGATGGTTGTTTTGCGCCGGGTTTTAGGCTTTGCTTTGGCGCTGACTGCGGCGTGGCTCATCTGGGTTATGGCGGCGCAAATTACGCCTACGATCGCTCTGGATTTTGCGCTTATGATGGTGGCGTTGGTAATCGTGTTGGCGTTAAGGAAGGGACACATTTCCGGGATATTGGCGACAACCGGCATTCTTGTCATTTGTGGCACAGCGCTTGTGATAGGGATAAGCGGCATAAGCCTTCCCAAAGAGCCGCAGGAAACGGAGCGGCAATGGCTTCAATACAGTCCGTTGACGCTTCAGGCGGACATTGCCGAGGGAAAGATCGTTTTTCTCGATGTCACCGCCGACTGGTGCCTCACATGCAAAGTAAACAAAAAATTTGCTTTGTCGAACAAGGAAATCGATCAACGCCTGTTCCATAGTGACATCATCGCTATGCAGGCCAATTGGACAAACCCCAACCCTGTTGTCAGCGACCTTCTGAAAAAATATGGGCGTTATGGCATTCCCTTTAACGCCGTCTTTGGCCCCGGAGCGCCGGAAGGAATCGTTTTGCCGGAACTTCTAACATCGCAAACGGTTTTAAAGGCGCTGGATGCTGCTGCGGGGCAAAAGAAATAATCTCAGAACTATTTTATTTTGAAAATAAGGGCCAGGCGCGAATGCGCCGTCGGGCCGCAGGAAGCCTCTGCTGCCGCAACTTGTTTGGATGAGGGGGGCGGGTAAATCAGATACCACTTGGTATCCTGATCGGATTGCGCTTGTACCGAAAGAAGCCCCAAGTTTTCGGGCCCAAGTCCGATGAAATACAAAGCCGTACGACGGCAGTCCTGTGAGGGAAGGTCGCTTTCAATGCGTATATCCGTACTTGTGACGGCAATCGCACGCAGGCTTCCGCCCCACGGATTAAGGGGTCTGGTTGTCCCAGGAATTCGTTGAACCCGAACCATAGCGGCCCAGGCATCCTCGCCGATGGCGAAGGAAAAGGTTTTCTGTTCGTTGATGAAAGTGCGAACGGTTCTGACGAAGCCCCAAATCTGGGAAGAGGCTTTAACGAAGCGCTGGTTTTCAAATACAGACGCTCCGGACACGACAAAAGCTCCCAGAATGATAAAAACGACGGGGACAAGAACAAACTCAAAGAGCTGCGAGGGGCGTTTTCTCAGGGGCATGGCATGAAAAGAGTATGTTGTTTATGAATTTACACGATAAACTAGAGCTATCGCAACCCAAGAGTTGTTTATGACCGATTTGGCTTCATTGCCGCCTTTGCGCGAGATTATCGCCCGTTACGAACTGCGGGCGCGAAAGTCGCTGGGGCAGCATTTTTTGTGCGATTTGAACCTGACGCGCCGGATTGTCGAACTGGCGGGGGACTTATCGGATTGCACCGTTTTTGAAGTTGGCCCGGGCCCCGGAGCGCTTACCCGCGCGTTGGCGGCGTCGGACGCTAAACAGGTTATCGCTATAGAAAAAGACCTGCGTTTTCTGCCTGCTCTTGAAGACGTTGTCGCGGCATCTCAAGGCAAAGTGAAAGTTATTGCAGGCGATGCTTTAAAAACAGACCTTATGTCCTTAGCGCCTGCGCCTCGCGCGGTTGTATCCAATTTGCCCTATAACGTCGGGACAGAACTTTTGCTCGGCTGGTTGAAAAGGATTAAAGAATATCGAAGCCTGACGCTTATGCTTCAGTCCGAAGTTGTCGATCGCCTTTGCGCAGCCCCGGGAAACAAAATCTACGGGCGCTTGACGGTCATTGCGCAATTTTGCTGCAACATCAGGCGCGTTCTCGGCGTTCCGGCAGCGGCTTTTACGCCGCCGCCAAAGGTTGATTCCGCCGTCGTGCATTTAACGCCGCGCGAAACCCGCCCCTCCGACATCTCTTTTGCCGATCTGGAAAAGGTCACGGCCTGCGCCTTTGGCCAGCGCCGGAAAATGCTGCGGTCGAGCCTGAAACCGTTGGGCGGGGAAGATTTGCTGAAGCGCGCCGGCATAGACCCGACATTGCGAGCCGAGAATCTGTCTCTTGCGCAGTTTGAGGCTATAACGCGGCTCGTAAAGCAGCCATAACCATTTGCGCATTTTCCAAAACAGGGCGGGCGTCGCAACGCACGGCCAAGTCAGCCTCAGCGTACACGGGCTCGCGCGCGACCAGAATTTTCTCCACCTTCTCCCCCGGATTTTCGCATTGAAGAAGCGGGCGGCTTCCGGTTTTGAGAACGCGCTCCATAAGAATTTTTTTGTCGACCTTCAGCCAAACCGAGAAGGCCTTATTTTTAATTTGTTGTCGCGTCTGTTCGTCCATAAACGCGCCGCCGCCAAGCGACAAGACGCAAACGCCCCCCCCGAGCAAGCGGGTAACGACTTGCCTTTCCAAACGGCGAAAAAGGGCTTCGCCACCAGCCGAAAAAATCTGAGCGACGGAACGCCCTGTTTCCGATTCAATTTCCTCATCGGAATCAAAAAAAGGCACGGAAAGAAGCTCCGCCAAAGCGCGGCCTACGCTTGTTTTCCCGGCGCCCATCATGCCGATAAGAACAACAGGGCGTGTTAGAGAAAGATTGTTTAAAATTGACTTGTTCATGCTATAATTTGCTGTAAGAACGGTCTGTACGTTTCCAAAAACGCCATAAGCGCCACCGCTTCCAATATATCTTGAAAAAGCAGGAGTCGAATAGTGAAATCACAGTCCTATGTTGCCGTTACCCTCGGTTTTTTGCTATTAGTTATAGCTTGCGGAACTTTATGGCTCTCGAATGCGCGTATCATGCCAGAGCAGCAGAAAATGGAATTGGTTGTGCCTGATGAAAGGCTTCCTCGCTAAGACTTTGTGCGCAGGGTTAATCCTTGGAGGATTGGCGTCACACGTTCTTGCCCAAAACTCGAACACCTCAGCGCGGGGCGCAAGCTTTTTGCCTCTTGATGCCGATACCTCAGCGCCCTCGACCCCTGTTTTTTCAGGCCTGGCTATCGAGATGCCGGAACCGCCGCCGCCCGAACCCACAGCCAGCGCTTCCGATCTTGCTATTGAACCCGTCACGGTTGCGGCCTTGCCTAACGTCAGCCCCGAATCCATCGGCGAACAAAAAGCGGATGGTCTCGGCGCGGAAATGTGGAAAGGTACGAATCGCAATGTTGCTGAACGCTTGCTTTCCTCTCTCTCGCCGTCGGGGTCGTCGGTTCTTAATGATCTGGTGATGCGGCTGCTTATGACTGCGGCGGTTCCTCCCGAAGGAAACGCTGAATCCCCGCAATACCTGACCTCAAAACGCGTAGAAAAACTCATTCTTTTCGGGGATATTAAAGACTCCTGGTCTTTAGCCAAGCAGGTCAATTCTAAATTGATTGACGTTGCGACGTATCACAGAGCGGCAGAAACGGCATTGGTCAATGGGGAAGAAAATCTCTGCGCCAAAGCGACGGATTTGGCAAAGACCCATCCCGGCGTCGATTGGCAGCAATTTAATATTATTTGCTACCTGCGCGCCAAAGACACCAAAGCGGCGCAAGTGGCCTTGGATGTTTTTCGTTCTGAAGGCATTCGGGACAATGTGTTTGTTGATGTTGCCGACAGAAATATTTTTGGGCAGGGTCGATCGTTACCCGTTCAGCTCACGCCTTTGACGACTCCGACGTTGGCGCTTTTGCAAATCGTCAATTTGCCTTTGCCGGGCAACCTTTTTAACCGCGCCGATTATTCGGATGTCGCGGCGCTTTTGCGCTTGCCGGTGCAGCAGGATGTCGCGCGTCTGGCGCTTGCGGAGCGCGCGGCGGAGCGCGGTCTTATCGATATAGCCGAGCTTGAAGCCATCTATCGCGTAACGAGTTTTTCTCCCGATACGCTTGCCTCGCCTCTTACGGCGTCTGAATCCGGATTGCGTTTGCGGGCATTGTTGTTCCGCGCTTCGGAAGGGCAGACAGATGCCAACAGGAGAATTGCGCTTGCCCTTCGCTTTGTTGATTCGGCGCCTTCCGCCCTTTTAAACGGCGCGGGAACGCTTGTTGCCGCGATACTTGGCGATATCAGGGCCGATCCCGGGACGATTAAAGATGCCGCGACAGTTGCGTACATCTATATGCTGGCCGGAAAAACAGATGCCGCGCGAGGGTGGTATAATGTGGCTAAATCAAGCGATATCTGCGCCGAAAGCATACAGCGTTTATGGCCTCAACTTGCGCTTGGCGGGCTTGAAGCGGACAATGCCTATGCCGCAGCTTTCGATAAATGGTTCGCGGGGGCGCTGAAGACGACGGATGAGCAAAAAATGAATCGCGTGATTGAGCCGACCTTGCTTTTCCTGAATGCAGCGGGGAAAAAAATTCCCGATAACGCATGGACAAAGGTTTTCTTAGCGCCGCCCGTTGAAAAGAAAATTTCTTTCTCCCCCGTTCTTTTTGAAAGAATGCGCATTGCCGCTGCCGCGCGTAAACGCGCAGAGACCGTTTTGTTGGCGACGGCATTAGCAGGCGAGGGTAAAATTTCTCTACCTATTGCACTAAGCATTACATCGGCATTGGCCCAAACCGGATTTAAAAACGAATCATCGAATTTTGCGCGGCAGGCAATTGCCTTGCTGGCTGAGGAAAATTAATGCCCCCTAAGATTGAGACCAATGCGCGTTATCACGGCATGATCGAGGCATTTCTCGATATGATGCTTGCCGAACGCAACGCGTCGGCAAATACGCGCACGGCCTATGCGCGGGACCTTGGCGATGCCGCAATGTTTCTGGCGCGCAAGAAAATCGACCTTGTAGATGCGAACGAAGACAATTTACGCGCGTATCTTAAATCTCAGGGGAAAAACGCCTCACGAACACAGGCGCGGCGTTTGTCGACGCTAAAGCAGTTTTTCCGTTTCCTATGTTCCGAAAATCACCGCAAAGAAGACCCCACTCGCTCGATTGACGCGCCGAAACAAGGGCGCTCTTTGCCTAAATACCTGAGCGAGAAAGAAGTCAATAACCTGTTGAAAACAGTCGCAAATTACCCCGGCGGCGAGGGGTTGCGCCTTCGGGCGATGGTCGAGCTTCTTTATGCGGCCGGATTGCGCGTGACGGAGTTGGTCAGCCTGCCGGTCTCGGCCATACAGTTCGACAGATGCGCCGTTCTTGTCCGCGGCAAAGGCGATAAAGAACGAGTTGTGCCGTTGGGCGAGCCAGCGCTTGAGGCGGTGCGGGTATGGTTGCCTGTACGCAAAAAAATGTTGGGCGATAAACGCGTATCGCCATTTTTGTTTCCTTCTTTAGTTCACAAAAATGCGCCGATGACACGTCAGCGTCTTTTCCAACTTATGAAACAACTGGCGGTAGCCTCGAAACTCGATCCGAAGCGCCTAAGCCCGCACGTCGTTCGCCACGCTTTTGCGACGCATCTGATCGAACATGGAGCGGATTTACGCAGCGTTCAAAGCATGTTAGGGCACGCCGATATCGCTACGACGCAAATTTATACGCATATGGCGAATGACCGCTTGACGAAGACGGTTGTCGAGCATCATCCTCTTTCCAAGAAGGGCGGAAGAAGATGAACCCCCATTTGCGCAACAGCGCGACCTATTCGGGAATGACCATCGGTCTTCTGGGCGGATCGTTTAATCCCGCGCATGAGGGGCATTTGGCCATGAGCCTTTATGCGCTCAAGCAATTGAAGCTCGATCAAATCTGGTGGCTTGTCAGTCCGCAAAATCCACTAAAGACGGATGCGGATATGGCCGCGCTTAATCAGCGCGTGGAAAGCGCCAAAAAGCTTGCCAAACACCCGCGTTTTGTCGTGACGGACATAGAAATTGCGTTAGGGACGCAGTATACGGCCGACACATTGCGTCAGCTCAAACGCCGTTTTCCGCGCGTGAATTTTGTTTGGCTGATGGGGGCGGATAACCTTAAGCAGATCCCGCAGTGGCAGGATTGGCAGGACATCTTTCGCCTTGTTCCCGTTGCTGTTTTTCGCCGCCCCTCCTATCCTGCGGGAAGAGGGATTGGTAAGGCGGCGATAAGGTTTAATGACGCCTGGCATCCCTCGACGCAAGGGGCAAAGGTGGCGCGTCAAACGCATAAGAGCTTGCCAGCATGGGTCATTTTGGACAATAAGCTCAATTATACGTCGTCAACGAAGATTAGAAAGGACTACCCCTCGTGGCTAAAATAAAGAAAAAGCAAAAAGCTAAAACGAAAAAGAACATCAAAGTTATTAGAAACAAAAAGCCGAAAGCAAGAAAGCAAACTGCAAAAAAACCTGCGCCAAAAAAGGCGAGGGTTAAAAAAGCTAAAGCTGTCGTCAAAAAATCAAAGCCCGCAGCTAAAAAAGCCGCTGTAAAAAAACCGGCAAGCCCCCCAATTAAAAAAGGCGCAGTCGCAGTTGCGGGGAGCCCGCGAAGCGGGCGTACCGCAGAGCAGTCGCGCCCAATTAAAAAAGGCTTTCCCGAAGAAATGCTTGCGGCGGCGCTGAAAGTTTTGGATGAGCGTCAGGCCGATCAAATCGTCACCGTTCCCTTGGCGGGGCGCAGCGCGCTTGCGGATTACATGATTATCGCATCGGGCAGGGCGGGGCGGCAGGTTACGGCTATCGCCGACCATTTGCGCGAAGCGTTCTTTAAGCTTGGCGCGCGCTCCGTGCGCATCGAAGGCCAGCAAGACGCCAATTGGGTTCTTGTTGATGGGGGAGACGTGATTATTCACCTGTTCCTTCCCGAAGTCAGGAAGTACTACGACCTCGATACGCTGTGGACTAAGCGGCGCGCAAAATAAAGAGCACCCGTCATGCCCGCGCAGGCGGGCATCCCCTTTTCTTCTTTCTTAGAATAAGCAAGGAGACTCAATGAAAATTTCTATCCTCGCCATTGGCAAAGCGCGAGGCGTTGAAGCCGAATGGGGCGGCGAATACCAAAAACGCCTAGGCAAAGACGTCGTGGTTCACGAATTTGCCGTGTCTAAATCCTTGCCCTCTGCCGCCGCGCAGAAGGCGGAAAGCGTGCTTTTGCTCAAAGCCATCCCTGCCAAAGCATTCGTCGTTTTGCTGGATGAGCGCGGCAAGGACATGTCGAGCCGCGATTTTGCCGCGAAACTCTCATCATGGCAGGATCGGGGAATTGATAACCTTGTATTCATCATCGGCGGCGCCGACGGTGTGACCGACAATATCCGTGCAAAAGCGAATTTTACGTTGGGTTTTGGGCGGTTAACATGGCCGCACAGGCTCGTGCGTGTGATGCTTCTCGAGCAAATCTACCGCGCGCGGCAGATCATCGCGGGGCATCCGTATCACAGGGATTAATTTTTAAGATGCTTAAGCAACGTGACGCCGTGTATTAGGGGCTGCCGCTCAATCGAAGCTTATATACAATCGTATCGATGTCTTTTTTCCGCCCATTTTTTTTACAGAACACACAATCAAAACCTAACCGCTTCAATATTGTCAAATGACTAAAGTTTGTACTCCATGTGCGCGTTGCGACCAAAAGGGGCTCTTCATCGCGAGCCTTTTGCAACTCTTTAAACAGGCGCTTGTAAAAACGCTCGGCAATTTTTTGTCCCCGCGCGACAGGATCAATGACAATGGTTGACACGTAGGCCTGAACCTTTTCTTGAATCTCGGGTACCGCGTAATTTGTTTTGTACGCCATGAAGCCAACGACATATCCCTTCGAAAGGGCTACGATGATGGGTTGTTTTGACATTTCGGCAAAATATTCGACGGGACCCTCATCTTTAACTTTTTCTGCAGGATCAAAAATCGCATCGCTTGGCCCGTGTCGGGTCGATAACGCAGGAATAAATTCCGCATCTGCCGCCCACAACAACGACCATACGTATTGCTGAATATTTACCGGAGCGACCAAAAGCCCGCTATACAGGACAAATTCGACGTCATTAAGAGGGCTAATCAATCCTTCGTGCCTTCGATGCCGTTCAGCCTGTCGCGCAATTGCTTGCCGGTTTTGAAGAAGGGTACGAATTTCTCGGAAACCGAGACGGTTTCCCCGGTGCGCGGATTGCGCCCTTGGCGAGCTTCGCGTTGCTTGACCGAGAAAGCGCCGAACCCGCGCAGCTCGACGCGGCTGTTGCGCGCCAAGGCGTTTGAAATCTCATCGAAAACGGTATTGACGATGCGTTCGATATCGCGCTGAAGAAGGTGCGGATATTTTTCGGCAAGCTGCAGAATGAGATCGGACTTTGTCATGGGCTAACCCTCGGACAAGAAAGGAGAAACGCGACTCGCCCCTAAAAGGTGCCAAACTAACCCTATCAAGTCAAGGGGGTGATTATATAACCCTTTGGCGCCTATGGGCTTTTCGTTACATGCTTGGAAAAAGGCTTTTGCGGGGGTTTTTAACCTCCCAAGACCCTCAAAACAAAACCGCCGGAACGTGCATTCCGGCGGCTTGTTATTGAAAGAAAAACAAGAATATTTACTTGTCGTCCTTCTTTTGGGCTTTCTTGATGGCGGCGCCCAGAATGTCGCCCAGAGAAGCGCCTGAGTCTGACGATCCGTATTCGGCCATCGCCTGTTTTTCTTCTTCGACTTCGCGAGCCTTGATCGAAAGGCCGACCTTGTGGCTGCCCTTTTCGATGCTCGTGATCTTGGCGTCGACCTTTTCGCCGACGGCAAAACGATCCGTGCGTTGTTCGGAACGGTCGCGAGCCAGATCTCCCCGCTTGATAAAGCCGGTAAATCCGCCTGCGGCGTCGCCGAGCGTCACTTCGATGCCGTTTTCCTGAACCGCGCTGATGGTTCCGGTCACGATGTCGCCCTTCTTGAAGTTGACCTGCATGCTTTCGAAAGGATCCTTGCTGAGCTGCTTGATGCCCAGGCTGATGCGTTCCTTTTCAGAATCGACGTCCAATACCTTGACGTCGATGGTCTGGCCCTTCTGGAAGTTCTTGATGGCTTCTTCGCCGGACTCGTTCCACGAAAGGTCGGACATATGCAACATGCCGTCGATATCGCCGGGAAGGCCGACAAACAGGCCGAACTCCGTGATATTGCGGATTTCGCCCGAAAGCGTGCTGCCAATGGCATGCGCTTCGCGGAATTGCGTCCACGGATTTTCGAGGCATTGCTTGATGCCGAGGCTAATGCGGCGCTTCTGCATGTCGATGTCCAGAACGACGACTTCGACTTCCTGGCTCTGCGACACGATCTTGCCGGGAGGAACGTTCTTCTTCGTCCACGACATTTCGGAAACGTGCACCAAGCCTTCGATGCCGGGCTCCAATTCGACGAAAGCGCCGTAATCGGTGATGTTCGTCACGCGACCCTTGAGTTTAAGCCCTGCGGGGTACTTGGCGACAACGCCTTCCCACGGATCGGCCTCAAGCTGCTTCATGCCCAAACTGATGCGCTGGGTTTCGGCGTTGAAACGGATGACCTGCACATTGACCTGTTGGCCGATTTGTAAGACTTCCGACGGATGATTGATGCGCTTCCACGCGATATCGGTGACGTGGAGCAAACCGTCCACTCCCCCTAAATCGACGAAAGCGCCGTAATCGGTGATGTTCTTGACGACGCCTGACAGAACTTGGCCTTCCTTAAGGTTGGCAACAAGCTCGGTTCTCGCTTCTGCGCGGCTTTCTTCCAAAACAGCGCGGCGCGAGACGACGATATTGCCGCGTGCGCGATCCATTTTCAAAATCTGGAAGGGTTGCGGGGTGCCCATCAAAGGCGTGACATCGCGAACGGGGCGAATATCGACCTGCGAGCCGGGCAAGAACGCCGTGGCGCCGTTCAGATCGACGGTAAAGCCGCCCTTGACGCGGCCAAAGATGATGCCGGTGACATGAGCTTGCTTTTCGAACGATTGTTGAAGAACGACCCAGCTTTCTTCGCGCTTGGCCTTTTCGCGAGACAGCGAAGCTTCGCCGTCGCGGCCTTCCATGCGTTCCAGAAATACTTCGACAGTGTCTCCCACCTTGAGTTCTGCGGGAAGTCCGCCCAGCGCGAATTCGCGCAAGGGAACGCGGCCTTCGGATTTCAAACCGACGTCGATAACGGCGTTATCGCCGTCGATGGCGGTAATTTTGCCTTTAACGACATTGCCTTCTAAGCTTCCGGTCTTGCCGAAAGCCTGATCGAGCATGGCGGCAAAGCTGTCAGCGGCATGAGCCGGAGCGGCCTTGGCGACTTTTGCGGACGCGTCAAGCGTCTCCGCATTCTTCTTGGATGCACTACGAGCCATATTGTTTAACTTCTTTCTTAGGAATGTCAGGAGCTGTTGCTGTCGCAACAAAAATTCCTGCGTGCTTTCTCTATTACTCGCCGAGAGGCGAGCCGGTTTAAAAGGCGAACCCGGAAACGACGGCAGGGCTGAAAGCAAGGCCGATGCCGCAATTATCACAAATTCGTCGCCAACAACTTGTTGGCTATTCTTACGGCTTCCCCAAAAGCCTGCTCGGCGTTGAGATTCGTCGTGTCGAGCACGATGGCGCCGGGTGCCGGTTTTGTCGGGGAGATGGATCGCTCAGCGTCGCGCCGGTCGCGTTCCTTCATATCCGCAAGAACGGACGCGTAAGTAGCATCTTGGCCTCTTGCCTGCAACTCTTTAAAGCGCCGTTCGGCGCGAGCTTCGGCGGATGCGGTCACGAATATCTTAACGGGGGCGTCCGGAGCTATGATCGTCCCGATATCCCGCCCGTCCAAAACAGCACCTTTTTTCCCTTTAGGAGGGCTGGAACAGAAATCTCTCTGGAATTTCAATAGGGCAGCGCGGACGGCAGGAATTGTCGCAACCTTGGACGCTGCCAGGGAAGCTTCGTCTCCCCGCAGATCGGCGTCATTCGCAAGACCCATGACCTCTGAAGAATTAAGCGCCAAGGCGGCCTTTTCAGCCAAAACGGGGTCGGCAGGGTCGCCTTTTTTACGCAAAACGGCCAATCCTACGGCGCGGTACAAAAGCCCTGTGTCCAGATGCGCAAAGTCAAAATGCGCCGCCAGCTTTTTGGCAATAGTACCCTTGCCGCTGGCCGATGGACCATCAATGGCGATAACTGGATGAGAATGAGAAATCATAGAACCTTCTTCGATTAGCTGGAATTTAACTTGCCGAAATCCTAAACGAGTTCCCCTCCCCTTGAGGGAGGGGTTAGGGGCGGGGTTGGTGTTGGCCTCAAAGACTAAACTTTCAGTTCTAGAATCTTTATCATAAGAATCTTTGCTGCTTCAATCCACCCTTGAATTTTATTTTCCTCATCCTCGAGCAAAAATTGTGCATCAAGAGAAGTTCGTGAAACATATCGACAAGCAAGCCCACCTTTTCTGCCATCTGTCCACAGACCGTGTACAACCGGCAACCGTGCTTCATCGTTAAGTGTTTTGCACTCAGAAAAAACTTTTTTTATTTTAGAGAGGTATTTCTTGTCTTCTTTGTGCCGAGCATCCAACAATTTTTTAGTAACTCCGCAAAGAGCTACGAAATCATAACGCGAAGTAACTACATCAAACTGGTCTTCACTAAGCTCAAGCAAAGCCGCAAGTTTGTGGCGTATAGAAAACTCGAGTTGTGAAAACTGAAAAATAAAGGCGCCGATAAAAGCAAAAGAACACCTTTCGGTCTTGGTAAATGTTGCAAATGCCTTCTGTTTATCCTTCATTTGGCCTTCTTTTCTACGCATAAACAATGAATGTCGTGGTTGTTCTTACGCGTGCTTCTTCACGACTTCGCAGATTTCGGCAACGATTTTTTGAACTAAATCGGCGTTGTCTCCTTCGGCCATGACGCGGACAAGAGGCTCGGTGCCGGATTTGCGAATGACCAAACGTCCGGTTTTCCCTAACTTCTTTTCAGCGGCGTCGATGGCGGCAAGGACTGCCGGATGTTTTAAGACTTCGCCGTCGGCGCGCACGTTGGTCAAAACCTGCGGCACGAGCTTGAAAATCGAGCAAACCTCGCTGGCTTTTTTGCCGCGCTCGCCGATGACGGACAGAATTTGCAAAGCGGCGATAAGGCCGTCGCCCGTTGCGCCGTAATCGCTGAAAATGATATGGCCGGATTGCTCGCCGCCGACATTGCAGCCTTTTTCGCGCATCGCTTCGACGACATAGCGGTCACCGACGGGCGCGCGTAGCATCTTGATGTTGTTTTTTTCAAGGTGACGCTCAAGCCCCAAATTCGACATGACGGTCGACACAAGCGTGTTGTTTTTCAGCCTTCCGGCCTTCGCCCATGTCGTGGCGATCAGACCCATCAGTTGATCGCCGTCGATGCGATTGCCCTTTTCATCAGCCATAATCACGCGGTCGGCGTCGCCGTCAAGCGCGATGCCAAGATCGGCCTGATGCAATAAAACGGCTTCCTGCATAAGCTGCGGATGCGTCGCGCCGCAGTTATCGTTGATGTTGCGTCCGTCGGGCGCAACGGCGACGGGGAACACTTCCGCGCCCAATTCCCACAAGACGGTAGGGGCGACTTTGTAGGCTGCGCCGTTAGCGCAATCGACGACGATTTTAAGTCCATTAAGTTTTTTGCCTACGGGAAATGTCGCTTTGGCGTATTCGACATAACGTCCTGTCGCGTCGTCCAAGCGGCTTGCGCGACCCAAAGCATCCGAGGCGGCGTGATCGGAAGCCAGATCGCCGTCCATGCGCGCTTCGATCTGCAATTCCAGTTCGTCCGACAATTTCCTGCCGTCGGGCCCGAACAATTTAATTCCGTTATCTTCGTAAGGATTATGCGACGCCGAAATCATCACGCCCATGTCGGCGCGCAGGCTTTTGGTCAGCATCGACACCGCCGGAGTCGGCAACGGCCCCAGCAAAGTCACATCCATGCCCTTGGCGATAAAACCCGCCGTCAATGCCGGTTCGATCATATAGCCGGACAGGCGCGTATCTTTGCCGATGACTACGCGATGCCGATGATCGCCGCGCTTGAATAAGCCGGCGGCTGCCATGGCGACCCGCAAAGCCGTTTCGGCAGTCATAGGCTCGGTGTTGGCTCTGCCGCGAATGCCGTCTGTACCAAAGTATTTTCTGTTCATTCTTAACCCTTTAGAAGCTGAACGCGGAAAAGAAGATAGTCCGAAGGCAAAGAAATCTCAATCGCCTTAAGCCAAGCCTGTTTTGACCCCAAATAAGCTGCGCAATCAAGGATCAGAAGGGGGCGGCTCTGTTTTCAAGGCGCGCCTTGCGATATCGAGAGAAAACCCGCCTCTCGCCAACAAAGCCAATTCTTTTCGGTGCGTATCGGCGTTGCCCGGCTTCTTTCTATACGGCCCCATTTTGCGTCGCCGGATGAAAGTCAGGACAGCCTTCATTTCCGCTTCTTCAGAAGAAAGATCGTCGGCATTTTTCTCCAAAGCCTTATCGACAAGTGAGCCGCGAACGCCCTTCATCCCCAACTTTTGAATAATGGCGCGGCGCGAACGGCCTTCCCTGCGCAAGCTGTTGACCTTTATCTCGGCAAAAGCCGCATCGTTGAGGACTCCTAATTTTTTATATTTTTCAACAAGTTGATTAATAACGGCATCTAACGCAATCTTGCGTTCGCCGTCATCGGCAAAATCCGGATGCTGCATCGCCGCGCGGCGAATACGATTCTTAAGGACGCGCCGCAAAGAGGCTTCCGAAGCGGCATAACGTCCGAGGTACTGCAAGGCAGTATTCGCGAGGCTTTGAGGAGTCGGGATCTTGCGCGTTTTCGGCTTCATGTCTCTAAAGTGTTACAACAACGAGAGAATATCGCAACATTAAATGTTTTTTAAGCCGTTTAGGACGATAAGAACGAATCGCCTAAAGCGCGCCCAAACAGGATTTTGAGGGGTCGCGCTTCATTTTTAGAAAGCCGAAGGATTCGGATGCGTGAAGACAAGCGCAGATATTTTATCGAGCTTCAGATGGAAGGCGGAAGGCCTGTGCCGCGCAAGCTAGAGGCGCAAATCCGCCGCGTGCAGGCCGAGCAATTTGTCGGTCAAATTTCCAAGTGGCTTCTGGAGCAGGAGCTCAACGACAGGGTTGCGTCGATTGCCATAACGGCCTTGGGGCAAGTTCTTATTACCTGCGAGCAAGACATCATCGTCAAAATTCGGGAAGACGAAAATTTGAATATTGTGGCTGTTCGTTCGGGCGCGACATTGACGGATAGCATCCAGCGCATCAAGGCAGTCTAGCCTCTGGACTCAACTGGAAATTGTCATTCCGGAATATTTTCTCTTCGGCTGCATCAGCAGACGAAAGAAAATATATCCGGAATCCGATTTAGTTTCTATCCGCAGAAAAAACCAATCGGATTCCGCATAAATTCGCATTTTTGCAAGCAAGAGCAAAAAAGCGAATTTTACGGAATGACGGCTCTTCTTAACTAACCACCAACAAGCCCCGCCAATATTTCCCGCAACTCTGCAATGCCCGACTTGTCTTCTGCGCTTGTCGCTAGCGCGTCGCTCAGCGCGGCAGGATGCTTTGTTATAAGCTCTTTTGTTTTTTGCAGACGGCTTTCCCGCTCGGCATCGCGTAAGTGATCCATCTTTGTCAGCACGATCCGATAAAGAACGGCGGCGCGATCAAGGAGATGCATCATATCCAAATCGTTGGCTTTAACGTCGTAGTTTCCGTCCACAAGCAGACACACGCACTTTAAAGCCTCGCGTTTGCGCAAGTATGTGTGCACAAGCCCGCTCCATTTATTTTGCTCTTCGCGGGGGGCTTCGGCATGCCCATAGCCGGGCAGATCGACAAGCATCAGCCGGTCGGCGAGATTGAAAAACACGATTTGCTGCGTGCGTCCCGGCGTATTCGATGTGCGCGCCAACCCTTTGTGGCCTGTCAAGGCGTTGATAAGCGAAGACTTTCCGACGTTGGATCGCCCTATAAAAGCGACTTCGGGTAACGGGCTGTCCGGAAACTGCTTAGGCTCCGCCGCCGCAAGAATGAAATCGCATTTTTGCGCAAAAAGCTTTCTGGCCTCTTCAATATCTTTATTCATTGGGTGCCTATGTTTTTTATCATTTAACAAACAATATAGTGCCGCAATAACAAAGGAATTCCCCTCCCCTTGCGGGCGCGAAAGTGAACCTAACACAAGAATACAAAGAAGTAATAACGCGGTAAGGGGAGGGGTTGGCGGTAAGGCTTATCCTACACTTGTCGAATGTTTTTTTACAGCGACACCAAACAGCCTTCTTCCTTCATCTGCTTGCCATGCGATAAGGGCGGGAACATAGCAGATTAAATCGCGGCAGCGCCGGATAATCGCCAGCGCGGCAGCCACCTCGTGCGGCAGGCCCAGCATGCCGCCAAAGACCAGAAACCCCGCCTCCTGCACGCCCAGAGCGGCAGGAACGGCAAATCCGACGACAACCACGCCTTGAATCAAAGCTTCAAGCATCGCCGCTTCGATAAGCGGTAACGGATGCCCCAAGAAATACAGCGCAAGCCATATTTCTACAGCCCCCAATGACCACGCGGCAAATTGCCAAAGGGCGCATACAAGAGCGCGCTTTTTGCGGCGATAGATGATAGTGACGGCCCGATCAAGCCTTGCCGCATTGCCCGCAAAGTCTTTCCATTTATCGCGAAACGCGACGCGGAAAAGGCGCGAGAGCAACCCGAAAAACCCGATTTTCTGCACGGCGACCAATGCGGCAAAAACAGGAACCGAAAAAACAAACCCCCACGCCAACTGCCTTATGAAGTTCTCGTCATTAACGCGTAAGGCAAACAAAATAACGCCGAGCGCGATAAACACAAAAACAGCCGCAATCGACAACGTCAGTTCGGCGATGGTGATGGCGATGGCGACATTTTTGCGCATGCCCCGCGCTGTCATGAGCCGCACGGAGGCGATCTCGCCGCCGATCCGCGCCACGGGCATCAGATTATTGACGGCGGCGCGCACCCACATGAAATAGAAAAACGTCGGCAAAGAAGGCTTGCTTTTTCCGGGGACAAGAACGCGCCAACCGGCGGAAGAAACGGCTATAATAATAAAGTGAAAAACGGCGACCAGAAGAATGCCCCAGCCCGCCTGCGCCAACGCCAAAATCACCTGATCGATTCCGCTCCAGATGATAACGGCAGTGGCGACGGCCAGCCCCAGCAACCCCAATAACGCAGCCCAACGAAACATTTGCATATTATCCTTATATTCCCCTCCCCCTCGTGGGGAGGGTTAGGGAGGGGGGAGTTCAGCTGGAAACCTCTTTGTTCCTTTGTACCAACATAACAGCTTGCAGAATAATTGTCTCTGTCACACCATCAACATTCTTCATAACATCGTCATTTGTGAACCGTAAAACGGTAAACCCCATCTTTTGCAGCTTATCATCTCTTGCTTCATCGTATTTTTTTCTGACCGCGTGTGTGTCTCCGTCCAGCTCAACCAAAAGCCGTGCTTCCATGCAGGCAAAATCGGCAATGTATGGATGGAGAGCTTGTTGTCTCCTGAATTTTAATTTCTGTGCCTTGGCAGCAGTCCTTAAAACAGCCCAAAGCTTATTTTCTATTGGGGACGGATCGTTTCTTAGGTTGCGTGCGCGACGGTAGTCTTTGGCCGTATTGCCGTGAGGGCATAACCGCATGATTGTTTCTCTTTCTTCATCCGCATGTTGACGGAACTCCCCCCTCCCTAACCCTCCCCACAAAGGGGGAGGGGAGGATTGCTCTTTCTGTTCTATCTCTACTTAAAATTATATTTATTCACCCCACAAAAAGAAAAGGCGGGGATTTCTCCCCGCCTCTCTTTTTACGAGACGCTAATCGTTAGACGATTAGAACGCCAACTTCTGGGAAACCAAGAGCACATAGCCCTCGTTGTCCGAAGTGTTCGTTTGAGCGTCTTGGTTGAAGAGAACGGCATTGACCGTTGTCGTCAGACCAGGAGCCCACGTGTAAGCGCCGCCAAAGCTGTAAGCATTGAAGTCCTTGACGTAGCTGCCGGCATACGCTGCATCGCTGTAGCCTTCAGCGCCCAGCCAATCGAAACCAACGACATACTTGCCGAACTCATACTTGATTCCGGCGGTGTATGTGGCCTGGCTCTTTCTATCAGCCGAGGTTATGTTGTAGTCATCCAGATCGATGTAGTTGCCACCGACCGTGAAGCCCTGATACGCGGCCTGCACGCCAATGCCCCAAGACGTGAAGTCTTCGAGAGTGGCGGGAAGAGCCTGGGTGTCACCGGTGACGACATGAGCGCTGGCGTTCACTGCAACCTTTTGAATGTTGCCAGCGTACGTGACAGCGGCCTTGACGAGGTTCTTATACTCGTCGCCGCGAGCCAAAAGAACTTGGCTGCCGCGTTGGCCGATCTTGGGAACATACGTCACGGCTGCCTGCACTTTGCCCATTTCGTTTCCGACCTTGGGTGTGTAGTAGGTGATGTTCGTGTCATAGTTCTTCGTATCGATGCCATAAACAATGTCCTTGGCAAACGAGGTCGAGGCATTGAGGAACGACACATACGAAAGTCCGCCAACGGACGGAGCCGCAACGGCGAGTTCAGTCGCGCCGCGGAAGTCGCCCATACGGATTTTACCATAAGCACCCGACATGAAAATGTCGGCTTGCGTTACGCGAATGCCATCAACTTCGCCAGCGTAGTTAGCTTCGTAGGCGTTCGAATGGTTGTCGAGAACCAAGTTGCCGCCGTATTCCAAGCCATTCGCAGCCTTGCCGGTTACACCGAAGTTCAAGCTGTAAAGGGTCTGGAAATCAGCGCCAGCCGGAGTTGCGCTGTTGGTGGATATTCTGGACTCATGGAACGCGCCAGCGACAAAATTAATGTCGCCGCCAACGGTCACATTGAGCGGGGCGGTCGCAGCTTGAGCAGCACCTGCTGCTACAAAACCGACGAGAGCCGTCGTCGCTAAAAGAATCTTACGCATGTTTCCCCCTTGGGTTGTTAGATGTATCTAGATACTAAGAAACGGGGCAGGAAGCCCCACGGCGAGGAATTTGAGGCTTTGACCCTGCACAGACAAGCTAGAAATGCCCCTTTAGCCAAGACTCCGGCCAAATGTTGCATTCCGGCAACAAGGTATTACCCCCAAACACATCATAACTTATTGATATGTAACGATTCACAGATTCATGCTCCTAACGGGTATGAAGAAAAAGTTAAGTCGGGCATGGAGGACACAATAGGGCATGGGGGACACAATAAAAATGGGCAAAGAGAACGGCTTTGTTATATCTAAACGACAATCCAAGCCCATTTTATTGTGTCCCCATTGCTCCCATTGCTCTGCCCTCATCGCTCTTTATCCCTTGCAATCAAGGCATCTGCCGCCTTAAATAGGCGCCTCAAGAATCATCCCCCGTCCTATCGGAACATCATGAAAACCACATATTTGCTTCTTTCTGCGACATTCGGGCTTCTGGCATTGTCTGCTTGCGGTGGCGTCAAGACCGAGGCTACCTACGAGGATAAAGAGCGTCAGGAGCTATATAAACACGGCAGCCTCGTCAGTGACGACGGCGGTTGGAACATTTTGGGCGGAAAAGAAAAAAAGACTAGCGAAAACACGGGGATAGGCGTCAACGGCTTTCTGTGGCGAGCCGCGCTCGATACCATATCGTTTATGCCGATTGCTTCGGCCGATCCTTTTGGCGGCGTTATTCTGACAGATTGGTACAGCGCTTCCGAAACGCCTAATGAACGCACTAAACTAAACATCCTTATTCGTGATCGCGAGCTGACGGCCAACGGCGTCAAGGTTTCGGTTTTCCGCCAGACAAAAGTCGCTAAAGGCACCTGGGAAAATGCGTCCGTTGCGGCTTCAACGGCAAGTTCAGTCGAAAACGCCATACTGACTCGCGCGCGGCAAATACGCATGGCGCAAAAGAAGTTCGACTAGGGTCCAGACCCTAGGCAAAGAGCCTCAAAAAATCGTCGGGCATTTGTTCAGGAAATCCTGAAGACGCTCTTTGGTGAAGGGCTTTGTTAAAAAGCCTTTGGCGCCTTGTTGCGTAGCGATTTCGACATTTTCACGCGAACTGTCTGCGCTCAGCATGACGATATGAGCGTTGGCGTCGATAGCCAAAATCTGTTGCAGAACGGCCATGCCGTCCACATTCGGCATATGGATATCGAGAAAAAGAACGTCCGGAACGCTTTTTTTGTAAGTTTCAAAAATCTCGCCGCCGTCCGCAATTTCAATGACCGTGTAATGCGCGCCGACTCCCTTCTTGACGAGCGAGCGCATGAACATATCGTCATCGGCGACGATAACGACATTTTCGCGCCGTAAGGCGCGAATATCGGCGAAGGTCGGTTCGGATAACGGCTTCCTGTAGGTGATCAGAATCTCAAGCTTGGCAACGCCCGCGACAGTCGGCTCGTGAACGAAAACCGAACACCCCTTTTCAGGTAAAGCCTTGCTCACATGATCGGCGATGGGAGAGGGGGGATTGTTTCTTCCCCACCGTATGATCATCAGAATTTCCCGATCGTTGCAGACGAAAAGCTTGCCCTCGTGACTTCTAAAAAGGGCTCGGACCGACTCGGCGGCGTTTGCGACCGTAAGCTCTTTGTCCGAAAAATCCGTAATCCGGATATCGACGAACATCCAGTCTTTCAGGGTCACTTTGACGAACGGTAAATAGCCGAGAAGTTCCTTGTAGTTCTTACGATAGAGAATTTCCATGTTGCTGCCCCACGAGAATTTTAACGCGCCGCCCAATAGCGATCAATAACGTCGTCGATTTGTTGCTTGCTGAAAGGCTTCGTCAAAAAACCGTCGACGCGATTGAAGGTCGCCTCTTCCTTGTCGTCGGTATAATCGCTTGCTGTCGCCATGACGACAAAAGTTTTCGGATTATGTTCCTTGATCTGAAAGGCCAGATCGTGACCGCTGCCGTCGGGCAAAAGGATGTCCAGAAAGACAAGATCGGGATTTTTTTTAAGATACAGCGCCAACCCTTCCTTGGCGGTCGCCGCGGCTTCGATGATGTGCTCCTTGCCAAGGGTCTTGGAAAAAATCTGGCGCAAGAGATCGCTGTCCTCGACAACGAGAATATGTAGCGGGCTGCGTACTTTTTTTTGCTCGGAGTTTTCGGTCATGGGGGCGCTCCTTGGTTCGGTTCTCCACCCCAGTAAAAAACGGAAAACCGTTTTTATAACAGGGTGTTCGCGTTTAGGTTGTGACCATCGTATAGAGAAATAGTAAAAAAAGGTTACGGTTATATGGAGAAGCGAATATTTTCTGTTCGTTCCAGGATTAATTATTCGTTAACGCCCCTTGAAACAAAGGGTCAGATGGCTTATCTCCACAACACACGAACTCGTGTGTCTGGCTAAATATTGTTTAACATTAAGGAGATGTACAATGAAGTTCCGCCCCCTGCATGACCGCGTTGTTGTTCGCCGTATCGAAGGCGACCAAAAGACCGCGGGCGGCATTATTATTCCCGATACGGCAAAAGAAAAACCTCAGGAAGGCGAGATCATCGCCGTTGGCCCTGGCGCGCGTGACGAGTCCGGAAAGATTGTTGCTCTCGATGTCAAGGTGGGCGATCGCATTCTGTTTGGCAAGTGGTCTGGCACCGAAGTCAAGATCGACGGCGAAGAACTGCTCATCATGAAAGAATCCGACATCATGGGCATCATCAGTGCCGGTGGGTCTTCCAAGCCGAAAAAGTAAGAATTCAAAAACGGTGTTTGGAGAAAATTCAAATGCCGGTTTCTTTAAGTCTCTAACTCATAAAAAAGGAATCAGACAATGTCAGCTAAACAAGTCCTCTTCGGCGCAGACGCTCGCGAAAAGCTGCTGCGCGGCCTCGATGTGCTCGCCAATTCCGTCAAGGTGACGTTGGGCCCCAAAGGTCGCAACGTCGTGATCGAAAAGAGCTACGGAGCCCCCCGCATTACCAAGGACGGCGTAACAGTCGCCAAGGAAATCGAACTTTCCGACAAGATGGAAAATATGGGCGCTCAAATGTTGCGCGAAGTCGCAACCAAGGCGTCCGATAAAGCGGGCGACGGCACGACGACCGCCACGGTTTTGGCTCAAGCCCTGTCACGCGAAGGCCTCAAGGCCGTTGCGGCGGGCATGAACCCCCTTGATCTGAAGCGCGGCATGGAAAGGGCCGTCGAAGTTGTTATCGAAGACCTTAAGGCGCGTTCCAAGAAGGTTTCCAGCAACGCCGAAATCGCGCAAGTCGGAACCATCTCCGCGAACGGCGACAAAGAAATCGGCGACAAGATCGCAGACGCGATGGGCAAGGTCGGTAATGAATCGCCGATCACCGTCGAGGAAAGCAAAGGCCTTGAAACCGAACTCGAAATCGTCGAAGGCATGCAGTTCGATCGCGGCTATCTGTCGCCCTACTTTATCACCAACGCCGAGAAGATGGTGGTCGAGTTGGAAAATCCCTACATCCTCTTCCATGAAAGCAAACTGTCGAGCCTACAGCCGCTCTTGCCCGTTCTTGAAGCGGTTGTGCAATCTTCAAGGCCTCTTTTGATTGTGGCCGAAGAAGTCGAAGGCGAAGCCTTGGCGACGCTCGTCGTCAACAAGCTGCGCGGCGGCCTCAAGGTTGCAGCCGTCAAGGCGCCTGGTTTTGGAGACCGCCGCAAGGCGATGCTCGAAGACATGGCGATTCTGACGAACGGCCAGGTCATCTCCGCCGATCTCGGCATCAAGCTTGAAAATGTGACGCTTGAGATGCTTGGCTCGGCCAAGAAAATCCGCATCGACAAGGACAACAGCGTGATCATCGACGGCGCGGGCAAGAAGAAGGACATCGAAGCCCGTTGCAGCCAGATCCGAGCGCAGATCGAAGAAACTACGTCCGACTACGACAAGGAAAAGCTGCAAGAACGTCTCGCCAAGTTGGCGGGCGGCGTTGCGGTCTTGCGCGTCGGCGGCGCGACGGAAGTCGAAGTCAAGGAACGCAAGGATCGCGTTGACGACGCCATTCATGCGACCCGCGCTGCGGTTGAAGAAGGCATTGTTGCCGGTGGTGGAGCCGCTTTGCTCTACGCCATCCGCGCGATTGAAAAGGTTCGCTTGGCGAACGACGATCAACGCCGCGGCGTGGACATCGTCCGCAAGGCGCTTGAAGCCCCCATTCGCCAGATTGCGGAAAATGCGGGCATCGACGGTTCAATCGTTGTCGGTCGCTTAATGGACCAGAAGGAAAACAACTTCGGCTACGACGCACAAATGGATAAGTATGGCGATCTGGTGAAAGCCGGCATTGTCGACCCAACCAAGGTCGTGCGCATTGCGCTTGAAAGCGCCGTGTCGGTTGCGGGTCTTTTGATCACGACCGAAGCGATGATTGCCGACAAGCCCGAGAAGAAAGCAGCAGCTGGCGGAGCCGGCGGCGGCATGGGTGGAATGGGCGGCATGGGCGACATGGATTACTAAATATTTTCTTGGGGTTGCCTTCGGGCAACCCCTTAGAAAATATTTATCCGGCGTAGCTTTAGCGAAGCCGGATCACTCAAAGCCAAAGTACAAAAGAAGGGTCGCAGTCATCTGCGGCCCTTTGTTTTACAGGCGCTTTTGCGCGGGACTTAAAAGCGGTGGCTCAAGAACAATTTTTATGCGATAGAATTCTAAGCAGCGTCATTTGAAAAAACAATCATTATGGAGGGGGCGATGAACGAGCCAAACATTTTGATGGACGGGATAATGGACTTGGACTCCACAAAAGGGCGTCCGGAAGCCAGAAAATTTTTCAACGATCTTAAGGATGAAGAAAAAGGCGACCTGATTGGCTCGCCTTCGGGTTGGGTGGTTTTTAGATATTTTGGAACGGACGCTGTTCTCGCGACTCTTTTGAAACTCTCTCCCGAAGTCCGCGAAAAAACCTGCAGAAGCGCCGAACTGGCAAAAAGGCTTTACAAATACCTAGGGCCGACACCGGAACAGGAAAAATTGCTTGGCGAACTTTTCAAGACGCTGTCGCCTGAAACGCTTGCCAGTTTCCGCAAAACTTTGGACAACGAACAGGAAGAATACGATATGGCTTCTTATCTGTTGCAGGGGTGTGAAAAAAGCGAGTCCGAAATTGTTATATGTGCCCCAAAGATTAATCCGAGGCTGTATCCTCAAGATAAGATCACAAAATCCAAAAACGTGCTCAATCTTTGATGGTTTTTGAAAAGCGGTTCTACCGCATATACCCATGCACGCCGCTGAAGAAGGCCCATACGGCCAGCGCGGCCAAGCCTACGGCTGTGACGCGGTTGACGGTGACGATACGACTTTCGGTAAAATGATGACGCAAAAGGCCGACGCCGCCTGACAGCATAAACCACCACAATGCTGATCCGGCAAGAATGCCGCTGATCAAAACGCCCGCTTCTAATTTTTGTGTCACGGCGCCGAACGTCGCCACGACGGCGAGGGTGCCGAAAAGGGTCAAGGGATTGGTCAACGTGATAGCAAACCCGCTTAACGCCGCGCGCAAAGCCCCCCAAATAATTCTTCCCCGTCCTTTTTCATGAGACGCGTCCAGAACTTTGTTAACGAATTCCGGTTCGTGTGCAGGCTTGGGGTGATCAAACCACGTATGCCACGCCGTAGCCAAAACAATAAGTCCGCCGATAATGCGGATTGACGCTTCGTACTGATGAATAAAGCCTAAAATAGCGCTGACGCCGAGCACGGCAAGAGAGCCAAAAAGAGCGTCAGCAACGGCAGAGCCGAAGCCCGTGGACATTCCGTTAATCATGCCTTTTTGCAAAGTGCGCCGGATGCACAACAATCCCACAGGGCCGACGGGAGCGGCAATAACCAATCCCAAAATCAGGCCACGGTACAAAACACCAAATTCTTCTAACAAATCCAATCTCCGTGAACGAAAGCCGACTCAGGGCTTTTAAGAAAGCCTGTTATGACAAAGCGCGAGGGTTTAGGCAATACAAGGTAGGTAATACAAAGTATGAGCCAAAACATTAACAGATTATAAACTTTTTTTGGTGCTCAGAGCAAAAGATCGTGAGTCAATTTCTGTTTTGGCAAGTGGGCGGCGACTTTTTCTAAGAGGACGCCAATGGGAGAATAAGAACGTCCCAACATATCTTTTTCGTCGCTCCAAATGGCAAAATCCCAAATTCTCTCGTCAATCGACGCCGCGATATCCTCTTTTCGCTTTGCGATAAAAATTTTCAACATATCGAAAGCGTTGGCAAGGTAACCCAAATTATCATCAGCAAGGGCAATACCTTCGGTAGAATTAAGCCCGAGAACCTCGGCAGCTCTCGCAATGCCTGCAGCTTTCGATTTGCTGAACAGTTCTGACGCGTTGTTTTTTGGAATATTGTAAGTCGAAAGAAGCTGAGGATTTCTGTCGGATTTTAACATGTCTATAATATCGTTTTCGCCAAAAGTATCGGGAGAAAAACCGATCTGTCGTTGAGCGTTCAAGATATGCTCGCGAAAGCCATAGGAATAAAAAACCAAGCGTTTACCGTTATCATGCAACGTATCGACGGCTTTGACGAAAGCGGGCTGCGGCGGGATTGCGGAATACTCGACGGCATAAATGCGCCTCAGATAGGGCATCAGATTTTCCGGTTCTTGTTGCCGAAGATGATCGACGATCAGCGGGAGCGTCCAGTTATGATCCTTCAGCGCCGTCAGGCCGCTGGTGCGGAGTCTTTTCGCCAATTCCTTGCTGACCGAAGGCCACGCACTCCATGTTTTTGAATCAACAAGAATGTTTTTTTTAATTCGTCCGTGAACGCCGGTCAGGGGATGATACAGCGTGTCGTCGACATCGGTCATGTATGTCGAATAGTCTTTCGCGAGCAAAGCGGGTAAATAAGTGCCTGCGGTGCGATAGCTTGGGCAAATAAATAAGCTCATAATAAAATCCCGAAAAATATTATGAATATACGAAAACTCTTGTAGCAAATAATATTCTTAAGCGCCTAACCCTTATTAGTTTCCCTATACAATCAATGCCCTGCGTCCCTCAGCGCCGCCGCCATTTTCACGACCCGTGCCATGAATTTTACGTCATGGACGCGTATAATATTTGCGCCCTGCAAAACGGAAACGGTAACGCAAGCCGCCGTTCCCTCAAGCCGTTCTTCGACGGAGGCTCCTAAAGCGTGGCCGATAAAAGATTTTCGCGAAGGGCCGATAAGAACGGGAAACCCCAGCGCCTTAATTTTTCCGAGTTGCGCGATAAGGGCAAGATTTTGCTCCGGCGTTTTTCCGAAACCAATTCCGGGATCGAGAATGATTTTATTCCTCGCAATGCCCGCTTCAAGCGCGATATCGATACGCGTCTTAAGATCGCGTATAACATCAGCCACGACATCTTCATAAGACGGGGCATCGTACTGTCCGCCGATTTTATCGTCGTGGCTGACGGAATCCGCCTTCGCGCGATTGTGCATCAAAACGACCTGCGCTCCGTAACGCGCCGCAACTTTTCCCATGCGCGCGTCGTTTGCCAGACCCGAAATATCGTTGATGATTGCAGCGCCCGCTTGCAGGGCTTTTTCCGCGACCTCGGCCTTGACGGTATCCACGGCAATCCGCGTCGAATAAAGCTTCTTTTTTATTTCGGTAATAACCGGAATGACGCGGCGGATTTCTTCATTAACGGAAACGGCAGCCGCCCCTGGGCGCGAGCTTTCTCCCCCGATATCGAGGATATCCGCGCCGTCCACGGCCATGGCTTCCGCCTGCGCAACGGCGCGGGCGACATAATCGGAATCCGACAACACGCCGTCGCCGGAAAAAGAATCCGGCGTCACGTTGATAATGCCCATCACGGAAGGAATGTTCATGGAAGAAGCGACCCTAAACACGTCATGGTATTAGCGGGTAAAGACGACAATAATTCGGTTGCGGTTTTCCCGTACTTCGAGTGTTTCCATTCTGGCGCAACGTCGCTAAGGGGCTTTAGCACAAAATCACGCTCCTGCATGCGCGGGTGGGGGAGGGTGAGTTCCGGAATTTCCAAAACCTGATCGTCATAATAAATAATATCGATATCAATAACGCGTGGGCCAAACCTGAAAGTTGGCGTGCGGCCGATTTCTCTCTCGATATTTTTAAGAGCCCAGAGTAAAGGCAGGGGCTCTAATGTCGTCGTGCCAGTAACGACGGCGTTCAAAAAAACGGGCTGATCGGTGATATAGGCGGCAGCCGTTTCATAAACCGGAGAACAACCTTCGACTTTGACGCAGGAAGCCATAGCCTTAATGGCTTTCCGCAACGAGTCGAGCCGGTCGCCGAGGTTAGAGCCGAGCGCAAGGGCGACGCGGATTGAAGGATGATCAGTCAACGGGATTCTCCAAAATCTTTCGCGCCAAAGCGACAGTAATTTTACGCCCTTCGGCTAAAGCCGCAAGGTCAAGATGGTCGACAAAGTCCCGAATTCCTGCGGCATCTCTTGGGATGCGGGGCGCAAGATAAGCGACGACGCCGACGTCCAGCGTTACCTGCCGGTCGCGAAATTGCTTTATAATCAAGGCTTCAAGAAGCGTATCGTCGGGCGGAAGCAGCGCCGCGGCGGGAAGTGTTAATAAACGCGATCTGAGGTCGGGCAAAACAAACCCCGCTTGCCCGACGCCGCGCGTCATCGTCAAAAGCAAAAACCCCTTCACTTCCTTCAGGTGGTTATAAAGATGAAAAAGCTTTTCCTCGGTTTTGCCCTGTCCCGCCAGAACATCGGCGTTGTCGATGGCAAGCGAGGTCGTCGTTTCGGTCAGGGCAGGGATATCTTCCTCAAGCAACGCGCGTTCGGTCAAGCGCCGACCCTTGCTTTTGTCGCACCACAGATTCAGTAAATGAGTTTTGCCGCTTCCGGCCAGCCCCGTCAGAATCAAGCCGTGCGTCGGCCACGCGGGCCAGTTTTCGATCCACGCGGCAGCATCCTTGTTGCAGGGCGTGACAAGAAAATCGTCTGCGCTCATCGCCGCGTCGTGAGGAAGAGGAAGGGGAAGTTGGCGCATCGTCATTTGTACATGGAGCTGGATTTATAAACGCGCGCGCCAAAGCGCACCAGAACGCCGATCACTGCTGCAAGTGGTACGGCAATAAGAGCGCCCGTAAAGCCCATCAATTTTATTCCCGCGATCAAGGCAAAGAATATCCAGACGGGATGAAGCCCCACGCGCTTGCCGACAAGACGCGGTGTCAGTACATAGCCTTCCAGAAACTGGCCAACGGCAAAAACCGAAAAGACCAACCCAATACGCAGCCAGTCACCTTCAAATTGTACGCTGGCCAAAACGACGCTCGTGACCCAGCCGAAGATGGTTCCAACATAAGGAATAATTGTCAGAATACCCGCGACAATGCCTACGGTTGCTCCATATTGAAGCCCGTTTAACGCCAATCCGAGGCTGTAGAAAACCCCCAAAACAAGACACACAATGGCTTGTCCGCGCAAAAAACCGGACAACGTGGTGTTGATTTCCGACATTTGCTCGCGGATGACATCGTAGTGAGCGCGCGGGATGAGCTGGTCGATGGCTTTTGTCATCGATCTCCAGTCGCGCAAAACGTAAAACGCCGTGACAGGAGTCAGAATTGACAAGGCAACGGTGTCAATCAAAGCCGAGCCGCCGCTAAGAATGCCCTGAACGGTTCGGCCGACAAGCCCAACGGCCTCGCCGGTCGATTGTGTTGCGGCGTTGCGGATTTTCTCCATGTCTTCTGGCGAGAAACGCGACAACCAGTTCTGCACCCAAGGCAAATATTGTTCGCGGATTTGTTTTACATATTCGGGGAGCGCAGATATCAGAGCGCTGACCTGAGTGCTGATCATCGGCCATATCAGAATAAATACCGACGCGACGACGAAAAGAAATAAAGACAAAACAATGAGAGACCCCGCCCAACGCCGGATGCCCCGTTTTTCTAAACCCGAAACGACAGGCTCAAGAAAATAGGCAATGGCCAACCCCGCCAGAAACGGGAAGAGAACCGGATTGAAAATCCATAAAAGAGCGGCAAACGCCGCAAGAGCCAGAAGCCAAAAGCGCAGCGGGGAGGTTTGAGGCGTGGACATAAAGGTCGTCCTTTATAATAAAGGTGAAATTCAACCGATAGACTACCTGATTTTCCAAAAAAATCGAGATTTATGCCAAGATTTAAGCATTTATTGCAATTCAAGGCGCATTTCTGCTACAAGCTGCCTGAAACAAACGGACGAGATTAAGAAGACAGTGACGACATTTGCCGATTTAGGGCTGAGCGCAGACATCCTCAAGGCTATTCAGGATGTCGGTTATACGACCCCGACCCCCATTCAGGAAAAAGCCATCCCTTACGTTTTACAGGGGCGCGATCTTTTAGGCTGCGCTCAAACAGGAACGGGAAAAACAGCAGGCTTTGTTTTGCCGATGCTTGAAATTTTGGGCGCTGGCCGCGCGAGGGCGCGTATGCCGCGTTCGCTTATTCTGGAACCGACGCGCGAACTTGCAGCGCAGGTCGCGGAAAATTTTGAGAAGTACGGCAAATACCACAAACTCTCGATGGCGCTCCTCATCGGCGGCGAGACGATGGTCGAACAAGTCCGTGCGCTCGACAGCAGCGTGGATGTTCTTATCGCGACGCCGGGCCGCATGCTCGATCTCTTCGAACGCGGCAAGATCATGCTTGCCGACATCAAGATTTTCGTCATCGACGAAGCCGACCGCATGTTGGACATGGGCTTTATTCCCGATGTCGAACGCATTGCGGGATTGTTGCCTCCCTTGAAGCAAACGCTGTTTTTCTCGGCGACGATGCCGCCAGAAATCCGCAAACTTGCCGACCGCTTTCTCAGCAATCCCAAAACAGTGACGGTTTCTCCGCCTGCCAGCACGGGCGAAAACGTGAAGCAGGTATTTGCCATGCTCGAGTCCCGCAACGATTGGCTTAAACGCGAAGCGCTTCGGATGCTGCTCAAAAAGGACAACGTCAGAAACGCGTTTATTTTCTGCAACCGGAAAAGAGACGTCGCCTTGCTGCACAAATCTCTCGTCAAGCACGGCTTTAACGCAGGAGCCTTGCACGGCGATATGGAGCAATCCGAACGCACGGCGACGCTCGATAAATTTCGCCATAACGAAATCGCTCTTCTGGTGTGCAGCGATGTCGCGGCGCGCGGTCTCGATATCGATGCCGTCAGCCACGTGTTCAACTTCGACGTGCCTTTTAATGCCGAAGATTACGTCCACCGCATCGGTCGCACGGCGCGCGCGGGATTGACCGGCACGGCCTATACGCTTGTGACGCCGGACGACATGAAGCAAATCGCAGCCATTGAGCATCTGATCAAATTAAAGATCGATCGCGAAGTCATTACAGGCCTGGGCGAACCCAAAGAAGAAACAGATCGTCATCGGCATCGCCGCAACGAAAAACCGCATGATCGACGTCCTGCTCGCGGAAAGCCCCCCGTTTCTCGCCATGTCAGGGAGAAAAAACCCGAACATCTTCCTTCTTCTCACTCGGCACAGCCTGTGGTGCGCAAGGCCGAGTCTTCCCCGCAGCCCAAGGAAGCCATGCGTTTTGATGACGATCTGCCCGCTTTTTTGCGTCGTTCGCCCGCTAGTGTTAAGTCCAAGCCCTAGAAACATAATATTTTCTTGCCCGAACAAGCCGCCTCTGGCAATTCTTAGCCCTATGGATTTAGGGCTCCTTCTCAAACGATTCGCGAAAACATCGGTATGTCTTATGGCGTTGCCGATGGCGACGCCGTGTTTGGCCATGCCACCGCTTGGCTACGTCGGTCCGGTGTCGCGAGCCGAAATACCGTCGATGCCGCCGCTGGGGTATGTCGGGCCAGTACCGAGCTCGGAGATGTCTTCGATTTCTTCTACGGAAAGAGTCGAACCGACGCCTGTTCTTGAAACAGCTTCTTTCAATTCTCTTTCTGAATCTGCCAATCCCAAACAAGAACACCCCGGAGAAACGCTGATCTCGGCCAAGCAGATGCATTCCGATAGCGAAACCGGAATTGTGACGGCTTTGGGTCAGGTCGAAGTGGTCTACAACGATTACATCCTTCATGCCGATAAGGTTTCCTACAACCAGACGACGGGCATCCTGACGGCGGACGGAAATGTCGCGCTTTTAACGCCGACAGGCGATGTCCAATTTTCCCAGCATCAGGAAATTACCGGCGACATGAAGCAGGCGTTTGCCCGAAACATCGGTATCCTATTTCCCGACAACTCGCGCATAGCAGCCAAAACAGGGCAGCGTTACAATGAACGCTACACCGTAGCGGAACACGCGCTCTATACGGCTTGCAATATCTGCCGCGAAAACCCGGATAAAGAGCCTTTATGGCAACTGGAAGCCGATACGGTTACGCACGATAGCGTTCGGCACAAAGTCTATTACCACGACGTGACAATAAATTTTGCCGGAGTTCCCGTTGTCTATACGCCCTATATGTCGGCGCCGGATCCGACGGTTAAACGCTTGCAAGGCTTTCTCTCTCCGTTGCCGGGCATTTCGCCGAACATCGGCGAATTCATCAAGATACCGTATTATTTTGATATCGCGCCGAATAAAGACATGACGGTCACGCCGACCTTCAGCACGAAAGACAAGCTTCAACTGGATGTCCAGTACAGACAACGCTTTAATAAAAGTGATCTGAAGGTTGAAGGCTCCATTACCAAAGCAAAACTCATCAACGATGCCGGCATAGATAAAGGCCAACAATGGCGCGGCCATTTATTTGGAACGTTTCTTGCCAATTTTAATGACGACTGGCGCGGGGGAACGGATATCCAATATGTGTCGGATAAAAGCTATTTGCCCCGCTATGCGATTTCTTCCATCGATCAGACGACAAGCCGTGCCTATGCGGAAGGGTTTTTCGGGCGAAATTACACCGTCGTGAATTCTTATTATTTTCAAAATTTGCGCGCCGGTTCCAACACGTCGGAGCCCGTTGTTCTTCCGTCCGTGTCCTTCAGCGCATTGGGCGATCCGAAAGAAACGTGGGGCGGCCGCTGGTCGCTCGACGGCAATACGCTTGTGACCTCGCGCAGCAAGGGCGGAAAAACGCTTGTGCAGCAAGGGCCGGATACGCGGCGCCTATCGCTTAAAGCCGGATGGGAGAGGCAATTTATTTCGGATATAGGACTTGAAGCGACGATATCGGGGTTGGTTCGTGCAGATAGCTATTGGGCGGACAATGTGGTTGCGTCGAATAAAGCGAATGTTTATGACCGCGCTTCTTTCACGCGGCAATTCGAGCAGGCCAACGCCGTTGTGCGCTATCCCATGGGGCGCAGCGGCGACGGATACCAGCACCTTTTAGAACCGATCGCTGCGATAACGCTTGCGCCGACCGTTCGCACGATCGCCAAGCAACCGCTTGAAGACAGCTTCGATGTCGAATTTGATGAAACCAACCTGTTTTCTCCGAATCGCTATACGGGCAGTGATCTGATAGAAGGCGGTAGCCGCGCAACCTATGGCGTGCGCAATATGATCACAGGGGACGACGGAGCCCGTATAGATATTTTTGGCGGCCAAAGCTACAACTTTACGACAAATTCCAACCTTGTCACGTCGTCGGGGATTAGCGGGCACGCGTCGGATTATGTCGGACGCATCGATTTTTCTCCAGCAGAATGGCTTACCGCCAACTACGGATTTCGTTTATCTGAGGACGATTTATCGCCGCAGCGGCAAGACGCCTCCCTCTCTGTGGGAGCGCCGATCTTCCGCCCCTCCTTGCGCTATATCCAAGCCTATCAACTTGATACGACAACAAATTTATATAATCAGGTCAGGCAGATGACGCTTGGCTTTTCGTCGAAATTTGCCAAATATTGGGCGCTTACCGGCGTGCACACGCAATCGTTTGATCCGCAGCCGGGACCACGATCCTCCGGCCTTGCCCTTACCTATAACGATGAATGCTTTGCCTTTGGCATAAACTTATCGCGAGACAATACCAGCCGCGCCGACATCAGCTCCGGCACGTCGATTGCGTTCCATTTTTATCTCAAAAATCTCGGCGGCCTTCGTACCGACTCCGGCGGCGGGATAGCGTTTCCTGCCGAGTTCAGGCAAACGGCGCCGTGACTTTGCGTGAAGCCGGGCTGCAAAACGCGGCGCGGGCAGTCTTAAACCGCCATCAGTGTTCTTGCCGCGCTCTGCGCTTCCGCTACGCACGTACCTCAAAGTACGCTGGCAAAGCGGTTCTCGAAAATCGCGTTTTTCGCCTCAGCTTGACGCAAAGTTTAAGGGGCTTTTAAAAGAGTCAGCGCTTCGTCGTAATTTTTGACGATATCGACGCCTTTCGGAACTTCCATTTTTTCCTGCGTCAGAATCATGCAGCGGCGAATGCCGCCGCCAAGGGCGGCCTGCATGTCCTTAATTTCGTTTCCGAGAAACGCCGATCGTGCAGGGTCGATGGAAAGACGATGAATGGCTTCGAGAACCATGCCGGGCCGAGGTTTGCGCCAGAAGCTCTGTCTGGCGAGATCGGGGTTTTTGCTTTTGACGTGTTCGAAGCAAGCAAGGACAAGCTCGACCTCGATACCCTCTTTCCGCAATTCAGAAAGCATATAGTCGGTCAGATGACGGAAATCTGCCTCTGAATAATAGCTGTAGGCGACGCCGGCCTGATTCGTCGTGACGGCAAAGCGATAGCCGAAATCCCGCGCGGCGCGCAGAAAAGGAAACACGCCGGGCAGAAACGAGAAATCCTTTACCAAGCCTATATAGCCGGTATCGGCGTTAATGACGCCGTCTCTGTCCAACAGAAGTACTTTGTTTTTGTTCATTGTTTCTCTCGGTAATCCTGTTTATATTCCAAATTCTCATCAGAACCAACTTTCTTTGGTAACGCCCATGTCTATCCGTTTTGTCAGGCTTCTTGCCATTTTTTTGTCTCTCACACTCGGGGTTTTTTCCATGTCCGCATCTGCGACGTCCGCGCTTGATCTTGAAAACACGATTTATCTGGATCTGCCCGCAGGGCGCGTTGTTATCCAGCTCCGCCCCGATCTTGCGCCCGGCCACGTTGCGCGGATAAAGGAACTTACGCGTCAGGGGTTTTACGATGGCCTTTTATTCCATCGCGTCATTCCGGGTTTTATGGCTCAAACGGGCGACCCGCAGGGCAACGGCACGGGAGGATCCGGCAAGAAGCTGAAAGCCGAATTTTCGTCCGAACCCCACGTGCGCGGAACGGTATCGATGGCGCGCGCGGCCTCGCCGGACAGCGGCGACAGCCAGTTCTTCATCTGCTTTGACGATGCGTCTTTCCTGAACGGACAATATACAGTCTGGGGTCAAGTCGTAACCGGCATGGATTTTGTCGATAAGATCAAGAAAGGCTCGTCCACCAACAACGGCGAAGTTTCCGATCCGACAAAGATCGTCAAAATGACGGTCGCTGCCGACGAGAAGAAGTAACGCTTTCGCGTGAGGCCGCCCTTTTTCTTGGCGTCATCCCCGCGAAGGCGGGGATTCATCTTTTTCTTCGACAAAACGCGGAAACAATCCCTGCGGCGCGGGTAAGGCTGTGCCGGACTTCAGGGCATAAGCGTCGGTCAGATGCGCAAAATCGCGCGCATTTTCCGGAACCGCCAGCTGATCGAGCAATTTTCCTGCTGATTGCGGCATGAAGGGCTGCAATAAAATTCCGATATACCGCAGCGCCTCCGCCAGCACATACAGAACCGTTTCCATGCGCGCCGTATCGGTTTTCTTGAGAGCCCAAGGCGCCTGTTCGTCGACATAGCGGTCGGCTTGGCCGATGATCGCCCAAATGTGATCAAGCGCTTTGTGGAAAGCCTGAACGTCCATTTCCTGCCGGACGAGAACCAATCCGTTTCGCGCCGCGCTTAGCAATCCCTTGTCGGCATCTAAAAAGTCCCCATGTTGAGGAACAGCGCTGCCGCAATTCTTCGCGATTTGCGACAACGAGCGCTGCGCCAGATTTCCGATGCCGTTTGCCAGATCGCTGTTGATGCGGCGGATTAAAGCTGAGCGCGAGAAATCGCCGTCATTGCCGAACGGAACCTCACGCATCAGGAAATAACGCGTTTGGTCGAGCCCGAACGTATTCATCAAGTCGTAAGGATCGATAACGTTCCCTATCGACTTCGAAATTTTTTGTCCCTCGTTCGTCCACCAACCATGGGCAAAAATGCGTTGGGGCGGCTCCAATCCCGCCGCCATCAGAAAAGCCGGCCAATATACAGTATGAAAACGCAGAATATCTTTAGCCATCATATGCAAAGACGCGGGCCAGAATTTTTTATACAAACCTGCCTGTGTATCGGGATACCCAACAGCCGTCAGATAATTTGTCAAAGCGTCGAGCCACACATACATGACGTGCTTAGGCTCGTTCGGAACGGGAACACCCCACGTGATAGCTGTACGCGAAACCGATAAATCGCGCATGCCTGATTTAACGAAGTTGATAACCTCATTGCGTCGTGCCGCAGGTCCGATGAAATCCGGATTTTCATCATAAAATTTCAGAAGACGGTCGCCCCATGCCGAAAGCTTAAAGAAATAGCTTGGCTCCTCGACCCATTCGCATTCCGCGCCGGAAGGCGCGATTTTCTTGCCATTGGAGCCGTCTTTAAGTTCATCTTCGCCGTAATAGGCTTCGTCGCGAACGGCATACCAGCCGGAATATTTGCCCAGATACAATTCGCCGCGTTTCAAAAGCTCGTTCCACAAAGCCTGACAGGCCTTGATATGGCGCTCCTCGGTTGTGCGAACAAAGTCGTCATTCGAGATGTTCATCGCCTTCAAAAGATCGCGGAATTTTTGCGAAACCTTATCCGTAAAAGCCTGCGGATCGACACCCGCGACAGCGGCAGCCTTGGCAATTTTCTGCCCGTGTTCGTCGGTGCCGGACAAAAACATGACGTCAAAACCGTCCAAGCGCTTGAACCGCGCCAGAACGTCGCAGGCTAAAGAGGTATAAGCGTGTCCGATATGAGGAACATCGTTGACGTAATAAATAGGCGTCGTGATATAAAAATTTTTCACGCAATTATCCTTTCGGGAAACCCCGCCGATTTAAAAACAGCCTAAAACAAAATTACTGCTTAGACGGGAACGGACCAAACGGAAACGGCTTTTCATCCGAGGCGAACGTTAAATACCGCGTCAGCTGCGCCTGATATGTGGCGAGATTGGAGCCGAACTCGCTCAGGCCCGCAAAAGCCGAGCCGCTGAAAAGCTTGGCGAGGAATTGAAACACCAAGATGGCAAAGGTCAGCGGGATGGTCAGGTAAAAAGCGACAGCGAACACAACCAAATAAGGGAAGCGGAACCAAGTGTCCTTGTCCTTCACGTTTTTCTTCAGGTCTTCTTCGTTCAATCCGGTCATTTTTACCTCCAAAAAAGGAATGCGGTTTATAGGCTTTCTCCGCATAAAAAGCAATTGTACAACGATCTCATGTGCCTTTGCCAAGACGGCTAATCGGATTTCTGGTTTTTCTCAAGCTTTCCAACGCGCTCCGTTAACCCTTCGACTTTCTTGAAAAATTGCTTCAAGCGCCCGACGTAAAGAAGGCGTTCCATCCATTTTTCACGGGGAACGGCCGGAAGGCCGCCCACAATCGTACGCGGTTGAACGTTTCCGGGAATGCCGCTCATGGCCATGGCGATGGCGTCGTCGCCGATAGTGACGTGATCGGCGACCCCCACCGCGCCGCCGAGGACGACGCGGTTTCCGATAACGGCGCTGCCCGCAATGCCGACGCGGCCGCAGATCATACAGTTATCGCCGATCTGCACGTTGTGTCCGATCTGCACTTGGTTATCGATCTTGGTTCCGTTCCCGACGCGGGTCGACACGATGGTTCCCTTGTCGATGGAAGTGTTGGCTCCGATCTCGACGTCGTCTCCGATGATGACGGGGGCAAGCGACGAAATGCGGATAAGGGAAGTGTTCGAGGCGGTTACATTACCGCTGCCGCTCGCTTTGGCGGTTTCGACGCTTCCGGCCTGGGGCGTGACAAAACTAAATCCGTCCGCGCCAAGGCTGGCGTTGAAATGAATGAGGGCGCGATCGCCGATCTGTGTGCCTGCGCCGATTTTTGCTCCGGCATAGATAAGGGCACCATGACCGACGGTTGCGCCCTCGCCGATATAAACCTGCGGATGCACAACGGCGTTGTCGCCGATGACGGCGTTCGCGCCGACGTAAACTTGCGCGCCGATAGCAGGATTAGCGCCGATCTTGGCGCCGTCTTCGATGACGGCGGTTTTGTGAATGCCTTTTTTGACAAGCACAGGCTCGGCAAACAAAGCCGTCACTCTGGCCATCGCGACGCGGGGACGCGCGACAATAATTCTGGATGCGATAAAGGCGCTGTCTTTTTCGTCCCCGACAACCATGGCGGCAACGGCCTTGCTGTCTTTCAGCAAGGGCAGAAGCTTGGCATCCATCGCCATCGCCAAATCTTCGGCGCTTCTGACGTCGGCGGGATGCGCAAGGCGCGAGATGCGCACCTTTCCGTTGCCGATGAGTTTTCCCTCAACGGCCTCGGCGATTTCTTGAAGCGTAAAAGTCTTGGACATGAGCTCACAATAGAAACAACATTTCCCGCAATCCCACACGAGTTCCCCTCCCCTTGCGGGAGGGGTTAGGGGCGGGGTTAGTGTTTATCATAATAAAGCAGCGAATAATCTAGCCCTGCAAATGTCCTGTCACAAGAGGCCGAGGTCAAGAAATATTTCAAATCATGCTTCAGCAGTATACAAAGGGGCCGATTCGACCAGTTTCGTGGGCCAGTGTGGCAGGCCGTCGGCTAAATTGAGCTCGCCTTCCAAATAGACATTCTTGCATAATCCTTGTCCGAAATAATTTCCTTTGCTTGAAGGATCGATCTTGAGAAATTCGCTCAGGACAAAGAAACGGGAAATGTCGCTGTTCATCCAGTTGTCTCTGGTAACGCCCTCCAGAGGAATGACATTCGTCATGGCAACGATCTTCGGCGAAAGATGGAGATCTTCTTCAACCTGACGCAAAGTCATTAGCGCCCGGGTAGGCAACAGGCCGACAATGTTCACGCTTTTCGCTCTCTGGAAAGTTTCCATGGCAGCCAGCTTTCGAAAAGTTTCGCCGGTATTTGTTGATGTGTTTTCGACCTCGTAATCGTAAGCCCCGGCACCCCTGGTTGTTTTTAGATAGCGAACCATATAGTCGGCTTCGGTTTCCCCGTTTCTAGGCATCGAAAAGCCTATCCTTTTGAGGGTGGGGGCAAGAGCTTTTGCAAAAAGAGGCGTTTCGGGAAGTGAGTTGATCACAGCGCCGCCACAGATGGTGATGCCCTCGACTAATCCTCTTTCTAGAAGATCCATAGACGAGCGAAGAACGGGCAGACTCGCAATTCCAGAACCAAGGACAATGCCGCGTTTTGCTCGGACATCGGAGGGGGGCCGCGGAAACATGGCCGCAGTAATAACTTGCTCGCTGGGGAATACGGTTTCTTCGCGAACATAATCAAATTCGATGCCGCCAACGGAGTATTCCAAAAGCATCTCCTCTGAAAATTACTTGGTAATAAATAACGCCTCGCTGAAAAGGCATTCTATAACATACCGATTTTAGAGCCAAGGCTCCCGTTATTACTTTCGTGCAGTAACCGTGTGATTAATTGACAACATTCACGTTTTCGCCAGCCAAAGGCATATTTTGCGCGGCATTTTGATATTGATTGATGGCCTTCATGGCCTGCAATTCATCCAACAGCTTTTGCATGGCCGCCGTCGTTTCCGGCTCGGCCTTGACTGTGGGGATAGCCTCTGTCGTTGTCGCAGCAGGCGTCGCGGGTAAAGCAGGTGTCGCTACGGCAAAGCGATTATTGCGCAACGTGCGCTGCGCCTGAAGGACTTCGTTTTGTCCGGCCATCGCCAGCGCCACAGATTGATTTTGCGCGGCGAGAGAAGGATCCATAACGCCGCCGAAGGCCAATTTTGAGGAAGCCACCGGAAAGCCTTTGCTTGCGGGAGCATCGACGGAAGCCAGAGCCATCAATTTTGACTCTGCCGCCGCCAGAGTCGTTTGGGGAACGTCCGGTTTTACGGAAGCGGCTTGTTGTACCAGAGAAGCAGTAGCAACCTCTGCCGGAACAGAAGCAGGGGGCGAAGCCTCGGCAAGTTGAATGTTTTTATCCGTACCCGTATCGAACAGCGTGGCGACGAGAGTTTCCGAAGCCGATTTTCCGTCATTGTTGGCCGCATACATTTCGTCGCCGATGGCGCCAAGGGCGCTAAGCCCTGCGGAAGCGAGACCCATGACGCCGCCGTATAGAGCATCGCCTGCAATGCGCGAAACGGGATTGATATCCTCGCCCGCAATCGCGCGGTAGATGGAGCTGATAATCGGAATATGCTGAAGCGGATTGATCATGTCGATGAAGTCTTCAAAGCTCATCGAAACGTCGGCATCGTTTGACGCGCTCTTTTGCGCCTCAAGCGAGCGTGTGGTTAGATTGGTGTATTCCGAGGCAACAGCGCCGATTTCGATCATGACTTCTCCCCGCCTTATCTAAGCAAGCCTCGTGCCATAAATAAGCCGTTGAATATTAATTGGTTTTTGCGAATCGGGGGTCGAAATGGGGGATATTTTTCCCAATAGGGGAAAGACCCCTAGCCAGTCGCCGCCATTGATCAAAAAAGGGCGGAAGAGTAAGTTTTATTGGCTCTTATCACGAAAGGAGTTTTTTATGTTCGAAGCACCAAAAAATAATGAAGCAAAAGAAATAAATTTAGAGGATTTCGTCACTATCGACGGGCGCGTCTATATCATGGGAGACGTGAGCGGTACGATGACAAAGTTTTTGCCGATGGCTGTGCCGCCGGAGGTGGAGAAAGAAGTCCAGCGTTTGTATAACGAGATGCCCGACGGCGCGAAGGCGAGAGAGCGCAATAACGCGCGGTATTTCCGAAACGGCACCGGTTACTTGGTGTCCGCCCTCGTGCTTTGAGAAAATCCCCGAGGCTTATCCCTGTTCCAATTCCGTATCCCAATACAGAAAGTCGCGCCAACTGTCGTGCAGGTAATTGGGCGGAAAAGCCCGCCCGTTTTCCTGCAACTCGGCGCTTTTGGGTCTCCACGGCATCCGGTGCGGATGCATGCCGCACTGGTCGGGCAGACGGTTGCCTTTTTTGGTGTTGCACACGCCGCAGGCCGTCACGACATTGTCCCACGTCGTATGCCCGCCTTTGCTGCGGGGAACGACGTGATCGAAAGTCAATTCGGGCGTCGGCTTGCGGTGCGTGCAGTATTGGCAGGAAAAACTGTCGCGCAGAAAAACGTTGAATCGCGTAAAGGCGGGATAGCGCGACGGCGAAACATATTCGCGCAGGGCAATGACGCTGGGCAGCTTCATGCGAAAGGTGGGGGAACGAACAATGCGGTCGTACTCGGAAAGAATGTCGACGCGCTCCAGAAAGACGGCCTTGACGGTATCCTGCCACGACCACAGCGAAAGAGGCAGATAGCTGAGCGGACGATAATCTGCGTTCAGTACAAGGGCAGGACAGCTTTCGGGCGACGGAGTCACGACCGATTTCCCTTTTTCAAACTCGAAAACTTCGAATCGAAGTTAAGTTCCCGTAATCTGATAAAAATGCAAGGTCTTGTCCAGAAGAAAGGGAGCTTTACATATGTCATTCAGAAAAAAAGTTCTCACCGAAACTGAAGCCTAACCCCAACCCCAACCACAGGACCACAGTAATATTTTGCAGGTGAGGGGTCTCTTTCCTGCTCTTCGCAGGGCTATCGTGATCGGAGCTTGGCGTATAACCCTCAAGAAGGAATGCTTTGAAAACCCGTCGAACGTATGTATCCTTCAAAAAATTTTCTAACGCAAAAACATCCAATGTCCGAAGTGAAAACCGCCTCCGCCCCATTTTGCAAAGCTTGCCATCACCCTCTTGATGCCGCCAAAGCAGCAGGATGCAAGGACGGGTTCGATCTCCTCGTCTGTCCGCAATGCGGAACTGTTACGATTTCCCCGTTTCCAACCCACGAAGACCTGATCAAATTTTATCAGGACTACAAGGACAAGGCGGACTACCGCGCCAAACAGGACAAAAAAATCCGGCGATCTTTGCGTCGGATAAAACGCATGATCCGGCTGACTTCGGGAAACAGGTTTCTCGATGTCGGCTGCAATTACGGGTTTGCGGTTATGGCCGCTCTTCGCCTGGGCCTTGATGCGCGCGGAATCGACATCGACGGCGCGGCAATCGAAAACAACAAAAAAGTTATCGGCGGCTATCTTTTTTCTGCGACGTCGGTCGAAGAGTATGCAGCACAGGGGCATAAAGTCGATATGCTCTATACCAGCGAAGTGATCGAGCACGTTCCCAATCCCGACGCCTTCGTCAAAAGCCTGTCGACGCTTCTGGCTCCGGGGGGAATTCTCTATCTTACGACGCCTGATGCCGGACACTTTGCCGTCCCTCGTCGCCTTGAGACATGGAAAGAAATCATGCCGCCCGAGCACATCACCTATTTTACAAGGCGCGGCCTCACGCATCTTTTTGAAAAGCACGGCCTGAAAGTCAGAAAATTCTTTTTCTGCCTCAAGCCTTCCTTGCGCGTTCTGGCCGAGAAAATCTAGGGCAAAAAGAACGCCGTCATTCCGCAAAATTTCCTCTTCGCCAAAAGGCGAAAGGAAATTTATGCGGAATCCGATTTGTTTTCTTTCTTTTACGCAATCCCCGCGCGCAGCAAGTCATGAATATGCAGAATGCCGACAGGCTTGTCGTTTTCAACGACAAATATTTGTGTGCGCTTTTTCTCGTTCATAATTTTAAGAACCTCCGCCGCCAGAACGGCGGGCGTAACGGTTAAAGGCCCCTTAGTCATGATTTCCGCCGCCGTGCGTAGGGTCAAATCGTTGTCCATATGGCGGCGCAAATCGCCGTCGGTAATGATGCCGACCAGCTTTCCTTTGGGATCCGTTATCCCCGCGCAGCCAAGGCTCTTTTCCGTCATGACAAGAAGAACGAGCGACATCGCGTCATTTTCGCTAACCAAAGGCATATCCTTTTCCTTGTGCATCAGATCATGCGCGCGCAAAAGCTTTTTGCCCAATTTTCCGCCGGGATGGAAGTTGCGGAAATCCTCCGCCGTAAAGCCCTCAATCTCCATCAAGGCGACCGCCAACGCGTCGCCCAGCGCCATCATCATCGTCGTCGATGTTGTAGGAGCCATTCCAATCGGGCACGCCTCAGGCGCACAAGGCAACACCAGCGCGATATCGGCGGTCGTTCCAAGCGTGCTCTTCTCGTTGCTTGTCATGGCGATCAAAGGAATCGAAAACCGGCGCGTATAGTGAATCAAATCCGTCATCTCGGAGACTTCGCCGGAATTGGATAACGCGAGCACGACATCGTCGGCGACGATCATGCCCATATCGCCGTGGCTGGCTTCGCCCGGATGAACAAAATACGCAGGCGTTCCGGTCGAGGCCATTGTCGCGGCAATCTTACGCGCGACATGGCCGCTTTTGCCCATGCCGACGACAATAACGCGGCCTTTGCAGTTTCTCATCGTCTCGACGGCTTTAAGAAAGTTGCCGTTTAGCGACTCTGCCAAAGCCTTTAAGGCGTCGCTCTCCGCGCGCAGAACGCGCGTCGCCGAACGTAAGATTTCAGGATCACCCATAGAATCTGACTTTGTGTCTGTTTTTGCCATGCGGTTATTTAACATAAGAATGAGAAGCAACCAAATCCTGAATTTTTGGCAACTAAACATTCTTCGTCATTCCGCAAAACGCGCTTTTTGTTCTTAACAAAATGCGCGTTTATGCGGAATCCGATTTGGTTTATTAACGAAGGGGGCGCTGCTAAAATTTTAACCTAATAATAAAGAAACAGCGATATAAAAGTCCGTAAAGGAAACCCTATGCTTAAGAAAAAACCATTTTCCCGCGCGCACGATGCGGGAGCCGAGCATCGCCGTTGGCTTGAGCGTGCCGAGGCCGTTTCAAAACAGCCCGTCAGCAAAGGCGGAAGCCCGCATCCCGCGGTGCGCGTCGGCGCAGTTTTGGTTGATGCTAAAGGGCGCGAGATCGCAGCCTCTGCCAACAGGTTTGCCTCCGGTGTCGATTGCCGCCGCGTTGAGAGGTATAAAGACGGCGAACGATCGCTCTGGATCAATTGCGCGGAACAATTGGTTTTGATGCAAGCCTTGCGCAAAGGCAAAAAGGTCGCAGGAAGCAAACTCTATGTGACGCTTGAACCCTGCGCCGTGTGCGCGGGGCTCATCGCCGAACTCAAAATCGCCGAAGTGTACGTTCCGATGGACTCCCAGCGCCGTTACGCGAAGCTCAAAGCCAAATGGAAAGAAAGCATCGAGATTGGCCTGACGAAGCTTCAAGAGGCGGGCATCCGCCTCATTTCCGTCGATACGCATTAAGCAAAAACACGTTAAGCCTATCCCACAACCACCTTGTGCCGCATCAGCTCCAGCATCGGCAAGTCGTGCGGCGCATTGCCGTACCCGAAACTGTCGCCAAACGGCCCATGCGTGTCGATCCATTCTTTCACGCGCGCAGCCTTGTGTTGCCGCACGCAGTTCCCGTCCGTCATCTCGCCCGTCACGATGCCGCCCTCGACTCCTACATTCGTGCAAATCAGGGCGTCGTGCGGAATATCGCGCAGCATTTCGACCAAATAGAGATCAAGGCTTCCCGACGCGATAACGATCACATCGCCCTTGTCGTGATGTTCGCACAACTTGTTGACGATGGGCTCGTTGAGCTTTCTCCACACGCGGGTTTTTTGGGCGGCCTCTTTCAAATCGTCGCGTCGTCTGCCTTTCAAAAGGCGGCGGAGAAGAAAATCTTTAACAAAAGTCCGAATCCCGTCAGGCGGCCTCTTTTGTGCGCACTTGAAAGCAGACCACGCCAACGCTTCAACAATAGCGACACAAGTCGGAATTCTGCCGCAGGAAAAAACCAAAAAAGGCCATAAAGAGTCGCCCTTGATGAGGGTGTTGTCGAAATCGAAAACAGCAACGTTTTTCATATATTTCTTTCCAATTAGGCCGCTAGTCCCAATAGCGTTTGCGCGCACAAAGCAGTGTCGGGAGTTCCCGTGCGCTTAAGGGCGGACTCGGCGTCAAAAAGGCGGCGCAAAGCTTGTTCCGTTTTCCCGCGAGACCAGCGGCGCAGTTGTGACGTCATTGCACTCTCAAATTTCCAGAAAACGGGAGGCTGAAGGCGTTTAACGGCATCGGTTGCAGCCACGCCCTTGTCCATTTCGGCGCGCGCCCATTGAAGGCGCACAAAATGCCGTTGCGCGGCGCGCAGCAAGGCGACGGGCGACGTTTGCTCGGCGTATAAATGATCGATCAATTGTACGACTCGCTTTGTTTCCCCCGCGCCGACGGCAAAAACAAGAGCGTCCAATTCAGCCGCGCCCGCATCCTGCACCGAGGCATGAACGTCGTTAATCGTCGCGGTGTTGTTCTTGCCGATGTAGAGCGCGAACTTTTCCAATTCGCTGCGCATGGCTATACGATCCGGAGGCATAATCTCGGCCAGCGTCGCCACGACCTCGCGCGGGGCGCGGATATTTTCGGACGTCAGAATTTCGGTGATGGTGCGCTGCCGCGCGGCCAGGTCTTCGACATAGCAGGGAAGGGCGCAGGCGACGGAAGCCTCGTCCTCGCACAGTTTCCGTATTTTTGATTTTTTCTCCAAATCGCCCGCTTCGATCAGAAGCAGATTATCGCCCGCCGGCATGTCGGATAGAAGCGCCGCCAGCGTAAGGCCGAAATTTTCTTCGGTGTTCTGAACGCGCACGAGCCTCCTTCCGCCGCCGAAGGCGACGGAAGCCATCTCGTCGTGAAGCCTCGCGGGATTTCCTGCAAAAGCCGAGGAGGGGAGAGTGACCGAGCAAAACGGATCGTTCGGATCGCGCACAGCCCATTTCGCCAAATGATTGGCGCGTTCGCGCACCAACCCCGCATCGGGGCCATAAACCAGAATAACCCGAACGGCAGGATCGGGCTTGTTCAGAAAGGCGGTTATGCGCGAGGTCGGAAGCTTCATGATGCCTGCACGGAAGAAAACATCATTTTTCTGAGCCGCAAGGAAACGTTGACCAAGCCGATCAACACCGGCACTTCGACCAAGGGGCCGATAACGGCGGCAAACGCGACGGGCGAGGCAAGCCCGAAAGCCGCAATGGCGACGGCGATTGCAAGTTCGAAGTTATTGCTGGCGGCAGTGAACGAAGCGGCAGCCGTCTTGCCGTAAGACGCGCCGATAAGCTTTCCCATGACGAAGCTGACAAAAAACATCACGACGAAGTAAATCGCGAGCGGAAGGGCAATGCGCAAAACGTCCATCGGCAGCTTCATCACCATGTCTCCCTTCAATGAGAACATGGCAACAATGGTAAACAGAAGCGCGATAAGGGTGATGGGGTTGATGGTGTGCAGAAAAGTGTTCTCGTACCAATCCTTCCCTTTGGATTTAAGCAAAATCTTGCGCGCCCAATAACCGCCGAAAAACGGAATACCGAGATAAATGAAAACGCTTTCGGCAATCGTGCGGAAGCTGACATCAACGACTTGTCCTTCAAGCCCGACCATGGGCGGCAGGACGGCAAGAAAAAACCACGCATAGACACTGAAGAACAAAAGTTGGAAAACGCTGTTAAACGCGACAAGCGCGGCGGCGTATTGAGTGTCGCCTTCGGCCAGTTTGTTCCAAACAATGACCATGGCGATGCATCGCGCGAGGCCGATGATAATAAGTCCCGTCATGTATTCAGGGGTGTCATGCAGGAAGAAAACGGCGAGGCTGAACATCAGGAACGGGCCCACGACCCAGTTCTGCACGAGCGAAAGCAATAAAATCCTCCAGTCTTTGAATACGAGAGGAAGCTCCTCGTACCTGACGCGCGCCAAAGGCGGAAACATCATAAGGATAAGGCCGATGGCGATGGGGATGTTCGTCGATCCGACGGCCAAACTGTCCAAAAAGGCGGGCACGCCCGAAAACAACGACCCAACGGCGACGCCTCCGGCCATAGCCAGAAAAATCCAAAGTGTCAGAAAGCGGTCAAGGAACGAAAGCTTCATGCCTCTGATTTAGACCTTTTTCCGCTCAGAAGGAATCAAAAACCGCTCTTTATCTTCCCTCTCCCCCATCGGGGGAGAGGAAGCAAAAACTTGGGCTTACGAAGTAAGTCCATAGTTTTTGCAGGTGAGGGGGCTTCTTCGTACGCTGTTCTATCTAACCGGCTAATGCTCTTGGTTAAAAAAAGAGCCCGATCATCCTGATCGGGCCCTCATTCTCTAAGGAGAAACTAAAAACTTATCCGAGAGCTTGCACCGCCTCTTCCGTGCTGGCGCGCATTTCAATAGGAAGGGTCATGCCGACTTCATGGGCTGCGCGGACGATACGTTCGCCAATGCTACCGGCGCGGGCTGCAGCGGCTGCATAGCTGGCCGGAGAGCGGCGGATAGCTGCGATTGTCTTATCCAGAGCGACGAGGTTGGTCTGGTTGGTCATGGCGACCAATCTTTCCAAGGTCTCGTCCGTGGATCCTATCGCGCTGTTGATCTCGTAATTCTGAAACATGATAACCTACCCCAGAAGTGATTCGCTTTTCTTGCTTTCGATAAGTCCACTTTACGGTCGAATATTGAATCTGAGGTTAATTCGACTCATTATTTTCGAAGAAAAACGAGCCAAAAACTTCACGTTTCATTGGTGTTTGTTGATAGATTGTTAATCCTAACGTGCTAATCTGATAGGGTTCGAAAACCAAAAAGGCGAGCAATACCGATATGTTCGATACGTTTTCTATAGCGATAAATGGCATCAACGCCGCCGTGTCCCGCGCGACACAGTCGGCGAGCAACATAGCTAACGGTTCGTTAACGGGAAAAAATCTCGCCGAAGACTTGGTAAATGTACAGATCGCGACCGTCGATGTCGCCGCGAACGCCGCCGTGATTAAATCACAAGCGAAAATGCACAAAGCCCTGCTCGATATAAAGGTCTAAAACAATAATCTAATTCAAACACTACCGTCATGCCCGCGAAGGCGGGCATCCCATTTTCTTTTTTTGTCATTCCGCAAAACGCGCTTTTGCAATTGCAAATGCGCGGTTATCCGGAATCCGATTTGTTTTCTTTCTTCTCCGTCATACCGGCGAAAGCCGGTATCCAGATTGAAAACTTTTGTTTTCTTTTTCTGCTTTTTCCCATTTATCATATTGATTCTCTGATAATCGTCATCTTCTTCGTTTCCTGAAAACAAGCACATGGAAAAAATCACGCAGTTTGTTGAAAACAACCTTGGTCTTTCCACGGTTATTTTTTGTTTTGCGGGATTAGCCTTTCCCTACGGCGCGTGGATACCCGACGAAACAATCATCGCCACGCTGGCAATCTTGATGTTTCTGTCCTGTTTCAAGATCACGGAGCCTTTGCGCGGCGTGTTTTCCGTCAAGCCCGTGGTTTATTGCCTTTTGCGTTATGCCGTCCTTCCGGTTCTGTTGTGGGCGGCGTGCCGAGAATTTGCGCCGACGTTCGCCTTGGGCGTTTTATTGCTTGCACTCTGCCCTGCCGCAACGTCTGCGGCGGCCTTCTCCGGCATCTATAAAGGCAACGTCGCCTTGACGCTTGCCATAACCATCATCTCCAGCCTTGCGAGCATCTTTCTTATTCCCGCAACGATAGGAGCCCTTCAGCATCAAACCATCGCCGTGCCCGCTCTGGCGATGCTAAAGACACTAAGCCTCTGCATCCTTTTGCCGGGCGGCCTCTACCTGCTTTTGCGCGACAGGGAGTTCCTGAAAAACTACAGCCAATCTCATGGTCGTTTTACTTCGGTTGTCCTTGTCAGCCTGATGGTTTTCGTAGCGATGTCGAAAACCCGCGATTATTTCCTCGTTAATCCGCAGGACCTGATCCTCCCGCTCTTTATTGCAGCCGGATTCTATGCGCTCGCAATGTTTTTAAGTTTTTCTATAAGAGCGTCGCGGCAAGACCGCATCGCCTACGGCGTTTCTTCGGCCTTCAACAACGGGCTATTGGGGACAGGCCTTGCCGTCCTTTATTTCGACGAAAGGACGATTGCCGTCATCGTCGCGGCAAACTTGATATGGACGTTTCTGCCGGCCTTCGCGCAGCCGGTCATCAAGCGCCTGCAGGCGAGAGGTTAGCCTACCCCTTCACCGTCACATCTTCTTTTTGTTCGCCGTCGGATTTCGCTGCGCCCGCCCAAACGTCGGGGCTTATTTCTTATTCTCAGGAACCCTGAAAGCCTTCATCAAGCGGGCTGTGAGATGTTGGCGCGCAACAGGCGCGATTTCCTCGCAGAGCTCGACTGTAACGGTCATTTCCTCTTTTTCAGGCGGCGTGTTTTCCGAGCCGCTTATGTATTCATGTAAAGTGTAAGTTTGCGGAGCCGTATTTTCGACCCAAATAGAAGTGTGAACTATATCTTTCCTTCGGCTCGGCCCCAAAAAAGATATTTTTACATCTTCCTGAAAATGAATCAGCGAAAGAGATTCCCTGTCTGAATAAACACCCGATGCGATATAAATATATGCGGTATCGGATGCTTTTCCAAGAACCCCTGAAATTCCAAGCCTGCCGTTAATCGTGAGAGCAACCGCCGTTTCTTTGCTGCGGTAATCTTCCGTACATGTCCCACAGCCAACGCTGGGTAGGGCGTTGCGACCGAAATCGCCGGGATTGGCTTGGCTGATCCGCCAAAAAGTGAAGGCGTAAGCATCGGCAAGCTGGGTCGGCGAGAGGCTAGGGATGTCTAAAATATGTGCCGTCATTTTAAATCTTCCCGCTCAAAGAAAATCTTTCTAATGTGGGAAACTATGGCACAGAAGGACAAGAAAAAATACTTTCATTTATGGTTAAAAACGGGTTCGCCTACCCCTTCACCGTCTCATTTTCTTTTGGTTCGCCTGCCGCCTTCGGCGCCTGCGCAGCCGCGTGAACCTCGAACGTCAGTTTGTTCGCCGCCGCATCCAATCCCACAGTCACGGCGCCGCCTTTTTGCAAAGCGCCGAACAGAAGCTCTTCGGCCAGCGGTTTCTTGACGTATTCCTGAATGATGCGGCCTAACGGCCTCGCTCCGTATAAGGGGTCGAAACCCTTTCGCGCAAGCCATGTGCGGGCGGCAGGAGCCAATTCAATCGTGACGCCGCGCTCGCCCAATTGGCCTTCAAGTTGAAGAATAAACTTCTCGACAATGCGTTCGACGGTTTCATGCGATAAAGGCTTAAAGGAAACGACGGCGTCCAGGCGATTGCGGAACTCCGGCGTGAAAAGCTTTTCGATGGCGGACGTATCGTCGTCGATGCGCTGTTCGCGCAAAAAGCCCATGGGAGACTTCGCCATGTCGGCGGAACCGGCGTTGGTCGTCATAATCAAAATGACATTGCGGAAATTGACGACCTTGCCGTTGTGATCGGTCAAAGCGCCGTGATCCATCACCTGCAGCAAGAGGTTGAACAAATCGGGATGCGCCTTTTCGATTTCGTCGAGCAAGAGCACGCAATGAGGTTGCTGATCGACGGCGTCCGTCAAAAGCCCGCCTTGATCGAACCCGACGTATCCGGGCGGAGCGCCGATAAGGCGCGACAAACTGTGCTTTTCCATATATTCGGACATATCGAAGCGTTTCAATTCGACGCCAAGGCTCGCCGCCATCTGCCGCGCCACTTCGGTTTTGCCGACGCCCGTGGGGCCCGAAAACAAATAACATCCGATGGGCTTCTCCGGCTCGCGCAATCCGGCGCGCGCCAATTTAATGGCGGAGACCAAAGCGCCGATGGCGTCGTCCTGCCCGAACACAAGCGTCTTTAAATCGCGATCCAGATTGCGCAAAGCTTCGCGGTCGTCCGCGCCGACGGTTTTCGGCGGCACGCGGGCGAGCTTCGCAACAATGGCTTCCATTTCCTCGACGCCCAGAACGGCTTTGCGCTGTTCAAGAGGCACGAGCATCTGCGAGGCGCCCGCCTCGTCGATAACGTCAATCGCCTTGTCCGGCAGCTTGCGGTCGTTGATATAGCGGGCGGAAAGCTCGACGGCGGCGCGAATGGCGTCGTCGGTGAACTTCAGTTTGTGATGCTCTTCGTAAACGGGCTTCAACCCCGTCAAAATCTTGATCGCATCCTCGACGGAAGGCTCGTTGATGTCGATTTTCTGAAAGCGCCGCGCCAGCGCGTGGTCTTTTTCGAAATGATTGCGGTATTCTTTATAAGTCGTCGACCCGATGCAGCGCAAAGACCCGTTAGCCAAAGCGGGCTTCAAAAGGTTCGACGCGTCCATGGCGCCCGACGACGTCGCGCCCGCGCCGATGACGGTGTGAATTTCATCGATAAACAAAATCGAATGGGGAATAGCCTTCAGTTCCTTCAAGACGGCTTTGACGCGTTCTTCGAAATCGCCGCGATACCGCGTTCCCGCAAGCAGCAAACCCATATCGAGCGCAAAGACCGTCGCCTCGCGCAGGGCGTCCGGCACTTCGCTTTTGACGATGCGCCGCGCCAGCCCTTCGGCCAGGGCAGTCTTGCCGACGCCCGGCTCGCCGACGTAAAGCGGATTATTTTTCTGGCGGCGGCACAAAATTTGTATCGTGCGGTCAATCTCGTCCGCCCGCCCGATCAACGGATCGATTTCGCCCGCCTGAGCCTTTACGTTCAAATTTACGCAATAGCTTTCAAGCGCGCTGGTCTTTTTCTGCCCGTCTTTTTTGTCGAAAACATCTTCCTCGTCGCCTTCGCTCTCGGTTCGCGCTCCATCGGATTTAGTAATGCCGTGAGAAATATAGTTCACGGCGTCGAAGCGCGACATATTCTGTCCTTGCAGAAAAAATACGGCATGGCTTTCGCGTTCCGAGAAGAGGGACACGATGACGTTCGCGCCGGTCACTTCTTCACGGCCGGCGGATTGCACATGAATGACGGCGCGCTGCAAAACGCGCTGGAAGCTGGCTGTGGGTTTTGCGTCTTCCTCGTAAGTGTCGACGACAAGATCGGCGAGTTCCGTATCGATATGTTTGATAAGGTCGGAACGCAATTGCTCCAGATCGACGCTGCAGGCGCGAAGCACTGCGACGGCATCCGCATCGTCCATGAGGGAAAGCAATAAATGTTCGAGCGTGGCATATTCATGCCTGCGCTGGTTGGCGAGTGCCAATGCGCGATGAAGGGAGCGTTCGAGATTTCTTGACAGCAAAATATAACCTCAAGAGTTTGTTAGAAGCAAAGAACCCAACACCGCCGTCATGCCCGCGAAGGCGGGCATCCCATTTTCTTTGTTTGAATCCAAAAGAAAAGGGGAAGAAAGAATTAACTATACCCTCTGCATTTAAGGTATCGTATCAAAGAGATAGGCGCTAACGAAAAATATTCAAGACCTCGCCGCCGCCCTGTTTAAGGCCACATCTTGCGCAGCCCAAAGTATTGGGATTAGGATAACCCCATAGTATTAAAGGCATAGTTGATATTTTGGGAAAGGAAAGAACATGGTGTCATCCAGTAGCGTTTCCCCTTCCGCCTCAGATTCAAAAAGAAACATTCTTTTTGGAAATGCTCAGGATGCGATCTTAAATGTACTGACGGATACGGTTGTAAGCGCCGTCGGTGCCGATGACGCCTATTTAACAAAACCGGCGGAAGCCTTCGTTGATCGTTTGGCCAGCAGGCCGAATCCGAAAAAGAATCCCGGACACTGGGGACACAATAAAATGGGTTTCAACGCCCTATAAAATAGGGAACGGAGCCTTCAGCCCATTTTATTGTGTCCCCGGCGCGCTGTATGGAAATTATTTGAAACGACTATACTCATAAAAAATGCTCATCCTTGGCTTTGAAACCAGTTGCGACGATACGGGCGTCGGCATCGTCGATGCCGACAAAAACATCCGCGCAAATGTCGTCGCCTCGCAGCTCGCGGCGCACAAGCCGTACGGCGGCGTCGTGCCCGAAGTGGCGGCGCGCGCGCATCTGGATGTTATCGACGATGTTCTCGCACAGGCTCTCAAAGACGCCAACGCCACCCTTGATGACATCACGGCCATCGCCGCGACGACGGGGCCGGGGCTTATCGGCGGCGTGATGGTCGGCTCGATGATGGGCAAAGCCATCTCCGCCGTGCGCAAGCTTCCTTTTATCTCGGTCAATCACCTCGAAGCGCATGCTCTGACGGCGCGCCTCACGCATAACGTCGAGTTTCCGTATCTGTTGCTCTTGGCTTCGGGCGGGCATTGCCAGTTGCTCTTGGTGCGCGGCGTCGGCGATTATCGTCTGCTGGGACGCACGATAGACGACGCTGTGGGAGAATGTTTCGACAAATGCGCCAAAATGCTCGGCCTTGGCTATCCGGGCGGGCCGCTCGTCGAAGAGGCGGCCAAGTCGGGAAATTCGAAAGCTTTTTCTCTCCCGCGCCCCATGCTTGGCCGCAAAGGCTGCGACTTCTCTTTTTCCGGTCTTAAAACTGCTGTCCGCACATTGATCGACTCTTATTCCCCTCCCCTTGAGGGAGGGGCTAGGGGAGGGGTTGGTGTGAGACAAGAGAACGGAAGCTTGCCTTTGTCTTACGTCTCCGACATGGCCGCCAGCCTCCAAGCCGCTATCGCAGACAGTATCGCCGACCGCGCCCGCCACGCCTTTGGCCTCCTTGCCGAAGAAGGACAACCCGTCACGGCATTCGTAGCGGCAGGCGGAGTCGCAGCCAATCAAGCCTTGCGCGCGCGCCTCAAAGACATCGCTGAAGAAAACGGAGTCCCCTTTGCCGCGCCCCCAACGAAACTGTGCACCGACAACGGTGTCATGGTCGCGTGGGCGGGACTGGAAAGATTCCGCTTGGGCTTAACCGACAAACTCGATGTCTGCGCGCGTCCCCGCTGGCCGCTCGAAGAAATAATGAGAGCTTAATTACCGGTCGTGCGTGTTATGAATCTGCCGCGGATCGATAGGGCTTAAGTTCTGTCTGATGTAATCCTCGACAGTATCGCGCGTAACGGAGTTTCTCATCAGGCGCATCGTCGCTCTGGTTTCGCAGACCAAAAACCAGTTGATAATAGATTCTCTTGGCTCAACTTCATCAAGAGCGTCCAGGGTAGTGGGAAAATACGTGCTTGGCCCCGCCCATACGGCCCACTTTCTTGGTGTGGCGCTCTTCCCGATCGTTTGAATTTGGAAAGATTGGAAGGAATAAAAATATTCTTTTCCTTCTTTTGTTCTAACCAAGTACGAGGCGCCCGATAATTCCTGTGTCAGCTCATTTTTTTCGTCTTCAACGGGATAATCCTGAAGATTCGGATATTTTTTCAAATACGCTTGATAGCGTTCAGTGGCGGCAGCGTAATCCTTTTCCTTCATTCTTGAGGGCTTGCCCAGCTCATTTTTGTTCTGATAAACGCAAGCAACAACGCCGCCGTTTTCCAAAATAGCCTCAAGAATGGGCGTCCGGTTATTGTTCTTGTAAGAAAGAGGATTGCAGGGACCTCCCGTATGGACGACGGCTATGGCCAAAACGATTTCGCCGCTTTTTAGACCATTAACAATACCCTGTTCGAACTTCGCCTGCGCGGCAACGACGGAATCATATGCGGCCTGCTCCGTTTCAGGCGTGACGTCATTGATGGAGAAGGTCCCGCTTTTGTAAAGCTCCGAAAAGATTTCTCCCATCGAAGGATCGCGAGCGAATTCTTCAACAATATTCAAAGGCGCAAAATTTTCCATTTCAAAAGCTCCCTCGTAAAACAAAGACAGGCACAATAAACGCGCATAAATGATTGGCAAAAAGGTATAACCTTTCCCGCGAAAGTAAAAGCAAATTCAAAATTTGGTTAATTTAACCTAAGCCGCCTGAGCTTCTTTGCTTTCGGTCAAAATCCGGAAGATGGCGCTGGCGTCTTTGGCTTTGCGCAACATCTCGCACAGAACGGGATCGCGCAGCTGGCGCGAAACGGTGGCGAGAGCCTGTAAATGATCGGCTCCGGCGTCTTCGGGCGACAGAAGCAGAAAAACAAGATCGACGGGCTTCTCGTCAATGGATTCAAAACTAATCGGGCTTTTCAATCTGGCAAAAAACCCGAAGACTTTCTTAAGTCCGGGCACGCGCGCGTGGGGAATGGCGATGCCGTGGCCGACGCCGGTCGTTCCCAATCTTTCGCGTTCCCACAGAACGTCGAACACCGCAAACTTGTCGTTGCTCAGAAGCAAAGCGGCGGAGGCGGCGAGGCTTTGAAGCACATCTTTCTTGGTATCCGCGGTTAAGGCCGCGTCTATGGTGCTTGGAGAAACGAGGTCGCGCATCGTCAATTTCTGTCCCATGACACCCTCGTTGTTACGTCAAGCTGTTCGGGCAGGCTTGACGGTTTCGGCGGGATTGACCCAACCGATATTGCCGTCAGACCGGCGATAAATCATATTCAAGCCGCCGTGGCCGCGATTGCGGAACATCAAAGCAGGCAAGTCGCCCAAATCAAGGCGCATGACGGCTTCGCCGACCGTCAACGTTTCCACGGGCGTCGTCATTTCGGCGATGATCGCGGGATTATCGCCGACTTCTTTGTCATCGTCTTTTTCGTCGCCATGCAAAACGAAAGAGCTGGCGAGCATTGACTCGATCTTTTCGCGATGAACTTCGTGGTGGTGTTGCGTCAACTTTGTCTTATGGCGGCGCAGGCGTCCCGAAAGCCGGGCGACGGCGGCATCGAATGCGGGGTAGGGCTCGCTGGAACTGGCGCTGCTCTGCAAAACCTCGCCATGCTCGCCGTGCACCATAATGTCGGCGCAAAACAAGTGAGCGTCGCGGGAAAAGGTTACGTTGGCGTCGAAGTTATCGCCAAAATATTTGCCAATGACTTCCTCAAGATGAAATCTAACATGCTCGCGTAAAGCGTCGCCAACATCGATTTGTTTGCCTTTAACAGACAGTTTCATAAGACCTACTCGCTAAAAGTTGAAAGTGAACTTGACTCAAGTGCCCGGCGCAATCGCGACCGAACGAACCTGAACCGGATGCCGGTATCAGGGACTCGCCACCCAAGTATCGGGAAAGGGTGACCTTCCATTTCTTCAGAAATGGGTTCCGTACATAAGGACAAGATTCCGTTTCTGTCAAGAAAACAGGAAAAACGGGGATTCTGAACGGGTTAGGGAATTTATCATCGACTTCCCCTCCCCCTCGCGGGGAGGGTTAGGGAGGGGGGAGTTCAGCAAGAGAGGCGCTTTCCAATACAAAACCACCGTCATCCCCGCGACCTGTCCGCCGAAGCCTTTGGCGTAGGCGGAAGGCGGGGAGCGCGGAGCTTTTTTGTGCGTTGTGTGTTTGAATTGGTTCGCCGAGCCGTAGCGAACGTCAACCAGTCCGGCTTCGCTCAAGAGAGCTATGCCGGACAGTCTTCACTCACTTCGTTCGCGAAGACTGGTGCGGCCGAGAAGATTTGAACTTCCAAGAGATTTCTCTCACCAGCACCTCAAGCTGGCGCGTCTACCAGTTTCGCCACGGCCGCAAGCCCTGTAAGAGGGGTAGGGGCAAGCCAATAGCAGAACAGACGGGCTTTTATCAAGAAGGATTTCAATTGTTTAAAAGCCCCGTGGCATTATCGGAAAAAACAGCCTTAATACCGTTTTTTAGCAGCTCTTTCATGCGCGCCTTGTCGTTGATCGTATAGGCAAGAAGAGGGAAGGGCGAATTCTTGATCAAAGGCAGCCTTTCGGGCGTCAGCATATCGTCCCGCATGGTGACGGTCGAAGCCTGCGTTAAAAAAGCGGTCTCGATCCAATCGTCCCGCCATTTTTCCAAAAACAAGCCGCGCGGCCAATCGGGGCGCAGTTGGGCGGAAATCATCAACGCATCGACATCGAAACTTCCGACCATAGGCGGCGGTGCGTTTTCCGGCCAAAGCTTGCAGGCTTCGATCAACGTGACCATAACGGTCGCCTGTGTGCGACCGGGGCTAGGCTTCAATTCCAGAACAAGCCGCATGCGCGAAGACGTGCAAAAAGCCATCAGTTCCGTCAGGGACGTAACGCGCGTTCCGGCAAAGGCGGGCGAAAACCAGCTTCCGGCGTCGAGCTGCTGAATTTTTTCCCAAGTCATCTCCGCGATGGGGCCGTGTCCGTTCGTCGTGCGGTCGAGCGTTTCGTCGTGCATCAGGACGGGAATGCCGTCCGAGGTCAGCGTCACGTCGGTTTCGATCCACTTTGCGCCGGCGTCGCGCGCGCAAACAAAAGATTCGATGGTGTTCTCGGGCGCGCGCAACGGCGCGCCGCGATGCGCAATGATGGGAGGAAAGAAGTCAATCTTTTGAAGGGCCATGTGCTTGCAAGGAATTAAAAAAGGCTTCGACGCAGGATGCTCCGATGGTCACAAGACCGATCTTCTTCGGCTGTTCCAGCCAGCCGAGAATCAGCCCCACGATTAAAGCTTCCATCGCTACCGCAGCTTGGCGCGGCGTCCAGCAAGGTGCAAGCATTTTTAGTTCTCTGGCATGCAAAAAAAGTTTTTCCGACAGAACAAGCATTTTATTTTTACTGACGTTCCGGCGCTTAATGATATCCAGCATTTCCTCGACGTATTCGCATCTCAAAAACAAAATAGTCACGACTTCACGCCGCCTTTTATCTTTTGACATCATTTTAAGAGCGTGAATGCAAGCGTTCTTTAAATCGAGAAGGGGAGTGGCCGAAGGCCGCGCCGCCATTTTTTCTAGCAGATCCTCATGGGGCAAAAAAATGCGCTGCGCCATGGCGTGAAAAAGCTCGGCCTTATCCTTGAAGTGCCAATAAACGGCGCCGCGCGTGACCCCCGCTTCTTCGGCGATTTGTTCGAGCGACGAGCGCGTCACGCCGTGGGCATAGAAAATCTTTTCCGCCGCGTCGATAATGCGCCCGCGGGTCTTTTCCGCGTCTTCTTTTGTCCGTCTAGCCATTGGTTTTCTTCTTAAACTCCGATCGCGATGCTGTAATAATACTTCTCTCTCCCCTTGAGGGAGAGGAAGCAAAATCTTGGGCTTGCGATTAAACAAGCCCTTAGATTTTGCAGGTGAGGGGTTCCCTTATCTTATTATTCTCTTTGGATTCTTAGCCCTTTACTTACATACACTGTTGAATGTATAAGTCGCCACGGTAATCTTGTAAAGCGGTATGATTCATGCAATGTATTTGACCCATGCGCTGCGCTTATTCTCTTTCTAATGCCTCGATAGTGGCCATAACCGCCCTGCTTTTTGCAGGTTGTGCGGCGGGGCCCGACTTTACGCCTCCGGGAGAACCGGACGTTTCGTCATATGATTATAAGATGACGCCGTATATGACGGCCGATGGCGCGCAGTACATCGTGCACAACACGGATATTCCCGCCGAATGGTGGTCGCTTTTCCATTCCGATAATTTGAACAAGCTCGTGATGCAGGCCATCACATACAATCCTGATCTGGCTTCTGCGGAAGCGACGCTAAGAGCGGCGGAAAGCAATCTTTCGGCAGGCAGCGCGGCCTTCTTCCCCGTTGTCGGCGGTTCGTTCTCCTCAGAGCGTCAGGAAACATCAAAAGCCGGCGCGGGCGGAGCCAAGTCCATATATACATTGCACACCGCTTCGGTAGGCGTTTCGTACAATTTTGATCTCTGGGGCGGGACGCGACGCACGGTGGAGGCCTTGCAGGCCGAGGTAGAAGCGGCGCGCTTTCAAAAAGAAGCGGCCTATCTGTCTTTAACGTCGAACGTCGTGACCTTGGCGATTGCCGAAGCGAACCTGCGCGAACAGATCACGGCGGCGCGCGAAATCGTCGCGGCTCAGGAAAAAGTTCTGGAGGTATATAATTTGCGCTTTACCTCCGGCGCAGTGGCAAAGGGGGCCGTCGCCGCGCAGCAATCGGCGCTGGCCGCAGCCAAAGCCAACCTGCCGCCGCTTGAGCACCAATTGGTCGTGACGCGTCATGCCTTGTCGGCATTGGTCGGACAAATGCCCGAAAAACAACCCGACGCGGAATTCAAGCTTGCGGATATCACGCTGCCGAAATACGTGCCGCTCTCGTTGCCTTCCAAGCTGGTTCAGCAGCGCCCGGATGTCTGCGCGGCGGAAGAAAATCTCCATGCCGCCAGCGCCGCCATCGGCATCGCTCAGGCGGCGCGCCTGCCGAACATCACGCTTTCCGCAAATCTGGGTTCGATGGCCAGAACGTTCAGCAAATTGCTGACGCCCGGCTACGGCCTCTGGAGCTTCGGCGCCAGCGCGGCGGACACGTTGTTCGACGCGGGAGCACTCGCGAATAAAGAAGAATCCGCGCGCGCTTCTTACGATGCGGCGGCGGCGCAATACCGCAAAACGGTTTTGGCGGCGTTTCAGAACGTGGCGGATACGCTTCACGCCCTGCAATCCGACGCCGAAAGCCTGAACGCGCGGCGCGATGCCGAAAAAGCGGCCTTTGACAATCAAGCTCTTGTTCAATCGCAATTTGACGCCGGAGCCGTCGGCATTGCCGAGCTTCTGGCGGCGAAACAAGCCGCGCAGCAGGCCAAAGCCGGAGCGATACAGGCGCAGGCGCAACGCTATGCCGATACGGCGGCGCTCTTGACGGCGCTTGGCGGCGGCTGGTGGAATCGCGGTATAAAAGTCAGTGCGGATAATGGACGTATACTAAAGCCAAGTTATGAGGATGGTTCTAAATGATTAAGCGCATGATTATTATGCTCGTCGCCGTGGCCGTAATTATTGGCGGAATGATCGGCTTCAAATACATGATGGCGATGGGTGCGAAACAGTACCTGTCGGCAATGCCCGTTGAAGCGCAAACAGTCTCAACGATAAAAGCTCCGATGGAAAATTGGCAGCAGGAACTCACAGCGGTCGGCTCTTTGCGCGCCATCAATGGCGCGGATTTGTCGTCCGAAGTCTCGGGCATTGTCGAAGAGCTGTCGTTTGACTCCGGCGCGGATGTCGAAGCGGATGCGGTCTTGGTTCGCCTGCGCGATGCCGATGCCGTGGCGCAGCTTCACGCGTTGGAAGCGGCGGCGAATTTGGCGCAAATCACGCTTGATCGCGACTTGAAGCAGCTCAAAGGAAACGCCGTCAGCCAGGCAACCGTCGATAGCGATACAGCGGCATTGAACAGCGCCAAGGCGCAGGTCGATGCGCAGAAGGCAATAGTCGATAAAAAATCGATCCGCGCGCCGTTCAAAGGCCGCCTTGGCATCCGTCAGATCGACCTTGGGCAATTCTTAAACGCGGGAACGGTCGTTGTGACCTTGCAGCAGCTTGAACCGATTTACGTCGATTTCAACGTGCCGGAAAAAGACATCCCGCAGCTTTCCGTCGGGCAGAAAGTCTCTCTGCGCGCGGACGCCTTGCCCGAAAGTGTTTTTGAGGGAGAAGTCTCGGCCCTCAACTCGAAAATAGATGAATCGACGCGCAATATTCAAATACGGGCGACGTTCAAGAATCCCGATCAAAAACTTCTTCCCGGCATGTTCGCGCACATCTCCGTGACGATTGCCGAGCCGAAAAAGCAACTCACGTTGCCGACGACGGCGATCACATATAACCCCTACGGTGATACGGTTTATATTGCATCCAAGAACGACAAAGGCGAAACGGTGGCGATACAAACCTTTGTGAAGTTAGGCGCCATGCGCGGCGATCAGGTTGCCGTCACCTCCGGCATCAAAGAAGGCGATGAAGTCGTAACCTCCGGTCAGTTGAAGCTGCGTAACGGCACGCCGCTCGTCATCAACAACGAAATTCAACCCAAATATGACGAAAACCCGAAACCGGAAGATAAATAGAGTAGCGCTTAAACAACATGAATTTTACCGACCTTTTCATCCGTCGCCCGGTCTTGGCCACAGTCGTCAGTCTGATGATCCTCGTCATCGGGCTCAGAGCGCTCTTTTCGTTGCCGATCCTGCAGTATCCGAGAACGGAAAACGCCGTCGTTGAAGTTACCACCACCTATTACGGCGCGGACGCCGATACGGTCGCCGGGTTTATCACGACGCCACTCGAAAACGCCATCGCGCAGGCCAACGGCATCGACTATATGACGTCGACGAGCAACAGCGGAGTCAGCACGATCTCCGTCAATTTGCGCCTCAATCACGACGCCAACAAAGCCCTGACGGAAATTACTTCCAAAATTACGTCCGTGCGCAATCAGTTGCCACGAGAAGCCCAAGAACCCGTTCTCAAAATTGAAATCGGGGAAACAATCGACGCTATGTATATCGGCTTTAACAGCGATGTTTTGGCTCAAAACAATATCACCGATTACCTTATGCGTGTCGTGCAGCCGAAGCTGCAATCGGTGGAAGGCGTTCAGACGGCCGAAGTTTTAGGCGCGCAAAATTTTGCGTTACGTGCGTGGCTCGACCCGCAAAAACTTGCGGCTTACAACCTTACGGCAACAGATATCAACGCGGCGTTGGCGGCCAACAACTACATTTCCGCCCTTGGTAGTACCAAAGGGCAAATGGTTCAGGTCGACCTGAATGCCTCGACGGACATCAAGTCGCTTGATGAATTTCGCAAACTGGTTATCAAGCAAAGCAACGGCGCAATAGTGCGGCTTGAAGACGTCGCCAACGTCACGCTTGGCGCCGATAATTATGAAGCGCGCGTTGCGTTTGACGGCAAGAGCGCCGTCTTTATCGGCGTTCAGGTGGCGCCCAGTGCAAATCTGTTGGAAGTCATCGATCGTGTCCGCGAGGTTTTCCCCGACATTAAGGCGCAATTGCCCCAAGGCATCCATGCCGAGATTTTGTACGACTCGACGAAGTTTGTGACGAGCTCGATCGACGAAGTTGAAAAATCCTTGATCGAAGCCGTCCTTATCGTCGCCGTGGTCGTCTTTATGTTTTTGGGCTCGCCGCGTTCGGTTTTAATCCCGATCATTGCCATTCCTTTGTCGTTGGTGGGCGCCTTTATCTTCATGATGGTGATGGGTTTTTCCGTCAACTTGCTGACGCTTTTGGCGCTTGTGCTCGCCATCGGCCTCGTGGTGGACGACGCGATTATTGTCGTCGAAAACGTCAACCGGCACTTGGAAGAAGGTAAATCCCCGTTTGATGCATCCATTCTGGCCGCGCGGGAATTGGGCGGGCCTATTATCGCGATGACGATTGTTCTGATTGCCGTTTATGTGCCCATCGGGTTTCAAAGCGGTTTAACGGGAGCCTTGTTCACCGAATTTGCCTTCACGCTCGTCGGCGCGGTGACGATTTCTGCCGTTGTCGCATTGACGCTCAGCCCGATGATGTGCAGCAAGCTTTTCAAGCCGCACGATCCCGAAAATCGGGGATGGGAACGGCATCTGGTGGTCTATCTCGACAAGGCGTTTGATCGGCTTCACAATAAATATCAGCGTCTTCTCGACTCCAGCTTGAATTATATGCCGGTAACGATGCTTTTTGTCGCTCTTATTCTCGGCAGCATCTACTTTCTTTATTCCTCCGCGCGTACGGAACTGGCGCCGCAGGAAGACCAGGGCGTCATCATCAATATATTTTCCTCGGCTCCCAATGCGACGCTGGAACAGCGCTGGGTGTACGACATGAAGGCGTACGATATTTTATCCTCCTATCCCGAATCCGACCACGTTTTCCAAGTCAACATGCCGGGATTTGCGTTTGCTGGCGTGGCGCTTAAGCCGTGGGACGAAAGAACCCGCACGACCAACGATATTCAACCGATCGTGCAAAAGGATATAAACAACATCGCAGGCATACGCGCCGCCGTGTTTCAGCCGCCGTCTCTGCCGGGCGCTCACGGATTGCCCGTGCAGATCGTCATCAAATCGACCCAATCGCTGGATCGCATGAACGCCGTCGTTGAAGCGTACATGGATGAGGTTCGGAAAAGCGGCGTTTTGATTTTCTCCGATACCGATCTCAAGATCGACTTGCCGCAAGCGACGGTCGTTATCGATCGAGACAAGGCGGCGCTTTTAGGGCTCACGATGACCGATGTCGGCAACGCGTTGTCGGCGATGCTCGGCGGCGGCTACGTCAATTATTTCTCGATGGATGGCCGCTCTTACAAAGTCATCCCTCAGGTTGCGCAAGCCTCGCGTTTGACGACGCAGCAACTCAACAATTACTATATCCGCACGGCATCCGGTAAGCCGGTGGTTCTTTCGACGCTCGCGCATATTGAACTGAAAACAATTCCCCAGTCGCGCAACCACTTCCAGCAGGTTAACTCCGCGACCGTTTCCGGCGTCATGTTTCCGGGCGTTTCGCAGGGCGAAGCGCTTAAAACGCTGACGGACATTGCCAAGCGCAGCTTACCCCAAGGCTACGACATCGATTACGCGGGACAGTCCCGCCAGTTTGTGTCCGAATCGAGCGGTTTTGCGATGATATTTCTGTTCTCCATCATCATCGTCTTTTTGGCTTTGGCCGCGCAGTTTGAATCTTTCCGCGATCCTTTGATTATTCTGATTACGATTCCCTTGTCGATTGCTGGCGCGCTTTTCTTTATTTGCCTCGACAGCACGGATGCAGGCGCGCTTCAAATGATGCCCAAAGCCGTCTCGTATTTATTCCAGATCGTTGGTCTTGGAGGCGTCGGCAAGGCGAGCATTAACATCTACACGCAGGTCGGCCTTGTAACGCTCATGGGGCTTATCAGCAAACACGGCATCCTTATCACAGAATTTGCGAACAACCTGCAAAAGGCGGGACATAGCAAGCGCGAAGCCATTTGCGAAGCGGCGGCGATACGCCTTCGACCGATCTTGATGACGACGGGCGCGATGGTCTTAGGTGTCATTCCGCTCATTGCGGCTTCGGGCGCGGGAGCCATGGCGCGCTTCAACATGGGGCTCGTCATCGCGACGGGCCTCTCGGTCGGCACGCTCTTTACGCTCTTTGTTGTGCCTGCGATGTATATGCTGATCGGCACCGACCATCACAAGGGCAAATAAATTAACCCCTCTAATTCCCCTCCCCTTGAGGGAGGGGTTAGGGGAGGGGTCATCGGTTAGGCTTTTCCCGGAGAGTGTTTTTATTGACTCCATCCCCGCCGTTAAAAGCAACTGTCATTCCGCAAAGTTTTCTCTTCGCGTAGCGAAAGAAAACTTATGCGGAATCCGATTTGGTTTTCTTACTTTTCCCTCTCCGCCATTGGGGGAGGGTGCCGCCGCGAAGCGGCGGCGGGTGGGTGGGGTATTCCCTTCTGCGTCGGCGGGGATCCATCTTTCCCTTTATCCTTAACGCCGCAGTAAGGCTGCCAACCGGATTCCCCTAATGATTCAAAGTGCACCGCACAAAAGAGCCGACTCTAACACACTGAATTCATGCAATATTTTCTGACAAATTCACCGATATTTAACATTTTAGATAAATAATGGAGGTATTAGAGGAGCATTTTTTACAAAGTGTATTTGATGGAGATGACAATGTTACTTTCACATACCAGCATTGAGGTTGTTAGCGATCTTATCGAGAACCGCCTTGCGATCATGAGCATCGGAGATCAGGACGATCTGCGCGAAAAGATCGCTCTGAAGCGCGCCTTGGCCGAGTTGCAAAGCAACGGGCAAATTTCCGCGGAATCCTTAAGCGAGTTTGGCAATATTCCGCGTCGTGGCCGTCGCCGCAAAGTCGGCTCTGCCGAAACGTTCTGATCTGAATTTTTAAACTGCGGTTCCGCCTATGCGGCGCATTGAAACCGAGTCAACTCCGATCTGCCCTCTGTGCACAGCACCTGCACAGCAAAGAAGCGATACACTATTAAAAGCGCTGTCTGGTTATAGGGAGAATTATTTGGAAAAAGTTAAACCCATATATTTACTGAGGTACGCCGGAAAGCGCGACAACTTCACCGAAAATTGCATCGTATGCAATGCCGTAGACGGCGAGCGTTATGAATTTGGGGAGAAGAGCGAGGACTTTCCGTTGCCCAGCAAGAACGAGGACGTCACAGGCCCCCTCGATGATAACAAGCTGATCTATTTTAAATACAAGCTGGAACCCGAGCTGATGAGCAAGGAAAGAGTCCAAAGCCAACTTCGCCAGAGAAAAATGTCGCCGGAAGAAGCCAAAAGGGTTTGGGCAGCGTACGAACTTGAAAAGTCGGCGCGCTTTCAGGCGACAATCGGCGGCGTTTCCTAAAAGCCCCTTCGGGGGCAACCGCATCGCAACGCCTTCCGCTGCAAGCGGAAGGCTTCTTTTTTGCCCTCAAGTTTAAAGCTGGAATTTCGCTCCGGCGGAGTCTAAAATCGCATCAACGCCTTTAATCCAAGCCCCAAATCTTTCGATGAAAACATCCCGACTTATTCTTTTGACCTGTGCCGCGCTTCTGATGGCCGTACCCGCGTTTGCCGAAGAGGATCGCGAAGAAAAAAGCGCGACATACAACGAAACGCGCCTCTCGGCGCAGGAAGCGGAACTCCGTGCGCTTAACGGGCGTCTCGAACAAATCGAGTTTTCGTTGCGCCGTTTTGAACAAGCTCTGCAACGCTTGCAAAGCGATACGGATGCGCGCATGGCCAAGTTAGAATTGACGCAAGCCGCGACGCGTTCGACTCCGCAACCGTCGGTTCAGTCATCGGCGCAAACGCCGATTCCCGTCGTCGATGCCAACGGCACGCTCGGCGCATTGAAAATGCAGGGGGGCAAGGTCACGGGAGGAATCAACAAGCCCGACGCGCCGCCCTTGCCGGCAGTTCCGCCCGATTACGGCCTGACTTCGCAAGAGCAGTACGAACGTGCCTTTAATTTCTTGCGCGAATCCGATTATGCGGGAGCCGAAGAGTCGTTCAAACGCTTCATCGAAAAAAACCCTAAGGACAAACTGATCGAAAACGCCAAATATTGGTATGGCGAAACGCTCTACGTCCGCGGGCGGTACGAAGAGGCGGCTGTCGCCTTTGCCGACGCGTATCAACAGAATACCAAAGGCATTAAAGCGCCGGACGCCTTGTTGAAATTGGGGATGGCGCTGGGTGCCATGAACAAAACGCAGGATGCGTGCGTGACGTTGAGCGAGCTGAAAAGCAAATATCCGAATGCCGCGCCGGCGGTCAAGTCACGCGCGAATGACGAACGGGCCAAACTCAAATGTCCGGCGCGCTAACCCTAATTCCCCTCCCCTTGAGGGCGCGAAACGGCGAATGCCATAAGAGCATAAATAGTGATAACGCGGCTAGGGGAGGGGTTAGAGGTTGCTATCAGAAGGATGTTTTGGAATCAGGAGAGGTCTATAACCCTATCGTTTTGTGAAAGAACATGACCTCATCAGATAATTCGACAAAATCCAAAGCGATCACAGAGCGCGAATTTTCCGTCCTGATGGAGAAGTTTACGCCCTTCTCCGCGAAAGTGGCGTTGGCGGTTTCGGGCGGTCCCGACAGCATGGCGTTGGCTTTTTGCGTTAAGCGCTGGGCGCAGCGCGACTGCATTGCCTTGATCGTCGAACATGGCCTGCGCGAAGAATCCGCCGCCGAAGCGGCGCAGGTCAAAAAGCAGCTTCAAAAAATGGGCATTCCGGCCAAAATTCTGCCTTGGAAGCACGACGCTATTCCCGCGCGCGTACACGAAGTGGCGCGCGAAGCTCGCTACGACCTGCTCACGAAAGCCTGCCATCGCTTGGGCGCGGGCGATTTATTGCTTGCGCATCAAAGCGACGATCAGGCCGAAACCGTTTTGATGCGCCTGGCCAAAGGAAGCGGCATCGACGGCTTGGCGGGCATCGCGCCGAAAAGCGTTCGCGACGAAGTCCGGCTCATTCGTCCTTTTTTGTCTTTGTCTAAAGAAAGGCTCCGGGCGACGTGCAAGGCGGCGCGCATTGATTTCGTCACCGATCCCAGCAACGCGAAGACAAAATACGCGCGCGGACGCCTGCGTAAAATTATGCCGCTTTTGGCTTCCGAAGGCCTGACGGTCGAAAGCTTGACAGCGTTGGCCGCCCGTGCGCGCGAGGCGAAAGACGCGCTGGATCACGCGACGCAGACATTTCTGGAAACATCGGCGCAAACGGGGTTTGGGGGCAGCGTCCAGCTCAGTCGTCCGGCTTTACGCGGAGAGCCGCGTGAAATTGCCCTGCGCGCCTTGGGCGCATCGCTGAGAGAGGTTCACGACGATGTTTATCCGCCGGAACACGCTTCCCTGTCTTCCTTGTTTGACGCCATAATCGGCCCTGAAAAAGAACAGACGCGGACGTTTTACGGCTGCATTATTTCGATTTCCGAAAACAAAGTGACCTTGTTGCGCGAACCTTCGGCGGCAAGCGAGATTTTGCCTTTGTCTCCGGGGGCGACGGTTTTGTGGGACGGGCGCTGGTTTGTGACGGCGGACTCCAAAGCGCCGAAAGGGTCGGTCCGTGCCTTGGGCCTTCCGCCCCACGATATCCTTGATTCTTTGGCCCCGAATTTACGCCGCCGGATTCCCCAGGGGCGCATCAGGGCCACACTTCCCGCGATTTGGAAGGGCAATACGCTACGCGCCATCCCTTCTTTTGATAAAAAACCGCCGTTTTGGGTCGTATTCAAAAAACGCCCATTTCCATAATGGGAAAAAATGATTTAGAATCCTCGTCTCACCTGGGAATCACCGCCCCATCCAGACGATAGTCCTTTTATGGCTCAAGAAGAACAGCAACGCATAACGACAGCAGGCTCCGGCGTAGCGCTGGGGTCAAGGATTGAAATATTTCCCTCTCAGCCGTTGCCCGAACTCGACACCGCAGGCGGCCAGGCCTACACGGCGCGGTTTAAGGCCGACGCGTCGTCGAACCTTTACGCGATTGTGTGCACGTCGAAAATAACGCCGCGGATCGAATCGGTCCAAACGATGCGCAATATCGACAATCCGGGAATTTTGCGTTTTATAGAAGGCGGCGTCGTCCAATGGATCGACGGCACGTATTTGTACGCTTTTGTATATCAAAAGCCGACGTCGCCGCCGATGTTCCTTTCGCTTGACGAGACGCATCCGCTCTTAAGCGAAGACGCCATCGTCCGCCATTTCGTAGCGCCGATGATCGGCGCGCTGACGTCTTTGTCCAATATGGGCATGATTCACAATGCGATCAGGCCCACGAATATTTTCTGGCGAACCGGCACGTCGTCTCCGCCCCAGATAGGCGAATGCCTGTCCGTTCCCGCGGGGGTCGGACAACCTGTTGTTTTTGAGCCTATCGAGCGGGCGATGGCCATGCCTTTAGGGCGCGGCGTTGGAACGCACGCTGACGATTGTTATGCCTTCGGCGTCACGTTGGCGTTTCTTGTGATGGGGCGCAATCCCCTGCAAGGAATTGACGATCGCGGCATCATCGATCTCAAGATGCAGAAAGGAAGCTTCGGCGCCATCATCAACAATCAGCGTCTTCCCCCGACGCATATCGAAATTCTGCGCGGGCTTCTCGCCGACGATGGGGCGCAGCGCTGGACGGCGGCCGATCTTGATCAATGGCTGAATGGACGCCGCATGACGCCGAAAAGTTCGGATGCCGGACGTCGGGCGACGCGCCACTTTACTTTTTTGGGCAGCGATTATTGGCAAATCGGCCCGCTTGTCGACGCCTTTGCCGCCAATCCCTCTGAAGCGACGAAAGTCATCGAAAACGAAGCGCTGAACAAATGGCTCCGGCGCGCGCTCAATGACAAAGACAGCGCCAAGGATATCGAAGAAATTATCGAAGACCTGAAACAAAGCGGAAAAACGGCGCATTACGAAGACCAATTGGTGGCGCGCGTCTGCATTGCCCTCGATTCTTCGTTGCCGATCCGCTATCGCGGAATCTCAGCCATGCCGATGGGCATTCCGACGCTGCTTGTCGACGCGATGCAAACCGGCAATAACGTTCAAGCCTTGTCCGAGATGATTGTCAGCTCGCTTGTTTCCTGGTGGATTCAGTTTCAGGGGGAAACAAAAGCCGATTACGTCGCGCTGGGCCAGCTTTTCGATCGCCTTCGGGGCGTTCTTGAAAAAGCGACGTTCGGCAACGGCATTGAACGCGCGATTTACGAATCGAACACGGCGATCCCGTGCCTTAGTCCGATGCTCAAAAGCCAGTACGTGACGTCGCCTAAACTGCTTTTACCGGCGCTTGAACGCATTGCGTCGACAGGCAACAGATCGCGCGAGCCGATGGATCGCCACATCGCCGCGTTTTTGATCGTGCGCGAAAGGCGCAGCGAAAAATCGTTTTTGGCCATGAACGGGCCTGAAGGTTCGATTCCGCGCGGCGTGGCTCTTCTGGCGCTTTATGCCGAGCTTCAATACAAATACGGGCCTGAAAATCTGCCGAATCTGGCGGCATGGCTATCGCCGGTTGTCGAACCGGCCTTGGGTCGCGTTTTCAACAAAAAGCTGCGTGAGTCTCTGCTTAAAAGAGCGAAGGATATTATTGCGTTGGGCAATCTGACGTTGTTGTTGCAGCTGATCGACGATTCCAAACGCCTCGGCAATGATCAGAAAGATTTTTTTACCGCGCGGATTTTATATCTGAACATACAAAAAGAAATCTTCAAGCTTGAAGCCAAAGTCAATAACAGGGAAGACGTCGCTAAAACGATGGGCAAACCCATCGCCGTGACTCTCAGCAGCCTTCTTGCCGTCATCATCGTCTGCGCCGCTATCTTGCGCGCAATGTTCGGCGCCTTCTTCAGATAAGCCCCCTCCATCGTCATTCCCGCGAAAGCGGGAATCCAGCGCCGCGCGTCCGCGCGGCAAGAGGCGCTTCTTTTGCAGACAGGAATTATCCGCAGATATGATGTAATGCCACTAAACCAAAAACCTTCGTCATTCCGCAAGAACAGCTTTTTCTTATTGAGAACCCGTTCTTCAAAAATCCCGTCATTCCGGATCGCACCCGTCATTCCGAAATGCGCCCATTCGGTTATTCTTCTTCCTTCCCCGAATGCTGAATGCCGACCCCTGAATGCTTTCTTACACCGTCTCATTCCTAAGCGGCCTTGCCAGAAGCCCGTTGACAATTTCGTCGATGCTGGCCTTGTCGCGCAAAATCAAATCGACCGCGCCCACGACCGGCATCTCGACGCCGTGGCGGCGCGCCAATCCGAGCGCGGCGGCGGCGGTTGAAATGCCCTCGGTCACGCTTTTGCGGCTGGCCAAAATCGCGCTCAAATCCTTGCCTTTGCCGAGCTCAAAGCCCAACGACATGTTGCGGGACTGCATGCTTGAACAGGTCAGAACGACGTCGCCTAGCCCCGAAAGCCCCATCAACGTTTCCGCGCGTGCGCCAAGAGCAATGCCAAGGCGTACGATTTCGGCAAGCCCGCGTGTGATTAAGGCGGCGCGGGCGTTTTCTCCCAAGCCGCGTCCGGCAACGATGCCGCAGGCGATGGCCAGAACGTTTTTAACGGCGCCGCCGATTTGCGTGCCGATAATATCGTCGGTTGTATAAATGCGGAACGTCGGCGACGCTATCGCCAGCGCCACGTTTTCCGCGCCCCATTCGGAGGCCAGCGTCAAAGCGGCGGGCAGATTGCGGGCGACTTCGGACGCAAAACTGGGGCCGGACAAAATAAAAATCGGATTGCTCGGCAAAGTCTCGGCGACGACTTCGCTCATCAGCCGATGGGTCGTCAGCTCGATGCCTTTGGCGGCGATGATAAGGGGCGTCGGCGGCTTCAGATGCGCGGCCAAAGCCTTGCAAGTCTTGCGCACATGCTGCGCGGGCACGGCTAGAACAATGGCATTGCAGGCGGCAAGATCGCCCATGTTGTTCGACACATGAATCTCGTCGGGTAGTTTGACGCCCGGCAAATAAACCGTATTTTCGCGTTTTTTGGCTAAGGCATCGGCCAGCTCCGGCTCAAAAACCCACAAGGTCACATCGCGGCCAGCGCGATGAAGCGCCAAAGCCAAACCGGTTCCCCACGCGCCTGCGCCGACAACGCCGAAATGTTTAAGAGAAGAAGGCATGATGATCTCGAAAGTAAGAGTGAAAACCTGTCGTAAGAGACCGCCCAAATTCCCCTCCCCTTGAGGGAGGGGTTAGGGGAGGGGTGAGCGGTTAGGCTTATTCAATAGTTGACGTGGATTATCAATTTCTACGATAACCCTCTCGAATGCTGTTAAACCGGCACAATAAAGGCCTTTCTCCATACTAGCCATAGCAAAATTTCTTTGCTAACTCTAATAGTCTTCGATTCCAGAAACTTTGACGATTCGGAACGTTTCATGAAGCTGACCCTCTCGCGCGATGCCCTGTTGAAAAGCCTCAGCCACGTTCAAAGCGTGGTCGAAAGGCGCAACACCATCCCCATTCTCGCCAATGTCCTGATTCGCGTCACGGCTCAGGAAGTCTCCCTGACCGCGACGGACATGGAAATTGAGATTAACGAAGTCCTGGATGCCCAGGTTGGAAAGACGGGTTCCGTAACGGCGCCGGCGCATACGCTCTATGAAATTGTGAGGAAATTGCCCGATGGCGCGCAGGTGGAGCTCAGCGCGGCCAACGTCGGCCAACTGGCTCTATCGTCGGGACGGTCGAACTTCAAGCTCGGCTGCCTGCCGGTCGAAGATTTTCCCGTCATGCCCGACAGCGACCTAAAGCATACGTTCAAGCTCTCGGCCTCCGATCTTCGCGCGCTCATCGACCGTTCGCGCTTTGCAATTTCAACCGAAGAGACGCGTTATTATCTCAACGGCATTTACCTGCATGCCGCGAAGAACAAGAAAGTCGACGTGCTGCGCGTCGTTGCGACGGACGGCCATCGTCTGGCGCGCGTCGAAATGCCCGCGCCCGAAGGCACCAAAGGCATTCCGGGCGTTATCCTGCCGCGCAAAACGGTTGGCGAAGTCCGCAAGCTGATCGACGAAAGCGACGCTGAAATCGAAATTGCGCTCTCCGAGACCAAAGTGCGTTTTTCTTTCAACGGCATCGTTATTACGTCCAAGCTGATCGACGGCACCTTCCCCGATTACGAACGCGTCATCCCCTCCGGCAACGACAAATTGCTGGAAGTCGATACGAGAGTATTCGCAGCGGCGGTAGATCGCGTCGCCACTATTTCTTCGGAAAAATCGCGCGCGATAAAAATCGGCATTTCATCGGGTCATGTCGTTTTGTCCGCGAATTCGCCGGAGGCCGGAAGTGCGACGGAAGAACTGGAAGCCAAATACGATGGCGCGTTGCTTGAAATCGGGTTTAACGCCCATTATCTGCTTGATATCCTGCAGCAAGTCGAAGGCGAGGGAGCCCGCTTTTCTCTGGCCGATGCGACGGCTCCGGCGATTATTCAAGATGTGTCGGATACATCTGCCCTCTACGTCCTGATGCCCATGCGCGTTTAGAAAAAACAAATATATTCCCCTCCCCTTGAGGGAGGGGTTAGGGGAGGGGTTAGAAGTTGCTGTAAGAAACACATGGAGAATATAAGATACGCTGAAGCCACCCCCCCTTTTCATGGGATTGATACAAATACAAATTTTGTTTTAATCTCATCGACGAATAAACTAGCCTCCCCCAATTCTGACCGCCATTTTTCAACCCTAGCCTTAGTTTTCTTGGAGCTCCCCTCATGAACAGTAAGCACAGTTATTTCTTCACTTCCGAATCCGTAGGCGCAGGCCATCCCGACAAAGTATGCGACCTTATTTCCGACTCGATTGTCGATTTGTTTATGGCGGCCGATCCGCACAGCCACGTCGGTGTCGAAACGCTTTGCACGACGAACCGCGTTGTTCTGGCGGGCGAAGTGCGGGGGCCGTCTTCGGTGACGCCCAAGATTATGGAAGAAACGGCGCGCGAAGCGATCCGCGAAATCGGCTACGCCCAAAAGGGCTTCCACTGGCAATGGGCGGATGTCCAGAATTACGTTCATCCCCAATCGGTCGATATCGCCATTGGCGTCGATGGGGGCAAAGACAAGGACGAAGGCGCAGGCGACCAAGGCATTATGTTCGGCTATGCCTGCCGCGAGACGCCGACCTATATGCCCGCGCCGATTTTCTACGCGCATAAGATTTTGCGCCTTATTTCCGAAGACCGTCTGGCCGGAAAACTCCCGCTTTTGGGGCCTGATGCGAAAAGTCAGGTGACGCTTGAATATGTGGACGGCAAACCCGTTCGCGCGGCGCGTATCGTCGTTTCGACGCAACATGACGAAAGCATCGATCAAGCGGGAGTGCGCGAGCTTGTCCGCCCGTATGTCAAAAAGGCGTTGCCGAAAGAATGGATTCCCGAAGAAAAATATTTCTACGTCAATCCGACGGGGCGTTTTGTCATCGGCGGGCCCGACGGCGACGCAGGCCTGACGGGACGCAAGATCATCGTCGATACCTACGGCGGTGCGGCGCCTCACGGCGGCGGCGCCTTTTCGGGCAAAGACCCGACAAAGGTCGACCGTTCGGCGGCTTACATGATGCGTTTTCTGGCGAAGAACGTCGTTGCGGCGGGGATCTCCGAGCGCTGCACGATTCAGGTGGCCTATGCCATCGGCGTGTCCGAGCCTCTGGCGCTCTTTGTCTCGACGCACGATACGGCGCATGTCGATGACGAAAAATTGCCGGATGTGCTGCGCCAGCTTGTCAACTTGTCGCCGCGCGGCATTCGCGAGCGCCTCCAGCTCAACCGTCCGATTTACAAGAAAACGTCGTCGTTCGGCCACTTCGGGCGCGAGCCTGAAGACGATGGGCATTTCTCGTGGGAACGCCTCGATCTCGTCGCCGACCTCAAGCGCCACTACAAGCTCTAAAATATCTTCCTCTCCCCTTGCGGGAGAGGAATTAGAGAAAAACGTTTAGTGCTGATTGAGAAGTAAGACTTCGTCATTCCGCAAAACGCGCTTTTGCAATTGCAAATGCGCGTTTATGCGGAATCCGATTTGTTTTCTGTTCTCTCGTCATTCCGGAAGCCGCGAAGCGGCTGTCCGGTGATTGTGATGAAATAGTCAAGCAGGAAGAACCTGCCAAGGGCGATTTGAAGCAAGGATGTGGTTTGCGATGATGATGAGTTTACGCATAGAAGCGCAGAGCGCGGAAAGCTTAGGCTTC
>JBAZNY010000004.1:0-129341 GCA_041649025.1 Bdellovibrionales bacterium | reverse complement strand
AGAATGAGCGTGGCAAAATAGGTAAAATGTGGTAAATTAAGAACAATGTAACCCTAATTGGATATAAGAGTCTCAAACATGGATGCGATTGCAGAAGGGATGATAAGGGCGACTGAGTGGGAAACGCTTTATGATGGCGCGCATGGCGTCAATTTGGGCGCTCTTGGAATGATGTCCTGTTGGAGAAGAAGTGCGGCGGAGCTGTTTGGAGAAGACCACAAAATTACTCAGTATTATGTTTCAATTAAAAAGACTCTTAGAGAACTGGGAGAAAATATTGGCGGTGATGATATAGAAGCAATGAAACGAGCAATAGTGCCGGCGGACCAACTTGCTTTAGAGTTGAACAAAATATATGGCGACATAACAAGAGAAGAAGATATTACAAGGGAAGATCATATAAAACGGTACAAACCAGATGAGTATAGACACACATAAGTTTGATATAACCGACCCGTTACAGCAAGAGGGAGTTTATAAGGATATATTTGAAGATTTTGCCGAAGGAAAGCCATCATTAAGTTTTCCCCGTTTTGTCGTCGTCGGTGGGCCTCCAGGCTCCGGAAAATCAAGAATAGCCAAGATGGCAAAAAAAGAACTTGCCGCATTAGGCTCTCCGGTTATGACGGACGTCGATGAAACCCGCCAATATCACCCAAAGGCAAAAGATATTTTTAAAGAAGTCCCCTTTAAGCTTGCGGAAATCACGAACGAAGAATGTTGGAAATGGACAAGCCGCCTGCTTCTCGACGCGCGCAACGCCAAGAATAACGTCGTTTATCAGGCGACCATTCGCAACGCTGCTCGAATCAAGGACATCATCGAGGATTTTCAAAACGCCGGATTTGCCGCCGATTTTTATGGGACTGCGACAAATAAAAAGAACAGCGTCTACGGCATATTCAATCGCTTTGAAGACGATATTGCAAAAAGAAGTGAAGAAAGGCCTGTAATCCCTCGCTGGACTCCTCTTTCTTTTCTCAATCAAGTTTACCGTGTTTTTCCCGATAACGCCGACGTCCTATCGCGCAATGCGGGGCTAGAGCGCGTAAGGATTTTTGCCCGCGACGGAAGGGAAATATATACTTCGCAAGGCCAGCCTGTTCATAGGGGCGCGAAGGAGGCGATTGTCGCCGAGCAAGAGCGCCTATGGCCGCAAGACGAAAGAAACGCCCACAATATCGCATGGCGCGCGTTGATGAATAAGATCAGGACTCGCCAAAAAAACATGTTTAGACCGAACTGGTATGTCCGAGCGGCGAACAGGTATTTTATTGAATCGGGATTTCTCGTGCAGGCCAGAAACATGTTTACCCACGCAATACCGTCCGGGCTTGTTGCCATGTACAAAACACCGCATCATGAGTTTGTCAAAGCCAGGGACGGCTCTCTTGTGGGCTATGAAAGCGCAAAAAAACGCAAAACGGCGAAAACAAATTTTGCCCCAATATAATCTTCGAATCTGATTTTGCTTTAACGCTTTTAAGGCATTATAACCCTCCGTCATGATAACCGCCGTCTTCACCCAATGGAAATTCGAAGTCCCCATCCTCTCGCTCTGCGTGAACCGCAACGGCGACTGGGTGGCGGCAGCGCTGGCCGACGGAACGGCGCGCCTGCTTCCCGCAAGCGATGAGGCGATAACGCCCAAAGTCGTTAAAATGCACGATGGCATATCGTTGTCGTTGCAGCCCGACGCCGACGCGCACGCGTTTTTATCGGGCGGTGATGACGGAAAAGTCCTCATCCTCGATCCGACAACGGACTCGACGACTCCTCTCGCAGAGCAGTCGCGCCCAACTATATGGATCGATCACGTCGCTTCTTCCGCCGACGGCAAATTCCGCGCCTACAACGAAGGCAAGATTATCCACGTTTTAAACGAAGAGGGGCACGAGCATTTCACGCCGCTTCTTTCGGTGCCGACCAATCCGGGCGGCATTTCCTTCAGCCCCAACGGCAAGCGCCTTGCGGTCAGCCATTATAACGGCGTGACCTTGTGGTGGCTCAACTCTAAGAAAGCGGAAGCCACGACGCTCGAATGGAAAGGCTCGCACCTCGATATGATCTGGAGCCCCGACGGGAAAGCTCTTTTGACAAGCATGCAGGAAAACGCGCTGCATGGATGGCTTCTTTCCGACGATAACAAGGAAATGCGGATGCAGGGCTACATGTCGAAAATTCGTTCAATGGCTTTCACGCCGCGCGGAAAATATCTGGCGACCTCCGGCGCGCAGCAAGTCATTTGTTGGCCGTTTTCGGGCGGCGGGCCGTGGGGCAAAGCGCCCCTCATGCTTGGCGGAGCGGAAAACAGATTGGTGACGCAGGTTGCGCCCCACCCGCAGGACGAAATGGTCGCCGCGGGGTACAGCGACGGCATGATCGTGCTGGCGCCCTTGGACGGCAGAATGGAAATGATGATCAACCCGCCCACACCAACTACAAATCCCGCGATCAACGGGCTTGTCTGGAACGCGAATGGCGACGCTTTGTTCGCGTCGACCGAATCAGGTTTGCTTTTCTTGTTTACAATCGACAGCGTGAAGAAGGCCCTTGTCCATCCGAATTGAAGCCCGCCAAAATCCGGACATACGCTAATATGCTGAAATTATTCATAAAAAATGCGCTTTATCCTGCGTTGACTTGGTAAGGCAGTCTCCCCTATGTTCCTTGGCTCTCGACTTGTAAGATATCTGAACAGGAGTATTGCATGACGACCGTAACCGTTCCGCCGAACTACAAGCCCACGGAAAAAGAGCCGTACATGAATCCGGTGATGCTGGAATATTTCCGGAAAAAGCTCTTGCACTGGAAGGCCGAAATTGTGCGTGAAGCCGATCTGACGCTGCAGGAATTGCAGGACGACGGCGGCATGCAAGAACCCGATATTACGGACCGCGCTTCGGCGGAAACGGAAGTTGCGCTGGAACTTCGTACGCGCGACAGGCAGCGCAAGTTGATCAGCAAGATCGACGAAGCTCTGGAACGCATCGATCGGAACGAATACGGTTTCTGCGAAGACACGGGCGAACACATCGGCATCAAGCGTCTGGATGCGCGTCCGATTGCGACCCTGACGGTTGATGCACAGGAACGCCACGAACGCAAAGAAAAAACGCAGCGCGACGAGAGAGAGTGATACCGACTGACGAATAGACTGACCTGCAAAAGGTGCGAGAGAAAAATTCCCCTCCCCTCGCGGGAGGGGTCAGGGGAGGGGGAGAGACGCTTGGAAAGGCGATTTGGAGTAAAGAACCGCCCTTCTCGTTTCACTGATCGTTTTATAAGCAGATTGGTATGAGCTCTGATCGAAATAAGGGGGAAAAGATGAAAAAGGTTGCCTCGATTCTTTTTCCAGCCTTTCTTTGCCTATCCCTTGCCCCTCAAGCAGCCGTAGCCCAAGGCGCAGCGCCCGAATTGTTCGGCGTCGGCGAGGTCATTATCAATTACACGAAATTTACCGATGCCAACGCATCCGATTCCTGCGGTTTGGCGCGGGAACAGCTCGCCTCCGTCTTCACAAGCTCTTTTGCGGGAACGACGGTTCCGGCGGTCGCTATGGTCGATGCCAAACCGCAGATGGTGGGCGTCGCGCGCATCCAGTTAATTCCCGAAGTATCGACATATGTTGACGAAAATTTGAATTGCGCGTCGTGGATATCCCTCTCGGCGGAAAGCCGCATCAGGGCCGTTATTCCGCCGGTCACCGCGCCCCGTAACGTGACGGCGATCTACTGGCGCCAACATAACAAAGTCGTCAGCGGACAATCGCTTCATCCTCAAAAAGTCGCCGATGTCGTCAGGAAAATGGTCGAACAATTCTCCCAGCAGTATCGGCTCGATCAACCCGTCGCCCTGCAGAAATGAAAAGCCGGGCGCAGTCTCTCTGCCTTGTTATTCCCGATGAATGCGCAGGCCTGCGAGTGGACAAGGCCGTCACAACGCTTGCCGCGCTTCAAGAACCAGCCTTATCCCGTGCGCGTGTGTCGGCTCTTATGGCGCAAGGAAACTTAAGCCTTTCCGGAAAACCCGCGACGGACGCCAGCCGCAAGGTCAAATCGGGAGAGGTTTATACGCTCGTCATCCCGCCGCCCGAAAAAGCCGAACCCGAAGCGCAGGACATAGACATTGAAATCGTCTACGAAGACAAAGACGTCATCGTCATCAATAAACAGGCGGGGCTTGTCGTTCATCCCGCGCCGGGAAACCGCGATCACACTCTTGTTAACGGGCTGCTTGCCAAATGCGGCAAAACCCTTTCCGGCATTGGCGGAGTCGCGCGTCCGGGCATCGTGCATCGCCTCGACAAGGACACAAGCGGCCTCATGATCGTCGCGAAAAACGACGCTGCGCATCAGGCATTATCCAAACAATTTGCCGACAGAAGCCTCAGCCGCACGTATCATGCGCTTGTCTGGGGTGTGCCCTCGCCAAACGCAGGCAGCGTTGATGCGCCGATAGGCCGCAGTACAAGAGACAGAAAGAAAATGGCCGTTACGGCCAAGGGCCGGACGGCGCTCACGCACTATAAAGTCATCAAGGATTTCGGCGTCGCTTCATTGGTCGAATGCAGACTTGCAACGGGACGAACGCATCAAATCCGCGTCCATATGGCGCATATCAAGCATCCGGTCGTAGGCGACCCGACGTATGGTAAGGGCGCAGTCGCGGTTGCGGGGAGCTTGCGGAGCAAGCGTACCGCAGAGCAGTCGCGCCCAAACAAGAATCTTCAAGAATATTTGCAGAGTTTTCCTCGCCAAGCTCTGCACGCCGTTGAAATTCACTTCGTCCACCCGCGCACCGGCAAGGTCAGAAAATTCACGTCAAAACTGCCGAAGGATATGACGGGGCTTCTGCGCGCTCTCGGTCTTCACTAATTTTTTACAAACAATAACTATCGTTTGCGAATCGTCTTCACCAAACAAGGAGAAAGACAATGGCATGCAAGTGTGGAAGCAAGTGTAAATGCAAAAAACCGGCGAAGAAAAAAGTCGCCAAAAAGAAAACCGCCAAGAAGAAGAAATAACGAATAAAGATAAAAAGAAAGGGCTGGGCCAAAACCCCAGCCCTTTTTAACATTTTCCCTCTCCCCTTGCGGGAGAGGAAGCAAAATCTTGGGCTTACGAAAGTAAGCCCTTAGATTTTGCAGGTGAGGGGTCGTCTATTGCTTCGATTACTCAAACCACCCTCATCCCCCTCGACGCAAACAACCCCTGCGCATGAAGAACAGCTTCAGACGTCGGCGTCGGCGAGTGCTCAAGGGTATAATCCAATCCCAATTCTTTCCATTTGAACGCCCCCAACTGATGAAAGGGCAGAACCTCGACGCGCTCGACGCTGTCGCCCAGCGCGGCGATAAAATCCGCAAGGCGCAGAATATCCTTGTCGTCGTCCGTGACGCCCGGAACCAACACATACCGAATCCACATTTTTTTGCGCAAACGAGCCAGACGCTGCGCAAAGTCGAGCGTCGGCTGCAAAGGCTTTCCCGTCAGCTTCAGATATTTTTCCGGATCGAATTGCTTGATGTCGAGAAGAACAAGATCGACGGCATCAAACCACGCATCGTCGACAGTCGCGTGAAGAAACCCTTGTGTATCAAGGGCAGTATGCAAGCCGAAATCGGATTTAATGCGCTTCAGAAGCTCGCCCACAAACTGCGCCTGAACCAAAGGCTCGCCGCCCGAAATGGTCACGCCGCCCGCGCTCCTCAGAAAATCCCGATAAGGTTCGACTTCCGCAAGAGCTTCTTCAAGCGTCACCTTGCGCCCGCTGCCGACGTTCCATGTGTCGGGGTTTTGGCAATACAGACAGCGAAACGGGCACCCGCTCATGAAATAGGCGAACCGCACGCCCGGCCCGTCAACCGCCGCGCCCGTTTCAACGGAGTGAAGGTACCCAACAAGTTTTTCTTTGTCTTCACTCATACGAAATGAAGCCTCTTAAAGAAATACAATTGCAACCGTCATTCCGCACGAAGCGCAAGGCCGCAGGCCGAGCGCGAAGATGCGGAATCCGATTTCCTTTATAGCTTTAAGAAACCACATCGGATTCCGCATAAACTTTCTTTCGCGCAAAGGCGCGAAAAGAAAGTTTTGCGGAATGACAAAGCTATCTAGATTTCTTTCTTTTAGCCATAGAAACTCACGCCATCTTACATCGTTTTATGAAACGTACGGCTGATCACGTCTTTTTGCTGTTCGCGCGAAAGCTTGACGAAATTAACGGCATAGCCCGACACGCGAATGGTCAATTGCGGATAAAATTCGGGGTGATCCATCGCGTCGATCAGCGTTTCGCAGTTCAGAACGTTCGCGTTGACGTGAAAGCCGCCCGCTTTGACAAAACCATCAAGGCAGTTGGCGAGATTGACTTTGCGTTCATCGAGCGTGCGCCCCAAGGAATCCGGCGTCGCCGAGGCCGTCCAGCTAATGCCGTCAAGCGCGCAGGCGTAGGGGATTTTCGCAATCGAAGCGCCGGCGGCGACAAAGCCTTTTGTGTCGCGCCCGTGCATGGGGTTGGCTCCCGGGGCGAACGGAGCGCCTTCGCGCCGTCCGTCGGGCGTATTGCCCGTTTTCTTGCCGTAAACGACATTCGACGTGATGGTCAAAATGGATTGCGTCGGCATCGCATCGCGATAGAAATAAGGCTGGGCTTTGATCTTATCCATGAACTTGGTGACAAGCCCGACGGCGATTTTATCGGCGCGATCGTCGTTGTTGCCATAGGCGGGATATTCCCCCTCGATTTTATAATCGACGGCAAGTCCGGCCTCGTTGCGGATGACGGAAACCTTCGCGTGTTTAATGGCCGACAAAGAATCCGCCGCAACCGACAATCCCGCGATGCCGCAGGCCATGGTGCGCAGAATATCGCGGTCATGCAACGCCATCTCGATGCGCTCATAGGCGTATTTGTCGTGCATGTAATGAATGACGTTCAGCGCCTTGACGTAAGTGGCGGCCAGCCAGTCCATCATCTTGTCGAGCTTTTTCTCGACTTCTTTGTACGAAAGGACGTCGCCGGTTATCGGCTCAAACCCGTGCGCGACTTTGATGCCCAGCTTTTCGTCGACGCCGCCGTTAATGGCGTAAAGAAGGGCTTTTGCCAGATTGGCGCGTGCGCCGAAGAACTGCATTTGCTTGCCGATGCGCATGGCAGAAACGCAGCACGCGATGCCGTAATCGTCGCCCCACAGCGGGCGCATGGCGTCGTCGTTCTCGTATTGGATCGAGCTTGTCTCGACCGAAACCTTGGCCGCAAAGTTTTTAAAGGCCTGCGGCAAATGGACGCTCCACAAAACGGTCAGATTAGGCTCCGGCGCGGGGCCAAGATTGTAAAGCGTGTGCAGAAACCGGAAGCTGTTTTTTGTCACAAGAGGCCGCCCGTCCTCGCCGATGCCGCCGAGGCATTCCGTCACCCACGTTGGATCCCCCGAAAACAAAGCGTCGTATTCGGGCGTGCGTAAAAAGCGCACGATGCGCAGTTTAATGACCAGATCGTCGATCATTTCCTGCGCCTGCTCCTCGGTCAAAACGCCCATTATCATGTCGCGTTCGATGTAGATATCGAGGAACGTCGAAATACGCCCGATCGACATCGCCGCGCCGTTTTGCTCCTTAACCGCGCCCAGATAAGCGAAGTACGTCCATTGAACGGCCTCTTTTGCGGTAGCGGCGGGGCGGCTGATGTCAAAACCGTAAGAAGACGCCATTTGTTTCAGCTCGTCGAGCGCGCGATATTGTTCCGACAATTCTTCGCGCAGGCGCATGGTTTTTTCGTCGAATGCGCCGCTATCGAGTTCGTGGAATTCGCGCTGCTTGTCGCGGCGCAGAAAATCGGTTCCGTAAAGCGCAACACGGCGATAATCCCCGATGATGCGTCCGCGTCCGTAGGCGTCGGGCAATCCCGTGATGATGCCGGCCTTGCGCGCCGCCAGAACGTCGGGGCTGTAAACGTCGAAAACGCCTTGGTTGTGGGACTTTCTATGTTTCGTCCAGATTTCCTGAACGAGAGGATCCATTTTATAGTGATAGGCCTCAAGCCCCATCTCGACCATGCGCAAGCCGCCGTTGGGCATGATGGCGCGTTTCAGGGGCGCATCCGTCTGCAATCCGAAGATAATTTCGTGTTTTTTGTCGATATAGCCTGGAGCGTGCGCGGTAATACCGGCGGGCTTATCTGTCGAAATATCGAGAACGCCCTTTTTGCGTTCTTCATCGAGCAGAGCCAGCACTTTTTTCCATAACTGTTTCGTGCGAGCCGTTGGCTTAGTAAGGAAAGCCTCGTCGCCATCGTAAGGCGTATAATTTTTTTGAATAAAATCGCGCACGTCAACGCGCGTTTTCCAGGTTTTTTCCTTAAACCCATGCCACGCAGTTTCGGCGGAAGAGTGTGGGGTGACGGCGGTCATCTCTTTCTCCAAAAACTCCTCCAAGATATGTGGGGTTGCGCAGGCCAATAACAAGGGAAACAAGCCAGAAAAGGATGTTTAACGGGGGGATTATAAAAGTACAGACTTTTCGTCCTTGCTTTGCAGCATGGGGAAAAGATGCATAATTTCGCAAAAGAAACGAATCGCAGATATCTGGAACAAAGCCCAATTAAACACCGTCATTCCGGAATATTTTCTCTTCGGATGCGCATGCAGACGAAAGAAAATATATCCGGAATCCGATTTGGTTATTTTCTTGAATGTAGAAAAATTAAACATTCAACTCGCTAAATTGCCAGCAGTCCCCCACGAATTCCCCTCCCCTTGCGGGCGCGAAACGGCAACTGCCATAAGAACATCAGTAGCGATTGCGCGGCTAGGGGCGGGGTTATCGGTTAGGGTTATCCAGAAAGTGCAGTTTGTATACGACTACCTATCCACGGCATCATACCGGCTTTCGCCAGCATGACGGGGTTGGTCTACCCAACCAATCCCTCGCGTTCGGCCTCGATCTTAATGTTGTGCTGAAGCTTCTCAAACGCGCGGACTTCGATCTGGCGGACGCGTTCGCGGCTGACGCCCAGCTTCTGGGACAAGTCTTCAAGCGTGGCGGGAGATTCGCTAAGCCTCCGCGCAATAATGATTTCGCGCTCCCTCGGGTTCAGCCCCTCCATCGCCTGAGCCAGCAGCCTTTGGCGATGCCCCAATTCCTGCGCCGCGCTCATCTGCGTGTCGGCGGGCTCTGCAGTATCGACCAGCCAGTCCTGCCATTCGTCGCCGCCTTCGCCGTCTTTGCTGACTTGGGCGTTAAGCGACTGATCGCCGCCGGTTAAACGGCGGTTCATGTTGACGACTTCTTCCTCGGGCACATCGAGCCGTGCGGCGATTTCTTGGACTTGCTCGTTCGATAAATCGCCGTCGTCGATGGCTTTCATCTCGCCCTTCAGGCGGCGCAGGTTGAAGAACAGTTTTTTCTGAGCGGCGGTAGTGCCGATTTTGACCAAAGACCACGAATGCAGAATGTATTCCTGTATCGCGGCGCGTATCCACCACATGGCATAGGTCGAAAGGCGGAATCCCCTGTCGGGATCGAAGCGCTTGACGGCCTGCATCATGCCGATGTTGCCCTCGGCGATCAGATCGGCCAAAGGCAACCCATAGCCGCGATACCCCATGGCGATTTTGGCGACGAGGCGCAAATGGCTGGTGACGAGTTTATGCGCGGATTCAAGATCGCCATGTTCCTTCCAGGATTTGGCGAGCATGTATTCCTCGTTGGGGTCAAGGAGGGGAAATTTGCGGATATCGCGCAAATAGACGGCAAGATTGCCTTCCCCACGCAGGGCCGGAAGATGTAAGGGCGCGCTCATGAGGGGTTTATAGCGTAATTCGGCCGTCCCGCGTCAAATATTTAGGTTTAACGGCCAATCCGGCGACAATTTCCGTAAAAAGAATTCTAAAACTCAACACCCTAGCCCCGGATGATCTTTTGATAATGCCCCCGGTTTTTCCGAAGGCGTCTCCGGCTGCGCCATGCCGGAAGGAGCGTCTGGCCAACGAAGGGACGGGGAAGAAACGGAATCTTTGTGAAAACGGATTTTATAGACGCCCGTCCTCAGCGCGAAAATTCTATCCATCATCATATGAAGCATCTTGGTGTCTTGAGACTTCACCAAAGCCTCCGCCTCCGTGTGCTGTAGGCGTATAAGAACGAACTTCTTGCCCGGTTCCTTCGGCCTTTCTTTCCAGAGCAAGGCCGTCATAAGGTTCACGGAGCCTCTGGGATGAAGCGAGTTATCCTCAAAATCTTTTGCGAAAACGCTGCGGGTATCATAAGTCATATACACGGTTCTCTCGCCGGAAGAAAAGACATAGGGTATTTCCGTGCCGAGCGAGGGAATAACCATTCTGGTTGCCGCCGGCGTGTACCCGTTGCTGATAAAAAAGTTTAAGAGAGCGATTTCTCCCTCGCAAGGATCCCCTTTTGGAGGGAATGGCTGAAAAGAATCCTTTTTTTCTGGAAACAGGCGAAGACAGGCAAGATGGCAAAAATGAGAGTCTGTTTCGTTCAATTGAATGGAAGCGGCGCGATCGGCAAGCTTTTCGGCGAGCCCCAGAATTTCGGGAGGAAGAACCCTTTTGACGGAGAAAACGGCGATGGCCCAAAGAAGATTAGAGGAGCTCAAAGCGCCGAAGACATCGATCTTTTTCGAGGCAACGCCGGCAAGCTCCTTTAAAAACGCATCGTTCGGGACTCTTCCCTGAAAGGCGTAGCTGTAACCGATGCGAGATAATTCCATATCATTGCAATCCGGAAGCGCGTCAAAAAGGGCGTCGTTAAGGCGTTTTTTGTAATGCTCGTCGGGAATGATCTTGCCTCTGGCCAAGCCCTTGGCCATTGAGACGAGTCGGCGGCGGTATAGGCTCCTGGACTCCGGGTTGAGATGGCGCCGATACGAAGAATCAAGATATTCATAGGTGAGCGAGAGATAGCGCTTGGCAAAAATTTCTTCATCGAACAGATTTATCTTAAGATGATCCAACTGATAAGGCACATCGAAAAGGTCTTCAGGAGGAAGGTCAACAAGCTTTCCCGTAAAATGGGAAACAAAAGCTGTCTTAAACGCGCTCGGTAGAACAACCTCAAGCTTATTAAGATGGGAGAGCATGAAATACATTTCCCTGCCATCAAAGTCGTTCAGGTTAGCTATAAGAGCGCGGAATAAGCGCGTTTCAAAGCTTTGGGGCGAAGAATCGCTGGGCGGTTTTTGGTCGAAGTGAGAAAGGACGCGCAAGAGACCCAGAAAATCGTCCTTGTCAAACACGTCGTGTATTCCTTCCATCACCGCGACTCTGGATTCCGGAAGTTTTTCGGCGGCAGCGGGAAAGAAAGCGTTCCAATATTTTTTGGAAGGTTTTTTGCTAAGACGGACGAAGGCAAAAAAGGAGACCATATGATCTTTTTTATTGAACGAAAAAATCTTATGGCAAACGGCGTCCGTCCATTCCTCTTCCTTTCTTTTCCAATATTTGATGGCGAACGAGGAGGGCTCTCCGTGATAATATTTGTTTTGATAAACGCCGAGAGTGTTTGCAAAATGGCTAAGATCAAAAGCCGACAGTTCGGCCAAAGGCGGAACCTCGCGCGCTTCGGCTTCAAGCGTTTCTCCATTAAGGAAGCTCTGATGCTTTTTCCAGAAAGACGACAGGTAACTTGTTCTTTTAATATTCTCGAACATTTCAAAAAATCTTGGTTTTAAAAAATATAAATCCTAAAAATACTGCCGACCATTATACAATAAGAGCCCGAAACTAATTCCCCTAATCGCCCGATTTACCCTCGTTTTTGGGCAAAAAACACCCCCTGTGGCAAGAATATGGATTTTCAAAAACAAAACACGCCATAACCTTTTGAAAAACATATAAAATATCGACCTCAAAAACGACATACAAAAGGCATTTTTAGTAAGAAAGAAGGTGGCGTTTTCCTCCTGCATTGGCTAATATTAACGCCTGATTCGCCAGAGGCGTTTTTTCTAATTCTGGCATGGACTTATGCCCGTCGGCGCTTGAAGTGACCCGCGTGAGTCACGAGCGGTTGCGAGGAGCCGTTCGCTCGCCGGACTAAAAAAGTCATTAGAAACAACGGAGCCGCCCGGCAAGCGAACGGTGAGGCGCAGAGCGAGTGAAGTCGAGCTTCGTGTCGGATTACATGGGCCCGCTGGTATTAGTTGCATTTCCGGCACGTCCATCCGGACAAAATTATGGTCAAAAACGAATGAGTAAAGCGACAAACGAAATTCCTGCCGTGTCCGACGATTTATCCGCTGGAGCTTTGGCGAAAGCGGAAGCCATGGCGAAGGGAGAACAAGACTACGGCGCCGATTCCATTACCGTCCTGCGCGGGCTCGATGCCGTGCGCAAACGCCCGGGCATGTATATCGGCGATACCGATGACGGCACGGGTCTTCATCACATGATTTACGAAGCCGTCGATAATTCCATCGACGAATCTTTGGCGGGATACTGCACACGCATCGACGTGATTTTGAACGCCGACGGCTCGTGCACGGTGCGCGACAACGGGCGCGGCATTCCGACCGACATCCATACCGAAGAAGGAATCTCGGCGGCCGAAGTCGTCATGACCCAACTTCACGCGGGCGGAAAATTTAATCAGAACTCGTACAAAGTTTCCGGCGGTCTGCACGGCGTCGGCGTTTCCGTCGTCAATGCCCTGTCCGAATTTCTCGACCTGCGCATCTGGCGTCAGGGCGGCGAATTTGCGATGCGCTTCCGCGACGGCGTTGCCGAAGCTCCGCTTAAGCAAGTCGGCAAATCCGATCAAACGGGAACCGAGGTTACCTTTTTGCCCTCGCCCGCGACGTTTACCAAAACCGTTTTTGATTTTGGCACGGTCGAACATCGCTTGCGCGAATTGGCGTTTCTCAATTCCGGCGTGAATCTCATTTTAACCGACGCGCGCGGCGCCGAGCCAAAATCCATCAATCTTCACTACGAAGGCGGCCTGATGGCCTTTGTCGCTTGGCTCGATCAGTCGAAGCAGCCCGTCCATTCGACCATTTTCTCCCGTAAGGAACAGGACGGAATGACGGTCGAATGCGCGATGCAGTGGAACGACAGCTATCACGAAAACATGCTGTGTTTCACCAACAATATCCCGCAAAAAGACGGCGGCACGCATTTGGCGGGCTTCCGCGCGGCGTTGACGCGAACGGTCAATCAGTACGCGGAAAACGCGGGCATGACCAAGAAGGACAAAATCGCGCTGTCGGGCGAAGACATGCGCGAAGGCCTGACCTGCGTTTTGTCCATCAAGGTTCCCGATCCGAAATTCTCCTCGCAAACGAAAGAAAAACTCGTCTCCAGCGAAGTGAAGCCCGTCGTCGAATCCATCATCAGCGAAATGCTGAACGTCTGGTTTGAAGAACATCCGGCAGACGCCAAGAAAGTCATCGGCAAGGTGGCGGAGGCGGCGCTCGCCCGTGAAGCCGCTCGCAAAGCAAGGGAACTCACGCGGCGCAAGGGCGCGCTCGATCCCAATTCGCTTCCCGGCAAACTGGCGGACTGCCAGAACCGCGATCCGGCGCAATCCGAAATCTTCATCGTCGAAGGAGACTCGGCAGGCGGTTCCGCCAAACAGGGACGCTCGCGCCAGTTTCAGGCGATCCTGCCTTTGCGCGGCAAGATATTGAACGTCGAACGCGCGCGTTTCGATAAAATGCTGGCTTCTGAATCGGTGGGCACGCTCATCACCGCCATCGGCTGCGGCATCGGGCCCGAAGAATTTAACGCCGACAAGGCGCGCTATCACAAAATCATCATCATGACCGACGCCGACGTGGACGGCAGCCACATCCGCACGCTGCTTTTGACGTTCTTCTTCCGCCAGATGCCGGAATTGATTACGCGCGGGTATATCTATATCGCGCAGCCGCCTCTGTTCCGCATCAAGCGCGGCAATACGAAAGAGCGGTATCTGAAAGACGAACCCGCGATGGAAAGCTATCTGACCGAAACGGGCATCGAAGACGTCTCGCTGACGCTTCACGGCGGCAAAGTCGTGACCGGCGAAGAATTGCGCAAGCTGGCGGAACGCGCGCGCAGCATGAAACAAGCGATTAAGTCGCTGGCGCATAAAGTCGGCCACGAAGCCTTGGTCGAACAGGCGGCTATTGCGGGCGCGCTTTCGGCCTCTCTGGTTTCAAGCGCCGACCATGCGACACAAGCGGCGGAATACGTCGCAAAACGTTTGGATGCCTTGTTGCCGCCGAAGGAACGCGGCTGGAAGGGCAAGGCAGCGCCTAAGGGCGGCATGATCCTCAGCCGCGCGCGTTTTGGCGTGTCGCACGCTTACGCGCTTGATGCCGATACGTTGCGCTCAAGCGAAGCGCGCAAGCTCGACCAGATGACAAGCGATTTACAGGCGTGGTTCCAATTTCCCGCCAAGCTCGCGATTAAGGATAAGGTTATCTCGTTGCCGGGGCCGATCTCGCTTATCGACGCGATATGGGAACACGGCAAGCAAGGTCTCACGATGCAGCGTTACAAAGGCCTCGGCGAAATGAACCCCGAGCAGTTGTGGGAAACGACGCTTGACCCCTCGGTGCGCACGCTTCTGCAGGTTAAGGTGAACCAAGCCGAAGTCGCCGAACAAGTCTTCTCGACCCTTATGGGCGACGTCGTCGAACCCCGCCGCGAATTCATCCAGGACAACGCCCTCAACGTCACCAACATTGATGCATAAGTGATGCATAAATATTGATGAGCAAGAATGGCGGTGAAGCGATACAAAATGAATTCCCCTCCCCTTGCGGGCGCGAAACGGCGACTGCTGCAAGAACATTAGTAGTGATAACGCGGTTAGGGGAGGGGTTACCATGGGCAACTCAGACAAAAATTTCTCGCAGTTAAAAATCCTTCAAGAAATCCCTTTACCCGCTGAGGTTGCAACGATTTACGAAGCTGTCGATCATTTAGAAAAACAATACGGACGAAAATTTACGCCAGATGGGCATCTTGTCGGTTCAATAGGCGAAGTAATCGCAAAAGTATTTTTTGAGTTAGAACTGTATCCCCACTCACATGAAGCACATGATGCAATAGATAAAAATGGAAGGGAGGTGCAAATTAAGCTGACGGGTGGAACAAGCATAGAAATGTCGGGCAGTTGTGATCGTCTGATAGTAATGCGTATTTTAAATCCAGAGAAAGCTGGTCTGATATATGATGGTGATGGAGATATCGCATGGAACAATTGCGGGAAGCTACAAAAGAATGGTCAACGCAATATTTCCTTGAAAAAACTTCAAGAGTTGAGAAAATCGAAATCATAACCTTGATCAGTCTACACATCACGTTCCTCCCCTTGCGGAAAGGAAAAATGAATTTGTCGCAATCCTGAATGGATTCCCCTCCCCTTGCGGGCGCGAAACGGCGACTGCTGCAAGAACATTAGTAGTGATAACGCGGTTAGGGGAGGGGTTGGAGGTTGCCACTATGCCCAGCGTTTCTCATTTTGCTTCTCACAAACCCAAACCGACCGATTATCGACGCGCTAAAAATCTTCGCCGTGATTCAACAGACGGCGAACAAGTCTTGTGGCACGAATTGCGCCTTGCGACAAAGACCACAGGCATAAGCTTCCGCCGCCAACACCCCATCCATCCCTACATCGCCGACTTCGTTTGCTTGAATGCTCGTTTAATTATTGAAGTCGATGGCACCTCTCACGATACGCGTCTCGACAAAGACAAAACACGTGACGAAGCATTACAAAAAATGGGCTATGAAGTTTTGCGTTTTACGAATGAGGAAGTTTTGAAAAACCGAGAAGGAGTCGTGTCGGCCATTCTCAATCGGGCGGAAGAGATTCTGAAAAGCAAACACTAACCCCTCCCCTTAACCGCGTTATCACTACTAATGTTCTTATGGCAATCGCCGCTTCGCGCCCTCAAGGGGAGGGGAATCCCGCAGCCCATGTTGCACCGCCAAACTTAAGTATAAATTTTGTCTTTTCTCAGCCTATAGCCTGTCTCACAGCCTATAGGCTGTGAAAACCCTGTTTTCCAACGGCTATGGTTCATAAAAAACGCTTAAATTCAAACCATAGTCTGAAAAAAACGGTTAACGTCGAGTGTTAACAATTGGGAAAAGGCACAGCCTATAGCCGTTACTCGCCCTGCGCCAGAAGCGACAATTCTTCCTGCGCGTCTTCCGAATTTAAATCGGTCAGGCTGACGGGATAATCGCCGCTAAAGCACGCGTCGCAAAACTGCGGCATCGCATTATTGCGTTTGGTCTCGCACATCGCGCGGTAGAGGCCGTCCAAAGAAATAAACGCAAGGCTATCGACGCCAATAAAGCGGCGCATCTGCTCGACGGTGTGATTGTGCGCGAGCAGCTTGTCGGACTCCGGCGTATCGACGCCGTAAAAACATCCGTGCGCCGTCGGCGGGGACGAGATGCGCATATGAACTTCCTTCGCGCCCGCACCGCGCACCATCTCGACGATCTTGGTCGAGGTCGTGCCGCGCACGATGCTGTCGTCGACCAGAATAACGCGCTTACCTTCGATAAACCGGCGGTTGGCGTTGTGTTTCAACTTGACGCCCAAATGGCGGATGCGGTCGGTCGGCTGAATAAACGTGCGCCCGATATAGTGATTGCGGATGATGCCGAGGTCGAAGGGAATTTTGGCCTCGTTCGCGTAGCCGATGGCGGCCGGCACGCCCGAGTCCGGCACGGGCACGACGATATCGGCGGCAACGGGAGACTCCTTCGCCAATTCCTTGCCGATGTTCTTGCGCATCTCGTAAACCGAGCGGCCTTCGACCGACGAGTCGGGGCGCGCAAAATAAATGTATTCGAAAATGCAGAATTTGCTGGGCGCGGGTCTGAAGGGGCGGAAGGACGAGACGCCCTTGCTGCCGATGACGACCAATTCGCCGGGCGCTATATCGCGCACGAACGCCGCGCCGATGATATCGAGGGCGCAGGTCTCGCTCGCCAGAACATAGGCGTCGTCAATCTTGCCGAGAACAAGCGGGCGTATGCCGTGCGGGTCGCGAACGCCGATAAGCATGTCCTTGCCGAGGCAAACAAGCGAATAAGCGCCCTCGACCTGCGTCAGGGCATCGACCAGGCGGTCGACGGGGCGCTCGGCCTTCGAAATAGCCATAAGATGAATGATTACTTCGGTATCCGACGTCGAATGAAACAAACAACCGCGCTTCACAAGTTGCTTGCGAAGCACATGCGCGTTCGTCAGGTTGCCGTTATGCGCGATGGAAAATCCGCCGAAGTCGAAGTCGGCAAACAAAGGTTGAACGTTGCGCAACGAAGGCTCGCCCGTCGTCGAATATCTTGTGTGGCCGATGGCAGCGTTGCCCCGAAGCCTTGCGATAACGCTGTCCGCGTTAAAATTTTCGCCGACCAGGCCTAAGGCGTGATGCGCGTTAAAATGCTCGCCGTCGAAGCAAACGATGCCCGCCGCTTCCTGCCCGCGGTGCTGCAAGGCATGAAGACCGAGTGCCGTCATTGCGGCGGCGGAATCTTTGCCGGATATGCCGAAAACGCCGCATTCTTCCTTAAGTTTATCGTCGTCAAAAGGATTTGTTGAAAAGCTCATGGGTTGCTTTCTTCGTTAAAAAGCTTGTCGATATCGATGGGGCCCTTTTCGTCCTCGCTGGAAGAAGACTCTTCGTTCGCTGGCCGAGGCTTCTCTGAGCCGTCGGAATTTTTGTTAAGAAGCTGCTGAGGCAAAAGAGGCTCCAGCATCTTTGCGCCGAAAGCCAACAGCGGCCTCGTCTTGGCTTCCAAAAGAAACGACGGAGCCGAATTTTTGTCTTTGTCTTCCTGTCCGTTCACGGGGCCGTCGATATCGGGCCAGAAAATCATGACCGCGCCCAGATAAACGAGGCTGAGAACCAAAGCGCCGCGCGCGAGCCCATAAAGGAAACCCAGCGAACGGTCGATGACGGTCAAGACGCGGCCTTTGACGAACCCGCAAACAAAAAGGCCAAGGATCATCAAAAGAATAAGCGCGATGCCGAAAACGACGGCCATGGCCGCCCACTCCGCGACCTGATCGTTCTTGATATATTTATGAACCCACGGAACGGCAGGCTCGTAGAAATGAATGCCGATAAAATACGCCCCGACCCACGCGATAAGCGAAAACAGCTCGCGCGTAAACCCGCGCATCAGCGCCAGAAACGCCGACAAAAGAATGATGCCTATAACGATATAATCGAAATTATTGAATACGGTTTCAGTTTCCATGACAAAACCCTGCTAAAGAGAAGCTTCTATCTAGCACAAAATATGGAAAAGTTAATCTTTTTAGGCGCGTAAAATTTGGGGTTTTGTTGCCTCAAATAACGGCAAAAGCTCGCTAAGTTGCCGGATTTCCGTGGTTCTCAGAAAGGACACGGCGCCTGTTTTCCGTGCCTTGTCGGTTTGAGGCATCAGCGCTTGCGTAAAACCGAGTTTGGCGGCTTCCTTGAGTCGCAATTCGGGTTGGCTGACTCGCCGGACTTCTCCCGACAATCCGATCTCTCCGAAAGCGACGCAAGAGGCCGGAACGGGCTCGCCCGTCAGCGAGGATATGAGCGCCGCCGCGACGGCCAGATCGGCGGCGGGTTCCGAGATATGGAGTCCTCCGGCGACATTCAGGTAGACGTCATTGGCGCCGAAAACGACTCCGCAACGCGCTTCCAAAACGGCTAAAATCATTGCCAAACGACCGGCATCCCAACCGATAACGGCGCGGCGCGGCGTTCCAAAGGCGGCGGGAGCAACCAGAGCCTGAATTTCGACCAAGACGGGTCTTGTGCCCTCCAATCCCGCAAACACGGCCGCGCCCGACATGTCGTCGCGCCGGTCGGCTAAAAACAAAGCGGAAGGGTTCTGCACTTCCATCAATCCCTTTTCAGTCATTTCAAAAACGCCGATTTCGTCCGTCGGGCCGAAGCGGTTTTTCACGCTACGCAGGACGCGGAATTGATGGCCTCTGTCGCCCTCCAGATACAAAACGGTATCGACCATATGTTCCAAAACGCGCGGGCCCGCGATAGCGCCGTCTTTCGTCACATGCCCGACGAGGATAAGCGAAATGTCGCGTTTTTTAGCGACGCGGATAAGTTCCTGTGCCGAGGTGCGGACTTGAGCCACGGTTCCCGGCGCGCTGTCCAGCGTATCGACGTACATCGTCTGGATGGAATCGATGACCAGAACATCGGGCGGATCCTTGTCGATAGAAGCGACGATATCCCGCACCGACGTTTCGCTGGCGAGCGAGCACGAAACATCGGCAAGTCCCAAACGCGCGGCGCGCAAGCGGACTTGGTCGAGGGATTCTTCGCCGGAGATATAAGCAATTTTGTGTTGTGCGGCAAGATTGCAAACGACCTGAAGAAGGATCGTTGATTTACCGATGCCCGGATCGCCGCCGACCAGCGTTGCCGATCCCGAAACCAGGCCGCCGCCGACCACGCGGTCGAATTCGCCGATGTTCGAAAGGCGACGCGGAATTTGAAAATCCGAAGTGCTCTTCAACGGCACAAATTCAATGCGGTTGGATTTTGAACGGTTTTTAGAGTCATTCAGCCCCTTGGGCGGGCCGCTGGCTGCCGCTTCTTCGACCAGACAATTCCATCCGCCGCAGGCCTCGCACTTTCCCGCCCATTTGGGAAAAGTGGTGCCACAGGCTTGGCAGGCAAAAACGGAAGAGGACTTCGACATAGGGGGATTGTATATGAATGTTCACGTTTTGTACACATTTTTCTTTCGCGTCGGGGACACAATAAAATGGGCTGAAGACCCTGTTCCCTATATAAAAAGGAGCGTTGACGCCCATTTTATTGTGTCCCCTGCGCCTGGGAAATGACAAAATGGCAGCAAGAGCTGTTTGAAACAATAACGAGAGGAAAAAATGAAAATCATTACATTCAATTCTGAATTAAATAATACGACGGGTTCTTTTTCTAATCAGATGAAACAAGTTCAAGCATTAGTCGGAAGTTGTTCCCGTTCCCCCTCGCGTCCTTCTTCCGGAAAAGTCAAAAATAATCCGACAGCAGCCTCCATGCAGAAAAAAGGACAACACCTCGTCCGCTAAAGGGGGGCAACGTTTACGGTAACCGTATTATCGAAATTTCCCTTTGGGGATTTTTTAAGGTTATCACTTTTGGGGACTCCGGTGCTTGTTTGGAGTAGCCTGCTGTATCCATTGCCGCTTTCATATCATCAAGAGCTTGAATGATTTCTGCAGCGCTTTCCTGAACGCGAATTTTTGAAAGATTAACTTTTTCGTCTGAGGAAATGCGGTAAATCTCCGCTACGCCGTCTTTACCTACAACGATCCTATCGCAAACAATGGCCTTCAGGTTAGTTTTCTCTTGAACTCCTGCATCTGGATTATCGCAGGTTAGGCCTTTCCATGGGCTAACCTCTGTGCGAAATATCCAGCGGAGGTTTCCCTCCAGGTCATTACCTTGAATGCTAAAAACGTCATTTTCTCCGGAAACAATTTTCATAATAAATTCCTTAAATATAATTCTTCTCCGACGAGACAAAAACCCGTCGCGCATAAGGGTTTACCATAAAAGAATGAAAATAAAGAAAACTTTCTGAGATACAGGAGCGAAAAAAACAGATTAACTTATTAGTGTTAATACTATCTGATTTCCAAATTCAACGCCGCCGCTAGCAGCGTTTTTGTGTATTCCTGCTGCGGATTTTTGAAAATCTCCTGCGCATAGCCTTGCTCGACCATCTTGCCGTTTTGCATTACAACGACGCGGTGCGCCAACGCGCGGACGACGCGCAAATCGTGGCTGATGAACATAAACGCTATTTTGTGGCGGCGCTGAATGTCGCGCAGAAGCTCGACAATTTGCGCCTGCACGGACATGTCGAGCGCCGAGGTCGGCTCGTCCAAAACGATAAACTTGGGGTGCAGAATAATCGCGCGGGCGACGGCGATGCGTTGGCGCTGGCCGCCTGAGAATTCGTGCGGATAGCGGGTGCGCGTTTCCGGATCAAGCCCGACCTCTTTCATGGCTTCGATAATGCGCTGTTCGCGTTCAACGGGGGATGAACAAAGTTTATTGATGTCCAACCCTTCGGCGATAATATCGCCTGCCGGCATACGCGGGCTCAGGCTTCCGAACGGGTCTTGAAAAACGATTTGCAACGAGGGGCGCAAGGCTCGCATTTCAGACCGCGACAACGTCGGCAATTCGTGTCCCATGAACACGACATTGCCTTGCGATTTGATAAGGCGCAAAAAAGCCAGCCCCAGCGTCGTTTTTCCGGAACCGGATTCCCCTACAATGCCGATGGTTTCGCCTTCGCGGACGAAAAGGGAAACGTCATCTACCGCGCGGATGGTATCCGTGGCGCGTCCAAAAACGCCCTTCTTGATGCCGAAATGGACTTTCAGATTTTCAATGCGCAAAATTTCGGAGGCATCGGGATCGATGGGCAAAACATCGCCTTTAGGCTCCGCCGCCAAAAGCATTTTGGTGTAAGCGTGTTTCGGAGAAGAAAATATCTGAGAAGCCGAACCTTGTTCGACAATCTCGCCGCGCTGCATGACGCAGACTTTATCCGCCGTTTTGCGGACGATGCTCAGGTCGTGCGTGATAAGCAGGAGAGCCATGCCGAGACGCTTCTGCAAATCCTTCAAGAGTTTCAGAATTTGCGCCTGAATGGTGACGTCCAAAGCCGTCGTCGGCTCGTCGGCGATCAAAAGGTCGGGGTTGTTTGCCAAAGCCATCGCGATCATCACGCGTTGGCGCTGACCGCCGGAAAGCTCGTGCGGATAGGCGCTCAGGCGCTTTTCTGGCTCCGGCAGAGCGACAAGTTGAAGAAGCTCAAGAATACGACCCCGCGCTTGTTCGGCGTTCATGTTTTTATGCAGAAACAAGACTTCGCCGATTTGTTTTTCGATGGTGTGCAGGGGATTAAGGGACGTCATCGGCTCTTGAAAGATCATGCCGATGCGGTTGCCGCGAATGGATTGAAGAACAGACGCCGAAGCGGAAATAGAAATTCCCCTCCCCTCGCGGGAGGGGTCAGGGGAGGGGGGGCGCCGCTTGGCAAGGCGATTCAAAATTGAGCAAGTATTTTCTTGCTGATCCCCCCCCTCCCTATCCCTCCCCGCAAGGGGGAGGGGATTTGTCAGGATTACTTGATCATCGAACACAATGCTGCCCGAGGGATGTTTGGCATTTGGATAGGGGAGAAGCTGCAATATCGACAAAGCCGTGACCGACTTGCCGGAACCGGACTCGCCGACCAAGGCCACCGTTTCTCCGCGTTCAATCGAGAAAGAGGCGTTGCGCACGGCCTTGACGTCGTTTCCGAAAGTGACGCTCAGATTTTCGACGGCAAGCAGGCTCATGCTGCCCCCATCAAAAAAAAGAAAATGGGATGCCCGCCTGCGCGGGCATGACGGTTATTATTTAAAACACGCCTCTCAACAAATCCCGTCATCCCCGCGAAGGCGGGGATCCCATTTGGTTTCTTTCTTTTTATTTGAAGCAGGCTCATGACTTAGTCTCCTGCGCCTTGCGCGCATTAATCACGTTACCAACAATAACCGTCATCCCCGCGAAGGCGGGGATACCATTTGTTTTCTTTCTATTTTGTTGAACCAGTATCATGATTTACCGCCCTGCGCCTTGCGCGAGTCGAAAGCGTCGCGGACGGCCTCTCCCGTAAAAATCAGCAAAGTCAGCATGAGTGCCAGAATGCAAAAGGCGCTGATGCCGAGCCATGGCGCTTGCAGATTGTTTTTGCCCTGATTGAGCAATTCGCCGAGCGAGGCCGAACCGGGCGGCAAGCCGAAGCCGAGAAAATCCAGCGCCGTAAGCGTCGTAATCGAATGATTGAGAACAAACGGCAAGAAGGTCAGCGTCGCGACCATGGCGTTGGGAAGCATATGCTTGAACATAATCCTGATATCGCAGGCGCCCAGCGCTTTGGCGGCGCGGACATAATCGAAATTGCGCGCGCGTAAGAATTCGGCGCGCACGACGTGAACAAGCGACATCCACGAAAACAAAAGCATCAAAACCAGAAGCCACCAGAAATTCGGCTGCACAAGGCTTGCCATGATGATAAGCAGATACAAAACCGGCATGCCGCCCCATATTTCGATGAAGCGTTGCATAATCAAATCGGTCTTGCCGCCGAAATAGCCTTGAACGGCTCCGGCAGCGATGCCGATAACCGAGGACAACAAGGTCAACGTCAACCCGAACAACACGGAAATGCGGAAACCGTAAATAATACGCGCCAGAACGTCGCGGCCCTGATCGTCCGTGCCAAGCCAGTTGTCGCGCGAAGGGGGCGCGGGAGCGGGCTGTTCAAGATCGTAATTGATGGTGTCATAGGAATAAGGGATAAGCGGCCAGATCATCCAGCCTTTAGCCTCGATGAGATTTTTGACGTACGGGTCGCGGTAACGGGCTTCCGTTTCAAACTCGCCGCCAAACCGCACCTCTGGATAGCTTGTAAAAACGGGCGCGTAGTAATGCCCGTCGAATTTGATCAGCAGCGGATTGTCGTTGGCAATAAACTCGGCGCATAAAGCCGTGCCGAAAAGCGCAAGGAATATCCAAAGAGACCAAAACCCGCGCTTATTGGCTCTAAAATTAGCCCAGCGTCGGCGATTGAGAGAGGACCACGTGGAAGGAGTCAGAAACATTGATTTTGTTTAACATTCATAAGCTTGTTTGTAAAAGGCATAGTTGCCGATAGAGCGGCAAAATTCCCCTCCCCTTGAGGGCGCGAAACAACGATTGTCATAAGAACAATAGTAGTGATAACGCGGCTAGGGGAGGGGTTAGCGGTTAGGCTTATCCCAAAAGCAGTCGCCTAATCCCCATCGAACAACGCTTGCCAAAAACACCTTCGTCATTCCCGCGAAAGCGGGAATCCAGCGCTCGCGATAGCGAGCATATGAGTCTTGCGGCAGAGGAAACAAAAGTTTTCAATCTGGATCCCGGCTTTCGCCGGGATACGGTTTTCCTAAGCTTGGCTTCGCGCTTTGCGCTCGCCTCGCTAAGGAAAACTCTAATCCTTATCAAACAACTCCACCAACTGTTCCGTCATCACGGGCGCAAGTTGTTCGGTATCGGTGATTGTCACGGCATGACGATAGGTGCGCGTAACGTCGTGGCCGATGCCGATGGCGGCAAGCTCAATGTCCGTGTGGTTTTCAATCCAGTCGATGACCGTTTTCAAATGCTGTTCAAGGTAATTTCCGGGATTTGTCGAGAGGGTAGAATCGTCAACTGGCGCGCCGTCGGAAAGAACCATAAGTATTTTCCGCGCTTCGGGACGTGCCGTAAGCCGTCCCGCCGCCCACAGCAAAGCCTCGCCGTCGATATTTTCCTTGAGGAGCCCTTCGCGCAGCATGAGGCCGAGGTTTTTTTTGGCCGCCCGCCACGGCTGATCGGCGCTTTTGTATATAATATGCCGCAAATCGTTCAAACGCCCGGGAAAAGGGGGCTTTTCCGCCTTAACCCACGCTTCGCGTGCTTTCCCGCCCTTCCACGCGCGCGTCGTGAAGCCGAGAATTTCGCTTTTAACCCCGCAGCGCTCTAACGTGCGGGCAAGAATGTCGGCGCTCATGGCCGCAAGCGTAATCGGCCTGCCGCGCATCGAGCCCGAATTGTCAATGAGCAGCGTCACAACGGTATCGCGGAAATCCGTGTGTTTTTCGCGTTTGTAGGACAGGGGGTGCGAAGGCGAAACAACGACGCGCGCAAGCCTTGCCGCGTCAAGCAACCCTTCTTCGAGATCGAATTCCCAATGCCGCATCTGCTGCGCCATAAGCCGCCGTTGCAGGCGATTGGCAAGCCGCGTCACAAACGATTGCATCTCGCTGACTTGCCGGTCAAGCATCAGGCGCAGGCGCGAAAGCTCGTCCGCATGGCAAAGTTTATGGGCTTCAACAACTTCATCGAACTCGGTTGTGAAAGCGCGATACGTCGTGACGGCCGAGCTTAAATCCTCGTCTCCTTGGGGCGAGAGGTCTTGGGCGGCTTCAACCCCATCGCCGCTAATTTTGTCCATATCGGAAGAGTCGCCTTCCTCTGCGCCCGCCTCGTCGTCGCTTTGATCGGCGACGCTTCGCATTTCTTTTTGGCGCTCTTCCTCGCGCTCATCCTCGCCTTCGGCGGATTCATATTCCGGCGCGTCCTTCTTTTTTGCGTCGTCGTTCGGGCGATCTTTGTTTTCAGCGTTTTTGTCGAGAGCGGCGATAAAACGCAAGGCTTCGGCGGCATAGGCCTTTTGGTTGTTCAGCAATGCCGCAAGCTTCGGCCAATAGTCGTGCCCGCGTTCTTCGATAAAGGAACGCCAGAACGAAGCTTCCTTGGCGGCCTCCGGCGGTAAAGCGGAATTCGTAAAACTCTCCCAAGCCAGAAGACGAAGGGCTGTCGCCAAAGACGGCGTTTTTTGTTGGGCGGGAGAATTTGTTTTGCGATGAATGAGTTCGTCCATCATCGCCGATATGTTCAACGCCACGCCTTTGAGCTTGCGCGCGCCCAAAGCCTCGCACCGCGCTTGCTCCAGCGCGTCAAAGGCTTCGCGCGCGTCATCGGGAGACGGGCTTTGGATTTTATGCGTCCGCGAATTGTGATAACGCAGGCGCAGGGCAGCCGCATCGGCCGAGCCGCGCACAAAACCAAAATCGACCGGCGTCATCTTCGGCGGAGGTTCCGGAAGCGAAAGGCGCCCATCGTCCGTTTGCGTTTGGGCATCCGTAAAGCCGACTTCAAGCACAGCCTTGCGGCCTATCGCTTTGATCGCAACAGCCGTGGCGCGCTTGAAATCGTCGACGGAAAGGAGGGGCATTATTTTATTGTTTGTTTATAAGGGCTGTAAATCTTAATATGGGGCGGTTTGACAGTTCATTCAATAGGGTTACAATTCGTCCATCCCATTCAACTTTTCAAAAGGAGGGTATCATGCTTGAAGCCCTTGGTTATGCCGTTCCGGCCTCAAAGAAGCCGCTTACTCCTTTTAAGTTTCAACGCCGCGAACCGCGCGATCATGATGTCGTTATCGACATCAAATATTGCGGAATTTGCCACTCTGACATCCATAAAGCCCGCGACGAATGGGGCTTGTCGATTTACCCCCTGGTTCCGGGGCACGAAATCGTCGGCATCGTTTCCCGCGTCGGAGCCAAAGTATCCAAATATAAAGTCGGCGACAGGGTGGGAGTCGGCTGCATGGTCGATTCTTGCCGCACATGCGTTTATTGCAAAAAGGGATTGGAGCAGTTTTGTGCCGAAGGCTCGACATTGACCTACAACAGCTATGAGCGCGGCTCAAAAACGGTGACCATGGGCGGATATTCCAACATCGTAACCGTCGATGAAAATTTTGTTTTGCGTCTTCCCGAAAACCTGCCGCTTGATGCGACGGCTCCCCTGCTGTGCGCGGGGATTACGCTTTATTCTCCCCTCAATCATTGGAAAGCGGGGCCGGGCAAGAAAGTCGCCATCGTAGGATTAGGCGGCCTGGGCCACATGGGCGTCAAAATTGCGCACGCCATGGACGCGGAAGTAACGGTTCTCAGCCACTCGCTCAAAAAAGAATCCGATGCCAAACGTTTGGGGGCGGATCACTTCTACGCGACGTCCGATCCCGAAACTTTCAAAAAGCTCAAGGGATCTTTCGACCTCATCATCAATACCGTGTCGGCGGAAATTGATTGGAATCAGTACCTGCAGCTTCTTGTCGTTGACGGATCAATGGTATTGGTAGGCGTTCCCGAAAAGCAGATTCCGGTCGGCGCCTTTTCGTTGATTTTGGGGCGCCGCAGTTTGGCGGGCTCTTTGATCGGAGGCATTCGGGAAACGCAGGAAATGTTGGATTTTTGTGGCAAAAACAACATCGTGTGCGATATCGAACTAATCCCCATTCAGAAGGCTAACGAAGCCTATGACCGTGTCGTAAAAAGTGACGTGCGCTATCGCTTTGTTATCGATATGGTGACGTTGAAAGCGGCCTGAGCGGTTCGTTATTCTTGGGAAGGAATGGGAATGATCGGTATAATTCTGGTAACTCACGAAAATATAGGGGCCGAGCTTCTTCGGGCGGTCGATTCGATTGTCGGGCCGCAGCAACAGGTTCAGGCAATCAAAATTGGCCCGCAAGACGACATGGATTCGTGCCGCGATCAGATTTTTTCGGCAATTAAAACCGTCAACACGGGCGATGGCGTGGTTATTCTGGCCGATATGTTCGGCGGAACGCCCAGCAATCTGGCCATCGCGTCGATGCCTTTAGGCCACGCTGTTGTCTTGGCCGGCGTTAATTTACCGATGATGATTAAGCTGGCGTCCGTGCGCGCCTCGATGCCGCTTTTGGAAGCGGCGCGCGAGGCCGAAGCGGCAGGGCGCAAATACATTCAATTGGTTTCCGAGAATCTGGCGTCGGGGCAACCGACATGAGCGAGGAAGATGAACTGTGCGTTTTGGCGACGATCGCCAATAAAAGGGGGCTTCATGCGCGCGCGGCGGCAAAGTTCGTCAAGCTTGTCGAAACTTTTTCCGCCGACATCGAGGTTGTTAAAGACGATATGCGCGTATCGGGCCGGTCGATTATGGGATTGATGATGCTGGCCGCCGCGACGGGAACGACCATTCGCCTGTGCGGAAGGGGTCGGGATGCATCGGTGGCCTTGGAAGTTTTAGCCGATTTTGTGAAACGGAAATTCGATGAAGAATGACCAACAACGCATCATCAAAGGCATCGGCGTAGCGCCCGGCGTTGCCGTCGGGCCTGCGTTTATTATCGAGCAATGCGGCGTTCCCGTTCCGGAATACGAGATTCCTTCGGCGCAGGTCGAAAAGGAACTCAAGCGCCTGCACGGCGCGATCGTCAAAGTCCAAAAGCATTTATCCCAACTGCAGCAAAAAGCGGTCACGCTGTCTTCGGGCGCGGAAGATATGACGCTTTTGCTCGACGCCTATAAAGGTATGTTGTCGGGCTCGCGCCTCATTCGCGGGGTCGAGGAATATATTTCCAAACACCGCGTGAATGCCGAAGCGGCTATTCAAAAGCAAATTAATGCGATTAAGGCTGATTTTGCCGCGATGGACGATCCTTATCTGGCGGCGCGCGCAGAAGACGTCGGCGAAGTCGGCACGCGGCTTTTACGCAGCCTGCTTCAACAGAATTACAATCCTTTTACCGAGGCGCCTGAGGGCTGCGTGATTTTGGCGGAGGAAATTACGCCCGCCGATGCTGCGTTGTTGGATCCCGACAGCGTTGTCGGATTTGCGACTGTTTTGGGCGGCGCGGAAGGTCATGCGGCGATTATTGCCCGCGCCTTGGGGCTTCCCGCCATTTCGGGCGTCGGCGCGCTGACTCATGGCATTAAGACGGGCGACACGATTGCCATCGATGGCCGCAAAGGCGAAATCGTCATTCATCCGGATGCCAAAACGCTGCAACACTACAAAGAGGAAGTTGCAAGAAAGAAGCATGAATATAAACGCCTGAAATCCCTGCGTGACGTTCCGGCAGTGACGTCCGACGGCAGGGCGATTTCCCTACAAGCCAACATGGAATTGCCCCGCGATCTCGACATGGTGGCCTCATCGGGGGCGACGGGCGTCGGCCTGTTACGCACCGAGTTTTTGTTTATGAACCGCGCGACCCTGCCTGATGAAGAGGAGCAATACCAGACGTTGAAAGGGATGGTCGAAAAGCTCGACGGACTGCCTTTGACCGTCCGCACCCTCGACGTCGGCGGGGAGAAATTGGCCTCTGCTTTAGGCCCTGTCGAACAAAGCGCCAACCCCGCATTAGGATTGCGCGCCATTCGTTTGGGTTTGAAAAGGCCGGATTTGCTCGATGCCCAATTGACGGCGATTTTACGCGCCAGCATGCACGGGCCCATACGGATTTTGATACCCATGGTTTCGCACGTGACGCAGATGAATCAGGTGCGCGCGAGGGTGTTGCAAATCGAAAAGAAACTCCATCGTCGTGGTATCAAGCTTAAAGGACTTCCACCCTTGGGCGCGATGATCGAAATTCCGTCGGCGGCGCTGATCGCGGATTCCCTCGCCAAGGTCTGCGACTTCTTCTCTATCGGCAGCAACGACCTGACCCAATACACGCTCGCTATCGACCGCGGCGACGACAGCGTTGCCGATTTATACGATCCGTTTCATCCGGCCATATTGCGTTTGATCCAGTTTACCGTTGCCGCGGCGTGGAGGGCAAACATTCCCGTCGCGCTGTGCGGCGAAATGGCGGGCGATGCGCGCGCGACGGCGTTGCTCCTCGGTCTTGGCTTGCGCGAACTGTCGATGTCGCCGCTCAGGCTTCCGGCAGTGAAGAACGAAATTATGCGGACATCCCTGCCTCAGGCGAGCAAGCTTGCCGAGCAGGTTATGGGCAAAACGAATTTGTCGGAAATTGTCGAGCTCCTGCAAAAAAGAGTCTCGGAATCGCGCGAAAAATAAAAGCAGATTTTTGCAGGTGCGAAGAAGTTAGGGGAGAGGTCTTAACCTTACGCGGCCATTAATTCCGCGAGCATGCCGGTCAGGAACATTTCAAGATGTTCGCGGCGAGCCATTTCAGCCTCATAGGCGGCCTGTTCAGCGGCCGCTTCGGCTTTCTTCATTTCAACGTATTTTACGAAATCGATAACCATGAATAGTCTCCGTATTGTTAGGAGGGAATATACCATATTTTTCGTGGTTAATGAAGCATAAAGGGAAAAAGGCGTGTTAATGTTTTGATTATCCTGCTTAATTTTTTGAAATTTTGATGTTTTATCCCCTTGGAAAAAGCCGATGTTTTCGAATTCCGACTTAACCATAGGGTTTTTTGCGGGGCATCGCAGCGCATCATGCGGATGCAGGGGCACTGTGCACATGCTAAGAGAGGTTGGAGCCTACACTCAGGTGTTTGGGGTTGAAAAATGCGTTACAAAAAACACTCGTCATTCCCGCGAAAGCGAGAATCCAGCGCCGCGCGTCTGCGCGGCATATTACTTTTCCCCTCCCCTTGAGGGCGCGAAGGTGAGTCTGACACAAGAACGCTAAATAGTGATAACGCGGTTAAGGGGAGGGGTTGGCGATTAGGCTAGTCCAAAAGAATGACATCAATGAAAACAGATTCAAAATACCCTGAAGCATTACTCAAACCCGACAACGGCCACAAAGCCTATCTCGCGCCCGAGGGCTTTGTCGCCGATCTTTTAAAGGAACTTGGCGACAACGTCGTCGACGTTTTCGACAATCTGGTTTTAGCCAAAGACCCAGGCAAGCCTGTCGCATGGGCGGCGAACGTATGGCTTGACCCTGTTATCATCCCCATCAGCTCGATAGGCGATGCGGCGAAGAAATTGCGCGACATCCAGCGCAACTGGGCGCTTTATCCTTTCTCTTTGCATCGCCGCGCCGCGTTGATCACGGAAAAGCTGCCTAAAGTTTCAGCCAAGCCTCTTGTCTTCGGAACCGAAGCCCCGAAAGCGCCGCTTGGATCGTGGACGCTCATCGACGCGAACACGGTTTTGGCATCGGCAAAATGCTCCAGCCCTTTTCCAAACGGCGAACCGCAATTCGTCGAAAATCACATCGGCTCGCCGAGCCGCGCCTATCTCAAGCTTTGGGAAGCTTTTACGGTTTTAGGCGTACATCCCGAAGCTGGCGATTTCTGCGTTGATCTTGGCGCATGTCCCGGCGGATGGACGTGGGTTTTGCAGACCCTAGGCGCGCGTGTGCTCAGCGTTGATAAAGCGCCCTTGGACGAAAAAGTTTCAAGCCTGCCGAACGTCGAATACAGGTGCGAAAGCGCGTTTGCGCTCGACCCGAAAAGCGTCGGGCACGTGGATTGGCTTTTTTCGGATATTATTTGTTATCCCAAACGCCTGCTGACATTGGTGCAGAAATGGATGAAGGAAGGCGACGTCGGCCACTTCGTCTGCACGATAAAATTTCAAGGCGAAACGGATTTTGAGGTGATGAGGGAACTCGCCGCAATCCCGGGCTCGCGCATCATCCACCTGCACCACAACAAGCACGAACTGACGTGGGTGAAGTTATAAGAATATTGCCGTCATCCCCGCGACCTGTCCTCCGAAGCCTTAGCGTAGGGTGGCGCGCCCAAGCCAGATTGGCTTCTCGGCAGCTTCGCGCTGCTCGCCCGGTCTGCGCCATATGTTTTTGTTTTGTGCGTTCGCGGAAGCCTCGCGAACGCTATTTGAATGGCTTGGCATCGAACTGCTTTTCGCACTTCGAACTCTGATGGGGGCCATTTAAAAAGACCCCCAATCGGGGATCTTTTTAAATGGCGCGCCCAAGCAGATTCGAACTGCTGACCTGCCGCTTAGAAGGCGGCTGCTCTATCCAACTGAGCTATGGGCGCACGTCGGCAAGTATCTCAAAAGGAAGCTAATAATTAGTTATTCGCCTGCGTCAAGCCTGTTATTGCGGGCCATAATAGGGTTCGGCTTTATCCCAAAGGCTTTTCCAATTGTCGGCATAAACCGCAGCCAATAGGGGGCTTTCCCATAAAACAATGACGTTTTCGGAGTTGTTGTGCTCTGCCGCCGCGGAATAGTTGAACGATCCGGTCTGAACCGTTTTGTCGTCGATCACCATGTATTTGTCGTGTTGCAGAGTGTGAATGATGTCGGCGCGCACCGGGATTTTTTCTGCAGCGAGAGAAGCAATAACCGAATGGCTTTCTTTTTCGATCTGTCCGTGATCGACAACGACGTTGATGTCAATGCCCGCCTGATGCGCCGAGACAAGAGCCTTGGCGATGGGGCGTGAAGTAAAAGAATAAGCTGCAACGCGAATGCTTTTTTTGGCTGAAGAAATGGCTTTGATGATGAGATCCGTCGCGCCGCCGCCCGGCGAAAAAGCAACTTCGGTCGAAGAGGGCGCCGGAATGACCTGCGCTTTTTCGCCCTGCAACGCCCGCACCGCGCACTCAACGAAGGAAGAGGCATGAGAAATTGGCGCGAGGAAAAGCGCAACAAAGAAAAGGCCGACAATCCAGCCTTTATTTTTCAAACGGCGTCGATGGTTCATAAGGAACATAGAAAAGTTTAGGCATAAATCGCAGAAGAGGGCGCCTTTTTGCCGACGGGCATTTTTTTCGTCGACACTAACGGAAGCGCCTTAATTGCCTTTTCTATCTCCATTCTAGCTTCAAACCAAGAGGCATTTCTTTTGATAAGGCTAGACAAAGGGGTTTTTCTATTTAGTTGGACAATTTCTCTTGCCGTAGAAAGTAATTCTGTCTTTTTTAAACTAATTCTAACAGGGCTCTTCGACGATTTGTCGTAGGCTTGAATGGCAGAAGCGCTGTTTGGAACGCTCGAAAATTTTGGATGTTTATTTTCTCCAAGCAAGCAACGCGAAGCCTCAAGAATCGAGACATTTGTCGGTGCGCAGAATGAGACTAATTCCGTATCCCGGCTCTTCTGATCAGGAATCGTTTTTTGGAATTGTATCGAGAATTCCCGGCACGGAAGGTAACGGTTCCATCCTTGATTGATTCCTTCAAGCTTTTCTATTCCAATCTTGTTTTCGGCAACGACTTGCGTGACAAGAGAGCTGATTAAAAGATCATTTGCCTTCAAATAGGCTTGCAAGGTACAGGCGCTGTACATGAGATCAAGGCAAAATCCGGTGGGGGCAGAGGCCAGTCTCCAAACCGTGCCGATCTCGGCAAAAGTCATTTTACGGGACTCGCGATAGGGTTCTCCGGAAGTGGGAATGGAGGATCCTATATCTGCCTCCACGGAAAAATCATAAAGAGCGGCAACGGTATTCAGTTTCTCTTCTTTGTCGAATAAGCCTAACAAACACCTATTGCTCTGAGCTCGATACAAAGCGTCAGATGTACGCGAAAAAAGATAATTCTCCGGGCGTGACGGGCCATTGAGTGCCTTGCTGAAGGGAAGCACCTCATCCTTTTCAAGCGGGCGGAGGATAAAACAATCCGGCTGCTTATTTTTATTATTACGTCCCATATCCATCACTGCCTACGTTTCACTATTTTCTAATCGTGGGATGCGGCTAGTGGCTTTGCGCTCTTCCACAAAACATTAAACTGTTCTCTATATGCCTTTGCCACGAGGGGTGAAGAAACAACAACAATTTGCGGCTCCTTGTCTTCCTCAAATATCATAATTCCTAACTTATCTCCGTACACATAAAAGGGGACATTGCCCTCTGTTGAGCCGGCTTGCACTCTATATTCCCTATAATCTCTTCCTGGTATTTTTAATGCCGCAGTTTCATTAACAAGAATTCTAACTTTTATTTTTTCTCCTAACGCAACCATACGCTTGGCGTGAAAAAGCGAATATTCATATAAATGCTTAATGAAAAAACGATCATCAACATTGCTCAAACAAATCTGTTTGTTTCCGCCATCCGTTCCATCATATTGCTTTTGAGCTGCGACGTATACATCGTCTAAAAAATCTTTAAAACCTTTTTCGCCCTTATAGACATGGACTTTATTTTGACTTTTACGCACGCCCTCATCTTCCACGAACTCTACGCCATGTATGGCAAAGGCGTTAACGATTGATTCTTCAGTCGTCTCTTGCGGGCGGAACACGCCGTGTTCGATGTTCTTAATTGTTTCCTGAGACACCTTCGAGGCTTTCGAAAGCTCGCTTCGGCTCCAATCTAAAAGGCCACGGGCGGCCCTAAGTTGCGCAGCAGTTATCATTTTTTCATTACCAAGTTAGCCCAAAACAACAAGAAAACTCTTGTTCGCTATTCTACAAGCAGCACCCTAATTGGGGTACATTGTTACCGTTTAAAGGGAAGTTTATGCAAGCCTTTGATTACTTTCGCTCCAAATTTTCAATCTTTGTTATACCATTCATGCTCTGTAACCAAAGGGGTTTCCCCTGTTAGTTAACGGTTTTTTAACCCTGAAAATATTTTCATGCAACCATTATTTGGTATTTACTTACCATTTAAAGGTATATATATGATGCCAGCGAGACGCCGAGTATCACATTTTTTGTGTATTTTTATTACGTTTTTGTATAACACAAGGCGTTATTTCGGAGACATTATGACGAACGAATTTCATTTGGAAACCAAGGGCGGGGATTCCTCCCCTGCTTCAGGCGGATTGCCGCAGGAAGAAACGGGCAATGTCGTGCGACGTCATTGGATGCAGCGATCTTCCTCTTTTATGGTGTCGCAGGGATCTCTTAGTGCCAACCAACGTACGTCTATCTCCGCGATGATTTCATACATTTCGACAAAATCCGGTCAAAGCGAAATCCGTCTTGAACGCATACTTTCCGACCATTTTAACGTTCCCAATCCGAAGTGTTTGCCGGCAAACGATTATGACAAAGCCATTCGGTATCTGGCAGACATCATTTCCATGTAATACCACCGCGACGCTTTAAAAGGCGTCGGCGCAAAATCAAAAAATTAGAATTTTAGTCAAACCGGAAACTGTCTATTGCCGCTTCTTAACGGATATAGACATGAACTTCGGGCGTATGCGCCGTCAGGGATTGCGTGTTTGCAACCGTAATGCGCGATGGTGACAAGCCAAGCTGAACGAGCGAACGTTTGACTTCGTCGGCGTTGCTTTTTGCGGCTTGCTGCTGTTCAGCCAAAGTCGCCGGATCTCCGCTCGAGGGCGAAACGGCCACAATCGAAAATTCGGCGTTCGGGCGGCGTTCGATCGCGGAACCGACGGCTTGCGACAACTGCTGTTCATACTCTACGTTGGGCTGGTTGTAGCGGATCAGAACCAGCAAACGTCCTACAGAAGGCACGCCGTTGATATAAGCATTATCCGGCGAAGGCATTTCCTGTACGGAGCCTTCAAGCGCGCCCTGCGTTACGGGAGTCATCGGTGCTGCTTGCGGGGTGGCCGGCGCTGGCGGAGGAACGGATGAGACCGGCGGAGGATTTACTATAAACGGACGGTTGGCCAAGCTGTTGCCAAGCATTTCGCCGCGGCTGATGGCAAAGGCCAAAGCTTGGATGTTGGCGCGTTCCGTCGTCAGGTAGTTAGACTGGCGATGAATGTCCGCCGTCGTTTGGTTGCGCAAATAATCGAGCTGAACGACCAAACGGCTGACCTCGTCGTGCAGCAGCTTTAGCTGATCATGATCTTCATCAACGGCGCCGGACAGATCGAAGGAAGCTTGGATCGAACCGAGCAGATAAGACGCGACCGAAGCATCGGCATCAATCGAAACCTGCAAAGAGTTTAGTTTGCCAAGCGAGGAAGTAACTTCACCAAGGCTGGCTTCGGCTTCTTCCCATTGGCGCAACAGGATCGGATTGCCTTTGGTTGTGCCGTTCTGCAAACGGGCGGTAATAGCCGCCACGGTGCTGTGATATTGAACGGCGCCTGCCGTGCCGCTGGTGCGCAAGATGGCAAATTCGTTCGAGTTTAGGTTGACGGAAGCGCGCAAACGCAACACTTCATCGCGTAGAGCTACAGCACGATTGCCGACGATTGTGCCGCTGGAGGGCCCAAAGCTGGCAAGGCCATCCACACCGGTGCCCGCTGTCGCCATCGCTAACGTGGGGTCGATGGACGTTGGCGTCGAAGGCGGTGGCGCTTCGCTGACGGTTTGCGTCAGGCTTAAAGAATCTCTGGCCCAAGAGGGGGGTGCCGCCAACACTAAAGTAAGAACGGCAAGGAGACTCAATCTGGAAAATTTCATGTCATAGATCGACATTGTACATCACCTTATGTTGGCAAGCGCAGGGAAGTAAATTTATCGCCCGAATCTCTCTTTGTCTAACGGATAGTTACCTAGAATCCAAGCCCTTACATCTGAAAGGCTCTGCAAGGCTATGAAGTGCGGCATTTTAGCGTCTAGTTAAGGAAAAATTAGGGGCTATCTTCGACGAAAACGGCCCTTTTGCTGTTGTTTTGCCGTTACGGAAGCAGGCGATTTTTTATCCTCGACTAACGTCAACGCCATGCTGCCGGTTAAACGGTCGGCCTGAGTCAGCTTAACCAAAATCGGTTGGGCAAGCTGGTAAACTCGCTTTGTCCGGCGTCCGATCAATGCCTGGCGTTTCTCGTTATGGACGTAATAGTCGTCGGGCAGGGTATTGATCGGGATGATCCCGTCCGCGCCCGTTTCATCGAGCCGCGCGAATAGTCCAAACCGCGCAACGCCGCTAATGCGTGCCGAAAAAGTTGCCCCGACGCGATCAGCCATGAACAAGGTAATAAACCTATCCGTGGAGTCGCGCTCTGCTGCGGCGGAACGCCGCTCTGTTGTCGAAATATGATCGGCGATGTCTTCCAACTTTTCAATTTCGCGTTCTGTCAGGCCATCGTTTCCGAGTTTGCATGCGCGGATGAGCCCTCTATGGACGATGAGATCTGCATAGCGGCGGATGGGGGACGTGAAGTGGGCGTATTTGGCCAAGGCTAGCCCGAAGTGGCCGATATTTTCCGGGCTATAAATGGCCTGAGACTGGCTGCGCAGCATCATTTCGTTGACGACCTGCGCATGCGGCTTTCCGGCCGCATTTTCCAGAATTTGCGTCAGGAATTTAGGATGCAATTGTTTTTTGGGTACGAGGCTGATGCCGAGCGTATCGAGAAAATCGCGCAGGCCTTCCAGTTTTATTTCCGTCGGCTTGTCGTGGATGCGATAAAGGCACACGCCGCCTTTACCTTCGAGTTGCGCCGCCGCGGCGACGTTGGCCGTTATCATAAATTCTTCGATCAATCGGTGGCTGTCCAAGCGTTCGCGGATGTTGATGGATTTGACTTTGCCGTTTTCGATTTCGACTTTGCGTTCGGGCAAATCGAGCTCCAGCGTGCCGCGTTTGCCGCGCGCTTGAAGCAAGCAATGGAATGCGCCGTAAAGCGGAGTCAGAACATTATCTACGAGCGAACGTGTCGTGTCGTCGGGTTTACCGTCTTTGGCGGACTGCGCTTGTTCGTAAGTGAGGCGCGCATGGGACTTCATAACGCCGCGCACAAATTGCCATTTCGTCAGCTCGCCTTGTTTGTCGAGCCATAAATGCGCCGCAAGACAAGCGCGGTCGACGTGGGGTTTAAGCGAGCACAAGTCGTTGCTTAGAGCCTCCGGCAACATCGGTACGACCAGATCGGGGAAGTAAGTTGAGTTACCGCGCTCGTAGGCTGTTTTGTCCAGTGCGCTGCTCGGTTTGACGTAATGCGAAACATCGGCAATGGCGACGATCAAATGCCAGCCTTCGCCGTCACGTTCGGCAAACACGGCGTCATCGAAATCACGGGCGTCGGCGCCGTCGATGGTAACAAGAGGAATTTGACGCAAATCCGCCCGATCCCCGAGCGTTACAGGACGAGCCGCTTCAGCTTCGGCGATAGCTTCTTTCGGAAATTCATCGGGAATTTCGTGCGTCGCGATAGCGATGAGGCTAACGGCACGCGGCGAATTCATATCGCCTAAAACGTCGATCAGTTTGGCTTCGCGGGAGCGCCAATTACGGGTCGATACTTTTTCGGCAACGGCAAGAAAGCCTTCCTCAAGCTTAAAATTGGGTTTGACGTGCAAGGCATAATCGCCGCGTTCGCGCCGGTTGGTTGATTGCAATCGCCAACTTTTCCCTTCGCGCGCGAGAACGCCGACGACGCGGGAAGACTCTTCGCGTTTGTTTTCACGTTTTGGTTTGAGAGCGCTCTTTATGTGTCTGTGTCGCGAGGAGGTTTTCATTTTTGCTGTATTGTTTTTTGGCGACTCGTCTAATGCATCCTACTCCAAAGCGGAGGAAACCGAATAACCTATTTAAAACGCTATGTTTTCTAGAATTAAGGGATTGTCGAAATTGTATTGGGCGATAGATCCGAATCTATGGTATGTCCCAAAAATCATACACTCTTGAGCCAAATCAATTGTATCGATCGTAGGTTGATACGCGTTTTATGTGGAAGAAATGACTTTTGCATTACCTTTCGTTTTAAATGTGGGCAAGGATTTTGCCTCTCTTTCTTTGTTTCAGGGCGTGGAATCCGATATTTTGCGCGAACTGATGGCTTCGGCGCACACGGCGCAATATCAAAAGGGCACTGTGTTTCTCACTCAGGGCGAATCCATTTCCCGTTACTACGTTGTGCTTGAGGGGTGGTGCGGCGCAAGCAAAGGAAACGCCGATGGGCAGGAATCCATTTTGCAGCTTTTCCGCCGTGGCGACTTTTTATTCGAATCTACGCCAAACGCTTTTGTTGATATCAGCCCGATTAATTTGCAAGCGCTGACACCTGTTCATCTTTTGACTTTAGCGCCCTCCGCCGTGCACAACGCAGAAGAGCATTCTGCTGTTTTTACGGCAAACATGCTGACGGCTTCCGTTCAAAGGTGCCAAGATTTACGGGATCACATTGAACAGTTGACCCTGCATACTGCCGAACATCGGGTTGGACGGTTTTTGCTTCAACTGCGGTTCAATACAAGCCCTGATGGAAAAGACATCGTCTTGCCCTTCGATAAATCGATGATTGCCGCGTATTTAGGCATTAAGCCCGAAACGCTTTCACGTGTTTTTCAATTATTCCGTTCACGCGGATTTATTGTCGAGCGCAGCCACCTGACGCTGCCTTCCCGGCAAGCCCTATGTGGGTATTGCGATAAGATTACTATGCGTTCTTGTCCGTTCGCCAATACCGGCGATTGTTTGGTTGCCGCGAAAACGACCGGAATCGACCCTTGAGAATAGCCCTTTATCGAATCGTTCCAAAAGGCCAGACTGTCTCCCTTCTGTTATTCCATCATTGAGGGGTCACAATGAGCGTCAGAATCTCCGATTTCCTCCATAAAGCGCTTCCTTTTTTTATCGTACGCTTTCTGCTTCGTCTTTGTTTCCGGGTCGAGGTGCGGGGATTTGAGAATTATATAAAAGCGGGTGAGCGCGTTCTCATCATCGCAAATCATGTTTCAAAAATTGACGCTGTTGTTCTGTCGGCTTTTCTGCCGGGGCGCGTTTTGTTCGCAACGCAGGCGGAGATGGCGCATCGCTGGTGGTTGAAGCCCTATTGGCATGTCGGCGAGGATTTTTCGCTCGATCAGGCAGACCCGATGACGGCCAAGAAAATGGTTGATGCTTTGAAACGTGGGCAGAAATGCATGATCTTCCCCGAAGGCCGCGTGACGACGACAGGGGCTTTGATGAAGATTTACGAAAGCCCCGGCATGATCGCGGATGTAGCCGGAGCCGTAGTTCTGCCGATACGCATCGATGGGTTGCAGTACAGTTTGTTTTCAGCCTTGAAGGGCGTGGTCAGGCGCCGACTTTTTCCGAAGGTTACGTTGACCATTCTTCCGTCGGCTCGTCTGGAGCTGCCCGAGGAAGTCAAGGGTCATGAGCGTCGCCGTGTCGCCGGAACCGCGATTTATGACCAACTGGAGCGCGCGCTTGTCGAAGGCATTCCCTATACGACAATGTTACGTCACTTGCTTGAAACACGACCCATACGCGGTGGGCGGGGTGTTGTTTTGGAAGACGTTCGTCGCGCGCCGGTAACTCACGACGCGTTTGTCGCGAAGTTTTTCACGGTGGCCCGCGCAATCGCTCGCGCAACGGGAAAGGAAAAAATTACAGGCGTCATGATGCCGAACGGCATTCCAAATGGGACGACGATTTTTGCCCTGCAGGCAGTGGATCGCGTTACCGCGATGATCAATTTTACCGCAGGGCCCTTGCGCATCGTGCAAGCTTGCCAGATGGCGGAAATACAAACGGTCATCAGTTTGCGGGCTTTCGTTGACGCTATGAATCTCGCGCCCATCGTCAGCGCTTTAGAAAAAGAAAAGATCAAGGTTGTTTATCTTGAAGACCTGATAGCTTCTGTTAAGGGCATCGACCGCTTTATCGGTTTTGCTAAGGCGTATCTCCCTGCTTCCATTGCCGCCTGTTGTCTTTCGAAAGACGCCAAACGGCCCGCGTTGATGCTTTTTACTTCCGGCACGGAAGGAAAGCCCAAGGGCGTCATGTTGAGCCACCAGAACATTGTCTCCAACGCTTTCCAGACAGGAATTCGGCTTGGGTTTACGTCAAGCGACAGCGCGTTTGCCTGTTTGCCGATGTTTCATTCCTTCGGGCTGACGCTTGGCTTCTTTATGCCTTTGTTTTACGGAACGCGGGCGTTCCTGTTCCCATCGCCTCTCCGGTATCACGATATTCCTGAATTGGTGTACGATACGCGCTCGACGCTTCTGCTCGGAACGGATACGTTTCTTGCTAACTATGAAAAGAACGCCGCGCCGCACGACTTTTATTTCATGCGCTTTGTCATCGGCGGTGCCGAAAAGATCAAGCCGGAAACGCGGCGCGCGTGGGCCGAAAAATTTGGTGTGCGCCTTTTCGAGGGCTATGGAACGACCGAAGCTTCGCCTGTCATCGGCGTCAATTCGCCCATGTATTATAAAGCGGGATCCATCGGGCGTGCTCTTGCGTGCCTCGATGTTAAACTGCAGTCGGTCGAAGGAATCAAAAACGGCGCTGAACTGGTCGTGCGTGGGCTCAATGTGATGTTGGGTTACGTCAAGGCCGACCAACCCGGCGTTATTCAGCCGCCGGATGACGGCTGGTACAACACGGGCGACGTCGTGTCGATCGACGAAGATGGCTTTATTACCATCGTCGGACGTACGAAGCGCTTTGCCAAAGTCGCGGGCGAAATGGTCTCGCTGGGAGCTATCGAGGCTATCGTTTGCTCTACGTGGCCTGGCGTGCGCCATGTGGCCGTAAGCGTTCCCCACGAACGCAAAGGAGAAATGATTGTTCTTCTGACCGAATGCGACAATGTCGATACCGGCGTTTTGTTGGAGAAGTTCAGGGCGGTCGGCCTTACGGAGCTTTCCGTGCCGCGCAAGCTTGTGCGGGTCGAGCAGATACCTTTGCTTGGTTCCGGCAAGACGGACTATGTTCGCGCGAAGCAAGTGGCCGAGGAGAGTCTCAACGCGGAGCAAGAGAGGGAATAGGCTCTTGCCTCTTTTGCGCAAATGGGACACTATGACCAGCGTTTCTCTGCACAAAATCGAAGTTCCCCCCGCGTTTTATTCCCTCTCCCCCTGAAAGGTCCCAGAAATGGAAGTTATCCATTTTGGTTCTCAGAGCGATAATCCTCCGCTTTTATTTGTTCACGGTTCCTATTGCGGGGCATGGATTTGGGAGCGGTTTTTTCTTCCGGCTTTTACGCAAGCAGGATGGCGCGGCGCGGCGATTTCCCTGCGTGGTCATGGCGAAAGCGAAGGCAGAGAGAAAATCGATAGCTATGGCATTTCCGATTATCTTGAGGATATAGAGACGGGAACGCGGCTTTTTAATTCCGAACCGATCATCATCGGGCATTCATTGGGTGGATATCTCGCGCAAAAATTTGCGTTGGAGCGTTCCATCAAAGGACTTGTCCTTCTCTCCTCGCCGTCTTTACTGGGACTACAGGGATCGGTGCAGCATGTTGCTGCGCATAGACCTATGTTGGCTATGCAATTAGGAATACTGATGACGATGGGGTCTGCGCACGCCGATTTGCGCATGATCAGCGACGCCTTGTTCTGCAATTCGAAAGATGCCGAGAAGTTGGAGTCGTTTCTTCCTCTTCTTCAAAAGGAATCGTCGCGTGTCATGATGGAGGCGAGCTGGCCCGATTTCAGGACGCCGAAGATTTTTGTTCCCACGCTTGCGCTGGGTGGCGACGAAGATTGTTTTGTGCCCGAATTTGAGTACAGATATGAAGCTCAATTTTGGAAGGGAGACAGCAAAGTCCTTCGCGGCGTTTCGCATGGCGTTATGCTTGATTCCTGTTGGCCGGAGGTTATGAGGGAGATTTTGGGTTGGTTAACAAGCAATTTTCCGCAAAATTCGGCAAAAACGTAGCCGAAATCGCATCTATTTGACTTATCCCCTCTTTTTCGCTTATAAGCGGCGCCTCATCCCGAGAAAGCGGTTAAAGCGTTAAGGCTTTAACCCGTTTCTTGTATGTACAAGAAAACTATCGGGACAAACAAAGGAAAGTCACGGGTGCGCAAAGCAGTCGTGACCAACCGAAAATAAAAAGGATAACAAATGACAAAGCGTCTTCAGTCAAAACATAAAATTGATCGCCGTTTGAGCGTCAACATTTGGGGTCGCCCCAAGAGCCCTCTTAATAAACGCGATTATCGCCCGGGCCAACACGGTCAGCGCCGCACCAAACTTTCCGACTATGGTGTTCAGTTGCATGCGAAGCAGAAGCTGCGCGGCTACTATGGCAACATCGGCGAACGCCAGTTCCGCCGCTACTACCAAGAAGCCATGCGCCGCAAGGGTAACAACGGCGAAATCCTTATTCAATTGCTGGAACGCCGTTTGGACGCCGTCGTCTATCGCATGAAATTTGTCGCCACGGTTTTTGCGGCGCGCCAGCTTGTTAACCACGGGCACGTTTTGGTCAACGGCAAGAAAGTAAATATCGCGTCATATCGGGTTAAGGACGGCGATACGATTGAACTGCGTGGCAAGGCCAAGCAATTTGCTACTGTCCTAGCTGCGGCAGAATTAGCCGAGCGTGACGTTCCCGATTACATTTCCGTCGATCATAAGGAAATGAAGGGAACCTTTGTTCGCACACCTTCACTGAGCGATGTTCCATATCCCGTGCAGATGGAACCGAACCTCGTCATCGAATTCTATTCACGCTAACCGGCAAGCTGCCGGAGGCATTAGAAGGCGGAAGGGACGTCCCTTCCGCCTTTTTGTATATATAAAGCAAGAGAGTTAGCCCGGCTTGTGCAGGGGGGCGGGGTCTTGTATCCTTTCCGCATAATTTACAGTTGGGAGAACACCCATGAGTTATGATTCCGGAAATGTTTTCGCAAAAATTCTTCGCGGCGAAATTCCTTGCAAGAAAATATACGAGGATGATTTTGCTCTTGCGTTCAACGACATTAATCCAAAAGCGCCCGTTCATATTCTTGTGATTCCGAAAGGGCCTTATGCGACCTACGATGATTTTGCATCCTCAGCGGACGATGCCGAGATTGTCGGTTTTGAGCGCGCCGTTGCCAAGGTCATTGGCGCGGCAGGCATTGTTTCCGGCGGATATAGGTTTATCTCGAATGCGGGGCCTGACTCGCATCAGGAAGTGCCGCACTATCACATCCACATACTCGCAGGCCGTGATTTAGGACCTTTGCTAAGCGAAAAAAAACACTGACAACCGGAACGTTTATTCTTCGTCTGACATCGAACGGATAAGCTCATACACTTTGCGGCGTTGCTTATCGTCTTGAATACGATAATAGGCGCGAATGAGTTCCAGGGTTTCGCGGCGACGTAAAATATCGTAATCGTTTTTTCGTTCCGCCGAAGGCGCGTTTTCCAGTGAGGCCTGTCCGTTGTCGGCAAAACCAGACTGTGTCGGCAATGAAAACGATACGGGAATTTCTTCAAAGAAATATGCCACGGGTACGGCAAGCGTTTTCGCAATTTGAAACAGGCGGCTTGACCCCATCCTGTTGATACCGCGTTCATATTTTTGAATTTGTTGGAAAGTGAGTCCGAGGGATTTGCCCAGTTGTTCTTGGCTAAGGCCGATAAGATTTCTGCGCATCCGCAAACGCGACCCAACATGAATATCGATGGGGTCGGGATTCTCGGAACGAAGCTGAGTTTTTTTGATCTTCTTTTTATCTGTAGTCGTCATAAGAATATCCACGTATGAAAAACATCACAACGTTCCGAATCGGGTTGTATTTTTTCGGTTGTTGCTAATTTAGGTAGAGTATTTGATTTTCTTAATCAAGAAAAGACAATTCTAAGTAGTTAATATTTTCATTATTCAAATTTTTATACGGCAATTTCTTAGTCTTAGCGCGCTAAAGGCAAAAAACAGAAAAAAGATAGTCCAAACAAAAGTTTCTTTCCATTTTGCGAAAAGAGTTAAGGGCAACGCTTTTGGAAGGGGGCTGTCGATAATGCCCTGTTCGTTAATGCCTAGCTTTTTTTCAACGCGCCCTAACGGATCGACAACGCCCGAAATGCCTGTGTTGGCAATGCGAAGAAGGGGCATTCCCTCCTCGATGGCGCGTACGCGAGCGATAGCAAAGTGCTGATAAGGGCCCGTTGTGCGTCCGTACCAGCCATCGTTAGTCAGGTTGACCATAAATTCGGGGCGGTCGTCGGGGTCGACAACGTCTCCGGAAAAAATAGATTCATAGCAAATCAAAGGGCTAAACAAGGGAAGACCAAGAACACGCAGGCTGCGAATGCCTGGGCCTGGGGTAAAATCTGCGCCGCTTGTTGCGAGAGCTTGAAGGGGAATGAATTTGCGCAAGGGCATGAATTCGCCGCCCGGAACAAGGTGAGCTTTATCATATCCAGCAACCAGACGTCCCAAGCCATTAAGCACGACCAAGGAATTGTAAAAATGCGTGTTGCCTTCTTTATCCAGATCGCGGCGGATGACGCCTGTAATTACGTGTGTTGTCGCCGGAATATGTGCCGCAATTTCTTTCCGGCGTTCGGAGTCTTCGCTTAGATAATAAGTCGATGCCGTCTCCGGCCAAAAAATGTGCGTAACAGGCGTCTCGCTTTCGCTTGCCGAAAGATCGATAAGTTCTTTGAAGTGGCGTTTGCGTTCACTAACCAGCCACTTCTTCTTTTGGTCGACGTTAGGTTGCACTAAACGTAGATGTACATTGGGTACTGTTTGTAGGGCCGTCGTATGGAGGCGAAATTCCCCCCATCCGGCCAAGGCGGCAAAAAGAACAAGGCTAGCGACAAAAACGTTTCGCCCAAAAGCGGTCTTATCTTGAAGGCAAGCGGGCAAACAAGCCGCAATAACCGTTATCAACGTTAGTCCATAGATGCCAATAACGCTTGTAATTTGCAGGACAGGTAAAGCATCTGACCACGTATAACCGAGCAAAATCCAAGGAAAACCCGTGAACATAAACCCACGCGCATATTCGGCTAAAAACCACAGCAGTCCGAAAACAACGGTGCCGGAAAGTCCCTGAAGCCCAATTTTTCGGGCAAGAGCCGCCGCGATACCGTAATACAGCGCAAGAAACGCGGGCAATCCGGCGACGGAAATCGGAACCGCCCACCAAAAACGCCTGATATCGACGAACATTGCGGAAGCGATCCAGTAAAGACCGAACACAAAAAACCCGAAGGCAAAACACCAGCCGATCGCGAAAGCTTGTTTCCAGTTTTGTGTTCCTTGCAGTAAAAAAATAAGGGCAGGAAGGCAAACCCACAACAAGGGGAAAATAGTGAATGGCGGCATGGAGAACGCCATGACGCTGCCGAACACAAAGGCCGACAGCAGCCTTTTCCAACCGGAGGCCTGTCTTAGATAGGCTATTAAAACCGAGAGACGGGAGAGAGATGCTTTCATGGGTTAAGAAATCGCACTCGGAGGACAAGACGTCAAATTAAAAAAGGAAAAGGCTAAGACCGCGCTAATTTGCCGAGGACGCACTGAGAAAAAATACGATGTTGATCCCGTAGTCTTGATGGCAGGCGTTTTTCGAATGTGGAAAAATAAGAACCGATAGAGACGGCTTCCGAACTCCGCTCCTGAACTCTCGGACTCAGAAGCTCTTTGACAGCGGCATCGGGCAAATTGAGACCATTAAGATCAAGATCTTCGGCTTTCGGCAATAGACCGATCGGCGTTTTTTCGGCCTCGACTTTATGGCTTACGCGCGCGCAAATCCATTTGAGCACGCGGACGTTTTCGCCAAATCCCGGCCACAGGAAATTACCGTCGTCGCCCTTTCTGAACCAGTTGACGTAGAAAACGGCAGGCGCCTTGTCGCCGAGCTTGTCGCCCATGTCGAGCCAATGCTGAAAATAATCGCCCATGTGGTATCCGCAGAAAGGGGTCATTGCCATGGGGTCATGGCGCAGATTCCCGACGACGCCAATATTTGCAGCCGTCGTTTCCGAGGATAGCGTTGCGCCGAGAAAAACGCCGTGATCCCAATTGAATGCCTGCATCACCAAAGGAACATCGCGCGCGCGGCGGCCGCCAAAAAGGATAGCGTCAATAGGCACGCCTTCCGGTTTTTCCCAATCTTTGCATATAATGGGGCAATCCACGGCACGTGCCGTATAACGCGCATTCGGGTGTGCGGCGGGGGTAGGGCTGGCGGGAGTCCAGTCTTTGCCCGTCCAATCGATAAGGTGCTCGGGCGTTTTTCCATCCATTCCTTCCCACCAGACGTCGCCATCATCGGTCAAAGCGCAGTTGGTGAAAATAGCGTTTCCTTTAAGAGTTTTCATTGCGTTGGGATTGGTCGCGCAAGATGTACCGGGGGCAACGCCGAAGAAACCGTTTTCGGGATTAATGGCGTAAAGCCGTCCATCGGCGCCTTGATGCATCCACGCGATATCGTCGCCGATGCATTCGGCTTTCCACCCCGGAAGAGAGGGGGTGATCATGGATAAATTGGTCTTACCGCAGGAAGAAGGAAAAGCCGCACAGATATTATATTGTTTTCCTTCTGGATCAGTCAGGCGGAGAATCAGCATATGTTCGGCCATCCATCCTTTCCGCCACGCGAGAAAAGAAGCAACGCGCAAAGCCAGTCCTTTCTTTCCAAGCAAAGCGTTTCCGCCGTATCCGGAGCCGTAAGACCAAATACCGTATAACCAGAGAAGATCATCTTCCAGAAAATGACCGATGTATTTTTTTTCGATTGGCGCGCAAACCCAATGGCCGTTTCCAGCTCCAGACCCGATAGAATGCAAACAAGGAATGAACGCACCGTTCGTCGATAATTTATTCAATACCGCCGTGCCGACACGCGTCATGATGTGCATGTTGACGGCGACATAGGCGCTGTCGGTGATTTCAACCCCAATGATCGATAACGGAGAATCCAAAGGCCCCATGGAAAAGGGGATGACATACATCGTCCTGCCCTTCATAGATCCCTTGTAAAGAGTGAGCATGGTTTTTTTTAACTCGTCAGGCGCCCTCCAGTTATTCGTAGGGCCGGCGTCGGTTTGGGAGAGAGTGCTGATAAACGTACGGTCTTCAACGCGGGCGACATCGCTGGGATCGGAGCGGAAAAGATAACTTCCCGGACGTTTTTTCAAAGGAATGGCTATGCCGGAATCCACCAATCCATTCAAAAGGGTGGAATATTCTTCTGGGCTTCCGTTGCAGCAATAAATGGAATCGGGCTGACATAGATCGACGGCTTCGCGTACCCAAGAATCGAGTTTCTTATTTTTGAAATTTATTTCCATTATAAATTCCCGAAATATTCAGAATTTCCAAAACGCCGATTATATTTTTATCTTACGTAAGAGAAGCTGTCTATGAGTGCTTTTCCCTTTTAACCTTGTTTTTCAATCCCGCGGAACCGGATCGAATCCATGCCCGCCCCAGGGATGGCATCGGCAAAGACGTTTAATGGCTAATTTTGAGCCTTTAATGGGGCCGTGGATGCGCAAGGCTTCGTCGGCATATACCGAACAAGTAGGCGAAAACCGGCAAAACCCTCCGGTAAATCTGGAAAGGCTGTGCCGATAAACCCATATCCCGCCGCGCAAAAAGCGAGTTACAAGAATCGGTATATTGATTTTTCTCTCCATTTATGGCTTTTCCCAGTCTAGATTTCCTGATACTCAACCCCGACACTATTCCTTTTTCAAGCTCGTGTGAAATGAACAATAACGTTTTTCTCGCCGTCATCCTTTCTTTTGGCATTCTGTTTGGCTTTCAGTACCTCTATGTCAAACCGCATCAGGAGGCTTTGCACAGCCAGCGCGTAACACAACAAGTCACCCCTAAAACAGGAACACCTGCGCCTGCTGTTGTTCCCACGACACGTACCCTACGCGATCGGAATCTTGTTCTTAAAGACAGCCCGCGTCTTGCGATTGACACGCCTGAATTGTCTGGATCGATTAATCTGAAAGGGGCGCGTTTTGACGACTTGTTGTTGAAATCCTATAAAGAGAGCGCCGACAAAACATCTCCTTCGATTACGCTTTTGGCGCCCTCTGGATCAACGCCCCCACACGCTGCGTATTATGCCGAATTTAGCTGGTTAGCGGATTCGACAGCAACAGAAGTGCCTTCCGCCGAAACGGAGTGGAAGGCCGACAGCAAAAAACTAACTCCCGATCACCCCATCAATCTGACATGGAGCAACGGGAAAAACCTGATTTTTAACAGAACGATATCGGTTGATGCCGAGGCAATGTTTACGATTACGGATAGGGTGATCAACAAGGGGTCGGAACCTGTTGCCCTATATCCGTTCGGAATTGTCGCGCGTCAGGGCTTTTCACAAATCGAGAGCAGCGCGGTTGTCCATGAGGGCGGGTTGGGTGTCTTTAAAAACACGCTGGAAGAATACAAATACAGCAAGTTGATGGACGAAAAAAAAATTACGCAAGACGGTAGGGGCGGGTGGCTCGGTATTACCGATAAATACTGGTTGGTTGCGATGATTCCGCCGCAGGACGAAACGCTGGTGGGGGAATTTATTTATAACCGCGCGGGCGCGGCAACAAAAGAAATGGGCTTTTTTCAAGCTGATTTTCGCGGCAGTCCCGTCACCGTTCCAGTCGGCGGCAGCGCTGAACATGTATCCCGGCTTTTTGCCGGCGCGAAGAAGGTCGGTTTGCTTGATCGTTATGCCGATCAATACAATCTCCCGCATTTTGATAAAGCGATCGACTTTGGCTGGTTTTATTTCCTGACGCGGCCATTTTTATATTTGCTGACGGCGCTGGATCATGCCGTTGGAAGCATGGGGCTTGCGATACTGCTGTTCACCATTTTGCTAAAGCTCGTGACATTGCCGTTGTCGCAGAAATCCTATCATTCAATGTCTAGAATGAAAGCGATACAGCCGGAAATGAAGCGCATTCAGGAACGTTTTCCCGAAGATAAAGTGCGCCAGAGCCAGGAGATGATGGAGCTTTACAAGCGCGAGAAAGTCAACCCGATGTCGGGCTGCATGCCGACATTGATCCAGATCCCGATTTTCTTTGCCTTGTATAAAGTGCTCTACGTCAATATCGAAATGCGCCAGGCGCCTTTCTATGGCTGGATTCAAGATATGTCGGCTGCCGATCCGACTTCCGTACTTACCCTGTTCGGTTTGATCCCCATTACGCTTCCTTACGCTTTGCAAATCGGTGTGTGGCCGATTTTGATGGGGCTCAGCATGTTCTTGCAGCAAAGGCTGTCGCCCCAGCCTCCCGACAAAACGCAGGCGCGCATGTTCATGTTCATGCCGATAATCTTCACCTACATGCTGGTGCACATGCCGGCGGGACTGGTGATTTACTGGACGTGGAGCAACCTCTTGGGCATTTTGCAGCAATGGTACATTATGCGCGGGGATTTGCGGCGCAAGGGCGCTGCGGGCGCCTGAGGTCAGCAACTACGACAGACGCCATGCAGTTCAAGGACGTTATGTTTGAGCTTGTGCCCGTGCTTTTTTGCCGTTTTGACCAAAGTTTTCGAAAGGGCGTCGTCCTCGATTTCCTGAACGTTTCCGCATTTGTCGCAGACCATCATTAAATGACTATGTTCGGATTTTCCGCCAAGGCAAAGCTCGAAGGCGTTTTTACTTTCGAGTTTAAGAACAACGCCAGCCTCAATCAAAAAATCGAGCGTGCGGTAGATGCTGATAGCCGATAGTTTCGTCTTTCTTTTCTTATTTACCGCACCAAGAATTTGATAGGCCGTCTTGGGTTCTTTAAGCTCGACCAGCTGGGCCGCTATTTCGCGGCGGACGCTTGTCATTCTTCCGCCTTGCCGGGCAAGAAAGTTTTCGATTTTCTCAAGAACGCTGTCGACGGACGGATGATGGGGATGGATTGCCAAGGTGTAACTCCACGTTCCTTGTTTAAATTAAAAAGCGACTTTTACGGCTACGGAAAACGATGTTGCTTTATCCACGTTAGTGCCCCACAGGCCTTGTTGAACGCCCGTGTTGATGCGCCAACGATCATTAATCGGCATAACAAAACCGGCGGTTAGGGCGAGACTCTCTGAATCGTCCGTATCCGCGATAAATGCGTGGGTGTAGTTAAGCTCCATCTCCGGCTGTAGCCACGGCAAAAGCTGATAACCGCCAGCCAGATCGGCGTTAAGCGTGCCGCGCGCGTCCCCGCGTTTGTCGCCGAAGGGCAGGGCGTAACCGATGTCCGCGTTCGCGGTTCCTTTTCCCCAATCATGGCTGGCGACGAGAGTTTGGTCGAAGCTCCAGTACTCCTGACTCGTGCCGATCTCGTTTGCATTTGAGTGCCGTCCCGTTGGAATCGTAAACCCGACGATGGTGGCGACGTCGAGGCTATGTTCTGCGCTTTGGAAAAAGCGATACCGTCCATGAACGCCGAGGTCTCCGATGCCATGGCCGGTTTCGGGGCCAAGATTGCCGTCGTTGTCGAAATCGTTTTCTTTATCTTTTAGCCAGTTATATGCGCTGTTTAGAGTAACATCGAAATTTTCCAGAATTCCAGCCGTCGCCGAAAGCCCCGCGGCGTGCTCGTATGTAAAGCCCCGCGTTCGCGTATCTCCGTTGCTATCCCAAAGCCGTTTGGCGAACGTGTAAGAATATGTTGTCTCAACCTCATACTGTCCGGGATCGACGGGAGACGCATCCGGAGAATTAATTTTTCCGTGTTCCGGCGTTGCTTCTTCGGCGCGCGCGCCTGGACACTGGAACAACAGGCCAAAGCAAAGAAGCGCGGCATATTTTGAGGGGGTTTTTGAAAAAAGCATAATTATTTCCCGTTCAACAGCATGGCTTCTTTGAATTGCTCCACATTCGTGCGGAACATATCGATGTACGTTTCCGCAGAACCATCGGCATCCGACAGGGCGTCTGAATAAACAGGCTTGCCGACGCTGGCTCCTGCGTCTTTTGCGAGTTGCGAGATGAGTTTTGGGCTTGCCATGCTTTCAAAGAAAACGCGTTTGATTTTTTCGGCTTTCATTTGCCCGATGAGTTTTGCAACTTGACGTGCCGTTGGCTCGACCTCGGTGCTGATACCTTGGGGTGAGATGAAGGCGACGCCGTAAGCTGCCGCAAAATAACCGAAGGCGTCATGGCTTGTGATAATTTTTCGATGCCCTTCCGGAATTTGGCCAATTTCGGATTTGACCCATGCGTCCAGTTTTTCTAATTCAGCGTCATAAGCCTTGGCTCTTGCATTAAAAGCGCCCGCCTTTTCCGGAAGAGCTTTGCCAAGGGCGGAAGCGATGTTTTTTATATATATACGGGTGTTTGAGACATCCTGCCATGCGTGAGGATCAATAATCTGTTTTCCTTCTTCATCCATTTGGCGCGGCACAACGCCTTTGCTTGCGATGATGACAGAGCCTTTGAATCCGGATGCTGAAACTAAACGCGAAACCCATCCTTCGAACCCAAGGCCGTTTTCGATGACGAGATCGGCCTCTGCCAACGCTTTTGAATCCTTCGGCGTTGGTTTGTACGCATGCGCGTCGCCGTCGGGGCCGACAAGCGTTTTGACATCGACGTCATCGCCGCCGACTTGCTTCACAAGATCGCCAAGAATGCTGAACGTCGCGACAACGGAAAGAGGCTTAGCTTCGGCAAAAACAGGAGCCAAAACAAAGGAGGAGAAAAAAAACAAACAAAGGAGGATATTTTTTTTCATAAGGCTTTACCGGAGGGGTTGCGTTCGGCGAAGTGTTATAATATAACAATAAGGAAGTCAACATAACAATAAGCACGCTGTCCGTGTTTTTGGGGTCTAAGAATAAAGGTTCTTCGGTGTTCAATTTTTCTTTAGCAAAGCGTCTTTTAATGGCGGCGGGAATATCGTCCCTCCTTGTTGCGCTTGTTTATTGTGTTGTGGGTTAGACGTATGGCGGATCCGCTTATAACGCTTGAAAACCTTTCCGTCGATTATGGCGCGCGTCATGCGCTGCAAAACGTCTCCGGCATTTTTCACGAAGGGTCGCTGACGGCTATCGCGGGGCCGAACGGGTCGGGAAAAAGCACGCTTTTAAAAACGCTTGCCGGAGTCATCCGTCCGACGTCGGGAAAAGTCGTTTTCACCCGCAAAGGCAAGCGTGCGGTAGCTTATTTGCCCCAAGTTTCCCATATGCAGCGCGATTTTCCCATCTCCGTCGAGGAGATGGCAATGACCGGCTTTTATCCGATTATTGGGGAAAGCGCGGGCGTTGGAAATAAACGTCGGCTTCTGGTGAGCAAGGCGTTACACGAAGTTGGTTTGTCCGGGTATGAAAAGCGTTCCATCGGCGAGCTTTCCGGCGGCGAGTTTCAGCGGGCGCTCTTTGCGCGCGTGATTGTGCAGGACGCGCCGATCATTCTTCTTGATGAGCCATTTACCGCCGTGGATGCGGAAACGACGTCGCGGCTTATTCGGTTGCTTCTGAAATGGCATAACGGAGGCAGAACCGTCATTTGTGTGCTGCATGATTTATTGATGATCAAAAAATATTTTCCTGAATCGATGGTGTTGCAGGGAAAATGCCTCGGCATCGGCCATACGCATAATTTGTTTGAGCAAAAACTTCTTTCCTTCGATCTTGACATGGCCGAATTGCAATCCGCACGCGAAGCGTCGAACCATAAGCACGAGCACAGTCATGACGCTTGAAGCCCTTTTCATCGAGCCATTTGAGCAATTCGCGTTTTTGCGGCGCGCTCTTGTTGCGTGCATCATCCTTTCCGTGGGCGGCGCGCCGATCGGCTTTTTTATGAACCAGCGGCGCATGGCGCTTGTCTCCGACGCGATGTCTCACGCCATTTTGCCCGGCGTTGCAATTGCCTTTTTGATATCCGGCCTTAGCGTTTGGTCGTTGACCATAGGCGGGCTTGCCGCAGGTATTTTGATCGCTTTGTTTTCCGTTTTTCTAATCCGCTACACGGAAATTAAAGAAGACGCCGTTTTTACGCTTCTTTTTCTGTTGTCTTTAACGTCGGGCATCGTGTTGTTGTCGCTGAAAGGCAGCAACATCGACCTGATGCATATGCTGTTCGGGGACATTTTAGCTATCGACAACGATGCCCTGATTTTCATTGCATCCGTGGCTGTTGTGACGCTGTTTTCTCTGGCGTGTATTTATCGCGGGCTTGTGCTGGACTGCTTCGATCCCGATTTTCTCAGCGCATCGGGGCGGGGGAAATTGACGCGACCAGTTTTCTTTGTGCTTTTCGTCGTTAATCTTGTCGCGGCATTTCAGGCATTGGGGACGCTCATGGCGCTCGGACTTATATTATTGCCCGCCATCGCGTCGAACTTCTGGACGCGGCAAGTTAACGCGGCAATTATCCTCAGCATCGTGATTGCTATTGTTTCGTCTTATGTCGGGCTGCTTCTTTCGTATCACACCAACACGCCCTCCGGCCCCATGGTCGTGTTGATCTGCGCGGCCTTCTGTTTGTGTTCCGTTTTGTTGGGACGTCGGGGGAGTTTCCTCGTTTATGCGAGGGGACGGGTGCAAGGAAACTAAACAGAGGACGCCGTTTAGGGTTATTAAGTGATTGGAAGAAGACATTGACCTCAGAGTGGATATTTTCTTCATTCAGCGTCACGTTGATCTTTTTCATGCTGATGCGCTGCGTATTTCCCTTGCCGTAAACATCGAGGGCAAAGATTTCATGGAATTGTTTTTACTTTAGCTTTAACACCGACTATAACTTTATAGAGCCTTGTAATCGTATTAGGCGAAGCGGTTGCAGTTCGTGGCTAGGCGCAAATCCCCTTCCTCTTGATTAAAGGATGTGAGCCCTTGTCCCAACGTCTCAAAACAGCAATTCTTTTTTTGGTTCTGCTTATAGCGAGCTTTTTGAGCCAAGCAGCCTTTGCCCAAGCTCCTGCTGAATCGATTTTGGCCCCCGCAACAACGGGGGCTCCCGCTACGGCAAGCCTGCCAAGCATCTCTCTTGGGCGAGAAACGCCCAAAAGTATGATGCGGGGCTTTTTGAAGGCAGTAGGAAGCCAGAACTACAAACAGGCAGAGTCCTATCTTGATCTGAGAAGTCTTTCAGTGTCCCGTAGAAAAACCCAAGGCCCTGAGTTGGCAAAAGCTTTGCAAACATTGCTTGATCAAGGCGGCCGGATCGAAACAACTTCGAAACTTAGCGATAGCCAGGAAGGCAATCAGGAGGACGGGTTGCCCGCCAAAGTCGATCTCGTTGGAACTGTACGTGTGGGAGAAAAATCCATCGACCTGCTTGCCGAAAGGCATGATGACCCAATCGACGGCCCGATCTGGCAGATTTCCAGGGAAACCGTTTCCTTCATTCCTGCCCTGATCGAAGAAATGAACACCGGTTATTTGGACAGGCTTCTGCCCCCGATTCTGGTCAACACTAAATGGCAAGGCGTTCCTGTAGGCCATTGGGCTGCCATATTCTTAATTGCAGCCGTGGCGTTGGTAACGGCGGGGCTTCTGACGTTCGGCGTTATATATCTTATTCGCCGTGTATGGCCGGCGTCACGCAGTGGATATGTTAGCCGTGTGCTCGATGCTTTTGTTGTGCCGATAAGAATATACATCTCTCTGGGAATTTTTGTCGTATTGGCGGGCGCTTCGGGCATATCGATTGTGGCGCGGCAAAACTTTACGTTGCTTGCGGAAATAGCCGCATGGCTTTCCCTGTGGTGGTTTCTATGGCGCATCATCGATATTGTTGCGCATTCCGTGCAAGATCACATGATCCGCGAAAACAAACGTAGCGGCTTGTCCTCCGTAATATTTTTTCGCCGTAGCGCCCGATTGGTTTTGGCGGGGATAGCGATTGCGCTTGCCTTGGATCGTATAGGCTGGAACGTGACGGGGTGGTTCGCTGCTTTGGGCATCGGCGGTTTGGCGCTCGTTTTTGGCGCGCAAAAGACCCTTGAAAATTTTGTCGTGGGCCTGACATTGATCATCGATCAGCCTTTGCGCGTCGGTGATTTTTGCAAAATCGGAGAGATTAAGGGAACGGTCGAAGATATCGGCATGCGTTCAACCCGCATGGTAACGCTTGACGGGACAAGGGTCACCATCCCCAACGGAACGCTTTCCACGACAACGATAGAAAACTTTGCGTTGCGCGAACATTTTTTGTTTCACCCCACGCTCGAACTACGCCATGAAACGACACCAGATCAACTGCAGCAATTATTGACAAAATTACGCGATCTTTTAAAAAAATCCCCCCATATTGAAAAAGAATCCCCCCGCGTTTGGCTTGCGGGGCTTGGCAAAGATTCAATCAGGGTAGAAATTTTTTCTTATGTTGCCACCGATAGCATCGATGTTTTTAATAAAGCCCGGGAAGACCTATTATTACGCATCATAAACATCATTGATGAATGTGGCGTAAAATTCGCCCTTCCGTCCCAGTCCATTTATTTTGCCAAGGACATAAGTGAAAAAATAACGCCTTGAATAAGGCCTGAAGCGGAGTGCTGTGGCAGACAGCCCTCAATCGAAAAAAAGAAAGTTTACGTCAGGGGACATACGTCAGGGGACACAATAACTATTGTGTCCCCGATCTAAGGCGCAAGAGCGCCAAGAAAATCTAATGGAGGCACGGGCCGGAATCGAACCGGCATACAAGGATTTGCAGTCCTCTGCATAGCCATTCTGCCACCGCGCCACACGGGGCTTTATCTATATTCTAGAAACCAACAAAAAAGACATCTTAAAAGACGGGCGACAATAGATTTTTAGCCTGCGCCCGTCAAGCCAAGACCGCTTAATTCCGCCCGTTTTATACGGTTTATTGCGCGTTTTTACTTTTTCTTTTTGGCGTTGGACGGTTTTTCGACAACGGCCTTTGCCTGTGCCGTGCGCCACTTGTTAAGCTTTGCCGCCAATTTGGCGTCGCTTAACGCAAGAATGGATACGGCCAACAAGGCGGCGTTCTTTGCGCCCGCATTGCCTACCGCGAGTGTCCCGACCGGAATTCCTCCGGGCATTTGAACCATCGACAGCAAACTGTCAAGGCCGTCGCGGAGTTTGCTTTGCATCGGCACGCCCAAGACCGGCACTATCGTCAAGGCGGCAAGAACTCCCGGCAACGCGGCTGCGCCGCCTGCGCCTGCGATGATGACTTTAAGGCCGCGCGCGCTGGCCGAACTTCCGTATTCCGTAACGCGGGGCAGGGTGCGGTGCGCCGACATGATCTTGGCTTCGAAAGGCACGCCAAAGTCGGCCAAAATCTTTGTTGCGTTTTGCATCGTTTCCCAGTCCGACTGGCTTCCCATAATGACGCCGACAACGGGTTTTTGAGATGTTTTTGCTTTAATTTGAGCCATAATTGCGCATTCCTATTTGAAAAAAGACGCCCATTTCTTAACCTGTTTTTCATTAAAATGATATACCTATTACGGTTCCGAAGAAGTGTTTTTCCGGCGACTTTCGGGGATACCTAAATGGCAGAATCCTTTGATTTTTCGGTCGACCCATTGGCCGATGCGGCGTTGACCGGCGATCAGCGGCGCGTATGGAATCTGCTGCGCGGCGAACTGGCTTCGACGCAAGCCAAAAATCAGGAGCTTCTGGAAAAACTCCGGCTATATGAAAAACAGGATGGCGAGAAAGAGTCCACCGTCCTCAATCGCATCGACTTCAACCGCGAAGTTGCCCGCATGTTGGCGTTTGATGAGCGCTATGGTGGCATGTCGAGCATTTTGTATTTTGATTTCGAAGGCATCGACGAAGTGACCCAGCGTTTTGGCCGCGCCGTTTCAAATGCCGCCTTGCGGGAGATTGCAAACGTTTTGACGCGCGGCGTACGCACATCGGACATCACAGGGCGTCTTGCTCCGGATGAGTTTGGCGTATTGTTGATGCGATGCGATAATACCTTTGCGTGGCGCAAGGCCGAAACGCTCTCTGCCAGCCTTCAGCAAGCTCTGGCAAAAGTCCATGACTGCGAGCTGAATATTACCATCAGCTATGGCGCGTATACCTTCCGCGACAATGAAGATTTGGCTGTCGGGCTTAAAGAGGCCGCGCAGGCGATGACAAAAACAACTAAAACATAACCCTTTACATACCCGCGAAAAACCAAATGGGACACCCGCCTTCGCGGGTGTGACGGCGTATTTTGGAAAAAGGTTCAACAATAACTACCGTCATGCCCGCGCAGGCGGGCATCCCATTTTCTTTTTTTGGATGGTCGAAAAAGAGCGATCAGTTTAACGCCAACGACGCGCGGCGATAAAATCCTTCGCTGCTTTCGTTCATGCGGTCTCCATATCCGCGCATATGAAGGGTGGATGCCTTAATTTCATCGCGTGCGTTTTCATCCCCGTTCAGGCGCGCCAAATTAACGCCGTCGAATTTGTCGAATATGTTGCTCAGCACACGATTGAAAGAAAGCAGCGTCTCTTCGGAATCGGCAATATAGTTCCATTGGTTTTCGCCGTTCAATTCCGGCAATTGCAAACCCACGGCTGTGTCGTGAACGATATGGTTTTGGGGCAGCTTATTGAGAATATCGAAAAACTGCCGCGCCAGTTTATGCCGTTTGGCGGCAGGCGAGATTGTGCCTGTGCCGCCTTTTTTTTCGCCTTTTTTCCTGCGCTTAGGCAGAATGTATTCTTCCGTGTTGTCAGAATACCTTTGGAATACGTCTCCGGCTCCTAAAACCATCCCTATGTGCGGCAAGTCCTGACAATAATCCCACTGGCTGGTATAGAGGTGCGCGTCATTTTCGGCGTTCGCCTTCGCGCTCTCTTCCTCGAGGTAAAGCATATGAATCATCTGCGCGATGCCTTCCTGCAAATGATGGTCAAGAATTTCAAGCTCATCGCCGGAACTCGTTTCTTCATAACGGCCCAATGTGGCTACTGTAATGCGGTATCCTCCCGCGCGCATGCTGCGAGAGAGATCCAGCATCGCCCGTTGTAACAACTCGGGATCGAGATCGTAAATTTTATGATTGCCGGACTCATGCAACAGCTCGAATTGGCGCACTGCCGCCCATTGCGAGGCAAAATGTTCCGCGCCGATTTGCTGTCCGCGAGCCAATCGCGCATCAAGCTCTTGCCGCAAATCTTCCGGAAACCAGACGTCATAAGTCGCCGCTTTTCCGATGCGCTGCAGGTACGTAAATCCCGCCGTAATTTTGCGCCCCGCAGGTTGCGGGGAATCGAAGAAACTTCGGCAAAAAGATGTAGAATTTGTACGCGAACACAGGCGCGCATCGCCGCTCATGACCTCTCCCTTCGCTGGCATGACCCAGATCAGGTTCTACGGGTATAATCTCAGCCCCCAGTCAAGGGGGCACCCCGGGTTAGTTACGGGCGCACTTAAACAGAGTCGGGCGCGTTTGTCATCACTTAACAATATAGTCTTTTCGATAATTTGTTTGCTGCTGAGCGCGATAAGCCGAGGGCGTTACGCCGTGGGCCTTGGTAAAACGCGTCGTAAAATGGCTGGGGTTTGGAAATCCGACCAAAAATCCGACTTCGGCAATGGTTTTATTGTCAAATCGGGGATCTCTTAAAATATGACAAGCCCGATTCATGCGTATGGATAATAACTCGCGCCCAAAGCTGCTCTTGGTGTTTGCAAAGACAGAGTGAAGCGTTCGCGTTGAAACCTTGTGTTCTTCTGCTACATCCCGAGGGGAAAGCCCCGATTTATAAAAACGTTCATGAATAGATTGACGAAAAAGATTAAGCATCAGGGCTTTATCGTTTTTAATGATAGGTTCATCCCGTTGGACGGAAAGCGAGAGCAAACAGCAGATGTGTGCAAAGAGATCCTTCTGCGTATAGAAAGGCAGTTTAACGACCTCGGGCGTAAGGGCGTGCATAGTTGCCGTCAACGCCGACACCCAAGCCGATTGTTTGGGAAGAACGGTCGCCGTCATATTCTGGGGCGACGGAATCAAGCTTTTGATCAATTCGGACGCAATATGCAGCGATGTAAAACGAAGAAGAGAGGTGCTGGTTAGAAAACAAGGCTCCGCCAAATCTACGAACAGACAATCTCCTGAATGAACCTTGGTTATTCGGTTGCGCTGACGAATCTCTGCGCTGCCGCTGCGGATGTAGAAAAAACTGTAATCGGTGTTGGGATTTCTTGCGCAGTCTTGGCGCGTCCTGTTGTATTGTATACCGTCTACGATCCAAAAATTTAGAGGCGTCGTTCCAAAAATACAACCATCGACGGATCCGAAAATATCGTTTTCGCGCTCTGGCGCAGCCTGTCCCCCGACTTTGACGTGATCAAGCACGCGGGACCAAAGGGGGGCAATTTTATCATGGGGAAGACCTGTTGTTGAAAAAGAAATTTTTGGAACAGGCATAAAACGCTCACTCTGATTCTAGCTTCAACCAAACGAGTCCGGCGCACCCTAGCATGGATTGCATCTCGGTGCATGAAAGATTCAATTTTAGCGCAAAATCTGTGAGCTCAAGATATAGCCCTGAACGTAGTCAGAATGACTCTGCTTATAAAAAGAAAAATTCTTGTCATTTCATTTGGTTGTCCGACAAGCCAATTGCTGTGCAAGGGGTGTTTTGGGAAACACTGCCTATGGTTGTAGGCAAAGGCTTGCATTTCTATGCATGAAAGATGTTCTGTGAACGCAAAAGGCGAATATCCGGCTTAATCATGTTCGTAATTAATTGTAAGATGCGCACGACCGGTCAACGCGGTCTGGTCTCAGGAGAAACGCCATGGACCTAGTATACGGACTAAGCATGGAAGAAAGTATTGCTTACGAACTAGCCGACATAGCTGTCAAACTGCACAAAAACGGATTGGTTGAGCCCTACGAAAAGGTTGTTAAAGCGCGGGATGTCTTGCTTCTGATTCTTGATGAAAAAGCAACTCCTGTTCCTGAACAAGAAAAAGCAGACAAGAAGGATGAAAGCACCATTGTGCAGAGCATGCCTATCCCGCTAGTTGGGCAAGAACAGCCCCCGCAAGATACAAAGACCCGCAAATTAGAATACGTGGCGGCGTAGCGGTTTTTAGTTTGGCCAGATTACGGAAGGCGTCACCTGGGCTTTCCGCTGCTTCCACGCAAAGAAGGCCCGTTTTACGCGCCTCAAGGGCCAGAGCCTTTGCCGCGTATCCCAAAGTTTCATGAGAAAGCGGAACCGTTCGCAACTGAACGATGTTTTTAGCGAATGGGGATAAAAATTCTGTCGGGACTTTTGTTGTCAGCATGCCAAGAACGACGTAAAGCGGTTTTGGCCTTTCTCCATCTTCTTTTTGCCAACGTTCGATTTGTTCTGCCAGAACTTCGCCGGCTGAATCGTTGTGTCCGCCGTCAAGCCAGACTTCGGCGCCTGGCGGGGCAAGGGAAACCAAGGAGCCTGTAGTCAGGCGTTGCAATCGTGCTTGCCATTCAACCTTACGCAGGCCTTGTGCGAGAGCTTGAAAAGGCAGGGGATCGGGCAATACCGATAAAGCCGCAATTGCCAAACCGGCGTTTTGATACTGATGTTGTCCAAGCAATGCAGGCTTGGGCAAGTCATAGGTGTGCACGGCGTCGGCATAGAATAAGCCCTCATGTCGTTCCTCAACCTTCCAATCTTTGCCCCCGACGGAAAGAGGGACGCCAAGTTTCGCGGCCTCTTCGAGCAAAGTTCGCAAGGCTAAAGCGTCCGGTTGGTGCGCTGAAAAGCAAGGCACGGATGCGCGCATGATGCCGGCTTTCTCCCGCGCGATTTGATCCATTGTGTCGCCCAGATATTCGCGATGATCGTAAGACAGGCGTGTGATGATTGTCGCTAAAGGGTTTTCAACGACGTTCGTCGCATCCAATCTGCCGCCGAGCCCTGTTTCGAGAATTGTAAAGTCGGCAGAATGCCGCGCAAAAGCGGCAAAGGCGACGGCAGTCCATGCCTCAAAATAACTGACGCTGCCCGGAGCCGCTAGCTTTTCGGCTTGTGTCAGAAGTTCCACAAGTTCTTCTTCGGAGATCAATTGTCCTGCAAGGCGGATGCGTTCGTGAAAAGTGACAAGGTGCGGCGACGTGTAGACGTGAGTTTTGTATCCTGCCGATTCCAACATCGCGCGCAGGAAGGCGCAGGTTGACCCCTTGCCGTTTGTGCCTGCGACGTGAAAAACGGGAGGCAGGCGGTCTTGAGGATTGCCGAATTTTTCCAAAAGATCGCGGTAGGCGGGACGCAAAGATAAATCGATATCTTTACCGTAAGCGGCGCGAAAACGTTCAATAATGGCTTGCGAAGTGTCGGACATTGTAATTTCAATAATAATGAAAAAACGACCCCTTATTCCTTGGGGGTGGCGTCGATCCATCCTTTATCGGTTTGTTGCCAATAGGAAAGCTGATGCCCCATTTTCTTATCCTCAGCCCAACGGCGACGTGCGGCGGCGAGGGCTTCCGGATCGCCGCCGTCGAAGATATCGCAGACGCGAACATACTCTTTAAGGCGTGTGCTTGTAGCGCCGTCAGTTAAAAACAAATAGTCGGCATTGTTTGGACTCTCATCGTCAGGCGTCAACCACACGGGTTGCATCTCTGCGTTGCCGTCTTTGGCATTGCCGTGGGGAAGAAAACGATCGGGGTTGTATGTCCATAAAAGTTGCGTTAAGGCTTCGGCACGCTCGGGGGAACCTGTCATAACAACAGCTTTGACTTCGCGCGCCAATGTTTTCTCAAGCAACTCCGGCAGAGCTTGTTCGAGTGTTTTTCGCGTCAGATGATAAAAGCGAATTTCGGTCATTTTTCTTCAAAATTTTCTGCGACAAACCGATCCAGAAGACGTACGCCGAATGCCGTCGCGCCCTTGGCGGATAAGGGTTTGCCCTTTTCTTGTAATAAGGAAACTCCCGCAATATCAAGATGCGCCCATGGGGTACCCTTCTTGATAAAACGCTGTATAAAATGCGCGGCGGTAATGCTTCCGGCTTCGCGCGAGTTTGTGGAATTACGCATATCGGCGATTTGACTATCGATCATCTTTTCGAAGGCTTCATTCATCGGAAAACGCCACAACGCTTCTTCGACGCTCTTGCCCGCTTTTATCAGTTGTTCGGAAAGTTTGTCGTCGTTGCTGAAAAGGCCGGCATATTCGCGCCCCAACGAAATAATCATGGCGCCGGTCAGTGTCGCCAAATCAACAATGCAGCGTGGACTGAATTTCTCCTGCGCGTACCACAAAACATCGGCAAGAACCAAACGACCTTCTGCGTCGGTATTGATAACCTCGACAGTTTGTTTTGATGCAGAAGTGACAATGTCCCCCGGCCTTTGGGCGCTTCCTGAAAGCATGTTTTCAACAAGGCCAATAATACCGACGACGTTCACTTTAGCTTTGCGCCCGGCCAATGCTTTCATGGTGCCGATGACGGCTGCCGCGCCTGACATGTCGTATTTTGAGTCTTCCATACCGGCTCCCGGCTTGAGAGTAATGCCTCCGGAGTCGAACGTAACGCCTTTACCGACAAAACATATCGGAGCCTTGGTCTTTGCTTTTGCTTCGCCGATCCATTGCATCGTCACAAGGCGCGGCGGGTTAACGCTACCTTGAGCCACGCCGAGCAACGCGCCCATGCCGAGCTTTTTCATCTGGATTTCGTCGAGAATATCGACCTTAACGCCAAGTTCTTTTAGGGCAAACGCATGTTGCGCCAATGTTTCTGGATAAATAACATTGCCCGGTTCGCTGACAAGATCGCGAGCCGTGAAAACGCCATCCGCAACTTTATCAAGAGGCGCATAAAGCGTTTTAGCGTCCGCCGCTTTTTTGCACGCAACAATCAAGGTTTTTAACGTTTGTTTTTCATCCGGTTTTTGCTTGGTGTGGTATTTGTCAAAACGATAAGAACGCAATCTTGCGCCCAAAGCCGCCTGAGCCGCTGCTTCGCTTTCCTTAAGCCCAAGACCTTTAAAGTGATCAATCAGCAAAACAGCCTGAGATTCTTTGCCGGTAAGAGCCTTTATTGCCGCCGCGCCGACGCGGGCAAAAAGAATGGCGTCCGCCGAAGCCGGATCGCCGATTCCGACAAGAACCAATCGCGTCAAACGCGTTTTGGCGGGAGTAAGAAGGGTAAGGGTTTTTTCTTTTTCTCCGGAAAAAGAGCCAACCTTTATCGCGCGGGAAATCGCGCCACCAAGTTTTTTATCGAATCTTGCCCCTTGTTCGCCCAGTTTTCCCTTGGCCGCGACCGTTAAAACCAGCGCATTCTGGTTTGGAAGGGAGTCGGACGAAAAAGCAATTTTTAGCATGATGTTTTCCTCTATTTTAAAGAATCCAGACCCTAGAGTATTTGTCCAATTATTGCTATATGTTATCTCATGAATAGAATCCTTACGGCTTACCTTTTTCGCCAATTAGCAACGGCCTTTGTCTTTGCCACGGGAGCCGTAATTTTTGTCGTTTTGTTTACCCAATCTTTCCGTCTTTTGTCATTCGTTATCGAAAATTCTTCCACGATGCTGATTTTCTTTAAACTTTTGGGGCTTTCGGCGTTGACTTTTCTGCCCCTTATTATGCCGCTTGGGCTTGGGACTGCCATCGTCTTTATTTATAACAAACTTGCTTCGGATAGCGAGCTGATCATCATGCGCTCGGCGGGCATAAGCCCCTTGAATCTTATTAAGCCGGCGCTGATTCTAGCGGCGGGAGTCACCGTTATATGCGCGATTTTGACGCTATGGGTCGCGCCTGCGGCTAATCGCAGTTTGGTTTCCCAGCAATACAAGATGCGCGATAGTTACGCGGTTTTTCTGTCGCATCCCGGAAGCTTCAACGATTTATCCGAGGGGCTGACTTTTTTTGCCAACAAACGCGGTCAGAACAACTCTCTGCAAGGCATTTTAATTCAAGATGTAAGGCGACCGGATAGAACGGTAACAACCATGGCGGCGACGGGGCAAGTTGTTGAAACCGACGGCCAAGCGCGGATGATTATTTTTAATGGACGGCGCCAGGAATTTGATCGCACGACAGGCAAATTATCCGAACTTCTTTTTGACCAGTATGTGCTGGATCTTAATGCGTTGCGTAACTCGGTGTCCGGTCGTTTTCCGGATCCGCGAGAGTTGACTGTGGGGGAATTATTGAATCCATCAGCGGAGTTGATACACGCGCGCGGGCCGTTGTCGCGCTTTCAGGCTGAGCTGCATGCGCGGCTTGCGACGCCGTTTTTGTCATTCTCTTACGCCTTCATTGCTTTTGCGGCTATTCTGTCGGGCGCTTTTAACAGGCGAGGTATGACGGGGCGTATCCTTATCGGCGCTGTGGGAATTATTGTGACGCAAGCGGTGTTTATGACGCTGAGCGGCATTATCGCGAGGGATAGTCGCTTAGCCTATGTTCTTTATGCTGTAGCCATACTGCCGATCCCCATCGGCTTAGCGTTTATGTTTGCTGATTCTCTGCGGCTGCGCTTTTTGTCCCGTTTTATGCGAGGAGTGCTCCCATGACGGAGAGATGGGTTTTGCAACGCTATTTAGGAAGGCAGTATCTTCTGTGGTTTCTCGTATTTCTGGGAGCCTTGTCCGGCATTGTCTTTTTGTTTGAAATCGCCGAACTGATGCGCCGTGCCAGTACGCATCAGGGCGTTGGGTTTAATTTAATCCTGAAAATGGGCATCTATAAATTGCCGGAAACGATCGAACGCATTTTAGCGTTCGTTGTATTATTTTCCGGACTATTCACTTTTTGGAGGCTAACGCGCAGTCAGGAATTGATCGTTGCTCGATCGGTCGGCATTTCGGCGTGGCAGTTTGTTCGTCCCGCCCTGTTGATAACGTTGGTATTCGCTCTTTTGAACATCGCTATCATTAACCCAATCGGGGCGAACATGAACGCAAGATACAAAGCTCTTGAAGGGCGTTATCTTGAACGCACGCCAACCCTTGAATTGACTGGCGCGGGATTGTGGCTTCGCCAACGCGACGATGCCAATCGATATCTCCTTCATGCCGATCGTGTCGAGATGTCTCCTCTGACGTTGTCTCCGGTTATTGTTTTTATTTATGATAATAACGAAAAATATCTTGGTCGTATAGACGCCGCGCAGGCCGTTTTGCAGGAGGGCGTTTGGGATGTTCGGGATGCGTGGGTCAATATGGATCAAACTGCGACGCAGCACGTCGATAACTGGACGCTACCAACAACGCTGACGCTCGGTAAAATTCAAGAAAGCATGGCCGCGCCCAATACAATATCATTCTGGGAACTTCCCCGTTTTATTCGCGCTCTTAAAACCATTGGCTTGCCCCAGACGCGACATCAGCTCGCCTTTCAGAGCATTTTAGCCCAACCCTTGTCGTTATGTTCGATGGTTTTTTTCGCGGCGGCCTTTGCTCTGCGCATGAATAGGCGGGGTGGTGTCACAATCATGATACTTGCGGGTGTTCTGCTGGGCAGCTTCGTTTATACGCTGAACAATGTTGTTGGCGCGTTGGGGATAAACCAGACTTTGCCCGTTGTGTTGGCGGCATGGGCAATCCCTGTTGTTGCCTTTGCGCTTGGTAATGCGGCGCTGCTTCATATGGAAGAAGGCTAAATTAATCCCAGAAGGACGGGAAGAACGCGGCTATCCGCAGGGGGCATCGCATACTTGTGAACGTCTTCTTTCTTTACCCACGCAAGACCTTGCCCTTCGTGAGGGCGTGGCTTTCCTTGCCAGACGTGACAGGCATAGATGGGCATGAGCAAGTGAAATTCCGGATAAGGATATGAAGCAAAAGTTAAAGGAAACAAACATCCGGGAGCTGTCTTTATTCCAAGCTCTTCGCGCAATTCGCGGACTAAGGCTTCTTCGGGGAGCTCGTTTTCGCGAACTTTGCCGCCCGGAAATTCCCACAGGCCGGCCATCGGTTTTCCATCGGGTCTTTGCGTGAGCAAAATATGATTTTCGTTATCGATGAGAACGGCAGCCGTAACCAACACCAGCGGTCTGGTGGGGCTGAGTGGCACGAGAGCGTCGTCAGCATAGCACGAAGGAAGTGGTTTTGGGTTTGCCATAAAAACAATCCGTTGGGGTTTGTGGTTTTACTATAACTTAAAGATCGCGAGGAGCCTTCCACTCCTGTCGGGTCACCTGCCATTTAACAACCTTCTCATCGCCGCGCAAAGCAGAATAATCGCGAAGCATGACGCCCAAATTTTTCATGCCGAGCTTTTGCAGAACGTTCTGTGATGCGACATTTTCTGGCGAGGTCGTTGCAATAAGAGCATTGGTTGCCGGGCGGGAAAATCCGATAGCCGCAACCTTTTGCACGGCTTCATTCATGAATCCGTGCCCCCAGAAATCCCTGCCCAACCAATAGCCGACTTCAACATCGCCTTTGATTGCCGAAGTGCCGCGAGGGGGATGCAATCCGACCCCTCCCATCAAAAGGCTGTTTGACTTCAACGATATTCCGTAAAACTGGGGTTCGCCGCTTGCTTCCGCCAAATCCATATCGGCGTAAAACTCTTCGGCATGCTGCATCGTATAAGGATAGGGAAGAACGACAAGCCATTGCGCGATATCCCAGACATTCAAGAGCGTGACAAGACGGGGGAGCTCGCTCTTTTCGATTCCGCGCAACACCAAACGATCGGTTTTGGCATAAATCGTGGGCAAGGGTTATCTCTTCTCCGCGCGGTCGGCAAAGGACATCATGGCGTTGGAGGTCGTAGCGGCAAGACCGTTCATGGTTTGCTGAATTTGCGACCAAAAAATCTTTTGAGCCTGCTCGACATTTTGTAAGCTTGCGGGAAGCCACGTCTTAAGCATGGCATCCGGGGTCATCGCCTGAATATTGGAACGCAGCCTCTCTTCAAGCTCTTTCATAAGGGCTTGCTGCATGGGGGCGACGTCGGGAAGGCCTAGAAAGGCGCGTGCTTCCTCGGGGGAACATTCAACATTGACGGTGACTTTCATGGGGCTTTTGGGGTCGGTTGTTAAAGGTTAACCAAAGATTAACATTTTAAAAGGGGAAATCCAAATTAATAATATTTTAGCCCCAAATTTGTAGAGTTCTTATAGAGTTCTGAAAAGTTTCCATCCTCACAATTTCCAGTACTTTTTATGCCTGACGTCAAAATTTCCTCTCTTGAGGGATCAGAGTTCAACGCCTATTTCGCCGAGCCGTCCACGGGGCGGGGTCCCGGGCTAATAGTTATTTCGGATTGCTTTGGCGTCAATGCGGCGATGCGTAAGCTATGCGACGGTTACGCCGCGCAGGGCTATCTTGCCGTGTGTCCCGATATTTTTTGGCGGCAGCAGCCGAACGTGCAGCTTACCGATCAAACGTCGGAGGAAGTGGCGCGCGCTTTCGAATTGTCCAAAGGCCTTGATATCGAGGCAACGGTGCGCGATTTGCTTGCGACGCTCGGCCATATTCGCAAGATGGGCGGATGCAACGGCAAAGTCGGCGCGATGGGCTTTGGATTGGGCGGGCGTCTGGCTTATTTAATGGCGACGCGAAGCGACGTCGATGCTTCAGTCAGTTACTACCCGACAGATTTGAACAAGAACCTCGATGAATACCACGACATCAGAATGCCCTTGTTGCTGCATTTTGCCGCGCTTGACGAAAGGATGCCAGTCGATAAGTGCATAAAAATTCTGCACAGCCTTGCGCGGAATCCCGTCATCATGGCGCGTGTTTATGAAAAAGTCGGCCACGCTTTTGCTTTTGAGGGCGGAAAAAATTATAACGCGGAGATCTCAGCGCTAGCTGAAACGCGCACAAAGGATTTTTTGGCGGAGAGACTGATTATTAACTAGCTTTATTAAGCAAAAGAGATCTCCATCAAATCCGGCGCATACGTCCAAAGCAGAAAACACCGCACTTTTTTGTCCGGATAAATGCCGCGAAGAAGCGTGCGGTATTCTTCAAGCTGCTGACGATAGGGGGCGGGAACGTCTTTTTCGTTTGGAGGCGGTGGGCGGTTGGTTTTGTAGTCAACAACCCAAACCTCATCGCCGTTAAGACACAACCTATCGACTTGACGGAAAACATTCATATCCTTGATGCGGCCGGCCAGAGGCGCTTCGGCAAGACTGCCTTCGGCAAAAAGCGCCGCGAATTTTTTGTTTTCCAAAAGCCGATGAACCTCTTTTGCAATCTCATCTTGTTCGCCCTGCGTCAATCCGTGGCGCGGATGGGAAAGAAAACGATCGACGGCCCCGCCGCGTTTATCCGGCGGAACATCGGGCAGGCTTTGCAACAGACGATGGATAATGCGCCCGCGAGCGAAGGCCGCATCGGGCGTAGCGGCGGATAGAGTTGCGCTATATGCGGGAGCTGAGAAAATAACGGAGGGTTCTTCTTCGACGCACATAGCGGTCCAAACAGGCAGCGGTGTTTTTTGCGGCTCAGGGGATTTTGTATGCGTCGGCGCGAGAGGGGATGTCGCCGCATCGGCAAAAGAGATTTCCGGCGCAAAATCATCGTTTGGAGCAAGCGCGCGTTCCCGATGCAACGGGCGCAGAGCGGAAGAGGCAAGCCCATACCACGTTTTGCTAATGTCGCCTTCGTTTTTGGCACCTTGCCAGCCGCATATATAAAGCCTTCGCGAGGCGCGCGTCAGCGCGACGTAAAACAAACGGCGATATTCCTCCATTTGCGTGTCGCGCGCCGCTTGCCACACGTCTTTTGCTTTGCCGAATTTTGGTTCGCGCATCAGGAATAAAGGCGCGCCGTCGTCGCTCCATTGGAATTTATCTACCGATCGCGGCGTTTTGGTCGTATCGGGCAGAAAGACGATAGGAGCCTCAAGACCTTTGGAGGCGTGCACGGTCATGATGCGCACTTGTCCTTCGCCGCGATCAAGCTCGCGCTTGATTTCGACATCCGACTGCGTCAGCCAATGCAAAAAGTTTTGCAGAGAAGGAGGGTGGTTTTGTCCGAAACTCTGAGCTTTGTTCAAAAGCTCTTCGATGGGGTCTAGCGCCTCGTTGCCGAGCCGCGCCCACAACGCCTTGCGGCCGCTTTCGGCATTCGCGGGACAGGGAGCATTGAGCGTGTGCGAAAGAAAAGCAAAAGGCGTCGAGAAATCCGCTTCGTTCAGTTTATCCGAAAGATAATCGCGCACCGCAGCAAAAGACGGCGATGTTTTGATGCTGTTCCATAAAGACTCTTTGCGGCCTATCGCGAGTTTCATCAATTGCTCTTCGCTCAATCCCAAAAGAGGGCTTCGTAAAAGAGAGGCAAGGTTAAGGTCGTCTTCAGGCAGAAGAACGAAGCGCACTAACGCTAACAAATCCAAGACCGGCAGTTGATTGGCAAGATGCATGCGATCAACGCCGGTGACCGGAATATTTTGTTTTTTCAGCGCCCGCACCATAAGGTCGGCAAAACGTCCCCTCCGGCGGAGCAGGATCATAATGTCTCCCGCCGCAATAGGGCGATTTTCGCCGGGCAGAAACGCGGAGCGATCTAGCATTTGCTTGATTTTTAACGCTATTTTCTGGGCAAGCTCAGCTTGAGGATCGCGCTCTTCTTCATAGGTTGTAGGCAACAGCCAGTCGTCATCATTCGCTTCCTCTTCTGCTTTTTTCAAAAGAGGCCAAACCTCGACGCGCCCGATTTTTTCGCTGCCATCATTATTGGGACAGGAAATATGTTGAACCGGCTCTTCCGAAACGCCTTGGCGTGCGGCCTCTGACGCGAACACGGCATCGACGGCTTTCAAAATCGCCGGCGCAGAGCGGAACGACGTTCGTAACGGAATTTTTTCCAATCGTTTTCCGGCATTCTCCAAATGGGTCGAAAAGAAAGTGCGATAATCAAGAAAAGCTTTGGGGTTGGCGTTTTGAAAACTGAAGATCGATTGTTTTTCGTCGCCGACGACGAACAATGTGCGGTTCAAATATCCGTGCGCACCTTCACCTGCATAAAATTCTTCGGTCAGAGAGCGCAAAATATTCCATTGTGCAAGGCTGGTGTCTTGCGCTTCGTCAAGCAGAATGTGATCGAGACCCTTGTCGAGTTTATACAATATCCACGGCGCAATTCCTTTTTTGCGCAGCAGATTTTCCGTGAACAATACAAGGTCATCGTAATCCAACGCAGCCCGCGAGGCCTTGCGTTTGGCAAGTCTCGATGAAAACGCGAGCCCGAAGGACAAAACGCTCTTCGTCGTTTCCGCAATTTCTGCGGCGCCGATGCGCTCAATCGAGGATTGAAGGCGTGAGGTTTCGCGCGAACAAAGAGCATCGATTTCGGGGTGGTCACCCCGCATTTTTTTGCCGGCAATGGCTTCGCGTTGCTTGTTTTCCTTCGTCAAAAACAACAGGCAGTAAACGTCGAATTTTGAAGCCCATTCTTTATTTGGCGTAGCCAGAATTTCGGCAAGCCTCCGTCTTTCTTCCTTATGACTCGTTTCATCAGCGACCCATGCCGCCAGTTGCCGTAATTCTGCTTCGGGCGCTTGTTTCATGGCCTCGCGGCGAAATTTTTCCGCCGTATCGTCCGGTTCCAGGTCCAAAAATTTGCGGGTTTGAGCGATCAATTTTAGCGCTTGATCGGGCTTGTTTGAAGCGTTTGCGAGTTTTCGCCACGCGCGCGTCGATTCCTCAAGCATTTTGGAAAAACCGGTTTCGCCCTGCGAGGCAACAAGCGCCGAAAGGGCTTGCCCAAGCTCTTTTTCAGGATGATCGGCGGCTTCGCGTAGCAGGTCGTCGAGAACCTCGTTTTTCAGAATCTCAAGTTCTTGTTCTTCGATCAGGGTAAAATAGGGTGGCAGACCGGCTTCGATGGGAAACCGCGACAGAATTTCCTGACAGAAGGAATGAATTGTGCGGATGCGCAGCCCCCCGGGGCAAGACAACACGCGCGCAAACAATCGCCGCGCCTCGATCCTTTGTTTTGGCGAAGACGGAGCGTTTTGAAGTTTGTCGAGATCGCCATCCAATTCCATATCATCGCAAACCGCCCATTTGCTCAAAATGCTTGTCACGCGGTTCGCCATTTCGGCGGCGCCTGCGCGGGTATACGTCAGGCACAGGATTTTTTCGGGTCTAACCCCCGCCAACAACAGGCGCGTGACGCGATCGGTCAAGACTTTGGTCTTGCCGGATCCCGCCGAGGCGTTGACCCATGCCGAAAGCGCTGGATCGGATGCCGTGCGCTGTCCGGCGTTAGGGTCGGGAAGGGAATATTGGGGGACGGGAGTTATCATGAATCGTCTCCCGTTCTGCCCCACTCCTGAAGACGCGAAAGATGCGCGTAGTCGTTATGGCGTGGCTGCAAGCGCTGTCTTGGTGCGGCGTCGTAGGGCGTCTTGGGATCGGCGAATATTTTGATCAGGTTTTTGAGGCCCTTTTCGGCGCGCGCGGTCAGGTCGGGAAGTTCCTTATCGAAGATACGGGTTTTGCAGCCCTGTTCGCCGCCTTTAAGTCCCCAGTATTCGCACGCGGAAGATGTCCTTGGTGGAAGGTCCTTGAATCCGCCCGAAGCGGCGATCAAGGCCAGCAATTGCAATTGGGGCTCGATGCCCAAGCGGACTTCCTTCTTTTCCGGCACGACGCCGGTTTTGTAATCGATGATGCGTACGCTGCCGTTTTTCATAATCTCGATACGGTCGGCGCGGCCCGTAAGCGTAAAGTCATCGATTTGAAGTCGGCCTTCGATCTCCGCCGTGACCGAAAGGATTCCGTTTTGTCTGCGTTCGCGTTCTTGCTCTAAAAACCATGCCGCGATGTTGGCAAAGCCCGCTTCCCAGAAAGCCCGGACGCGCGGATTGCCCTTGTCTTCGGAAAAAATCTTACGGCCTATCGTGAGAAGGCGCATTTCTGCGTCGGGGGGCAGGCTTGAAGGAAAGTCGCGGATAAATTTTTCCAACGCCACGTGAATCATCATCCCGCGGTCGGAGACGTCGAGTTCCGCGTCAAGCTCATCCAATTTATTCAAGTTTAAAATATGCTTGGCGTATATGGCGTAAGGGTTGCGCATCCACGTCGAAATCTCCGTGACCCTAAGCTTTTTCGGGCGCAAAGAGACAGGAGGGCAGGGTTGCGGGCGCGCGCAAGATTTTCTTTCCTCCGGCGCGGGCTCGTCCAGCGCATGCGCCCATTCGCGCCAAGGGTCGCATGGAGCCAAGGCGTCCCGTTTATCGTCGGACAGGCCCGCCGCGCGCAAAACCGCGTCGATTTGCAGCAAAAATCGAGAAGAAACCGTCGGCAGTCCGTCTACCCTTTGGGAACGCGTGAGCATAACTTCCTTGGCACAGGACAGTTGTACAAAGTCATGTGCCGACAAACCGATGCGATATTCCGGCGAGGACAGGTTGAACTTTTTGCGCATCGGGCGCGACATCCACGGATCGAAACCGACATCGGGCGGCCAGACGCCTTCGTTCATGCCGCCCAGAATAATAAGATCGGCATCGCACAAACGCGCTTCAAGAGGGCCGAGGATGCTAAGACGCGGGTGCGTCGTTCGCGAAGAGCGTAGAATTTTCGAGGAGGCAAGCGACCTGAACAGGGCAAAATAATCATCTCCGGAAAGGGACGGAAACCCCTGTGTTCCCGCGCGCCATTCGTCGAGCCATGCGACCGTGTCTTTTCCGCTTTCGCCAAGCCATAAACGCTCTTCGCCGGGTTCGGTATCGGAGGCTGCTACGTCTTCCGCAATTTGAATATGAAGTTTGATCCGCTCTGCAAGAGGCAGAGAGCCGCTCCATTTTTTTATGAGCGGGCTTAGAAGCTTTTTGACTTTACCGAAGTCTTCATCTTCCTGTTTGCGCACACGGACTTCCGCTTCACGCGCCTCTGCGCGGCAAGCGGCGGGCGATAAACCGCAAGCTGCCAAAGGATGTTTGAGCATTGCCAGGATATCGACATTTCCCGCATGAGGCGCCGCAGCCGCCAAGACTAAATTAAGAAAAGTCCCCGGCGGTAAGCTTGCAAGCGGTGCGCCGCCGGAATCGTCTATCTTAATTCCCCAGCGTCGCAGCAAAACCGCCACGCGCCCAGCCAGAGCGCGATCCGCCGTAACAAAGGCCGCCGTTTTATTTGGTGTTTCAAGCGCCTCGCGCAAGCGCAGCGCGATGACCTGCGCTTCCTCCTGCGGGTGGCCGAGCGTCAGACGGGTTAATCCTGCGGTTGCGTTTTTGTCCAATTTTCCCTGCAACTCGCGCCATGCGTCGGTAAGGCCTGCGGGACGCATCGCCTCGCTGAGCAATTTGATGCGCGCAGAGGCTTTGTGCGTCGAAGCCGAAAAGTCGGCGACCGTACTTCTTTCGACGCCCATTTTTTCAAGCAGCATTTTCATGCTGTGCTGAGGATGCGTTTCGTCGACTTGGCTCCATGCATCGTTGTCGAGTGTGCGATCAAGCCCCGGTAAAATGACCGCGCCCGCGGGCATTTCCGCCAGGACGACCAGCAAATTCGCCGTCGAGGGAATGGAACCCGTCGATCCAGCCGCGATAATTGGAAATTTGGGGGGATTCTTGCGCCACGCATCGATTTGCGCGGCGACAACGGCGTTGCGGCGCAAAACGGGGTCTTGGCATTCTTGCTCGCCCAGAATACGCGGCCAATTCTTCGTAACGATTTCTAGGAACAGCAATGTTTGCTGCCAGTGTTCGGCGAGTTCTTGTTCCTCGACCAATTCCGGCAGTTTACTTATGTCGCATTGTTCGATTTGTATCTGATCGAGAAAACGCGCCAAGGCGTCTGCCGCCAGCACCGCCTGATCCCACGATAAAGCAGGATCGCGGCGCTTAACGTGCTCCGCCAACAGCATTTGCCTTTTGAGAGGCGCAAGAGCGGGAGGCTGGTTGAAGCTTTCCTCGTCTGCGAACGACAATTCATCTTCGTCGATGTCGCCGAGAGGCCTCATGCGCGGAAGCAATACGGGTTTGCCGTTCGCAAGTTTGGCAAACGCCATTCCCAGTGCGCGGCAGGCACGGCGGGTGGGAAGAAAAATCAAATGCCGCGATAAGGTAAACCCATCGCCGTCGGTACGTTTCCACACCTCCGCCGCCAGCGTGTCGAGAAACGGCAAATCGGGTTCTATCGTGAAGACGTTCTTCACACGCCCCATCCTTTGCCCGAGGCTAAAAGTTCGTTGGCGATGCGCAAGTCGTCAGGCGTCCCGACGTGATAGCAAGTGCCGTTATGTTCAATTCCATAAAGGCGTTGCCGGGCTTCGGCGGCATCCCAAATGACGTTGTTTGAAAAGACCTTGGCGGGAGGCCTTGCAAAAAGGTCGGGTTTCAAAATCTGCGCCGAAATCATAACAAAAGGTCGTGGCGTCGGCACGTTTTTGCGCTTCAGCCTTCCGTCATTTTCCATCGCATAATCGCCGGTTGACGGAAACCCTCGCGCTTTTTCCGTGCGCATGACAAGCAAGAGCGCATCCATAATTTCTGGCTTCCAAGCTTCACGCATGTGGGTAAGGCTCGACGTGTCTCCGTCGAGCCACGGCAGATCGGCGTTGAGACAGAAAAACGGCAGGCCTTCAAAATACGGCAAGGCTTTGGCTATTCCGCCGCCCGTGTCGAGCAATTCTTCCTCGCGCGAGATAACAATCTCGATGTCGCGGCGCGATTTGACATGCGCTTCAATTTGCTCGGCCAAATAAAATGTATTGATAACAACGCGTTTAACCCCGATCTTAATCAGCTTGTCGAGCGCGTGATCCAGCATCGTGCGACCGCCGATGATTTGCAGAGGCTTCGGCGTCGTCAACGTCAAAGGCCTCATGCGCATGCCAAAGCCTGCGGCGAGAACCATGGCGGTTGAAGAAAAAGCCTGCGTCATTGCAAAATTCGGTCAAAGGTTTCTACCCACTCTCTTACCGGAAGCAGAGCGGGCTCTTTCAAAACACGTTGCAAATGATGCCGGATTCGCGGGAAAAAAGCGAATTTCTCGCATTGCCCCGTTTTAAAGGACAACCGCGCGATGATTCCAAGAATGCGCATGTGGCGTTGCGCCGACAAAATCGTGCAAGCCCGAAGCAAATCGGATTCGGAAACCGGATTTTGAGCCCCCTCGCGATAATGAGCGATGACGTCCGGTAACAAAGCAAAGCCGCCGTCGCGCCGCACTTCTTCGCAAAGCGAAGCGAGGTCATAAGCTATGGGGCCGATACCTGCATCCTGAAAATCAAGAACGCCTAATTCTCCGTCCGGCAGATCCATCAAATTGTCAGGCATAACATCCCGCAACATAAGGCTTTTGGGCATTGTTTCGAGAGGCCGCAAGACGGCTTTCCATGCGGCGCAGAAATCCTTACGCTCTTCATCCGACGCCTCGCGCCCTATAACGACGGGAAAATAGGCGTCGAGAAAAAGTTCGGATTGCGATGTGAAAAGCGCGGTATCAAAAAGCGGAAGCCCCAGATTTTCCGTTAGCTTCGGATCGAATTCCCGATGCAGCTTTGCCAGAACATCCGTCGCGCGTAAAAAATAAGGCAAAGGTTTTTCTCCGGCATCCAGCAAGGCCCCAATATTGCGTGAACCAAAATCCTGCATCAAAACCAACCCCTGCGCGCCGTCGGCGGCATAAATTTCTGGGGCATTGATTCCCATTTGGCGCAAGACCTTTGCCAACTCGACAAATTGCGGCGTTTTTTGATCCTCTTCGGCATCCATCAAAAATGCCGTTTTACCCGAATCGTTTGTAAGGCGCGCATAACGCCGCGTCGAAAAGTCGCTGCACAAAGCTTGCGTTTGTGCACGGTTCCATTGGTGCTGCTCAAGGAAGGCGGCAATTTCAAGGGGACGAGAGGACATGGGAAGGCACCAAAACATTCAAGGGAATAAGGAGAAAGGCTTCCCCAAAAGCCAACTAAAATATCTTGTACAGCATTCTCTTATCTCTTAACCTGTCCGCCGGATTGATTCAACTCGGGATTTCTTATTAATGGTCGGACGTTTAGCGCGTTATTTGCGGGTGGTTCTCGGATGCGGGGTTTTGTTTTGCCTTTGCGCGGGGCAAGCCGCAGCTTTTATGCCCCCGTCGTTTCCAAAAATCGGTGACATCCGCGTCGAGGGTATTCAGCGCCTCGAGCCCGAAACGGTTATTTCTTACCTGAGCCTTGCCAAAGGCGACGAAGCGACTCCCGAAAAGCTCGATGCTGCCTTAAAGGCGCTTTATGCGACGGGGCTTTTTGCCGATGTGTCTCTTGCGATGCAGGCCAATACGTTGGTCGTCGAGGTTGAAGAGAACGCCATTCTTAATCGCGTGGCTTTCGAAGGCAACGACGCGATTTCTAAAGAGGATTTGGAAAAGGAAGTCCAGCTTAAATCGCGCATGGTTTATACTCTTCCGCGCGTTGAACGCGATGTTCAGAGAATTCTCGATCTCTATCGCCGCTCGGGACGTTTTGCCGCGACTGTCGAGCCCAAAATTGTGAAGCTTGAACAAAATCGCGTCGATCTTGTTTTTGAAATCATCGAAGGTGTGCGCACGGGCATCCGAAATATTAGGTTTGTCGGGAACGAGCATTTCTCCGAGGGTGAATTGCGCGATGCCATCAGTACGCGCGAAAGCGCGTGGTGGCGGGTTTTCTCTTCGTCCGATTACTACGATCCGGACCGCATGGGTTACGATAAGGAGTTATTGAGAAAATTTTATCTTAACGAAGGATATGTTGATTTTCGTGTTTTGTCGGCCGTTGCGGAGTTAACGCCGGGTCACGATGATTTCTTTGTTACCTTTTCGGTTGAAGAAGGCCCTCGATACAAATTCGGAAAAGTTGCCGTTACAAGCGAAATCAAAGGGTTGGACAGCAAAACACTGAGCCAGTATTTGTTTACAAAAGAAGGGCAACGCTATAACGCGGACGGAATCGAAAAATCGGTTACGAAATTGATGGCGGCCTTGGGCGATCGCCAATACGCCTTTGCTTCTGTCATGCCTAACGCAGACCGCCGCAAAGAAACGCGGGTTGTTGACCTGAACTATATCGTTAAACAAGGTCAACGAGTTTATGTCGGACGTATCGATATCAATGGCAATACAAGCACAATCGATAAAGTTGTTCGCCGAGAAATGCAGTTGGCCGAAAACGACCCATACAACAGCTCGGCGGTACACAAATCGGAACAGAAGTTAAAGGATCTAGGTTTCTTCTCGGAGGTTAAGGTAACCCCCGTCGATGGGGCTCAACCGGATCGCGCTAATATAAAAGTTGATCTAAAGGAAAAATCGACAGGCGAGGCTATGATCGGCGCGGGCTATTCATCGACCGATGGCCCCTTGGGAAGCTTTAGCATCAGCCAGCATAACTTCATGGGGCGGGGACAGGATTTGCGTTTGGGGGCTACCGTTTCCGGACGCACGAAGCAAATCGATACCAGCTTTACGGAACCCTATTTTCTTGATCGTAACTTGTCGGCAGGCGTCGATTTATTTGCGACGCGGACCGATAATCAGGATTTAAGTTCTTACGACATTAACAGCGCCGGAACGACGTTGCGTATGAGCTATCCGTTATCCGAGGAAATACGCCAGAAACTGAATTACAGTTTCCATGCCGATGAAATTACCAATGTCCCTTCGTCAGCGTCGCTCTATGTTAAAGATCAGGAGGGAACGGCAACAACGTCATCAATAGGCCAATCGCTCGTTTACGATACGCGCGACAGCAAGCTCAATCCGACTTTGGGTTTTCTAACCCACTTTGATACCGACGTGGCGGGGCTTGGGGGGTCACGCAAGTGGGTGCGCGCAAAGCTTGGGGGCACGCAATACTATCCTATAACCGATAACTGGATTCTGAGCGGAACGGCAGAAGTAGGACAAATTTGGGCGCTTACCGGCGAGACGAAGATTAACGAACGCTTCAATTTAGGCGGCGACAACCTGCGTGGTTTTGAATATGCGGGCATCGGTTCTCGCGACATGACAAGTGTTTATCAGGATTCTTTGGGCGGTACGCGGTTTGTTCGCGGTTCGGTAGATTTGTCGATGCCGGTGCCGGTATCTCCGGAATTTGGTTTCAAAGCGCATATATTTTCCGATGCAGGCATATTGGGAAAATCCGACCAGACTCAAATTGCGGGAAGCACAATTACCAACGACGAGAGCCTGCACTTGAGCATCGGCGTCGGCTTGACGTGGGACTCGCCCTTTGGTCCCATTCGTTTGGATTACGCCAAGCCTGTTTTATATAAATCCTATGATAAGCTCCAAAACATACACTTCAGCTTTGGCACAAAATTTTAAGCGTATTCCCAAGCTTGCTTAATTGAAAATAGGTCCTAAGTTAAGTAATGGAATTGGGGCTGAAATGCTGAAAATTGCGATTGCAGGGTTGGGAAATGTCGGTACCGCGTTGGTGCGCCAATTGCGACAAAATGCCGATTTGATAACATCCCGGACGGGGATGCCTGTTGTGATCAAGGCTGTCAGCGCACGAGATAAATCGCGCAAACGCGAGTGCGATTTATCGGGTATCGAATGGATTGACAATCCGCGCGGGCTTGCCTCTCTTTCCGGCGTCGATGTTGTTGTCGAACTTATGGGCGGAGCCGAAGGCGCGGCTCGTGATCTGGCCGAAGCTTCCCTTTCGAGCGGCAAGCATTTTGTAACGGCAAACAAGGCGTTGATAGCCAAACACGGCCCTGCGCTTGCGGCGCTGTCGGAAAAAAACAACGTTCAATTATCTTTCGAAGCAGCAGTAGCTGGCGGAATTCCCGTTATCAAGACGCTGCGCGAAGGTTTTGCGGGCGACGAGATCGATAGGGTATCCGGCATTTTGAATGGAACGTGCAATTACATCCTGACGCGAATGCAGGCGGAAAAGCTTTCCTTTGCTGCGGTTCTGTCCGATGCGCAAAAACAAGGATATGCCGAAGCCGATCCTGCCGCCGACATTGATGGCTTTGACACGGCAAACAAGCTGGCTATCCTGACGTCACTGGCTTTTGGCGTAAAGCCGGATACCTCTTCCATACGCGTGGAAGGAATACGGAAAATTTTGTTATCCGACCTTCAATATGCGGAAGAGCTTGGTTATCGCATCAAGCTTTTGGGTACGGCAAAGCGGACACAAGAAGGGGTTGAGCAGAATGTTGGGCCGATGCTTGTTTCCAAAAAATCCCCCCTTGCGAGCGTGAATGGAACGCTTAATGGCGTTTTTTTGTATGGACGTCGCGTAGGCCCCGTGATGCTTGTGGGAAAGGGGGCGGGAGGCGAGCCGACGGCTAATGCCGTGACGGCGGACATTATTGATATTGCCCGGGGAGCGAAGGTCTACGCCTTCTCTATGCCTGCGGCACAATTGCGTGTTCTTAAATCGGGTAAACCGCCGCCGATGCGTTATTATATGCGCCTTTTGGTTCAAGACAAGCCTGGCGTTGTAGCAGACATCGCAGGTATTATGCGTGACGAGGCCCTTTCTTTTGAATCGTTGATTCAGCGCGGCAGATCGCAGATGGATTCGGTGCCGGTTGTCATAACGATTCATGCGGGTGATGCAGAAGCTGCGCGCCGCGCAGCGATGAAAATCGCCGAAGTGCCGACAGTGACGGAGTATCCCTGCCTCATACCGATGGAGGATGAAGAATGATGAAACGCGGACGGCTTTTTGGATTTTTAGCCCTATCTCTTGGGTGTTTTTTTGTTTTGGCAATGACGGCCTATGCGGATACGGCCGCCAAGATGCCTTCGCCCGTGATTGCCATTGTCGATGTGCAGAGAATACTGCAGGAATCTGCGGCGTCGAAAAGCGTTCAGAAACAGCTGGAGACACAACGTTCAAAATTTCAGAATGAAATTGGAAAAGAAGAAAACAGCCTGCGGCAAGCCGAGCAGGAGCTTTCCAGTCAGCGCAACCAACTTACAGCCCAAGCCTATTCGGAGCGCGAACAACAATTGCGCCAGCGTTTTTCGACCGTTGAAAAACACGTATCGGCCCGCCGTAAAGTTTTGGATCAGTCCTATGCTGACGCCATGAGCGCCGTGAAAAACGCTCTCTTGGACGTTGTCAGCGAGGTCGCGCATGAACGGGGGGCAAACCTGGTCATTGTTAAACAACAGGCTTTATGGACGGATCAGCCGTTGGATATTACCGACGAGGTTTTGAAGCGGCTCGACCAAAAAATGCCCAAAATCAATGTTGCGCCGCCAAAAGAAAAACCTGAAAAATGACGCCCCCCAATCCCACGGCTGCGCTTCTTATTATCGGCAATGAAATATTGTCGGGACGTACGCAAGACGCCAATTTAAACTATATTGCGAAAAAACTAGGTGGGGTAGGCATTCCCCTTAAAGAAGTTCGCGTCGTTTCCGACATTGAGGCGGATATTGTCAGCGCCTTAAATCCGCTTCGGAAATGCTATACTTACGTGTTTACGACGGGAGGCATAGGATCGACGCATGATGATATTTCGGTTGATGCCGTCGCTGCTGCCTTTGGCGTTTCGGTTATTGAACATCCGGGGGCGCGGGTTCTTCTTGCGGCTCATTTTGGAGAGAATAATTTAACGCCCGCGCGTTTACGCATGGCGCGCGTGCCCGAGGGGGCGACGTTGATTGAGAATCCCATTAGTTCGGTGCCGGGGATGAAAATCGATAACGTTTATATGTTGGCGGGCGTTCCCGAAATCATGCAAAGCATGATGGACAGCGTAACATCAAGCTTGCGCCATGGTCCTGCGATGTACAGCGTAACCGTTTCCGGATTTGTTGCCGAGAGCGATATTGCTGACGACCTTCGCGCTCTTGCGGCGCGCTATTCCAATATCGACATAGGATCCTATCCTTGGATGCGGAAGGAGAAGTTCGGCACGGCTCTTGTCGCGCGCGGAACGGACAGCGTGGCCGTGCGTAAAGCTGCCGATGAGCTTTTCGGTCTTATGAAAACAAGAGATGCGAACGCTACTCTTTCGGAGGCGTAAAGCCGGTCTCTCCGGTATCGACGTTGTTCTTGTTGTCTTCTTTGGTATTCGCAGCGTCGGGAACATCCGTGGAGGGTTTGGCTTGTTCGCCCATTCCCACCATCGAGTCAGGCAACTGAAACAACGGACGGGGACTGTCAGGCCCGAAAGTTTGATAGAACAGCGCCAAACCGAGAAAGAGGGCAAGCCACAAAGCAACATTGCGCAAAATGCGGCCGCGATTGATCGCGATTATGCTGGGCGAAACGAAGAGTACCAGAGCGACGAGAATGAGGCCGCTAATAATCATCGATGTATGAGACATGGAACTATCCTCGATTGTGGATGCAAAGAGAGCTTACGAATTTATACATCGTTTATGACGCCCTTCGCAAGAGAGGGAAGAAGATTATATCGGCACCGCGTTCGGGTTTTGACGCAAATTTTTGCCTTTCCAGGGGGAAGCCTTCAGAACGCTTCTGTCTCCATCGATAAACTTTTGAACTTCAATGGATACCCGGGCAAGTACATCGCCCCAATCGCCGAGTTTTTTCTGGCGAAACAATCGTGCCGTGCCGTACCAAGGACTATCTTCGCGTTCCAAAAGCCAGCGCCAATCGCCGTTAAAGGGCAGTAGAACGAAAACAGGTTTACCCAAAGCACCGGCCAAATGGGCGGTTGCCGTATCGACGGTAATGACGAGATCAAGCTCATCGATGAGCGCGGCGGTATCGGCAAAATTGTCCAGTTGCGAGGCGGCGTCAAAGATACCGGGTGCCGAAGGGTTGTCGGAACGGTCTTTTTGAAGAGACACAAAATGTGCCGCCCCGCAGGAAAGCAGGGGATTCAAAGTGGAAAAATCGATAGAACGCGTCGCGTCGTTGCCGAATTTCGCGTTGCCTGCCCAGACAAGGCCGATGCGCGGAGAAGGAATCTTGTATAGTCGATCGCGCCATGGATTTCCCTTAGGTGCCGTAAGATAAGGTGCGGGAGGAATGTTATGCAGACGGGTTTCAAAAAAGAAAGGCAGACTTGACAGGCGGCACCGCGCTTCAGCCAAAGGTTCCATCTCATTTTCCCGGAAAACGCCGACATCCGGAAAATTTATTTCGCATAAATCCACAAGGGGTTCTCTCAAACGCAAAGTTAAATAATCCGCGCGTTTTTTAAGCAAGGGGATATAGCGAAGATACTGAATGGCGTCGCCCAGACCCTGATCTTCGTAGAGCATAAGAGCAGAAACTTTCTGTCCCTGCCATAAGGGCAGTTTGCTCGGATCCGAAGAAAGATCGGGGCGCTTTTCCCATAAGGCGAATCCTTCTTCAATATCTCCCATTTGTAAACGTGCCATGGCTTCGCTGGCATAGGCGTCGGCAAAATGGGGTAGCAAAGTGTGAACGCGAGCAAAACAAACTGCAGCTTCTTCCGGATGACCCCATGCCCTCAGAATATTGCCTAACAGCATGGGCGGATAGGAAGGATCAAGGGTTTCAGCTTTACGCGCCATTTTATAGGCGGCAGACAAATCCCCCTGCGAGAAAAGCAATAAGCCGAAATTGCCAAGAAAATTGGCGTTATTTGGCTGAAAATTCACCGCGCGGGTATAGCATTTGGTAGCCTCGGCAAAAGCGCCGTCATCTTTGAGAATTTGTCCGGCCATATCCCAGGCTACGGCAAAATCCGGCGCGGCTTCCAGTATTTTGCGAATGGATTGGAGAGCTTCGGCATTGCGTTGAAGGGCGCGCAAAATGACGCTGCGATTATACCGCGCCTCAAGAAAATTAGGTTTTGCCGTCAGAGCGGCGTCGATCCATTGCAACGCGAGTTCTGATTTTCCTTCTTGTTGCGCGATGATGCCCAACATATGGAGAGCGTTAGGATCATGCGGCTCGCCCGAAAGAATCTCGCGGCAAAGCCCCGCCGCGAGATCGAGCTTTCCTTGAGCGTGAGCTCGTGCTGCTTTACCTGCTAATTCCTGAAAGTTCTGGCTCAGGCGGCCTCCAAAAGGGCATAGGCGTACCACTGGGGCAACGATTTTCCGACAATATCGATAATCATCGCATGCGCAATTTCTGCCGTTGGCTCTTCGGTTTCAATAATGGATAACGCGGCAGGCGTATGGGCGATGCGTTGCAATTCCATCATAAGAGCCGCGACCGAGTCGTTAAGGCCCACGCGATTAATAGCCTGCATCACAAAGGCTTCTCGCGCAGGCAAAACGACGCCGCACCCTGTAACTTGCGAGGCGAACAAAACATCCTGATCCGTCAGGCTTGTTTTATCGAGAAAGCGATTATAATTACCGACAAGACGCGATTGAGAAACATCGGAATTGTTATTTGAGGTCATGACGCCGCGCATCGGGCTTGCAAAACCGCACGCAACGAGAAGCTGAAAGGCTTCGAGAATTTTTTCCGGTTCTTCGCCGCGACAGGAGGGATATACGAGAACATCGCCTACGCCAATGGGCATGAGAACCATCAGATTGAGAAGCTTGTCGTAAAGCGGACTCGACAAATCAATCGTTTTTCCTTTTGCAGTATAAGCGGTAGGGATTTGTTCGCGCGGCAGAACGATGCCATAGGCAAACCCGCCAAAAAGCTCTGCGGGGCTGACCGATTGCTCGCAAGGAGCCTTAATCCAAATATCCTGACGAACCGCGCGGTCAAGCGTAAAGTCCTTGATGGGTTCATAGAGAGGGCTGTTGCGGCAAGAAACGACCAAATCCTGAGCCTCATGCGGAATTGCCAATTCGACATAGTTTGATGCCAAGATTGCATCTCCGGCATAAAGTAATCCATGTGATCCTGCGGCGACCATTGTATCGAACGTCTTTGATGTCGCAGCCGTGCCGTCATAAAGGGAGAAAAAATCCCTCGGCGCGTTTTTGGCGATGGCTTGATCCAAAGCCTTTGCCGTGTCGGAATGCCGGGCAAAATAAGTAGACCCCAAAGTTTTTATCTCGGTCAGAAAATCCTGTTTTTGCTCGGAATCCATCTCCGGCGCCAATTCCTGCACAAGAAAGCGCAAAGCTCCGTCTTCGCGATCGTAGGCGCGATAGGACGAAACAAACAATCCTCCGGGATTAAGGCGTTTCTGCGCCAGGTCGAAAAGCGCGGAACGCTCGGAGGCTATAAGGGGAGTGACGCTTTCGTCGCAACACAAATAATCAAGCATCGGCGGCAGGGATGAACCATTGGCAATTCGCGCCAGAATTTCAGAAGGAGTTCCCGTCAAAAAGATAACATTGAAAGTGCCGCGTTGCGCAGCGGCTTCTTCAGCCGTTTGGCGCGCTGTGTCGTCGGGTACAAAACCATAAAAGCGTCCCTCAGGATTGCTCGCCGCAAGGCAAATAAAATTTTCAGGCGAGGAACAGGATACGTCGGCATAGGCAAACTCGACTCCTGTCTTTTTAGGCCTGTTGCCGCGTAAGGCCGCGATATAACGTAAGGAAATAGGACTAAAAGTCGAAAGTGGCTTCATACCAGAACCCCATGAACATTGATATCCGGGAAGAGACTCCATGATAAACTCCTTCTAAGGATTGGACTAGAGATAATTTACAATCGACATTTTTAATATGCTTCCCGTCGCAGAGTAGGAAGCTTGAAGAACGGACTGAAACGAGGTTATTTTGATCGCGATCTCCGTCGTATCAACCTGCTGAATATTTGAGACTCGATCCGTTAAATTTGAAATTTCTGTTTTTTGAGCCTCTTTTTCCATAGCCATCACGTTAACATTGTTCGCTATGTTCGTGTGTAAATTCTGGATTTGAGCCAACCCGGAAGCCAGCAATGTGGAAGCCTGGGTCATGTTGCTTTTATAAGTCGCGGTGTCGGTGGAATTTCCTGCCGCCTGCAGATAACGCAGCCCCATGACAACCTTCTGAATAGCGGGGTCGTTGCTGGTAATGCCATAATCGACGATATATCCATCGTCAATCATCGCCCGATCCGTGGTGTATGCGGTAGCGCTTGTCGAACCTGCGCCCTCGACGAATTCCGTATCGTAACTCGGCAAAGTCAAATTATCGGTATAAATGGTTGTGTCGAGAGTAGATAAAGGAAGCGCGGACAAATCCTGAACGGGCTGTGTGTTGTAGCGGGATCCTGAAAGAATATAGCGCCCGTTGATCGTTTGATTAAGATCGACGGTAACGGATTTCAAATAATTATTGGTTTGTATAAGGACGTTTGAGGCAATGTCCTCGGTGTAGGTCGGGTTGTTGTTTGCAAGGCTTTGCGCTTGAGAAATGATTTCCTCCAAATCCGTCATGATCGTGTCATAAATGGACAGATTTGTGCTTGCGGTTGCAATGACGCTGATATACGCATCGCATTGTGTCCCAGCGGCTTGCAGATCGATCAAATTACGGGCATCGTTGGCGCTGTAATCCGTCAAATCGGTATGTTTTTTCTGGGTCGCAAGCTGGCTGGACAGCTCGGACAAGGATAACTGCTGATTTTGAAGCGCTGACGTCAAGTTCCTTACAATACTTAAATTGCTGATGGACGTTATGCTCATTAGGTCACCATGCCTTCCAGTATTTTCATCATTTCTTTAATCGTTGAAATTAAGTGCGCGCACGCGGCATAGCTATTTTCCCAATTGGTCAGATTGACCAGCTCGGTGTCCGTATTAACGCCCGTTTGGCTGGAGAGAGAGCTTTGATAATATTCTTGTTGTGTTGCAGCCGTTTCATATTGGGCTTTAACGGTGTTTGCCGCTTGTTGGAATCCGGACAATATTGCCGTAACAATGCCGGAATAAGTTTGCGATTGAGTTATCAGGCCATCCGACGAAAACGTGCTGCTTGTATTATAGGTAAAAACGCCGCCGCCCATATCCGTCGTCGTAATGGCAATATCCGTTGCGGAAAAAGCGTCGTTGATATCAACGGCAGCCGCCGACTTAACGGTTGTCGCTCCGCTGATAAGGTCGGCATTGACGGAAAAACTTGTCAGATTCGGCAAGCCGTTAAAATCTACATTTGCAGTGAAGAAACTCGATGCCTGTTCGCCGGCTTCTGTGGCGGCGGCGTTATAGACGTCCGCGAAACTGTTTCCGTCCGCCGTTGTTGCGACGAACATGTTGGCGAAATTCTGCAACTGGGATTTTAATTTTACGATAACCCCGACGCCGTTGGAAGCGGTTGCTGTCGAAGCAAGAAAATCGGTTTGAGCCTGTAATGTCCCGCCCGCTAATGAATCTGTGATATCGGATCCTGCGGAATTGACAACGGTGTTGCCTTCCGGGCCGACGTTGAAAGTCTGCGCTTGATGGTCGAGAAGGGCTGTGCCGGTGGGAGTATAAAGCGCAATTTGCCCGTTATCGCGCTGCATGACGACGACATTCGTGAACGAAGCGATCATGTTAATCGCGGTGTCACGCTCATCTTCCAGATTGACGGTCGGCTGATTATTGGAAAGAGCCGAGGTAATTTGAATGTTCAACTCCTGAATTGTCTTCAAAGTGGAATTCAGCGAATAAATTGACGTTGAAAGATCGTTTTTAGTGTTTGTTTCCAAAGTCGAAATATCCGCAGCGATGCTGCTGATCGTGTTCGCAAGCGCTTGTCCTGTGGAGACGACGTTTTTTTCCAATGTGGAGTTGCTGGGGTCGGCGGCATACTGCGTCCAAGCCGCCTGAAAATCGCCCAAGTCTCCGGAAAGCGCGGGAGGATTGCCGATTGAATTAAGGATTGACTGGACTTGACTAAGATAGTTGCTCTGAGTGCTGTAATAAGAAGCGTCCGATGTCGCGTTATTAAGCGTCGTAAAAAGGACGTCGTTCGTCACGCGGGTATAGCCTGTGATCGTGACGCCACCCAACGACGATCCCGTAGTGACGGGTGCCAGGCTGATATTTTTTTGGGTATAATTAGCCGTTTGGGCGTTGGCAACGTTTCCCGATATGGTTTGCACGGCCGTGGAACTTACCTGCATCCCCGAGAGAGCGACGGAAAGAGCGCCAGCTATTGACATAAAAAGCCCCTAATTTCCGCCGCGAGACCGTTTAAAACGGCCTCGCAACGATGATAGATTACTGAACGGCCTGAATGATCGTGCTCAACATACTGTTGACGGCCGACACCATCTTGGCGTTTGCGGAGTAAACCTGCTGCGACTGAATCATCGTCGTGAATTCGCTCGCGATATCGACGGTTGACGCTTCAAGAGATCCGCTAGCGATGGTTCCCGTTCCATTGGTTCCTGCCAAGTGCAAGTTCGCGGGGCCCGAAGCGATGGTTGCGTTATAAACGCCGCCGGAGCCGCGTTGCAGATTGTCCGGGGAATTGAACGCCGCAAGCGGAATCTGATAGATTTTACGAACGCTGCCGTTCGTGTAGTTAATCGAAACGATGCCGTCTTTGTCGATACTGATGCTGCTGAAAGAGCCTTCTCCTAGACCATCTTGGGAAATCGACGACACGGAGACGGTTGACGTTGAATTTGCGTACTGCGTCAGTCCGGTTGCTACGCTGTAATTTCCGAGATTGAAGTTGATCGTTTGAGTTCCGGCGCCTGGAAAATGCAGGTCGCCTGCCGCGCCGCCAAGATAGACTATGGCCGGCTGGCCTGCTGTATCGGTGCTGACTTCAGGAACGCCAAGATCCGTCGTAAGGGCATGGGTATCATCTGTAGATACATAATAACCGGAAGAAATGCCCGTAATTGTCTGAATAGTACCAGCAGGTGAGGAGCTGTTAAAAGCCACTTCAAAGGTGGCGATGTAGTTATAAGTATCCGGCGCGATAATATCACCGCCGGCATCGACGGTGACTGTTGCCAACCAAACGTTCGTTGTCGCCGTTGTTTCCCACGTGATGCTGGTTTGATGCGTGCTTCCTAAAGCGTCATACACATCGACGGTCGATGCTGCTGATGTATAGTCCGTCACGCCGGCGGGCAAATTGCCGACATAGGTGATGGTCGTTGACGCTTCTGGGTTGTCGAGCAGCGAAGATATGAGAATCGGAGATACGCCTGACGTATCAACAGCAGAGCCTGTAATGGTATAACCCTGCAAAAAGTAACCGGAGCTATTCACCATATAACCTTCTTTATTGAGCGTAAAATCGCCTGCACGGCTGTAATAATTCGACCCCGTGAAGATGGTTTGTCCCGTGGCATCCTGCGTTGCTGTCGTAACGGTAAAATATCCGGTGCCGGAAATGGCCAGATTGGTTGTCGTTGCCGTTGACCCGATGTTGCCTTGAACGTCGTTTTGATAGCTAGGCGTCGCTCTTACGCCGCCAGGGCTGTTGGACGTCGCGCTTGATGCGGTCACCAAGTCCGAAAACGTCGTGCCAATACATTTAAAGCCGGTCGTTTGGGCGTTTGACAAATTGTCTGCGATATTGCCGATACATTGCGATTGCGCGTTAAGACCGGAAACGGCGACGTTAAGAGCTCCGAAAAGAGACATTGTATACCTCGTCTGTTGATTCCGCCCCAAAAGGGCAGGGTGAATAATCTCAGACGGGTATCAGCAAGCTTTATGCCAAAGCGGCATTGGACTGATTCTGTTGACTCTTCCTTAGCCGGTCTTTTGTTTTATCGGCATTTCTTGCCCTTGGGGCAAAAAACGTGGAAAGATTTTCACTTGTTTCGCTTAGCTGCCATCGCGGCAAAAAAGGCCAGAACAAACGAGAGAGGGATATTCATATTGGCCAGCGAAAACCCGAATATCGACCATGAAACTATATCACAAGGCACGTCTTCCGTTCGAAGCAGAGCCTGACGTATTTCTTCTGGAGATAAATTTTTGAAATCTTGTCCCTCGCAACCGGAAACGCTTTGCCACCAATGCTGCTCGACGCCCGTTTGGAAAATGGCAATGCCCATGCCGGCAAGATAGACAACGGCGCACAAGCCGAGCAGCGCAGACGTATGCCGCCCGTAGGGTTTCCAAACCAATGCCAGAAAAGATAAAGCTGCGACAGAAGCATAGGGAATGCGCGCCCATAGACACAAGTAACAAGGCTTAACGTCAAACCCGAACTGCAGGACGAAGGCAGAAAGCAACGCGCCGACGTTCACAAGAAGCAAAAGCCTTGCGGCCATAGGCATAGACAAACTTTTTTCAATCAAAGGCAGGCTTTTTTTGATCAGCGGGTGCATGGCAAACAAGTTAGAGCCTTTTCCAATCATATAGAATCAAGAACTGCTCTCTCTATTTTCCCTCTCCCCTTGAGGGAGAGGAAGCAAAATCTTGGGCTTGCGATCAGTAAGCCCCTAGATTTTGCAGGTGAGGGGTCTCCTTCGGCCGTTGTTTTATCTAATTCGAAAAGCCCTAGTCTTCCTCAGGTAAATTCAACAATTCATCGGCGGACATTTTCTTTTCCGATATTTTGGCCTTGCCGAGAATGAAGTCAACAACCTTCTCTTCCAGAAGAGGCGCGCGAATGCGCTCTAAAGCGCCCTGCGTTTTTGTGTAGTATTCAAATACGGCTTTCTCTTGACCGGGGAAACGCTTCGCTTCGGCCATCAAAGCGTTGCGCAATTCGTTGCTTGTCACTTCGATCTTATTCTGTGTGGCGACTTCGGCCAGCAAAAGACCCAGACGAATGCGACGTTCGGCAATGCCGTGATATTCCTCGCGCAAGGCCTTGTCGCTTTTCTTTTTATCGTCTTCGGGAAGTTCGCCTTTGGTTTTAGCCTCTTCGACTTGTTTCCAGATATTGCCGAATTCCGATTCCAACAGACCGCCTGGAACCTCGAAAGAGTACGCTGCCGCCAGTTTGTCCATCAAGGCGCGTTTGACAACGGCGCGGCTGATGCGTTTGTAATCGACGCCGATATCGTCGCGTACGCGCTCGCGCAGTTTTTCGATTGAGGGAAAGCCCATTTCCTTGCCGAGGGCGTCGTTGAACTCGACGGGCTTGTGTTGGCGTAACTCCTTGATTTCGACGTCGAAAGAGGCCTTCTTTCCTGCCAAATCGGCGGCGTGATAGGCATCGGGAAACGTGACGGAAATCTTTTTCTTATCGCCGACTTTGCTCCCGACCAGCTGCTCTTCGAACGTATCGATAAAGGACTTGGAGCCGAGTTCCAAAGAATGATCCTTGCCGTTCATGCCGGGCTTCTTTTCGCCGCCGACGCTGCCGTCAAAATCAATAACAAGAATGTCGCCCATTTTTGCCGCGCGCGCGTCGGTTACTTTTTCGGGCTGACGCATTCTTTTTGCAAATTTGGAAATGGTGTCATCAACCTTTGCCGCCTCGACATCGGCGATGGGGCGTTCAAGAGCGATGGTGCTGAAATCGCCGACCTTGATGCTGGGTAAAGATTCAACCGTCAGCTTAAGCTCGACGTCCTTGTCCTCTTCGGTGCTGACCCATTCGATCTTCGGTTGCGTCGCGGGGCGCAACTTGTGATCGGTAAGAACTTTTTCAACGGCGGCGGAGACGGTTTTATCCAAAGCATCGGCGTGCGCTTCGGCGCCATAACGTTTCTTGACGACATTCAGGGGCACTTTGCCTGGGCGGAAGCCTTGCATTTTTGCCGTTTTGGCAATTTCGGCGAGGCGCAGATCTTTTTGCTCGTCGACCGATTTCTTCGGGACGATGATCGAGAATTCGTGTTTCAAACCTTCTTCTTTCAGTACTTTAACTTTAGTCATGATCCGTTTTTTCCTTGTTCGTTTAAGTATCTGTTCCTAGAGCATTCCTCGATCGGGTAGAATCAAGCTGGAGCGATCCCGCACGAATTCCCCTCCCCTTGAGGGAGGGGCTAGGGGCGGGGTAGCGGTTAGGCTCAACCTGAACTAGCCGTGTCTTTCTGTAGCTTGCAATCCTATTCTATCTAAACAGTAAACACTCTAATTTACATGCCCTGCTTCGCTAAAGCTATGCCGGACAGTCTACGCACACGCTATGCGTTTGCGTAAACTGGTGCGGGCGAAGGGACTTGAACCCATACGACTTTTGGTCACTGGGACCTAAACCCAGCGCGTCTACCAGTTCCGCCACGCCCGCTAAAGCCTGACCGCAGCCCTTTTATCAGAGGCCGCGAGGGCAATCACGCCCTATTTACCCGTTTTCCGGCATTTTCTGCCGAAAACGGAAGCGGGGACGTTAGCCGAAACAAAGACGCTCTACAAGATTGTTGGATTTATTGAGATAAGAAGCCCTTTTTGAGGCCAAGGGCAATAATCGATATGAACAGGATCGATCCCCCGCGTCGCTGAGCCGCGAAGCGGCGCAAGCGCGCAAACATGAAAAACGCAGAAATAAAGAAGTGGTGGACCTGATCAGGATCGAACTGACGACCTCAACAATGCCCCCGCGTCGCTGAGCCGCGAAGCGGCGCAAGCGCGCAAACATGAAAAACGCAGAAATAAAGAAGTGGTGGACCTGATCAGGATCGAACTGACGACCTCAACAATGCCCCCGCGTCGCTGAGCCGCGAAGCGGCGCAAGCGCGCAAACATGAAAAACGCAGAAATAAAGAAGTGGTGGACCTGATCAGGATCGAACTGACGACCTCAACAATGCCATTGTTGCGCTCTCCCAACTGAGCTACAGGCCCACAATGGTCGTAAGGCGCGCAAAATGGACGAAACGGGGTCACCACGCAAGTGTTTTTTATTAGTGAATCATCTCGATCTGAATATCGACCAAGAAGCGGATGGCATCTTCAAATGACTTACGCGGCAGCTTTTCGACTTCATTAACGCCAAAGCGGGAAGAAAACACGTCGCGGACGACGGCTTCGCTGACATGCTTGTCATAAGCGGTATAGGCTAAAAGAGATTTAATCGACGCGAGCTCAAGGTTGTTGATCGGAGCCGTGCTGTCGATGTTTGATTGCGGTGTTTTCGTTGCCATAGTGTCTCGCGTTGCTTAATTTGTTTTAATAATTTAATTCCGGTTAACAAAAAGGGGCTTCAACTTGCCCCTATTTTTGCAGTCTATTTACGCCGCCATGCTGGATTGTTCTGATCGGGTGTCCTGCATGACGTGGTTCCAACGGTGTTCCAACGGAACCGGTGTTTCGTGACGGATGCCTTGGCTACGCTCAACGTTTTCAACAATAGCTTGAACGCCGTGTTCGCCGTAGCGCATCATATATTTATAAAAATCAGGCATTCCGTCTTCTCCAAAATAGATTCGAAAAAATCCTTTAAAATCAATAACCTGAATATAATTGCCCTATCTATATATGAGTTATACCCGAAAAAGAGACTTTTGTCTACTATAAATTGACATTGATTTACTTTCATATATATATAGTATCCCTAATACGCTTTTGGTGCAGTGCACACTTTTTGGATTTGGTGGTTAGGATGATTACAGGCAGACAAATACGCGCCGCGCGCGCCCTTCTGGACATGAGCCAGGACGATCTGGCCAATGCAGCGGGTCTTACCAAACAAGGCATCAGCAAAATCGAAGACGGCTCCGTCCAACCGAGGGAAGGAACGATTGCGGATATTATGAAAGTTTTTAGAGAGAAGGGAATTGAATTTACAGAAAACCAAGGTGTTCGTCTTTATGACCATAAAGTTCGAGAAATAGATGGCCCAAATTGCTATGCGCTATTGCTAGATGAAATCTATTATCAGTTGCAAAAAGGAGAAGAATTTTTTGTCTGTATGGCAGATGAGTCCCTTTCTCCTCAGGAAGTACATGAAGCTTTTAAGCGAATTGTAAGGAAAGGCATAAAATATAAAAAGCTAATCAAAGAGGGCAACAACCATATTCGAGGTCCGCTAGATTGGTATCGTCAAATCCCGTCACGTTATTACCAAAACGCAGCTTCGGTTTTTTTTGATGATATATGCGCATACCTGACTGAAGATTTTCAGAAAGTTATAGTTGTTCATGACAAGGCTATTGCACAAGCAAATAAGAATTTTTTTGATTTAGTTTGGTCACAAGCGAAAAGTCCAAAGGGATCTAACACAAATGAAAAATACGAATAATCAAGTTGTTGCTCGTGGGAATTATAAGATTATTTTGCGTCATGCTATGGGCTGGCAGAGATATGCGTCTGCGCGCCTGCAAATCAGTGTGCCCTCTAATCCAACCTTTGATCCGCGCACAAGAAGCATCCTTAATTGGGTAATGCAGAATTTCAACGATGTTACGCTTTGTTTGCACGATACAATACAGCGTTACAATTTAATGTCTATTGGGCTGTCTCCAGAAGATGCTTATAAAAAGGCGCTAAACGACGGGGATTTATGGTTGAAGGCTAACGTTTTCTCTTCTGATGTTTTTATCGATGTTGTTCGATGGGATAGTCTGCTGTCTCATCCGCGCTATCCGGAGGTCTTTCAGCGAGTTTGTGCCCTTTATGAAAATAACAAAGAGTTTTCTGAAGCGGTTGACCATGATTTAAATGAGTTTGCTCAGCGTTGTCTCAAGAGGGGCGAAGAATTTGGATCCGCGCGGCTATCATTATCACGGAACTTTTTGTTAGAAGAAATTTCTGGCTACGTGCCGCTTTATCAGGACTCTGGGGCGGCGGACATTCATCCGGGAATGCGAATGAAGGCTATGGAATTGCTGTCAAACGGCGTTGGCGGATTTTGTTTTAAAGACAATCTTAGAATTGCAGTGAAAACGTTCGACATCGAACCTAGCACACGACAAAGCGACAAATCAATAAAGATGGAAAAATGCGCTGCGTAACCGACTTTTAGAGGCGCGCCTTCTTTCCCCATTGCCCCCTTTCTGCCTTTCGTCTAGCTTCTTTCCGCTAGTCCTTTTTCCTTGGGAGAGTCATGGCCGCACGACGTCGCGCGATTATCGGTTTTTACGCTATGGCCTTTGTGGGGCTTGTCGATCAGCTAACTAAATGGCTGATTCTCGACCGCCTTGACGACGTGCATCGCACGCTTCCGATCACGTCCTTTCTCAATTTTGTTCTCGTCTGGAATAAGGGCGTTACCTTCGGCTTTTTAAACCACGGCAGGGAGCGCGTTCTCCCTTATGTCCTCATCGCCGTCGCCGTCGTTATACTCTTTCTTCTTGGGCGCTGGCTAATGAGGACAAGCTCGACCACCGTTGCCTTGGCTCTCGGCGCGATTATGGGCGGGGCTATCGGCAACGTTATCGACCGTGTGCGTTATGGCGCTGTCGTCGATTTCCTCGATTTTTATTACGGTAATCTTCACTGGTACGCCTTTAATGTTGCCGACGCGGCTATCGTTACGGGCGTTGCGCTTCTCCTAATCGATGGTATGGTAAGGGGAAAATGATGGCGAAAGCCATCATCCCCGCGAAAGCGGGGATCCATCTTGGTAAATTACTCTTTGGCCTACGAGAAATCCATGTCTCACTCACGTTCCTTTTTTCTTCTTGGCGTCGCCGCGATTTCCATGGCGGCGTGCAGCGAATTGCGCGAAGATTTAGGTTTCGGGCGCAATCCTCCTGATGAATTTGCCGTTGTCGAACGCCCGCCCTTGTCGATGCCGCCGGATTACGGCTTGCATCCTCCGCGTCCGGGCGTGGCGCGGCCCCAAGCCATCGAGACCGATCAACAGGCCAGCGAGGCTTTATTCGGCGCCAAAGTTCCGAAAAAGGCTCAAGCTCCTTCAAAGGGGGAAACGGCCCTTCTCGAAGCTTCGGGCGCGACCAAGGTCGATCCCAATATCCGCGAGATCGTCGATCGTGAATCCTCGCAAAAAGTTGTTGCCTCATCGCATCTTGTTCAACGGCTTATAAATTGGAACGGCGATAAAGAGCGTGGCACAATCGTCGATGCCGCTGCCGAGGCCGAGCGCCTCAAGAAAGCCAAAGAAGGCAATCAATCCGTAACATCCGGCGCCACGCCCGTTATCGAAAAGCAAAAGAGCGGCTGGCTGGGACTATAATGTTCGCACGGACAACCCTTCTCATCATCTGGCTCATGGCTGCGATGATGGGGACTGCACGTGCCGCCGTATTTTATCCCTCTCATTTTACGCTTTCGAACGGTTTGCAGGTCGTTGTCGTCCCCAACAGCCTCGCGCCCGCCGTCAGCCAGATGGTCTGGTACAAAGTCGGCGCTGCCGATGAAATCGCGGGCAAAACGGGCCTTGCGCATTATCTCGAACACCTGATGTTTCGCGGAACGGAAAACGTCGCGCCGGGAGAATTCAGCAAAATCATTGCGGGGCAGGGCGGAGATGATAACGCTTTTACGTCCTACGATTACACCGTCTATTATGAAAAAGTCGCCGTTGATCGTCTGCCGATGATTATGCAGATGGAAGCGGACAGGATGCAGAATCTGCGCCTGATAAAAGAAACGGCAGAGCCGGAGCTGCGCGTCATTCTTCGCGAACGCCAGCAGCGCACCGATAACAGTCCCGAAGGAATATTTATGGAAAAACTTCAGCACAAGTTTATGCCGCACTATCCTTATGGACGGCCTATCGTCGGCTTGATGAAGGATGTCGAAAAGCTTTCCGTGTCGGACGTGCGCAAATTTTACGACGCTGCTTATGCGCCGAACAACGCCATCGTCGTCATTTCCGGGGATGTGAAAGTCGAAGACGTCATCAGCCTTGCGGCCGCCACCTATGGCCGCGTGCCCCAACGCAATGTTTTGCCTCCGCGTGACTTCGGGGCTGCGCCGCAACCGCAAGAGAAGGAATTTACGTATACGGACGCGCGTGTTGAACAACCGGAAATTGTTTGGCGTTTTGTAGCGCCGTCCTATGCCACGCAAAAGGATATCCCCGCTTACGCGTATGAAGTCCTGACCGAAGTTTTGGACGGCGGCGAAGTCGGCATTTTGTACAAAAAACTGGTGAAGGAATTGGACATCGCCAGCGGGGTTAACGCAAGTTACGACCCCGATGCGCGCGGTGAAACAACGTTTGCACTAACGGCATCTTTACGCGCCGGGCAGTCTCATGAAAAACTTAAAGAAGCTCTGCGTTCAACGCTAAACGAGGCCGCAAAAAAAGGGCTAAACGCGACGGATGTCGAAAAGGCTAAGCAACGCTTCCAACGCGCAGCTATTTTCGCTCGTGAGGGGCTAATGATGCCCGGATATGTCTTTGGCATGGCGTTGACTACCGGACACAGCGTTGCCGATGCTGAAGCATGGCCGGATCGTATCAATACCGTCAGTGTCGATCAAGTCAATGCGGCGCTGCGCGAACTTGTTTCTTCAAAACGCCAGATCATGGGCGCTTTTTTGCCTGCGCCGCGCAAGGAGGCAAAAAAGCCAAAGACGGTTCAACCCGTTTCCGAAAAAGGAGCGGGCAAACGATGACGCAGCACAAATCCCGTCATCCCCGCGAAGGCGGGGATCCCATTTTCTTTTTGTTATTTTTTGCCATTCTCTTGCTCATCTCGTTGCCTGCTTACGCCATCAACATCCAGGAAGTCGTCGGCAAAAAATCCGGGGTTAAGGCCTGGCTCGTCGAAAATCACAAATTGCCTGTCGTCGCGATGCATTTTGCCTTTCAGGGCGGAAACGAGCAAGATCCTGCCGACAAGCAAGGACTTGCGGCGTTGACGACTGGACTGTTGACCCAAGGGGCGGGGCCCTATGATGCGGCGGCCTTTCAACAACAGTTGGCGGATCGGTCAATTTCCATCGGATTTAGCGCCGAAAGAGACAAGATCAGCGGCGGTTTGAAATGTCTCAGCGTGGATAAGGATACGGCGTTTGATCTTTTACGTCTTGCCATAACAGAGCCGCGCTTTAACGCGGCTGACATTGAACGTCAGCGCGCGCAGCATTTGTCGGGCATCCGCCGCCAGTTTTCCGATCCGAACTGGCAGGCGCGAAACGCTCTGGTATCGCAGATTTATGCGCGCCATCCCTACAGCCAGAGGCGGCTTGGAACCCTGAAAACGCTTGAATCCATTACGCGCGACGATATTCAGGAATTTGCGGCAAAGCATTTGGCGCGCGCGACGTTGACGGTAGCCGTCGCCGGAGACATGACGCCCGACGAACTTTCGGCTGCGCTTGATAAAACATTTGTCGATTTGCCTGCGCGCGCGCAGTTGACTCCTATTGCCGATAGTCCGGAAATAAAAAAGACGCCGACGGTTCTTGTGCGGCGCGATGGAACGCAAACCGAATTACTCTTCGCCATGCCGGGGCCGAAGCGAAGCGATCCCGATTATTATGCTGCCGAAGTTGCCAATTATGTCATTGGCGGCGGAGGATTTGCCTCGCGCCTCATGCAGGAAGTGCGCGACAAAAAAGGACTGACCTATGGAATTTCGACATACCTGTCTCCGGCGCAACATGGAGGATTGATTGTCGGAGGGGCGGCCGTCGATAATCCGAAGGCAGCCGAGGCTCTGAACACAATTCTTGACGCGCTCCGCCGTTTTCATGACGAAGGACTTACGGAAAAAGAACTTGAAGCCGCCAAAGATTATCTGACGGGCGCAATGCCCTTGGCGCTGACGTCCACGGATAAAATCGCCGGCCTTCTCGTTTCGATGCAAAGAGAGAAGCTGGGACGCGATTATCTTGATCGCTATAATCGGCTTATTCGTAGCGTTTCAAAGGGGGATATCGAACGCGTCCTTGAACGTTTTTTTAATCCCGATAAGATGACGCTCGTCATGGTGGGAAAGCCAAAAAGCATTGTTCCTGCGCAAACAAAGGACACCGTAAAACAATGAGCATAACTTCATCACCGGCTTGGAAGAACCTTGTTTGGCATCGCGACGAGCTTCGCGTTAAGGACATGAAGAAAATCCTGAGTGATCCCGAAAGAATTGAAAACTTCAGTATTGCTCATGAAGGCTTGCGTCTTACGTATGCTTTTCAAAATGTGACGGAAGAAACGATGTCCTTTCTGCTTGCGCTTGCTGCCTTTCAGACCATCGAAGGGTATCGCGAACGCATGTTTTCGGGAGAAAAAATCAATGCGACCGAAGATCGCGCCGTTTTGCACACCGCCCTGCGCCGCTCGGACGATGTCTCTGTTTTGGTTGATGGGCTTGACGTTATGCCGGAAGTGCGCGCGACGCAAAAACGCATCGCTGCTTTTGTCGACGATGTGCGAAACGGAAAAGGAAAGGGCGCTACCGGCAAACCGTTTCGCACGATCGTGAATATCGGCATCGGGGGTTCCGATTTGGGGCCGCGTTTGGCGGCACAGGCTCTTAAACCCTACACATCAAATTTTGAAACGCATTATGTCGCCAATGCTGATGCTTTCGATATCGAGAGCGTTTTGCAAAAAGCCGATCCTGATGAGACTCTTTTTATCATTGTGTCAAAAACATTTACGACGCAGGAAACGCTGCTTAACGCACGTACGGCGCGAAAATGGATCGTCGATAAGCTTGGCGAAAAAGCTGTTTCCCATCATTTTGTCGCCGTTTCCGCGAATGCGAAAGAAGTCGAAAAATTCGGCATTCATTCCGACAACTTATTTCCGATGTGGGATTGGGTGGGCGGGCGCTATAGCCTATGGTCTGCCGTCGGCCTGAGCGTTGCCCTCTCCATCGGCAACAAGAACTTCCGCGATTTGTTGAAAGGGGCGGCTGCTATGGACGCGCACTTCAAAACCGCGCCGCTGGCTGTCAATATGCCGGTTATTCTCGCCATGCTCAGTGTCTGGAACCGCAATTTTAGAGGATGTTCCGCAGAGGCCGTTTTGCCTTATTGCGAAAGATTGCGGGACTTGCCGCGCTATTTGCAGCAACTCGAAATGGAAAGTAACGGAAAATCAGTAACCTGGGCGGGGGAAGCCGTCGATTACGCGACAAGCCCCGTCATTTTCGGCGAATGCGGAACTGTTGGTCAGCATAGTTTTCATCAATGCCTGCATCAGGGCAGTGACGTCATTCCTGCCGATTTTATAGCGGTGACGCACGATGACCTGAACAAGCCCGATCATCATCAAGCGGTACTGTCAAATCTGGCGGCACAGATGGGGGCCCTTGCTTTCGGCCAAGCAAGCGCCGCAAAGCCGGAAGATGTATATCCCGGGTGTCGTCCGTCGAACCTCATAAGCCTTGAAAAACTTGATCCCTACCATCTGGGCTTGTTGCTGGCTTTGTACGAACACAAAACGTTTGTTCAGGGGGTTGTTTGGGATATCAATTCGTTTGATCAACCCGGTGTTGAGCTTGGCAAGCGTATGGCCAAAGACCTGGAAAAAGGCGGATCCACAGACGGGAAAACCGAGTGTGTGAGCCGGCTTTTTAAGATTCTTCTGCAATAATAGATAACTAAGCGCGGTTATCGCGTTGTTTTTTCCACGAAGAGTAAGCTTTCCTTAAAGGTTAGTTGAGAAAATTAAAATTCTCAGGAAGGCCCTTTGGGAAATAATGGATCACGAAGAAAATTCACGACTCATTGAAACCACGCAGGATGAACTGGACGCCATTGTGCGCAAGCATTCGATGTTTCTATCTGCGCGCGTGGGCGGGGCGCGGGCCGTATTGTCTCGCCACAATTTATCCGGCCTCAATATTTCGGGTTTGGATCTTTCATATGCCGATATGACGGGCGTTTCTCTGAACCGCGCCAACGCATCCGGGGCTATGCTTGATTATTGCAATTTCTTTGGCGCGGATATGCGCTTTTGTAATTTACAGGGCGCTCATCTGATGCGCGCCGATTTGCGAGGGGCTTGTTTGCGCGGCGCTAATCTGATTGCCGCGGATTTGGCCGGAGCCGACCTGCGCGAGGGAATGTTGGCTGGAACGGAGGCTGACGGGGATATTGTTCCCTTGCACAAAGATTGGCCTGCATCGGAGGCCGGTGGCGCGGATTTCAGCGGCGCGAATTTGACCGATGCGCGTTTGTCCGGCGCCGTTGCCGTCGGCACGAAGTTTAGCGACACGACCATGTGCGGCTGCAAAATCGTTCGCGCGCGCCTCGAAGGATCGGATTTTTCCGGAGCCAATCTTGAAGGCGCCGACCTTAGCCAGTGCGATCTGACAAGAGTCAACATGCGCGGCGCCGTTCTTGTGAACGCAGCGCTCAACATTGCGAGTCTGCAACAGGCGAACTTGCTTAATGCGATGACCAATTTGCCTTTAGGGCCGACGGCAAAGGATTTATCGGAGTCGCTCGAGGATCTTTTACGCAAACATACGGCGTGGGTTTCTTCGGACGGAACGCTGGGCAAACAGCTCGATATTAGCAACCACGACATGCGCGGAACCAAAATTTTTGCTTATGCGCATCTTGCGCTGGTCAATGCCGAAGGAGCCATTCTATACGGCCTGGACTTGACGGAATCCCAGATGCAGGCTGCTTTTCTCAGCAACTCGGATATGCGCCATGTTTCCGCTTTTAAGGCGGATTTTCGCGGCGTCGATATGGTCGGGACGCGCCTTACCAACGCGGATTTGCGCGACGCGCATTTCGAACCCCTTATTTCTCCGCAAGGCAGGACAATCACGTCCAATCTGACAAATGCCAATTTACGGTACGCCAATCTTTCAGGCGCGCGGCTTCGTCAGGTTAATCTTAACAATACCGACCTGTCTTATGCCAATCTTGAGGGAGCGGATTTAACGGATAGCGATTTAACTTTCACCATTATAGAAGGCACTCGCTTTGATGCTGAACAGAAGATAATGATTGCCGAAATGCTGAAGGATTAGGGGTCATTTTCGCATATTTTTGTGTAATTAAGCCGCATTCACGGCTATCTTCTGCGTATGCCCATCCGTCGCCTGCCAGAGTCCCTTGTCAACCGCATCGCCGCCGGCGAGGTCGTCGAACGTCCTGCCGCTGCCGTGAAAGAGCTTGTTGAAAACGCACTCGATGCCGGCGCTACGAAAATCGACGTTGTTTTACGCGAAGGCGGGCAGGCCCTTATCGCCGTAACGGACGACGGCTGCGGCATGGCGCGTGACGATCTTTCTTTGGCGCTCGAACGCCACGCGACGTCCAAATTGCCCGATGAAGATCTTTGGAACATCCACAGTTTTGGCTTCAGGGGCGAAGCATTGCCCTCGATTGCGTCCGTGTCCCGCTTGTCTTTGACGAGCCGGGCAAAGGGCGCGGAGAGCGCATGGCAAGTCGATGTCGAGGGGGGAACGGCTAAAGCCCCTCATCCTGCCGCTTTGGCTCACGGCACGCGGGTTGAGGTGCGGGATTTGTTTTTTGCGACTCCCGCGCGTCTGAAATTTCTTAAAACGCCGAGAACAGAAAGCGATTACGCGCGAGAGGTTATTGAACGCCTTGCTCTTGCTAATCCTTCTGTCGACTTCACGTTTCAGGACGAAAACAAAAAGCCTTTGCATTTTCCGCGCAGCCCCGATCCCAAGCAGCGTGTCGGCGACGTGATGGGCGCGGAATTTATCGATAACGCTGTTGTCGTCGATATCGGACGCGAGGGGATAAAAATTGCGGGGTATGCGTCGTTGCCGACTTTTCACGGGGCGACGGCTCGCGGGCAGCACCTGTTCGTCAACGGAAGGCCCGTGCGCGATAAAGTTCTTTTGTCGGCCTTGCGCGCCGCCTATGGCAACTTGTTGCCTTCCGGCAGGTATCCTTTGGCTGTTTTGTTTATCGACGTGCCGCCGCAGGATGTTGATGTGAATGTTCATCCGGCCAAAACGGAAGTGCGTTTTCGCGACGCGGCGCATGTGCGCGGTTTGATGATTTCCGGCATTCGTCGCGCGTTGGAAGGCGCGGCGCAGTTGACGACCAGCACGTTGACGCCCCAGGCAATGCAGATGCTGGAGCCGCAGGGAGGCGAGGGCTTTGCCGATCCTGCCATCGCCCGGACGCAAGGATTTCCTTCGCATGGTAGCGCGCCGCGCGGATACAGCCCCATGTTTGCTTCTTTTCCGCCGCATGGGCGTAATGCGGCATCTATGGCCGAGTCAAAAGTATCGTCAGTTGGACGTTTAGGGGCGGCTGTCGCGCAAATTCACAGCGCCTATATTGTTGCGCAAACGGAAGACGGGATCGTCATTGTCGATCAGCACGCCGCGCATGAACGCATCGTTTTCGAAAAAATGAAACAAGCGCTCAGCGAACACGCAATCAAACGACAAATTCTGCTTGTGCCCGAAGTCGTGGAAATGGACGAACCTTCGGCTGAGCGTATTTTGTCGAATGCCGAGTCCTTGGCACAAATAGGGTTGATTGTTGAGATGTTCGGCGGCGGCGCCGTGCTTGTGCGCGAGGTTCCGGCTTTACTGAAAGATACGGATATAGGCGCGTTGTTGCGGGATATGGCCGATGAAGTGGCGGAAGTCGACGATAGCCATGCGCTCTCAGACCGTCTTGATCATATTTGCGCGACAATGGCCTGCCACGGCTCGGTAAGGGCGGGGCGCGCTTTGACGATTGACGAGATGAACGCGCTTTTGCGCCAGATGGAGGACACGCCCAACAGCGGGCAGTGCAATCACGGTCGTCCGACCTACGTCGAACTGAAAAAAGCGGATTTGGATAAGCTCTTTGAGCGTCGTTAGTTTTTTAAGTCTGCATTCTCAAAATCTCCAAAAATAAAATCCTAAAAAAAGAGGTGGCGCGCGCCGCCTTCCTGCGTGAGATACACGCAAGACGGTAGCATTTGCATACCTTTTTGGCTTTTCTTCGGAGTTAATCCCGTAACCGCCGGCTGAGCGGGTCCGAAGTCCGACCAAAAGCACCTTTCTTAAGGGTGCGACATCCATATAATGCGCGTCAAATCGAATGTCAAGGGATATATCACAATATTTGTGGAATAATTGGGACGAGTCCTATCATCTTGAAATTATGGGATTATTCCTTGCTGCAACGCAACCGACGCTGAGATTATTCGAAAATTACGTCAGCAATTTCCTCGCCGCCGCGACGACGCGCTCGACGGAAAGGTTGTCCATCAGCGTCTTGGGCGGGGGATTTGATCGCGCAAGCCGCGCCCAAAGCTCTTCGCGGTTTTCGGGCGTCGTGACAAACTCGCAGTGCTCGCCCCACGGCCCGTAAATGTACGGATAGCCGACGCCGAACAATCCCACGGTCGGCACGCCAAGCGCCGCCGCCAGATGCATCAATCCTGAATCGTTACCGACATAAAGCTGCGCGCGTTTTAAGCAAGCCGCCACCGTTTGAAGATCGCGCCCGATGATCTCGATGCTTTTGCCGCCCGGGAACGCCTTGAGAAGGGGGGCAATCTGTTCGTGTTCATGCTTGTCTGCGATGACCATGACGAGCGCTCCCGGCAACAAGTTGTTTTGCGCCGTCAGCGTCTGCGCCAAAAGGGTAAAATGTTGAATGGGCCATTGCTTGAACTGCCAGTTGGCGGCGGGGCCCAGCGCGAGAAGGGGAACATTTTTGGGAAGAAGTTTTTCCGCTTCTTGCTCGGCCTCGGGCGTAATCCAGATGTGTGGATTCGGAGGAGGGGAGATTTTCAGTACGGCTGCGTTTTCGACGACTTTGTGTTTGCCGCGTGTTTGCCTGTGGACGGCGTATTTTTTGGCGTACAGAAAGCGCGAGGCAAGGCTGTTGCGCATGTCGATAATCAAATCCCACTTTGTGCCGACGCAGGATTTCCACAAATCGAACCAATGCCCGTTCCATTTTTTCTTTTTCATAATAATCAAACGTTCAAGCCTAGGCATGGCGCGGAACAAATCGGCTCCATACGGCCCGCACGCAATCGTAAAAGAAGCGTCGGGGTATTTTTTTTCAAGCCATGCCAACAAACCCGTTGTGAGAACGGCGTCGCCGACGCGGTTGGCGGTGATAAAAAGGATTTTCACGTCTGTTCCAAATGTTTCAGGACGAAGGTTCCGATATCCGTCCAATGTTTTTTGAGCTGCTCGAAGGGTATCGTGATGTGAGCGATCTCTTTATACCGCCGCGCGCGGTCGCGCAACAACTCCGGATAGCACCTTTCAAGGGTTTGGCGGGGTGCCTCTCCTGCCACGGGCTTGTAGCTTTCGCCCCAAATAACGGGTTTGGGATGGTGGCTGATATAGCTTTTAAACAAAGCGTCGGTATGTCCTTCGGTGGCCTCGAAATAGATGACGCGGGTTGCAGCGCGCAGGGAGTTTAAAACGTCTGCGCTCGCGTAAATAACGCTGCCGGTTGTGTCGAGGACAGCGGAAGAATCTTTGTCGGCTTGTAGTCCGGCGATGGCTTCTTTCATCACGTCTTCTTCGCAGTCGATGTAACGATGGCCGTTCTTTTCATAGGTGGGGTCTGCCGGAAAGCCCATCCATTTGGCCATGCCTGCGGTTCCAAAACACCCGCTTTTTTCCAATTCAACGCTGATTTTCTTTTCGATCAGCGCATCGCAATCAATGTGCTTGAAGCCATGATGAGCGGCAAGGTTTCTGGAACAGTAGGATTTGCCGATGTTTGACGTGCCGATGAGGGATATTTTCATACAACGTGCGCCTTGCGATTAGGTCTTTGATTGTAGGAGAATTACAAGATATAAGACAAGCCGTGTTTTGGAGAAACAGCCCAAAAGATACCGTCATTCCGGAAAATTCGCTTTTTTGCCCTTCGCAAAAATGCGAATTTATCCGGAATCCGATTTGTTTTTCTCGCGACAAAGAAACCAAATCGGATTCCGCATAAATTTTCTTTCGCTTTGCGAAGAGAAAATTTTGCGGAATGACGACATTAAATTTGATTTATACCCAAGGATAAAATGAACGAACAGAATAAAATAGTCGAAATTTTTACCGACGGCGCGTGCAGCGGCAATCCGGGCGCGGGCGGTTGGGGCGTTTTGTTGCGCGTGGGCGGGGTCGAAAAGGAATTGTCGGGCGGAGAAAATCCGACGACCAACAATCGTATGGAGCTTATGGCGGCGATTATGGGATTGGAAGCATTGATGCGACCGTCCGAAGTTAAGCTGTATACCGATAGCCAGTATGTGCAAAAGGGCATGACGGAATGGCTGTCCGGATGGATGAAGCGCGGTTGGAGAACGGCGGACAAGAAGCCGGTCAAAAACGCCGATCTATGGCAACGTTTGGATTTGGCGCGTTCCAGGCATAAAGTGGATTTTATCTGGGTGCGCGGCCATGACGGGCATGCCGAAAACGAACGCGTGGACAGACTTGCCGTCGCGGCATGTTTTGCCTCAAAGGTCTAATCGTTATGGAGAAAAAAGTATTTGCTCGTTCGTTGGAGGATTTAGTGGCCGCCGGCGTACTGCCCGCCGCGACTCCCGAACTTGAGGCTGTTGCCGCAAAATATTCCGTGGCCGTGACGTCTGCCATGATGGAATTGATAAATCCTTCCGATCCTGCCGACCCCATCGCCGCTCAGTTTGTGCCGTCCGTCAAAGAGCTTGTCACTCTTCCTGATGAGCTTGCCGATCCTATTGGAGACCAATCACACAGTCCCGTTGAAGGCATTGTGCATCGCTATCCCGATCGTGTTTTGTTGAAGCTTCTTCATACATGCCCTGTCTATTGCCGTTTTTGCTTTCGCCGCGAGCAGGTGGGAAATCAGGGCGGAATGCTTACGCCGGAGGAAACGAGAAACGCCATAGCCTATATTCGGGAGCACACCGAAATTTGGGAAGTTGTTTTGTCGGGCGGCGATCCTTTTATTCTTTCGGATCGGCGATTGGCAGAAGTGATTGCCGAGCTTAATGGTATTGAGCACGTCAAGGTTTTGCGCATTCATACGCGCGTGCCTGTTGTCGATCCCGCGCGCGTAACGTCTGAACTTGTAGAGGCATTGCGCGGTTGTGCCCCTGTCTATGTTCTTTTGCACTGTAATCATGCGAGAGAATTAACGCCGGAAGCGAGGGCTGCTTGCGCGCGTTTGGCCGATGCCGGGATTCCGTTGTTGTCGCAAAGCGTATTGTTGCGTGGCGTGAACGATACGGTTGAGAGTTTAACCGATCTTATGCGCGCCTTTGTCGAAAGTCGCATCACGCCTCATTATTTGCATCACGGCGATTTGGCGCGGGGCACAAGCCATTTCCGTGTGCCGATTGCGAAAGGGCAGGAGCTTCTACGCGCGATGCGCGGCAAGGTGTCGGGGTTGTGCCAGCCGACCTATATTCTCGACATTCCCGGCGGACACGGAAAAATTCCCATCGGCCCCGCGTTTGCTATGGACAACGGGGACGGATGGATTGTCGAAGACTTTTGCGGAAAAACGCATAAGGTTCGGGAGACAAAATAAAATATTATACGCGGGTTGATTTAGGCGCGAAGCCCTGTGTTATAGCGATGTCTGGTTTTTGGTTTTTTTGACAGCGCCCCGTTAATTTTTCGTTCGATGTCGCGCAGGACATCTTTCGAATTACACGAAATTTCAAGACCTGAGAAATGATTGGTTCTGGGATTCTTCAAAAAAAGCACTTCGGGATTTGTTTCTTTCGCCATCCAATTTTTGATTATTGAAATTGCTACTTCGGAGGGCACCTCTGGCATTCCCGGGAGATATACAGTCCATGGATCGATAGCCTCCGATGACGGGCGATTGTGTTCCACGCGAATGCCATTCGGACGAATGGGCAACTTATACGCATCTGAAAAAATAATGCCCAGAAGCACATAGGATTCAGTTGTGTTAAATTGCTTTTCAACCTGAGGCATTTTTTCTCCAGAAAATAATTTAAAAATAATCCTTTATGTCGATGATGCATTTTAACAGGCGCTCAATAACAACAAATTACTTTCAAGGAATAATTCAGCAATGTGTTGAAAAAACTACTTAAATTTATTGCTTCGATTGAATCCGTTCGGCGCGATGCGGCCGGCTTGGGCGCGGTCGCCTTTCCATGTGCGCAAGTCGGTCTCGGTGCGCGTCCGATCCCCGGATTGCCATGTCAGGCCTTCTTTATAAACGAAGGTTTTGACGTCCGAAAGTTTACCGCCGCTATATTTCTGCAAAATGACTCCGCGCCCGCGCGCCATTTCGGGCAAATCGGCGACGGGGAAAAGCAACATTTTTCGGTTGGTTCCGACAACGGCAATCGTATCCCCCGCGAGAGGCGCAAAAACCGCCGCTTTGGTTTCCTCGTTCACATTCAAAATCTGCTTGCCGTTTTTGGTTTGAGCCAGCGTGTCTTCGGCCTTGACGATAAAGCCGCGTCCGTCGCCTGAAGCCACGATGAATTTCTGCTCGGGCGCGTATTTAGTCATGCCGAGGATGTCGTCTTCGTTCGGCAAGTCGGTCATCAGGCGCACGGGTTCGCCGAAGCCTCGGCCTGGAGGCAATTTATCGCCTGAAAGCGTGTAAAAACGACCGTTACTGGCGAACAGAAGAAACTTGTCAGTTGTTTCACCGTTAAGAACAAAACCTTCCTCGTCGCCTTCTTTGTATTTGATCTGGGCGCGCTGCGCGGGATCGTCCGCGATGTGCCCGCGCATGGCGCGTATCCATCCCTTGGCCGAGCAGACGACCGTGATGTCTTCGCGTTCGATAAAGGATTCGACCGGAACGGCCAGCTCTGCGGGAGCGTCGCCGATAATCGTGCGTCGTGCGCCAAGCTTGGTGTTTTTTCCGAAGCGTTTTTTCAAATCGGCAATTTCGGTATCGATGTGTTTCCAGCGCGCGTCTTCGTTTTTCAGGAGCTTTTTGAGTCCGGCCTGTTTTTCCGCGAGTTCTTTTTGTTCGCCTTTGATTTGCATTTCTTCGAGCTTGCGGAGCGAGCGAAGGCGCATATTCAAAATGGCCTCGGCTTGCGCATCGGTCAGTTTAAATGATTTCATCAGGACGGGCTTGGGCTCGTCTTCATGACGAATGATTTTGATGACTTTGTCGAGATTCAAAAAGGCGATCAGGTAGCCGCCGAGGACTTCGAGCCGCGCTTCGATTTGCGCGAGCTCATGTTTTGAACGGCGGATGAGGACGTCTTGGCGATGGGCAAGGTAAGCCCTTAAAACATCGCGCAAATCCATGACGCGCGGCACGCAATCCTTGTCGAGGATGTTCATGTTCAAGGAAATGCGGGTCTCGAGATCGCACTGGCGGAAGAGGGATTCCATGAGCACCGCCGGATCGACATTGCGGCTTTTGGGAGTCAAAACCACGCGCACATCGTCGGCAGATTCATCCACGACATCGTCGAGGAGCGGAATTTTATGAGCCAAAAGAAGCTCGGCCATTTTTTCTATCAGGCGCGATTTCTGAACCTGAAAAGGAATTTCCGTAACGATAATTTGCCACATGCCTTGGCGCAGCTCTTCTTTGTGCCATTTGGCGCGCAGGCGAAAACTTCCCTTGCCGGTGCGGTAGGATTCAACAATAGACTCGCGGCTTTCGACCAGCTCGCCGCCAGTCGGAAAATCAGGCCCCGGAATGAAGCTGATAAGCTTTTCGATGCCGGCGTTCGGCGTATGAATCAGATGGCGCAAGGCGTCGCAGATTTCGGAGACATTGTGCGGCGGAATGCTCGTCGCCATGCCGACGGCGATGCCGTTGGTGCCGTTTGCCAGTAAATTAGGAAAGGCTGCCGGCAGAACGACGGGTTCGCTTTCGCTGCCGTCATAAGTCGGGCGGAAATCGACGGCGTTTTCGTCGATACCCTCAAGAAGAAGCAGGGCGACATCCGTCAGGCGCGCTTCGGTGTACCGCATCGCGGCGGCGCTATCGCCGTCGATATTGCCGAAGTTGCCTTGGCCTTCGACCAAGGGGTAACGCTGGCTGAAGTCCTGCGCCAAGCGAACCATCGCTTCGTACACCGCCGTGTCGCCATGCGGGTGGAATTTACCGATGACGTCGCCGACGACGCGCGCGGATTTCTTGGGCGGCAAGGATGGCTCAAGCTTCAGGCCGCGCATGGCATACATCAAACGCCGATGCACAGGCTTCATGCCGTCGCGGACGTCGGGCAGCGCGCGATCCATAATCGTGGAAAGGGCATAGGACAAATACCGTTCCGACAAAGCCTCGCGCAAAGGCTTATCGATAATGTCTTGAGGAGGTTTAGGCGGCAGGTTTTTTAAAGAACTTTTTGTCATGCGTTTCAGTTATCAGTATTTTTGATTCTGTGAAAGCGTTTTTGCTTTAATTATATTGGCGAAAACGAGAAAGAAAGAGTATGCGTCAGGGAAACGACGCTGATTAATGCGGCGTTGCTAGGCGGCTCAACCAAATGGTACAATAAGTCTGTTTATCGTTAAATTATCAGAATAGAGGCGCGTTATGGATAAAGCCCGGCAAGGGTATTACGGTCAATTTGGCGGGATGTACATTCCGGAAATTCTGAAAACGAATTTCGATGAGTTAATTCATTGCTATGAGGAAGCAAGAAAAGACCCTCGTTTCTGGGCCGAGTACGAAGCCCTGATGGGGTCGTATTCGTGCCGCCCCACGCCGCTGACCTATGCGCAGAATTTATCGGAATTATTGGGTGGCGCGCAGATTTACATCAAGCGCGAGGATTTGAACCATACGGGTGCGCATAAAATCAACAACGTGATGGGGCAGGGATTGCTAACCCAGCGCATGGGGAAAAAACGCGTGATTGCGGAAACGGGCGCGGGGCAGCACGGCGTGGCCACGGCGACAATGGCGGCGAAGTTCGGGTTTGAATGCGAAATTTATATGGGCGAAGTCGATGTCAAGCGGCAGCGCCCCAACGTCTTCTGGATGGAAAAGCTTGGCGCCAAGGTCAATGTCGTCAAGGACGGCACGAAAGTCCTGAAGGACGCCATCAACGCGGCTTTCCGCGATTGGGCCGGTAGTATGGAAACGACACACTATGTGTTGGGAACGGCTTGCGGGCCGCATCCATTTCCGGAAATGGTTGCATGGTTTCAGTCCATCATCGGTAAAGAAGCGAAAAAGCAAATTCTGGCCGCGACGGGAAAATTACCGAACCGGATTTACGCGTGCGTGGGCGGCGGGTCGAATTCGCTCGGCATATTTACGGAATTCCTTGGCGATAAATCGGTCGAGCTTGTCGGCGTCGAAGCCGGAGGCTTGGGCTTGGAATCGGGGCAACATGCCTCGCGCCTGATTTCGAAGGAAGGCAAAATCGGCGTTGCGCAGGGTATGAAAACGATGTTTGTGCAGGCTGAGGAAGGCCAGATGCATGAAACACACTCGATTTCAGCAGGGCTTGATTATATTGGCGTTTCCCCCATTTTGGCGGACTTGAACGAGAAAAAAAGAGTCCGGTTTGAAGCTGCGACGGATGCGGAAGTGGTCGAGGCCGTGAGGATGACCATCCGCAAGGAAGGCATTATTCCGGCGCTGGAATCCGCGCATGCGTTCGCGCAGGCGATAAAGGAAGCGCCGAAGATGAAGAAGGACGAGATCATCGTCATCAATCAGTCGGGTCGCGGCGACAAAGACATCTTTATCATCGCCGATGCGCTGAAAGACCCCGAATGGGAGAAGTTTATTATCGAGAAAGCGGAGGCGTATCGTGCTGGAAGATAAAATCCGCGCTCTGCGCAAGAAAAAGAAATTATTGCTGATGCCGCATTTGGTTTTGGGGTTTCCATCGTTTGAGGAAAATCGCAAGTTGATCGACACGATGATTGAGGCCGGCGCCGAAATTATCGAGATGCAAATCCCGTTTTCCGAACCGATGGCGGACGGACCCGTCATTATGAAAGCGGGCGACGAAGCTCTGAAAAATGGGACGACAGTAACGGCGTGTCTTTCTTTTGCACAAAAGATTTGCGCCGCGCATCCGGAGACGATCTTTATTTTTATGACGTATTACAACATTCCCTTCACTTATGGCGTCGGCAAGTTTATCGAAAAAGCCAAAGCTGCCGGCATAGAAGGAATGATTGTGCCCGATCTGCCGCCCGAAGAGGGTTCGGAATACTTAGCGTCTTGCGACAAGGCGGGCATTGCGCCGATCTTTCTCTTTACCCCCACCAACACCAAAGAACGGCTGGAAACCTTATCAAAGTACGGCAAGGGCATGGCTTATTGCGTCGGACGAAAAGGAGTGACGGGGATAAAAACAAAATTTGATGAGTCCCTTAATTCACTTATCAGAAAATACAAGAGCGTGACGAAATTGCCTGTGGGGCTTGGTTTTGGTATTCAGGATAAAGCTGATGTTGATGCTCTCCCGGCCGAAGTCGATATTGCCATTATCGGCACGAAACTTTTGACCCTTCAAAAGGAGCAAGGCAACGAAGCGGTGGGGCAGTTTCTGAGGGGATTGAGAGAGTAGCGCGTTGGGCGATTGAAAAAAGTTAACAAAAAATTAAGAGCAAAAAACCTACCTTCCACAGACGTATGAATCAAACAGGCGTCTTGATGAAAAGCTTGCGAAAATTTGCACTTGTTATGGCGATAGGGTTACTCGGTGCCGCTCCGGCCTTCGGGCAGGCGCTGAATGCCGGGGACATTAGCCGTGAGCTTGAAAAAACATTGCCTTCCTTGAAGCCAAGCATACTTGAAAAAACGAAAGAGCCTTCGGCGACTCCGCAGCAAAAACCATTCGGGGAAAAAAGAAAGAAAAGATATATCGAGGATCCGACAAAGGAATTGCCGGACAGGGAAACTCTTGGCGCTCCGATAATGGAGATTTTTCTTTTCACGTCCGTTTTAAAAGAAGAAATCTTAAACATCCTAAAAGATCGCACTTTTAATCACATAAATGTTGGCATCGAAGACCTGATGTTCGTTCGGCAAAAAGTATGGAACCTTGGAATTGAAAATAAAAAATTACTGCACGTAAAATTCAAGGTTGTGCCAAACCCCCAAGAAGATGAAAAAAGCTGGCTGATCGTCAATGTCGTCCAAATTGCCGTGAGGCGAGTGATGGTTGAATCGGATGGAACCGTCAGGCAGTCGCTTTTGAATAGCATTCAAAGAGAAGCGTCCCGAACTTTTTATGAAGAAAAAATTCTGGATTTGGATGAGCTCGACAACAACATAAAAACCCGATTGCGGTTGGGCGATGTTCTTTTACGCACGTCCGTTGTACCGGTTGACGAGACCCATATAGACCTAAAGGTATATGTAAGGTCCCCCTCCGAGGCAGTATCCTCAGCGCTCATTCAATACGACAACGACGGCGGGTGGGCCTTCGGAAGGGACAGGCTGATCGGCGGAGCGTCTCTTCACGGGCTTCTTCCGGGTGACGAGCTTAATCTGATGGTGATGAAGACGGCGGATTTGGGAAATTTTGATTATGGCAACGGAATGTATTTTGGCCGGGCTGAATACCAGTTTCCTTTCGGCGAGTTGGGCGTGAAATTAGATACATGGATTTCGGGTCTTCATTATCACGAAGTAAGGGATGTGGTTACTAAGACTTTGACGAACGGCGAGGCGTTTGAATTTGGTCAGGGTATTATTCAGCCCATGTTTACGGGCAAGACGACGATGCTTGATCTTCGCGCCGATTTTATTTTGAAATATACGGTTGATCGGGTTTTAGAAGATGTGCGCACGAGCGAAAAAGCCGCATATATAGGGCGCATCAGGGCGTTATTGACTCAGGCGCTGGGAAAAGATCAGTGGCTGCAATTGACCATGGATGTTATGGAAGGATCGATGGATTTGTCCGGAAATGACGGAGCCTTAGCTCAAGATCAGGCGGGACCGAAAGTGAACGGGTTGTTTACGAAAGCGGAATTTGACGGAGCGTGGCTAGGAACTATTGGAGAAGACAAAAGAACCGATTTTCGTTTAGCCCTTAAAGGACAATGGGCGGCCAATAATCTGGATTCGATGGAAAAATTTTCCTTAGGAGGCGCATCGGGACTAAGGGCTTTTGGTAGCGGGGAAGCTCCCGGAGATATGGGGCTTATGGTCAATGTGGATGTCGGACACACGTTTGAAAACGGAGTGAGGGCTTTTGCGCTTTATGATGCCGGCACGATCAAGCAAAACGTAAATTCGTGGTCTGGTTTAACCGGTACGCAAAGCTATGCTTTACACGATTGGGGCGTCGGCATATCGAAAACAGTCGATTCTATGAAAATCGGCGCGACCTTTGCGCATCAAATTGGCTCCAATCCGGGGGCGAGCGCGCAAGGATTGGATGTCGACAACACCAAACAGCACTATCGAATCTGGACGTCTTTGTCCTATAGGTATTAGAACCAACCAACGAAAAGAGGAATAACATGAAAAAGCAAACATTGTTTATCGCCGCAGCTATGGGCTTTCTCATGATCGGTTCTGTTGCACAAGCAGCCGATGTAAAGGGATTCCGCAGTGCGCGTTTTGGCGCAAGCGAAAAGGCGGTGATTGACGCTGCCGTTACAGATCTCGGAGTTAAATCGGCGGACATTCAGCGCGCGAAAGACTCGGTGACAAAGGTCACAACGTTGACAACCAAACTGAAGTCGTTTGCGCCTTTGAATTTGCCGGCGTTGGTTACCTATGTTTTGGGCTATAAATGCAACTGCCTTACACAGGTCGGGATTTTATGGGATTTCACCGGTGCGACGGAGGAACAGCGCAAGACGGCTATCGTCGGCGTCACGGCTCTTGTTAATCGCTTTGCAGGCGAAGAGTGGGGCAAAGATGAAACGGTCATGAACCGCGTGACGGGGGACGTTAAAGAAGGCAGCACGAACGTCGTTGTCTTTTTCCGTGGACAGAACAAAGACGGTGGCGCCATAACAATGGCCGGAGCGCCTGTAAAAATGATGAAGGCGTCGAAAGACAGTAAAAAAGACGACCCTTTGTCGGCAAATATCGATGACCTTAAAACGGTTTCGGTTTCCTATGAAAAAGATGCTGCAAACCCGGATATTTTTCGCGTTGACGTAACGGGATTCTAATCTACGACGACATGCATCAAAAACGCCTCCCTTATGAGGGGGGGGGGCGTTTTTTGCTTTTCAACGCGTGGTGGGTAGTTTTTTGCCAAAAAATTGTTAAGGATTAGTCGGGGGCAAACCGGCAACTCACTGTAACCAAAACAAAACCATAAAATGCTGCAGTGCCAAAGAGTTAACGGGCGATGCATAACCGAATATTAACCCAAAAAGCTTAAAATACAAAGAGATACACGAGAATACCGAAGGCGGTATTCAGAGAGGCATGATCGGGAATGATCATCGGTGTGTGCAAACAGGACAGCCGAAAGCGCGGCCGCACGCGGACGCTTGCATACGGCTGTCTCTTTTTTGCGCTGTGTCCGTGGATAAGCGCGGTGCCGAGTTTTGCGGATACGCCTGCCGCGACGCAGTTGCCGACAGGCGGGAATGTAACATCGGGCTCTGCGAATATCGTCACGAGCGGCGCCGTGATGGACGTGAACCAAAGCACGCAGAAAGCCATCATCAACTGGAATACGTTTGACGTCGGGTCGCAGGCTCAGGTCAACTTTAATCAACCAAACGCGAGCTCTCAAACGCTGAACCGCGTCATGGCGGGAGACGCCTCGCAGATCTACGGGAAGATCAACGCGAACGGGCAGGTGTTTCTGATTAACCCGAACGGCGTAGTGTTCGGAGCCGGATCGCAGGTAAACGCGGCGGGGATGGTCGCCTCGACGATGGATATATCGGACGAGAACTTCCAGGCTGGCACATACAAGTTTGAACGGAACGGAGCGACGGGAAGCGTTGTTAACGAGGGAACGCTGCAAGTAATGCCCGGAGGTTCTGTGGTTCTGTTGGGCGCGAAGGTCGTCAACAAGGGAACGATCAACGCACCGCAAGGCAAAGCCGTACTGGTGGCGGGAGACAAGGTTGAAGTGCCGCTGACGGACAGCGGACTGATTACAATAGAAGCCATCGTTGGCGGCGAAGATGCCGAGGTGACGAACAGCGGGACGATAACGGCAGAACAGGTTCATGTCGCGACGAGCGGAACGCTAAAGACATCGGGGACAATACAAGCCACTGATGATACCGGAACCGGCGGCAAGATAGATATACTTGGGAACAATGTCATCCTTACCGAAACATCGATAACGGATGCCAGCGGCGCAACCGGCGGCGGGACGATCAACATCGGCGGGGCATTCCAAGGCGGCGGCGACACGCAGAGAGCCAAAACAACCACGGTTGAATCCGGCGCTCTCATTGAGGCCAATGCAACGGACAACGGTAATGGCGGCGAAATCGTTGTGTGGTCGGATGAACAGACGAGTTATTCGGGAAGCATCTCAGCCAAGGGCGGGGCGCAAGGCGGCGACGGCGGCAACGCGGAAGTGTCGGGTAAAAAGTATCTGAACTTTTTAGGCACTGTTGATCTTACTGCCGCCAATGGCGCAACGGGCACGCTTTTGCTTGACCCCTATAACGTGACGATCTCTTCCTCGGCGAGCGTTACCGACACTTGCGCCGCGGGCACATGCACACCGACCGGCAATGACTCTATTCTCAACGTGACGGTTTTGACGACGGTGCTGGCGAGCAGCAGTGTCAATGTAACGACGGGCTCATCCGGTTCGCAAACGGGCAACATCACGATTGCAAGTCCTTTGGCCTTGGGCGCTCTAAACAATAACCTGACGTTGACGGCGGCCGGAAACATCTATGTGAACAACACCGTTAGCTGGAGCAAAAACAGGGTAACGCTGACGGCCTCAGCCGGCGACGTGAACATCAACGCCGTGATGACGGCATCCGGTACGGCAGTCCTAACGATGACGCCAAGCACGGGCAACGTGAATATGGGCTTTGCGGCGGGCGGAGGTTTTGCAGGAAGAGTCGACTATACAAGCTCAGGAACACTAACGATCAACGGTAGCGCATATACAGTAATCAATAGCCTTGGCGCTGTGGGCAGTACGACAGGCACCGATTTGCAAGGCATGCAGGGCAATCTTTCCCGCTATTATGCGCTCGGCAGCGATATTGATGCGTCAGGAACGTCATCATGGAATTCAGGCGCCGGATTCGCGCCGATTGGAACCACCAGTACACCCTTTACCGGCGTCTTTAACGGACTTGGCCATACGGTTAGCGGACTTTATATCAACCGGTCTTCAACGTATTATGTCGGATTGTTTGGTGCAATTACCGCTGCCGCAACTGTCCGTAACGTGGGCGTGGTCAGTTCATCAGTGTCCGGATCTAGATATACCGGTCTAGTTGTAGGCGGAAATTATGGGACGGTTACAAACAACTACAGCACAGGCAGTGTGGCCTCTTCTAACTATAGTGCGGGCGGACTGGTTGGCTATGTATTTTCAGGCGGCACGATTAGCAACTCCTATTCTTCAGCCAATGTTACCGGCACGGGCGCTTACCATTATGGCGGGTTGGTAGGCACTCTTGTTGGCACCGTGAGCAACAGCTACGCCACGGGCAGTGTAAATGGTCCCTGGGTTGTCGGTGGTTTTGTCGGCCAAGTTCAGGCAGGAGGCCTTGTCACAAACTGTTATTCCACAGGCAGTGTAACCGGTACTGCCGCTGACAGCTCCGCTGGCGGATTTGTTGGAAGCTCAATTGGCACAATCAGCAACAGTTATTCCACCGGCGCGGTTACCGGCAACACCAACACAGGTGGTTTTATAGGTTTTAGTAACGGCGGAATTACCAACAGCTATTGGAACACGACAACCTCTGGAATGGCAAGCGCTTCTGGTAATGGATCAAACGCAGGGATGACCGGTTTAACAACGACGCAAATGAAAACCTACAGCTCCTTCTCGACGGCCTGGAGCGGGATTATCTCATCCGGTGGTTCGACGACCGCAACGTGGGTGATGTACGATGGTTATAGCTATCCGTTGTTGAGGTCTTTACTTCAGCCGTTGACGGTTACCGCGAACGACGCTTCAAAAACCTACAATGCGGTGGGATATTCAGGTGGTAATGGTTTAACCTATTCCGTGACGCCGAATATGTCTTATCTGTCCGGCACGGTTTCTTATAGTGGAACTTCTCAAGGAGCGACGAACGTCGGCTCGTATGTCATTACGCCTTCGGGTGGTCTCTATTCGACGAGCAACTTCGGATACAACATCCTTTCATATTCCAGCGGCACGCTGACTATCAGCGCGGCTCCGATAACCGTTACGGCGAACACACGCAGCAAAACATATGGCTCGACGCTGACGATGGGCACGACGGAATTTACAAGAACCGGGACTATGTATGGTAGTGATGCCGTTTCGGGTGTGACGTTGACGAGTACTGGAGCGGTTTCAACGGCGAATGCAGGTTCCTATACGATTACGCCAAGCGCTGCGACGGGAACGGGACTCAGCAACTATAGCATCACTTACACCACCGGCACGCTGACTGTGAACACGGCGCCATTGACGATTAGAGCCAACAACAGAAGCAAGACATATGGCTCGACGCTGACGATGGGAACGACGGAATACACGATTACCAGCGGCACACTGTACAACGGAAACACCGTCACCGGCGCGACATTGACATCATCAGGCGCGGCATCATCGGCAACCGTCGGGACATATACAATTACGCCGAGCGCGGCTACGGGAACGGGACTTTCCAACTATGCGATAACCTATACGAACGCGACAACGGGATTAACGGTCAATACCGCTCCGCTGACGATTAGAGCCGACAACAGAAGCAAGACATATGGGGACACATTAGCTCTCGGAACAACAGCGTTTACGATTACCAGCGGAACACTTTATAACGGCAACACAGTTACGGGCGTGACGCTGACCTCGGCAGGAGCTGAGGCAACGGCAACGGTAATCGCCGGTGGAGCGTATGCCATTACGCCGAGCGATGCTGTGGGCACGGGTCTCTCGAACTACGCGATCACCTATGCCGATGCTACGCTAGGACTAACCGTGAACCCCAAGACATTGACGATCTCGGGCGTGACGGCAAACAACAAAATCTACGACGGAACGACGGCGGCGACCTTAGATACGACGAGCCAACAGCTGGTTGGCATCGTCAATGGGGATACGGTTGATCTTACCGCCGGAACCGGCGTCTTTGCGAGCAAGGACGTTGGAACGGGAATAACCGTGACGGCGAGCGGCTTTGCGATTAGCGGAGCCGGAGCAGGGAACTACGACATCACGCAACCTGCTGGATTGACGGCGAACATTACAGCCGCTTCGTTGACGCTTGAGATTACAGCGGACAACCAAAGCAAGACGTACGGAACGATTGCTAATCTTGGAACGACGGCATTTACGCTTACCGATGGGTCTTTATACGGCGGCGATACGCTTACGGGCGTGACGCTGACCTCGACGGGGTCTGGAGCAACGGCGACGGTAGGCACATATGCGATTGTGCCAAGCGACGCGACCGGCAGCGGGATAGGAAACTATACTATCTCTTATATCAACGGCACTTTGACGGTAAATCCTGCAGCATTGACGGTTACGGCAAGCAATCAGAGCAAGACGTACGGTGCGGTTGCTAACCTTGGCACGACATCCTTTACGACAAGCGGACTCTTGAACAGCGACACGGTTACGGGAGCAACGCTAACCTCTGCCGGTGCGGCGGCGACTGCGACTGTTGCCGGAGGGCCTTATGCGATTACGGTGAGCGATGCGACGGGAACGGGGCTCTCTAACTATACGATAACCTACGCAAACGCAGAGACCGGCCTGACAGTAAATGCGGCCGCGTTGACGATCACGGCGAACGACAGGAGCAAGACCTATGGCTCGACGCTAAGTCTTGGCACAACGGAGTTTGCGACAAGCGGGCTTCTGAACAGCGACACGGTGACGGGGGCAACATTGGCCTCTGCCGGTGCAGCGGCGACCGCGACTGTTGCCGGAGGGCCCTATACAATTAGTGCCAGCGATGCGACGGGGACGGGGCTCAGCAACTACAGCATCACCTATAATACCGGCGCCTTGACCGTGAACACTGCCGCGTTGACGATCACGGCGAGCAACCAGAGCAAAACGTACGGCACGCTATTTGACCTCGGAACGACGGCCTTTACAGCCAGCGGGCTTTTGAACAGCGATACGGTGACGGGCGCGACGCTGACCTCTGCCGGTTCTGCGGCGACGGCGACTGTTGCCGGAGGGCCTTATGCGATTGTTGCGAGTAATGCGACGGGAACGGGGATCTCCAACTACACGATCACCTATGTTGATGCTCCCGTGGGCTTGACCGTAAACAAGGCATCGTTAGCAGGCGTGATTGCGGCGAACAACAAGGTCTATGACGGCACGACGTCGGCGACCTTGGATAGTTTGACGCTCAGCGGAACGATCTATGGCACCGATGCCGGCAACCTGACGATAACCAGCACAGGATCGACCTTCAATACGAAGGATGTTGCAACGGCGAACCTCGTGACAGCGGCAGGATTGAGCCTGAGCGGCTCTGCGGCGGGCAACTATGAACTGAGCGCGACGACGGCGACGGACGCAGCTAACATTACTCCGGCATCATTGACCGGCGCAATTACGGTGAACAACAAAGTCTATGACGGCACAACGACGGCGACGTTGGCGAGTTTGACTTTGAGCGGAACGATCTATGGCGCGGATGCCGCCAACTTGATACTGACCAATGCAACGGCGGACTTTAATACGAAGGATGTTTTAACGGCGAACCTTGTAACGGCGACGGGATTGAGCCTCAGCGGCTCTGCGGCGAGCAACTATCAGTTAAGCGCAGCAACGGCGACGGATGCAGCCAGCATTACGCCAAAAGCGCTGACAGTCTCTGGCATAACGGCTGACGACAAGGTCTATGACGGAACGACGACCGTGACGTTAAATCTGGGCGGAGCAGCGCTTGCCGGAGTGATAGCGGCGGATGCCGGAAATGTGACGTTCAGTGATATCGGGGCGGCGTATGCGTTTGCGGATAAGAACGCCGGAACGGCAAAAGCCATAACGACCAGCGGCTTCAGCATCAGCGGCAGCGCGATATCGAACTACGCATTAACGCAGCCGACAGGTTTGACGGCGACGATTACAAAAGCAATCCTGACGATTGCGGGCGCAATTACTGCGAACAATAAAACCTTTGATGGAAAAACGACAGCGATCTTGAACACTGCGGGTGCTGTCTTGAGCGGGATTATAGGTGCTGATGACGTAAGCCCGTCTGGTGGATCAGGGGTGTTTGCTAACGCCAGTGTTGGGAAAGACAAAGCGGTTACAGTGACAGGCTTTATGTTTGGCGGTGCCGATGCTGGAAACTATCAGATCGTGGCGATGCCCACAGGACTGACGGCGGACATTGATGCGGTCGTGCTGCATCAGGAGTGGCGCACATCGTCCGTTGCAGCGGCGTTGAACAATGCAGGGTTTGGCGGAATGGAGGCCATAAAGCTACCGAATAACTCGTTTATGGGTGTGGACATCAGCAAGATTTTGAAAAAGAATTTGCTGAATGCCTTTTTGAATAAAGAAGAATCTGTCGTGACATATCGGGAAATCTCGCCAATGGCCGGTGCGCAATGCTCCTCTGCCGTTAATGGGGCTTGCAGAACCCCGCAATAACTCCACAAATATACGTGAGGATATTTAATGAACGGCAAAGCCCCCACTTGGGGGCTTTTTTATTGGTCGGGGCAACAGGAATTACTTTGCAGCGCCTGCCTTCGCGGCTTTGCCGCTGCGGCAGGCTCGCAAAGTGGCAATTTTTTAGTCGCGCCATCGCCTTTTAGGCTTGGCGCTCCTAAAAATTGTGAACCTGCGACCCCCAGTCCCCCAGATACATGACTGCTTATATGAATCAACGAAGTTGGGCAGTTTCAGCCCATTTCAGACCCCCCGTCTTTATTGAGGTTTTGAGGAGTGTACCCAACTTTTAATGCCATGTCGTCTTTAAAGAAAATGTTTTATAAACAGAGTTATTAACCAGCTCAACCCAATTTTTTTCCCAACAGCAGGTGTGAGTGAAATCAGGCTCTTCAATTATTTCAAAGGGCGCATTGGGGGGCAAACGGTTTGTGAAGGATCGAACGACATCAGTACCGACAGATTTATCAAGCGCTCCCGTGAAATGCACCTGTGAAATTGTGGCAACGGCACTTGCAAATTCCGCTGGATCGAGTGAGCCCGTTAAAGGGGTTAACTCGTCCCGCTTCGTCCAATAGGCAAGATCAAGATCGGCAACAACAGTGACAAGTCCAACCACATCTTTTCGTTTGGCGGCAACCAGAATGGCCAAGGCCCCACCTCCCGAATAGCCGACAAGCACAACGTGCGCGGATCCTGTTTTACGTTTCAAAATATCTACGGCTTTACTAAGGCTGGCCACAACCTCCGGCGCATAACGGGCGTTTGTCCAGTAATCAGAAATGCAGTTGCGCGCCTGCGTCGGCAAAACATATTGGCAAGGGCGCGCCAGGTAGGCCACAGGGGCGCTGCCGGGATGAACAAGAGCCAGGCGCAGGGCAACTGGGTCGCTAGGCGTCGGATCTGATGACGGTTGGTCGGGGGATAAAAACGCACGGCCATCTCCTTCGATATATACCCATAAAGTTTTTCCATGTCGTTCAGGCGTTGCGACAGCCAGATCGAATTTTCCGGCGGGCATAACATCCCACCGCCAACCCGCATTTTGCACGAGGGCCAAAGCTTCGTCTTGTCCTGTGGCGCAGCCTGTAACGACAAATAACAGGATGATCGATATCAGACGGTTTTTCATCAAAGATTAATGATTTCAGATTAGGGGTTAAACACTGGGGAAAAGATTTTAGTTTGTGCCTCAGGGATATAGCAAATCAGGGATATAGCAAAACAAAGCAAAGGAATCGACGCTCTTTTTGCCCGCAGTGCGGGCGAATTATTTCCATTCAGGGTGGAGAATAAATGAAAGTCATTTTTCATCGATCCCTACTGATCAGATCCTTCATGGTGGCTTTGGCTATAGGCGCGGTTGCGCCCGGTCCTGCATCGGCGGCATGTACGGCAGTGGTGGTCGATACGACAATCTCCGTTTCAACGGACTGCGTCTCTTGGTCTGGCGGCAACCTTACAATAAATGCTGCGCTAACGGGAAACTCCGGTTCGGCGGCTATATCTGCCACGACGCCTGGCGGCAGCAATATACTTACGAACAACAGTGCTGTGGGCACTCCCAGCGCGCCATATGATTATGGCCTTAGCAATATGGGAACCATCGACACGATTACCAATAATAGCGGAGCAAGCTTTCAAGGTTCTTCCGGCGGTATTCGAAACATGGGAACCATTGGCGCTTTTGGCAACGATGGAACTATTAATGGTGCAGAGGGAAACGGTATTTGGAATGTTGGCACTATAGGCCCCATTACCAATACCGGCACAATTAACGGAGAAACCGGAAGCGGCATTTGGACCTCTTCATCGATAACCTCGATTACCAACAGCGGCACAATTAGCGGGGGCGATGGCATCTGGAGTGTTGGCAATATTGGTACAATCGACAATTCAGGTACAATTGACGGCGGCGACGGCCTTTTTCTCGGAGGAGGATCTGTCAACACAATCACGAACAGCGGCACCATAAGCAGTACCGGCTACGGTATTATGAGCGGGATTACCATCACCACGCTTTCGAATACCATTGACGGTGAAATTACTGGCAATTTTGCCATTTTAAATTCAGGCACAATCACCACCTTTGACAATGCTGGCGATATAACCGGCGTCGCGTATGGCATCAACAATGCCGGCACCCTCATTGGCACATTTATAAACAGCGGCACAATTACTGGAAACTTTGGCCTGAATAACCAAGCCACCGCAGGCATGGGTCAGATATCAAATACGGGCACGATCAGCGGAACCGCCTATGGCGTCTATAACTCAACCACGATTGACGCAATTATCAATGGCGACGGAGCAACGGCAGCCAGCATCAGTTCGATTTACAACACCAGCGTGATCGGCGCTAATGGAGCTGCCGAGGGCATATATAATCAGGCCAACGCCAGTATCGGGACAATTACAAATACAGGCACGATCCATGGTGAGAACGGCGGCGGCAACCTAGGCATAGGCATTTACAATGATGGCGCGATCACCACGCTTACCAATGATGACACGATCAGCGGCACCGATATCGCCATTTATAATAATTCAGGCACAATCACCACCCTTACCAATAACGACACGATCAGCAGCGCGTTTGGTATTATTACCAATACGAGTATTGGAACGCTCACAAATGCGGGCACAATTACTGCTACGGCGGGTCAGGCTATCGAAAATGGCGGGACTATCGGTACCCTTAATAATAGCGGGACGATTAGCGGCGTGGATGTCGGCGTTTCGAACAGCGCGGACATCACTTCGATTACCAACAGCGGAACGATAACCGGCAACCATGGCATATTCAGTTCCGGAGCCGTTCTCGGGTCGATCACAAACACGGGCACGATCACAGGAACGACCACGGGCATTTGGAGCTATTCTACAGTTGATACAATCGTCAACGGCGATGGCTCGGCGGCGGCCAGCATCAGCGTGTTGTATAACAATGGCGCAATCGGTGCCAACAGCGCCAGCTATGGCATCTATAATTATGCCAACGCTACTATTGACGCGATCACGAACGAAGGCACGATCAGCGGTACCAGCTACGGTATGTACAACGCAGGCACAATCAACGAGATTGACAGCAACGGGGTAGGGACGATTACCATCAGCTCGATCTACAACAGCGGCACGATAGGCGCCAACGGTGCCGGTATAGCTATCGATAATCAGACCATCAGCACCATCGGAACGATCACAAATACGGGCACAATCGGCGGCACAGACTATAACATCAGTAATTTAGGCACGATCACAACGATTACCAATACGGGTACGTTTAGCAGCGGCGATTATAGCATCGAAAATTATGGCACAATCACCACTCTTAACAATTCCGGTACGATCAGCGGCGCCAACTATGGCATCGATAATTATGGTACCATCGGAACGATCACAAATTCGGGCACGATCAGCGGCGGGGTATATGCGATCTTCAGTGATAATGCGATCACGAATCCTATATCCAATACCGGCACAATCGAAGGCAATATAGAGGCCGCTCAGGATCTGATCATAACGGGTGCAGGTGGCACATTGACCAGTGGCACAATTACTGTCGACAACCTGACTTTCAACAGTGGTGCTGTTCAGTTGTTGGATTCAGATATCATTGTCGGTTCCGGCTCCGGTACCGTTGCGAACAACGGGAGGATACAAGTCGATTTGGTGCGTACCATTACCGGTAATTATACTCAGGCATCAACAGCGCGCCTGACTATTGGTGCCGCAGATTCGACGACTTATGGAAACCTGACGATATCCGGCAATGCCACAATGACAAATGGCAGGATCGTCATCGTGTCCAACGGCAGCCCTTTGACCTTAGGCGAAACCTTTACCGTTGTGAGTACAGACGGCACCGCAGACTATAGCGGAGTTACAGCGACAGCGGCAGGTTTTAGGACAACCGTATCAACGGAAGTCTCAGGTGGTTATGATAATTTGATCGTTACGCTTTCGGGGGCGGGATATACCTACGCCGAACTTGGGCAGGCAGAGGGCGGAGGGGCGGCTCCATACGTAGGGGCTGCCTTGGATCAAATTCAGGCTGACGGCAATGCCGATTTTGCCCAGATACTGACGGCGTTGGATGATCTTGGCGCGGAATCGCTGGCGGCGGAACAAACGGCAATCAAACAATTGGCGCCCTCTCAACTCGGGCCGCAAGTTGTTGTCGCAAACTTCGGCATTAATAAGCTTGCCGATGCTGTTTCGCAGCATCAAAGAAATCTTCTTTTAAGCCAGAACGAAAAAGGCAGCATCGGACGGTCTGCCGGTTCCGAATATCAGTCAGGCATATTCTGGGGACAAATCAGCGGGGGCATCGCCGATCGCCAATCCGATTCTTCGTCAGACGGCTACAGCCAACATTATTATGGTCTTACGGTTGGTTCCGATGTGCAGGTAAGCCGGAACACGACGGTCGGGCTTTCTTTGGGCTGGGTGCGCAGCAGCGCGAACGGCATCGATGGCTTGGCGGGAGATCATCTGTCCGTGAACGACATTCAGCTTACCGCCTACGGGACACATCGTTTCGACAAAGCCTTTGTCAACGGCATGCTTGGCGTCGCGTATAACCTCTATAATCAAAGTCGCGCCATCGCCTTTCTAAACGAAAAGGCCACGGCTTCCTATGACGGGCTGCAATATGTAGGAAAGATCGACGGCGGATATGATTTTACCGTCAACAACGTTACGCTGACCCCACTGGCGGGATTGCAGGCGGTGATAACCAATAACAGCGGTTATACCGAAAGCGGGGCAGGGGCGGCCAATGTATCGGTCGGGTCGCAGACGTTCAATACCTTCACCACGACGCTTGGTGGGCGCGCAATTACGGAAATGAAAACGGCTTACGGCACGTTAACTCCCGAAGTGAAACTGAATTGGGTGCATGACTTGTCCCGCGGAGTCATTTCGACTTACGCAATGCTTGGCGGCGTGAAATTTACAACCGCTACGCCGCGAATGGCATCGGATGGGGCTCAAATAGGATTGTCCTTAGCGTTGAAGACGTCGGACAATTTCAAAATTCGCGTCGAATACGATGGCGACATCCGCAGCGGCTACGCAAGCCACTCTGGCCAAGTAAAGGCGTCGTGGCGTTTCTAAGGACTTTGTTGTTTATTGGTCGGGAAAACAAGAATTGTAAAAACATGCTTGCTGCACGTTTTTATTCTCGGCAAGCCTCGGACTTCACTCCGCTCTCGCCTCGCTACGCGCCAAACGCTCCACTGGAGCATTTGGTGAACTTGCGACCCCCAATCCCCCAGATATGTGACAGCTTATATAAATCAAAGAGGTTGGGCAGTTTCGAGCCTTTTCAGGCTTCAAGACTGACCATTTTAAACATAAATTTAAAGACGCTGTGAGAAAAGCAGGATTGCCGGATGATCTTGTCTTTCATGGCTTACGCAAAACCGCTGCTGTGAGGCTTGCCGAGGCTGGATGCTCTACTGAGCAAATCAAATCCATCACCGGACATCGTTCTGATGATATGGCAGCGTATTATGCAAGACAGGCAAACCAAAAGGTTCTTGCTCGTGCGGCGATGGGGAAATTTGAGGAGGGTGGATAAGGAGCGGTGACAACCTTCGCAGCAAACATCTGATATAGGGTGTCCTTTTTAGGGGCCTATTTGAATGTTCGGATCTGGCCGTTGTCACCTGCCTTATTTTGAATCGTAAAACCAAAACGGTAGATCGCTTTTGGCTGAACTCCAATTAAACATCCCCTCTGCATCCGCAGATGAGAAATTAATTGGACATTCGATTTAGCATTGCCCGTGATTTTTTTCCCTTAGGCCAAATCGCCGCTTCTATCTACCAAAACGGTGCTCAGATGGTGGAGACAAAAATTGGGACATTAGTCCCTCTCTTTCTTCCCCATTTTTGAGGTGGTGAAAATATATTCAATTTCGAGAAAAATTCAAGCAAACGGAGGATTGATTGCCCAACCGACCTGCCAAAAACTGCCCAACTTTTCGATGGGCGTTCGCTAAGTGGTTGATAAATTGGTCGGGGCAACAGGAATTACTTTGCAGCGCCCGCCTTCGCTGCGCTCGGCGCGGCTCGCAAAGTGGCAATTTTTTAGTTGCGCCATCGCCTTTTGGGCTTGGCGCTCCTAAAAATTGTGAACCTGCTTCGCAGGTAAAACCCATTGTCATGACCAATAATAAAGGGGGCCAAAGCCCCCTTTATTATTGGTCGGGGCAACAAGATTTGAACTTGCGACCCCCAGTCCCCCAGGGGTTCTGGCGCCTTCCAAGATGTTGAAGAATAAGACTATCGCCAACGACAATTTGGCCTGAATAGGCCCTTTTTCATACACGGGTCACACACAAAGTCACACACAAGAAAGCTATGATGTTTGGTTTGATCGTTAATCAAAAGTATCAATCTTCTCATCACAAGCTATAAAGCAGGAACGCAAGCGCTCTATGTCGGCTGTTGCGATGCTGCTCACGCGGAAGGTCTTTTCCCATTCGGTTTTGACCTTATTGCGTATTGTTGTGGCCAGATTGGCGGCTTCGTTTTTCGAAAGGCCAAAGCTTTCGGCATCACTAAGTGCATTCTTCAGTGTGGCTTTGCGGCCCTCGGTGCCTACACCTATGGCGAGGTCTCGTTCCGTGGCGACTTGAGGGAAGGGCACGACGTCATAAGCGGGGGAGAGACGCCAGCCCTTGCCATCCCACAAGAATCCGTGGTTTCGCAGGTGATCGTCGGTATTGTTGCAAAGGATATTGAATACCATGCGTTGCCATAGCTCTTTCGCATCTTCGCGCGGGGAAGATCCAAAAACCCGCAATTGGTCGGCCAGATTGCGATAGCTATACCGGCTGAATTCAGCCTCATGCGCGCCAATAATCGTAAGGCCGCAGATAAAGGGCGTGCGTTGAACGCCGTTTTGCCCGTGTGAGCGGTCAAAGCGTTCGATCAAATAAACGTCTTGACCCAATACTTTTTCAAGACGAACTTCCGGAACATTAAGGCCTATACGCTTTGCCAACATCATGGTCGCGTACTCTTCGCGGCACATGGGACGACGATCATCATTGCGTCCAAACTTGGCGATCCACATTTTGCCGTTATATTCTGTTGAAGCTTTGGGGCGTGCGCCGCCGAGCGAGGATCCTCTTGCCAAGAAACGGCGATGTTCTGGCGGCAGCTCATCCGCAGAGTCCAATTCGCGAACGGCCTCTAGCATTTCTGTAAGATCGAGGGTTTCGCCATCCAAAGAAACGTCCTTGTTGTTCCATGGGGCGACGCGCTGCGGGCCTGTGAGATCGGGGCCGAACGCAAGAGCGCCGACGCGATCATCTCCGGTGGCGACGAGGTAGTCGAATTCCGTCAACGGGCGCGCTCCGGCTGCGCGATCCATAAGATGCCGTCCCCATCCATCGGGAGCCGCATCGCGAATGCCGTTAAAGAGCGCAAAGCCTTCAGGGGCTATGTAGGGACGGGTTTCAGTCGCGTCATGTAGCGGTAATTGAACAGGATCGAGCGCCAAGGCATCATCGCGTTCGAGATATCGACGTCCATATTGAAAACGCGCCGTCGCCACACGTCCTTCGCCTTGCATTTCTAGAATGCCAACGGGAACCGGACCTTCAGAAAGATAAATATAAACGTAAGTCTGAGCCATGTTTGTCCTCAGAAGTCCAGATCATCATCTGCCTTTTGCGCCTTTTTGGACGTGCGCTTGCGCACCGCGCGGGGCAAATGGCGAATGTCTTCTTGTATACCAATGAGATCCTTTTCGGGAGGCATTAGATCGGAAATTCGAGTGTGCAAGCCAAGAACCCATAATGCCGTCGCAAGGATACCGAGAGAGATCGTGGCATCTCCTTTCTCGAGACGTTGAACCGTGCTGCGGCTCACCATCATTCGTTCGGCCATGCTGTCCAAGGAAATGCGGCGACGTTTGCGCGCAACGGCAACGCTCCGCCCCAGCTTGTGAAGCTGTTCGGAGAGCAACAAGGGAAGGGCCCTTTGAGAATGACTGGCTTTAGACATGGCGCAATTATACCGATATATAGGTAAAGAACAAGTTAAAATACCGATATATCGGTATATATTATATAATTGGTATTTATATTGAGGCTGCAGTAGCTAAGGCCTGTTGATTTCGGATTGATACCAAGATTTGAGCTGATTTAACAGGGCTTTGTGGCTTCCTCCTACGCTGCTGTGCAGCTTCGGAGGACTTCGTCGCAGGTAAAACCCTTACAACCCCAAGACCAATAAAAAAGGGGTGCATTTGCACCCCCGTGTAGAGTCCAAACAGACGGGTTACATGGCGGGTCCCGTTTTGAGTTTTAATCTCTCGTAAGGCGTCTGTCCAGATAGGGCGCCATGGGGTCGATGGAGATTGTAGTAATCCTCCCATTCACGAAGCTTCTCGTTATAGAGAATGATGTTATCCGAGATGCCTTCTTTATCGAGGAGTTGATAGAACTCCTGATTATCAATGCGATGAGATCGCTCGACCTTTCCATTTAATCTGGGTGTCCGTGGCTTAATGTAGGCATGCTGGATATCCATATCCCTTAAGAACCAGTGGAAGTGAGATTGGAACTCGGAGCCATTATCCGTTTGAACAACGAGTATTCGGAAAGGCAAGCGATCTATGACCTCTTTCATAAATGCAATGGCCGTGGCCTGATTGTGCTTGTCATAAATCTTCAGAACCCTGATGCGAGTGCAGTCATCGATTGCCGTGTACTGGTAAAAAGGTTCTGGCTCGTGCTGCTATGGGGAAGTTTGAAGGAGGAAGATGAAGTAATTCGGTGCTACCGACTGATCACTTAAACGCGAGCATTTTATCAAAATCATCTCGCCACAATTCCGGTCGATTTGTTTTAAGCCATTTCAAAAATCTTGGCGTTTCACTCGATATGCTGTGATTATAAACGAAAAGATTATACATAGCCCTAAAGATGTACTGAAGTGTTTCGCTTTCTATGTCGATTTCAAGGGCGTCTTCTGTAAACGACCAGTGTTTAAATGCGTTTTTTGTTTTATTGAGCAGTTTATCCCGATCTTCTTTTTCAAAGAGAGGATCAAATACTACGTCAATGTGAGGCTTGAGTATATCAATTGCGCTTTCTTCCGAGAGATTTTTACCTAAAACCTCTTCTGCCGCGCCAGCAAGAGTTATGGAAGATGGATATGATTTATAGTCTATCAACAATCTGATGGACCAGTCCAACTGATCAAGAGCAACGTCTGTCTTTGTTATAGTCCACTGCATGATAGGCAAGTTTGAGAGCAAATTGCCCAACCACCCCGCCAAAAACTGCCCAACTTTTTGATGGGTGGTTGCTAAGTGGTTTGAACGTTCTGACACATAGGTGACGTTTTGTACCGGACACATGGGTTACACTTTTTCTCCTGATGCAGCAGGAGAAGGAGGCCGGAATGCCATGGAAGGAGAGTTCGGTTATGGACGAACGTATG